>CAVZNR010000048.1:0-15352 GCA_963776675.1 uncultured Alphaproteobacteria bacterium | reverse complement strand
GCCGCGTTGAGGCTTTTGCGGATTGGCGTCGATTGGCTTGTCGTCAGCCATGATGCGCCCTCAAATGTTGTGCGACTGCAGCCACATCTCGAGCAGTGCCGCTTGCCACAGCTCCGAGCCGCGCAAGGGTGTAATGTGTGCGGTCGGGATCGGCGAACAGCCGCTCCAGGTAATCGGTGCGGAATATACCGCGCTCGCGCGCCGCTTTGTTGGTCAACGCGTCGCGCACCAGCTCCAAATAGGGTCCTTCGATATATTTGAGCTGGGGAACCGGGAAGTAGCCCTTCTTGCGGTCGATGACCTCGCTCGGCACCACCAGGCGGGCGGCATCCTTCAACACGCCCTTGCCGTTGTCGGCGAGCTTGAAGTCGGGCGGGATCGACGCCGCAAGCTCGACGAGCTCGTGATCGAGAAAAGGGACGCGCGCTTCGAGCCCCCAGGCCATGGTCATGTTGTCGACGCGCTTCACCGGATCGTCGACGAGCATGATCTCCGAATCGAGGCGCAAGGCGCGGTCGACCGGCGTGGCGGCGCCTGTGCGCATGAGATGTTCGGCGACGAGATCGCGGCTGGTGTCCGCAGAGGGCAGCCACTCGTCGGCAAGCTGCGTCTTTAAGGTCTCGTGGCTGCGGTCGAAGAACACCTTGGCGTAGTCGGAGACCACGTCGTTGGAGTTGGCGAGCGGCGGATACCAGTGATAGCCGCCGAACACCTCGTCGGCGCCCTGGCCCGACTGCACCACCTTGATGTGCTTCGACACCTCGCGGCTCAAAAGATAGAAGCCGATGTTGTCGTAGGAGACCATCGGCTCCGACATGGCGTTGATGGTATCGGGCAGCTTGCTGATCAGATCCTGGGACGGCACGAAGATCTTGTGGTGGTCGGTCTGGAACGTCTTGGCGATGAGATCGGAGTAGACGAACTCGTCGCCCTTCTCGCCGTTGGCCTCCTCGAAGCCGATCGAAAAGGTCATCAGGCCCTTCTGGCCCTGCTCGGCGAGCAGCCCGACGATGACGCTGGAATCGACGCCGCCCGAGAGCAGCACACCGACCGGCACGTCGGCGACCATGCGCCGGCGCACGGCGAGCCGCAGCGCTTCCAGCACGCGGTCGCGCCAGTCCTCGCGCGTAAGCTGCCCGTCGCCGGGTTTGCGCTCGTAGCTCGGCGACCAGTAGCGGTGGTCGCGCGAGGTGCCGTCGGACGCAAAGCGGCGGATGGTGGCGGGCGGCAGCTTGCGCACGCCTTTGAGGATGGTGCGCGGCGGCGGCACCACGGCGTGGAAGCTCATGTAGTTGTGCAGCGCCTCGCGGTCGATCGTGGTGTCGATGCCGCCGGCCTCGACCAGCGCGGGAAGTGCTGAGGCAAAGCGCAGAACCTTGCCGTCCTGGGAATAGTAGAGCGGCTTGATGCCGAAGCGGTCGCGCGCCATGACCACCGCGCCCGTCTCGCGCTCCGTGATCACGAACGCAAACATGCCGTGGAAGCGCTCCACGCAGGCATCTCCCCAGGCATGGTAGGCCTTGAGGATGACCTCGGTGTCGCCGTGGGAGAAGAAGCGATAGCCTTTTGCCTGCAGCTCGGCGCGCAGCTCAGGGTAGTTATAGATGCAGCCGTTGAACACGATCATGAGCCCCAGCTCGGGGTCGATCATGGGCTGCGCGGCCTTGTTAGAGAGGTCGATGATCTTGAGGCGCCGATGACCGAAGGCGATCGGCCCTTGCGCGATGACGCCGCTGCCGTCGGGCCCACGTCGCGCTAGCGCTTTTGTCATGCGCGACACCGCTGCGGTGTCGGCAAAGCTTCCGTCAAAGCGGATCTCGCCGGCTATTCCACACATGCCAGGTCGTCGGGTCCTTGCTGGTTCGGAGCGGCGCGCGCCGCATCGGGGGGTTCAAGGGGCCGGGGGCTCATGGGGGCGCCCATATTGGGCGTAATCATTAGAGCAAAAATAATTTGAGGTCAAATGATGTGGGGTGTAAGCATTGACGCGCTTCAGTGGAGACAGGCCTTGAGCGACCCAGCCAGCAGAGACGCGGCGAAAGTGATGAAGTCGATCCGGCGCATCGTGCGCGCCATCGACATGCGCTCCAAGAAGGTCGCGCGCGATACGGGGCTCACCATTCCGCAGATCGTGATCCTGCACGCCGTGAAGGAGCGCGGCATGGTGACGACGGCGGCCTTGTCCAAGCACGCCGACCTGAGCGCGGCGACGACCGTCACCATCCTCGACAAGCTGGAAAGCCGCGGGCTCGTCACGCGCGAGCGCAGCGCTATCGACCGGCGCATCGTGCACACGACGCTGACCGAGAAGGGCGCACTGGTCCTGCACACCGCACCACCCATTTTCGATTGGGCGTTCAGCCGCGGTTTTGCGGATTTGTCCGACGCCGATCAGCGCAAGATCATCGAGGCGTTCGGCACGGTGGCGGACCTGCTCGATCCGGCGTCTATGCAAGGCGAAGTCGGCGCCGACTTGGCCGAGGTCGGCTGATCAGAGCACTTTCCCCGGGTTCAAAATCCCGTTGGGATCGAGCGCGGTCTTGAGCTTGCGCATCAGCGCGATCTCCACCGGGCTCTTGAAGCGGCGCAGCGCATCGCGCTTCATCTGGCCGATGCCGTGCTCGGCCGAGATCGAGCCGCCCGTCTTGGCGACGAGGTCGTGCACGGCCTCCGACATGGGGCCCCACAGCGCCAGGAAGGCGGCCTTGTCCATGCCAGGGGGCTGCGAGACGTTGTAGTGCACATTGCCGTCGCCGAAGTGTCCGAACGCAACGGGGCGTGCGCCGGGGCATACACGCTCCACGACGGGCGCCGCCTTCTCCAGGAACTCCGGGATCGCCGCGATCGGCACCGAGACGTCGTGCTTGATCGAGCCGCCTTCGGGCTTTTGCGCTTCGGATGCAGCCTCGCGCAACCGCCACAGGCTTTGCGCCTGTGCCAGCGACGCGGCGATGACGCCGTCGCTGACGATGCGCTTCTCCGTCGCCGCGGCGAGCATACCCTCCATCACGCGTGCGGCGGTGCCGTCGTCCTCGCCGCTGGAGATCTCGAGCAGCACGTACCACGGCGCTTGCTGCTTCAGCGGAAGGTGCGTGCCGGCGACGTGGCGTAGCACGAGATCGATGGTGAGGCCGCTCATGAACTCGAAGGCGGTGAGGCTGGAATGCGCGCGCGCCTCGGCCAGACGAAAGAGGGCGGCGACGCTCGCGACGTCGGGCAGCGCCACGAACGCGGTGGCCTTCTCCGCCGGTTGCGGAAAGAGCTTCAGGGCCGCGGCGGTGATGATGCCGAGCGTGCCCTCCGATCCGACGAACAGATCGCGCAGGTCGTAGCCGGTGTTGTCCTTCTTGAGCGTTCTGAGTCCGTCCCACACCTGGCCGTCCGCCAGGACGACCTCGAGCCCGAGCACGAGCGCGCGTGCGGTCCCGAAGCTGAGCACCCCGACGCCGCCAGCGTTGGTCGACAGCACGCCGCCGATCTCGCAGCTGCCTTCCGAGGCGAGGCTCAAGGGAAACAACCGGCCGGCCTGCTCGGCGACGGCGTGCGCGCCCGCGAGCGTGAGACCCGCCTCGACGATCATGGCGTTGCCGGCCGCATCGACGGAGCGCACGTGCGTGAGCCGCGACAGCGACAGCACGACTTGCGAGCCGCTTTCATCGGGGATCTGCCCGCCGACGAGGCCGGTGTTGCCCCCCTGCGGCACGACACCGATGCGCGCTTCGTTGGCTATCCCCAGGATATCCGCGACCTCTGAGGTGGAAGCGGGACGCAGCACCAGGGCCGCGCGACCGGCGTAGAGATCGCGCCATTCGCGCAAGTACGGCAGCTGCAAGTCGGGGTCGGAGAGCGCGTGCTCAGGCCCGACGATCTCGCAAAAACGCCGCAAAACGCCGTCGGGCAGCGCGGTGCCGGCGGCGCTGGGCAGAGCGGTGCTGGACGGTCGGCGCGCCAAATCGGTTTCCCTTTGCGTCGGTCGGGGCCGCGGTCAGTGTTGCCAAAAAGCCCGTGGATCGGTCAAATCCCACCGGCAGGGATTCTCAGGTGCCGGCGACTCATTCTAATGCTTGTCAGTTAATCCTTGAACGCGGGCGGGGGCTCTCAAATGTTCAGGACGGTCGCGAGCTTTACGCTTGCCACTTTCTCTTTGCTGACATCTTACGCGATCGTGGCCGCCTGGCCCGATCATCCGGTGCACGGCCCCAGTGTCGTTGCCGCCGTCGCTCCCGTCGCCAAGCCGCCCGTCGTTGCCGTTTCGCTCGGCGGCGTGCCCGTCGCGGCCCGGGCCGAGCCGACCATCGTCGGTCTCGCCGACTAGATCCCACGTTCTGTCGTTTTTTACGCCCGCGGCGCCGCCGCGCGGCGCAAGCGGTCGTTGATGGCCTCGCCCAGCCCGCTTTCGGGGATGGGCATGACGGCGATGGTCTCCGCGCCCGTGGCGTCGAGCGCGCGCAGGGCGGCAAACAGGTTGGCGGCGGCCTCCATGAGATCGCCGCTCGGGCTGAGGTTGAGAACCGGGCCCGCAGCCGGCGGCGCGCCGGCGCCGAACGCTAAGAGCGCCTCGCCGGGTTTCGCCATCGGCCGCATCGAGGCGTACGCGCGCGCGCGGTGCATAGTGGCTTGCAAGCTGCCCCGGGGCGCTGGGACGCGTGGCATCGAGGGGGATGCGCTGCAGCGGCACGCCGAGCACCGCCTCGATGGTTTCGGCGGTGACGGCGCCCGGGCGCAGCAGGACGGGAGCCTCCCCGCGCGCGTCGAGCACGGTGGACTCCAGGCCATGCGCGGTGGCGCCGCCGTCGAGAATGAGCGCCACCTGCTGCTCCAGATCGGCGGCGACGTGGCGGGCCTGGGTGGGGCTCACCGAGCCCGAGCGGTTGGCCGAGGGCGCGGCGAGCGGGCGGCCGGTCGCCTTGAGCAGCGCCTGCGCGATGGGGTGGTCGGGCACGCGCAGCGCCACCGTGTCGAGGCCGGCCGAGACCAGCTCGGACAGGGGCGACCCCGGCTTGCGATCGAGCACCAGCGTCAGCGGCCCGGGCCAGAAAGCGTCGGCGAGGCGCTTGGCGAGCGGCGTCATGCGCCCGTGTGCGTCGGCGTGGCGCGCGTTTCGGGCACGTGCACGATCAGCGGATTGAAGCGCGGGCGGCCCTTGGCGGCGAAAATCGCGGCGACCGCGTGGCCGTTGGTGGCGTCGCCGCCGAGCCCGTAGACCGTCTCGGTGGGAAAGGCGACGAGGCGGCCAGCGCGCAGAAACTCCGCCGCGGTCGCAATCGCGCTGTCCGTTGCCTTGACGATGGCCATGTCGTGCCTTCGATGCTCACCAGGATTTTGCCCGCCTCGGGCGGCTTGGGCTGAATTCCGTCCCAACAGTGTGTAGGCTCTTTTCCATGCAAATGGTCCTCCAATTCAACCCTGCGTTTCTGCGCGGGCTGTGCGCGGCGCTGCTCGTCGCGGTCGCGGCACCCGTGGCCCAGGCAAACTGGCTGACGCGGCTCGGGCGCGTGGCCGGCGAGGCCGGCGGGAGTGCGGCGACGCGCGTGGCCCGCTACGGCGTCGCCGGGCTCGACCGGGCGGCGGCCCACATCAAGGCGCTACCCTCGGCGGGCAAGGGCGCGGTGCTGGCCGCGCACGCCACGCCCGAAGGCCACTGGAAGTTCGTCAACCGCGAGGGCGAGGTGTTCACCGCCGGCACGCCCGACGAGCTCACCCGTGCGGTGCCGACGCTGCTGCCCGATGCGGGCAACGGCAAGCTCGCGATCTATCTCACCGAGGACACGGTGTTCGGCGAGCGCGCGCGCATCAAGGACCTGCCCGATGGCGCCGCGCTGCACGTGGTCGTCGGCCGCGACAGCTATCCGCTGGCGCGCGGACGCCAGCGGCGCGCTTCTCGCCGAGGTGCGCCCGCACTTGCGGGTCTCGCTCGACGAGGCCGGCCTTTTCGACGAGGGCATCGCGCAGCTCGAGCGGCCGTTGAGCCGCGCCAGCATCCGCACCTTGGCGCTGGAGCCGGGCGGCCCTGCCGCCTTATCCTCGACGCCGCGGCTGGAGCCCGGCACCAAGGCCGCGCTGGTCGACCGCATCGATCCCGCCGAGCTTAGCTCCGCGCTGCGCTCGGTGCGTGGGCAGACGGTGCTGATCACGGGACGCGTAGAGGACAATCTGTTGCGCTTCCGGCCCGAGAGCGGGCCCGAGCAGAGCCTCAAGATCGTCGACGTTATCGCTGCTGCCAAAGACGCCGACGTCAATCTGGTGCTCCTGCACGCGCCGGTGCCGCGCCAGCCCGGCGGGCGCAATTGGCTGTGGCAGCGCATTGCCGTGGACGGGCTCGACGACGCGCTGAAGCGGGCGACGTTCGGCGATTTTCTCGATGCGCTGGGCGCCAACCGCGGCGCCTTCCGCATTACGGTGGCGCGCGACGGCGACGGCCGCGTGCTGCTGCACGCCGCGCCCGAGGGGCTGACGTCCGCGCCCATCACCGGCGTCGTCGGCGAATGGGTGACGGGGGCGGTGTCGCACATCACCGGCGAGGTCGTGACCTCGGCGGTCGACGTGTACGCGCGCGACGAGGCGCGCCAGAGCGAGCTCGACAGCCGCATCGTGCCCTACATTCCCTCCGACTATCAGTTCGCCTACATCATCGGCCTCGTTGCCGGCGTCATGGGTTGGCACGTGGCGAGGGCATGGTGGGTGCGCTTGTGGCCTGCCGAGCAGCGTGCCGAATATACGAGTGCGCTCGGCTATCGGGCGGCGCAGGTCGCGCGCTTCCTGGCGTACTTTCTGGTGTTCCTGCCGGTCGTCGGACTGCCGGCGGTGTTCGTGTCGCTGATGCTGCAACTCTTCGGGGTGGTGATGCTGCCGTTCCGGTTCTTGAGCTGGCTCATGTCCGGCTCTGAAGCAAAGACGGGGTGAACGTGCAATCTCTCAAGGGCAAGACCGCTATTCGTCACGGGTGCGAGCCGCGGCATTGGGCTTGGCATTGCCAAGCGCGCGGCCCGCGACGGCGCCAACGTGGCGATCGTCGCCAAGACGCAGGAGCCCAATCCCAAGCTGGAAGGCACCGTCGATACGGCGGCGGCCGAGGTGGAGGCCGCCGGCGGACGCGCCCTGGCGCTCGCCTGCGACATCCGCTCCGAGGAGGAGATCGAGCGCGCGGTCGCGGCAACGGTCGAGGCCTTCGGCGGCATCGATATCTGCGTCAACAACGCCAGCGCGCTGTCGTTGGGCCCCATCGAGGCGACGACGACCAAGCGTCTCGATCTTGATGCTCGGCGTCAACGCGCGCGGTACCTTTCTCGTGACGAAGGCGTGCCTGCCGCACCTGCGCAAGGCCGAGAACCCGCACGTGCTGGTGCTGTCGCCGCCGCTCGACATGCAGCCGCACTGGTTTGCCGGGCATGTCGCCTACTCGATCACCAAGTACGCCATGAGCATGTGCGTCCTCGGGCTCGCCGAGGAGCTGAAAGGCGATGGCATCGCCGTCAACGCGCTGTGGCCGCGCACGACGGTTGACACCGCGGCGATCCGCAACGTGCTGGGCGGCGAGGCCGTCGTGCGCATGAGCCGCAAGCCTGACATCGTCGGCGACGCCGCGCACCTCGTATTCCAGCAGCCGGCCAAGAGCTTCACCGGCAACTTCCTGCTCGACGACAGCTTCCTCTACGAGATGGGCGGCGTGACGGATTTCAGCCAATACAGCGTGGTGCCGGGCACGCCGCTCGCGCCCGACTTCTTCGTGCCGGCCGATCGCCCGCCGCCGCCCGGGCGTCGAGGTGTTGAAGATGTCGGACCTCATGGCGCTGGTCGCCAAGATGAGCGAGCGGTAATCGGCGCGGTGTCTTGACGCCTCTACTCGCGGCGTCATGACACCGTTAATGCATCGCTAGACGGGCGTGGGCTGGTCCTTTTGGGGAAGCGCGCTAACATGGGCGCGGAAACGCTACCAAAAAGGGCGCAACGCTCCCCATGACCACGCTTCTCATCACGCATCCTTGCTTCGTCGAGCACGATACGGGGCCCGGACACCCCGAGCGCCCCGATCGCATGCGCGCCATCGACAAGATGCTGGCGCACGACGTGTTCAAGAGCCTCACGCGCGAGGAGGCGCCGCTGCGCGAGGACGTGGAGGAGCACATCCTGCTCGCGCATCCGGTCGCGCACCTGGAGAAGATGCGCGACATCACCGCCGGCACCACCCACGGCACGCGCCACATCGACGGCGATACGGTCGTGTCGCCGGGCACGTGGGAGGCGGCGCTGCGCGCGGTCGGCGCCGGCCTGCACGCGGTCGACGCGGTGATGTCGGGGCGCGCCGCCAACGCGTTCTGCCAGGTGCGCCCGCCCGGCCACCACGCCGAGGCCGATCACGCCATGGGGTTCTGCCTGTTCTCCAACGCGGCCATCGCCGGGCTTTATGCGCGCGCCAAGCACGGGGCGGAGCGCATCGCGATCGTGGATTTCGACGTGCATCACGGCAACGGCACACAGGATATCTACTGGTCGGACAAGGACCTCTATTACGGGTCGACGCACGAGATGCCGCTGTTTCCGGGCACCGGCGCGCTGGACGAGACGGGCGTCGGCAACATCTTCAATGCGCCCTTGCGCGCGGGCGACACGGGCGAGCGGTTCCGCGACGCGTTCGAATCGCGCATTCTCCCGGCGCTGCACGACTTCGGCCCCGATCTCGTGGTGATCTCGGCCGGGTTCGACGCGCACCAGGCCGATCCGCTCGCCAACCTGCGCCTGGTGGAAGCCGATTTTTCCTGGGCCACGGAGAAGGTCGCCGACATGGCGGGCAGGCATTGCCACGGGCGCGTCGTGTCGCTTGCTGGAAGGCGGCTATGATCTGACCGCGCTGGCCCGCTCGGTGGCCGTGCACGTCAAGACGCTGATGGACGTCGGTGCATAGGCGCCGCGACGCAACACTTCGGGACCCTGCATGGACATGACCATGGCCAAGACAAGCGCCAAGCACGCCGACATCAAGGACATGAGCTTCGAGCGCGCGCTCAAGGAGCTGGAGACGATCGTCAGCCGGCTGGAGCGCGGCGACGTGGAGCTCGAGGAGTCGATCACGATCTACGAGCGCGGCGAGGTCCTGAAGGAGCACTGCGACCGGCTGTTGAAGCAGGCCGAGGCCAAGGTCGAGAAGCTCACCTTTGCCGCCGACGGCACGCCCGAAGGGCACCGAGCCGCTCGACCCGCAGGGGTAGACTAGCAGCCCCTCACCCGCGCGCATGCTCGTGCATTGCGCGCGACCTCTCCCCCTGGGAGAGGTGAAGTCGCAATCGCGAGCCGCGCGCTAGGCTTCACCTCTCCCAGCGGGAGAGGTCGGCCGCGCAATGCGCCAGCATGCGGCGCGGGTGAGGGGTTGATCGATAGACGGAAACTCAAATCTTCCGGCCGTCGTAGGCCCAGTGCAGCAGCGCCTGGCGCTGGCGGCGGCGGCAGGTCATGTCGCCCGGCTCGCAGTTCTTCTTGATCTGCGCCACGTGCCGGCGGATCGCCTTCCAGCGCTTGATCTGGCGGTGGTCCTCGTCCGGCAGGCGCCGGCCCATGTAGTAGCGGCAGTACCACTGGAACCAGCCGCGCGGGTCGTCCGGGTGGATCCAGCCCTTGCGGCGCCACTCCGACAGCGGCTGGCTGGCATCGACGCGGAAGAAGTTCAAGGAGGGGTCGCTCCCCGCCGGCGAAAGCTTGGCGTGCTGGAACCAGCTTGCGGGAAATTCCTTTTTTGAATCCGTCATGTACTTGCCGCCGAAGACGCCGAGGCGGAGCATCTCGGCGGGCGTGAGGTCGGGCGTGAACTCGGGGTCGAAGCTGCGTCCCACCGGCGCCGTCAGCTCGTAGCGGTACCCTTTCTGCATCTTGTCGTTCACGACGATCGTGCGGCGGGGCATCTGGGAGTTTCCTCTTGGCAGCGACGCGGTCGGCGCGTGCCTTGTGCTCCTTTGTGCCGCTGCGACGGGCAACGCGCAGCCCCCACCATCGTCGGAACGCTGGCGTGGGTCCTACAAGCCGGGTACTCTATCGGCGCCCCGGGGGGAGGCTCGCGGTGATCGTCGGCCGACTGGGGAGGCGTAGTGTAGAGTAGGGGAGTTACCCATGAAATTCGCAGTGAAGAGCTTGTCCGTGCTTGCGGCCGCGGGCCTGATGATGGGCACCATGGCGGCGACGCCCGGCAAGCGCCGCCAACGCATGCTCTGAGAAGGGCGACCTCATCAAGTGCATCGACCAAGACTTGAAGAGCCTCGACAAGGAGCTCAGCAAGATTTTCAAGGGCTAAGAGCCAAAGGGCCTTGGACCCGGGCGGGCGCGGCTCTCAGGGGCCGCGCTTGTTTTTTATGGCTGCCGCGGCGATTTATGCTCTCTTGCGGCACTGCACAAGTGTGACATAACCAAAGGCCAATATCGACGGTGGACGCTTCTGTGGACAGTACCTCGAAAACGCCTCTGCTCGATCGGGTGAAGACACCCGAGGATTTGCGCCAGCTGTCCGAACAGGATCTGCCCCAGCTCGCAGCCGAGCTGCGCCAGGAGACGATCGACGCGGTGTCGGTGACGGGCGGCCACCTCGGCGCCGGGCTCGGCGTGGTCGAGCTGACGGTGGCGCTGCACTGGGTGTTCGACACGCCGCGCGACCGCCTCATCTGGGACGTCGGCCACCAGACCTATCCGCACAAGATCCTGACCGGCCGGCGCGACCGCATCCGCACGCTGCGTCAGCCGGGGGGCCTGTCGGGCTTCACCAAGCGGACCGAGAGCGCGTACGACCCGTTCGGCGCGGCGCACTCCTCCACGTCCATCTCCGCCGGCCTCGGCATGGCGGTGGCGCGCGATCTCGAAGGGCGCACCAACAACGTGGTGTGCGTGATCGGCGACGGCGCCATGTCGGCCGGCATGGCCTACGAGGCCATGAACAATGCCGGCGCGCGCGACGAGCGCCTGATCGTGGTGCTGAACGACAACGACATGTCGATCGCGCCGCCGACGGGGGCCATGAGCGCGTATCTGGCGCGCATCACCTCGAGCGGCACCTATCTCTACCTGCGCGACATCGCCAAGCAGCTGGCCAAGCAGCTGCCCAAGAGCTGGGAGCGGCGCGCCGCGCGCATGGAGGAATATACGCGCCACCTGTGGCAGGGCGGGGCCTGGTTCGAGGAGCTGGGGTTCTATTACGTCGGCCCCGTCGACGGGCACAGCTTCGACCAGCTGCTGCCGGTCCTGAAGAACGTGCGCGACGCGCATCAGGGCCCCATCCTGGTGCACGCCGTCACCAAGAAGGGCAAGGGCTATGCGCCGGCCGAGGCCTCCGACGACAAGTACCACGGCGTCGCCAAGTTCAACGTCGTCACCGGCGCGCAGGTGAAGCCCAAGGCGAATGCGCCGAGCTATACGCGCATCTTCGCCGAGAGCCTGATCCAGGAGGCGAGGAAGGACGACAAGATCGTCGCCATCACGGCTGCCATGCCGGACGGCACCGGGCTCGACCTGTTCGGCCGCGAGTTCCCCGAGCGCACCTTCGACGTCGGCATCGCCGAGCAGCACGCGGTGACCTTCGCCGGCGGGCTTGCGTCCGAAGGCCTGAAGCCGTTCGCGGCCATCTACTCGACGTTCCTGCAGCGCGCCTACGACCAGGTGGTGCACGACATCGCCATCCAGCGGCTGCCCGTTCGCTTCGCCATCGACCGGGCGGGCTTCGTCGGCGCCGACGGCCCGACGCACGCGGGCTCCTTCGACCTCGCCTACCTGTCCTGCCTGCCGGGGTTCGTCGTCATGGCGGCGGCCGACGAGGCGGAACTGAAGCACATGGTGGCGACCGCCGCGGCGATCGACGACCGCCCGTGCGCGTTCCGCTACCCGCGCGGGGAAGGCTTCGGCGTGGAGCTGCCCGAGGAGGGCCGCCCGCTCGAGATCGGCAAGGGCCGCATCCTGCGCGAGGGCACGGCGGTGGCGCTGCTGTCGCTCGGCACGCGCGCGCAGGAATGCCTGAAGGCCGCCGAGCAGCTTGCCGGCTTCGGGCTTTCGGCGACGGTTGCGGATGCGCGCTTTGCCAAGCCCTTGGATGAGGATCTGATCCGCCGACTGGCGCAGAGCCACGAGGTGCTGGTGACGGTGGAGGAGGGCTCGGTCGGCGGCTTCGGCAGCCACGTCCTGAAGTTCCTCGCCGATAGCGGCCTGCTCGACCGCGGTCTCAAGGTGCGCACCATGGCGCTGCCCGATCAGTTCATCGATCAGGACAAGCCTGAGCGCATGTACGAGCTGGCGGGCCTGTCGGCACCCGGCATCGTCGCCACCGTGCTCGGCGCGCTCGGCCGCGAGACGCTGCTGGGCGAGGCGAGCCGCGCCTGACGATTGCAGCGTCGGGCGTCAGTCGCCGCGCTTCACGTCGCCATACGCATTGATGATGTCCTCGGGCGACAGGATGAATTTCTTGTCGCAGCGGATCCACGCCACGCTCCGGTCCGCGCGCACCGTCTCGCGGGCGTGAATGATGGCGTCCTCGAGCGCGGGCCAGGGCTCGCCTTTGGCGAAGTCGTTGCCCGTGGCCTTGGCTCCCTTGGGAAGCCACACCAGCTCGATGTCTCTCTTGGGTGTTGTTGTCATGATCTCTGCTCGGCTATCGGAACGGTCGCACCGTCCCGGCGCACCCTGGCGTCTCGTCCATGCGAAGCATGGCATCTTCATGACGCGCTGATGGTGCGACCGTCCCGAAGAAGCCGGCGGATTCCTACTCTACCGTGATGTTGACCACGTCGGAAACCACCGGCGGGTCGTGGGGGATGTGGTTCTTGTCGGCGAACACGTCCTGCAGCGTGTGCGGGCCGGGTGCGAGATCGACCTGAACCTCGGTCTGCCCCTTGCCGTAATGGATGTGATTGGCATCCGCCGGGACGGGCGCGCTGGCGTCGTCGAGCTTGGAGTCGATGAACAGGTGATGGTGTCCGCTGTTGGGCTGCGTCGGTGCCGGCGGGCACGACCTCCATGCCCTCGACGCCGAACTTGACGGTGACGGGGCTCGTCACGGTTGAGCCGTCGGCCGGCTCCAGGATCATGACCTTGGCGCCGGGCGGCGAGGGCGTGCGGTCGGAGGCCTCGGGCGCAGGCGCGGCCTTTTCGGCCATCGGGGCCGGCGTCTCGCTGGCGGCCTCCGGCTTCATCGCCTCGGCGGTCTTCTCAGCCGTCTTGGAGCTGTCGTCTCCGCACGCTGCGAGCGAGAGCGCGAGCAGGGTGGCGGCGAGGGCTAATCTCATGGGTGGCCTCCGTTTGGGGTTGCACTGACTTTTGAGTGCTGGGGTAAAGATAGCTACACTTCGAATCATGCGAAAGCGCCTGGATGTCAGTCTTGTCGAGCGTGGGCTGGTTCCGACCCGGTCGCGGGCGCGCGATTTGATCAAATATGGGAAGGTGCTGGTGGATGCACGCGTGTGCACGAAAGCCGGCGCGGAGGTGGGATTGGAGCAGGTGCTCGCACTGGAGCCGGGGAGCGTCGGCGGCGTGTCGCGGGGCGGCGCGAAGCTGATCGCGGCGCTCGATGCCTTCGGTCTCGACCCGGAGGGGCGGATCGCGCTCGACGTCGGCGCCTCGACGGGAGGCTTCACCGAGGTGCTGCTGGACCGCGGCGCCAAGACGGTCTACGCCGTCGATGTGGGTCATGATCAGTTGCACGCGCGCTTGCAATCCGATCCGCGCGTCGTCTCGCTGCAAGGGTGCGACGCGCGCACGCTCACGCCCGCGCTCATTCCCGAGACGGTCACGGCCATCGTCGCCGACGTGAGCTTCATCTCTCTTGCCAAGGCGCTTCCCGCCGCGCTGGCGCTGGCCGCACGCGGCGCGTGGCTGGCAGCGCTCATCAAGCCGCAGTTCGAGGTGGGCCCGGCTCTCGTCGGCAAGGGCGGCATCGTGCGCGATCCGGACGCGCGCGCGGCGGCGGCCGACGCGGTGACGACGCTGGCTTGCCGGGCAGAAAGGCTGGAGCGTTGTCGGCGTCATTGCGTCGCCGATACGAGGCGGATCGGGCAACGAGGAATTTCTGATCGGCGCGTTGAAGGATGGGTGACACGCAGGCTCTCGACATCGCGCGCCTCGGCGCCCAGGGCGACGGCATCGCGGAGACGTCGTCGGGGCCCGTCTATGTGCCCTACGCGCTCCCCGGCGAGCAGGTTCTGGTGGAGGGGCATGGGGAGCGGGCGCGCCTCGTCGCCGTGCTCGCCTCGGGGCCCGAGCGCGTCGCACCCCAATGCCGGCATTTCACGCATTGCGGCGGCTGCGCGCTGCAGCACATGGAGCGCGGCGCCTATCTCGCCTGGAAGCGCGAGCAGGTGGTGGCGGCGTTTGCGGCGCGCGGCATCGAGGCGCCGGTTGCGCACGTGGTGAGCGTGGGGCTGGGCGCGCGCCGCCGGGCGACGCTGTCGGCGCGGCGCACCGGGCGCGGCATCGTGCTGGGGTTCTTCGAGGCCAAAGGCAACGAGATCGTCGATCTGCAGGAGTGCCCGGTGACGGCGTCGGCCATCGTGCGCGCGCTGCCCGGCTTGAAGCGCCTGGTGGAGCCCTTGGCCTCGCGGCGCCTGCCCGTGCGCCTCACCGTGACGCTCGCCGCCAACGGGCTCGACGTGGCGATCGAGGATTTTCCCGGCGAGCTGGGGCCGGAGGTGCGCGAGCGCCTGGCGCACGCCGCCGCCGCGGCCGGGCTCGCGCGCGTGACCATTGCCGGCGACACGCTGTATCAGAGCACGGTGCCGGCGGTGCGCTTCGGTCCCGCCAACGTCGTGCTGCCGCCGCGCGCGTTCCTGCAGGCCGCACCTGCCGCAGAGTCCGAGATGGTGCGCCTCGTCGGCACGGCCTTGAGCGGCGCCAAGCGCGTCGCCGATCTGTTCTGCGGGCTCGGCACGTTCACGTTTCCATTGGCGACGAAGGCCACCGTGCTCGCCGTCGACGGCGACCGCCAGGCGATCGCGGCGCTGGAAAGCGCGGCCAAGCGCACGCCGGGCTTGAAGCCGATCGAGGCCAAGGGACGCGATCTCTTCCGCGAGCCGCTGTCGGTGCGCGAGCTCGAACGCATCGATGCGGTGGTGTTCGATCCCCCGCGCGCCGGAGCGGCCGCGCAGGCCGCCGTGCTCGCGCAGTCGCGGGTGGCGAACGATCGCGGCGGTGTCGTGCAACCCGGCGACGCTGGCGCGCGACGCGCGCATCCTGATCGACGGCGGCTATGCGCTGGAGCGCGTCACGCCCATCGATCAGTTTCTCTACTCGCCGCACATCGAGGCCGTCGCCGTGTTCCGGCGGGGATAGCGGGTCGGCGTGCGGGATGAGGGCAATATCCTCGCCTCCTTTGAACGTCATCCCGGCGTAGGCCGGG
>CAVZNR010000047.1:0-85657 GCA_963776675.1 uncultured Alphaproteobacteria bacterium | reverse complement strand
TCGCGGAGGCGATGGGTGGAGCCGGGCACGACGGGCCGCGGGATGGGTGGCAAATCCGGCACGCTTTCCGGTTCCTTGCGGGAGAACCCGTTTGCCGCAGGCCAATTCTGTTGTCCAGGGCCACGCGCTCAACTAGTTTCCAAACTGGGATAAATCATTTTTTGGAGGGGCAAATGCGTTCCTTGAAACTAGGCTTAGCCGCCATGGCGGTGATCTGCGCACTTTCGGCGACGGCTCAGGCCAATTGCATCAAGGTCGAGGCGGTCGGCGAAGCTGTGACCCACGATATCGCCTACGTCTTTGCGACGCACGGTCTTGCCAACGTCATCTATGGGAAGGGTCGCGTGGGCAAGGGCCCTGTCCACACGACGTGCAAAGACGGCTCGGCGACAACGACGTGCCGCTCCTCGCAGACGGCGTGCAGCGCGACGGCACCCCATACCTGCTTGGGCGCCTGGGCTTGCTTGCCCTTCTGACCCCGATGCTCGGCGCAAACGAAGATTAGCGCGACTTCGGAAGAGGGCTTCGATCCGTTTTAGGGACGCTTCGTCCGCTGGGTCCATGTCGTGGTGCTTCCAGGCGCCGCTTCCCATCCGCCGCGGCAGCACGGCATTGAGCGTGAGCGGCGCCGCCCGGCAGGCAATCTGGCCGCCATGCGTCGTCCGCAGTTGAGTGAGAACCGACCCTAAACCGACGGCTTTAATGGATCGGCTTCTGACCCAAAGCCGCCCTCCGAGGCCTGGACGACCTTCTCGCCAGGTCACCGGGCCCGCAGCCCGAAAATTATGCGAGGGTCGCCAGCCTCAAGCTTAGGCCAGTGGCGGCGCGCATCGAGCGTGAGGTTAAAGCGATGCCCAACTTCAAGACGAGCGCGGCGCGCACCGACTGTATTTGGCCATCAAGCTTGTTGGTGACCGTCGTCGCTGTGCTCCCAACGATGGTCGTTTTGGTCAATTGTTCAGTGCCGTAATCAGCGAACCGATACTCGACCCGAAAGTTCAGATGCTGGGCAAGCCCGAACTCGCCCCCCGCGCCGGCGAAGTAGCCCTGTAGTACGTCAGGCATGCTTGCGGCCCCGTAAGCGGTCGGCGCTCTGTTTGACGCGAAAGTGGTCTGGCCGTTGATCCAGGCTTGCGTGTAGCCGCCCAAGACATAGAGCAGGCTATTCGCATTCGCGAGATAGCCGATACGCGCGCCCACGTTGAAGACTCTATCGAGTGCGAACTCGGTATCTGAGGTAGCCTCGCCAGGGTAGTCTTGGGTCGCATTACCGCATTGGTTGGACCGGGCAGTTTTGTCTTCTCGCACTCACGTCAAAATTGGTGCTTGTACCCTGCGCATCATTCCCCGGATAGAAGTCTAGATCTGCCAGCGCTCCCAGAACAATGCTGTCAAATCGCTGATCGTTGAGCTGCTGCCGGTTCCACGGACATCTGGTTTAGGTGTCATGATGGGACTGGAGGTGGCGAATGGGACGACGGAGTTTCAGCCGGGAGTTCAAGCTCGAGGCGGTGAGGTTGGTGCGAGAGCGTGGGGTGTCGGTTGCGCAGGCGGCGCGTGATCTCGACCTGCACCAGAACATGCTGCGCAACTGGGTGAAGGACTTCGCGGTCGATCCGGCGCAGGCCTTTCCCGGCCAGGGCCAGATGAAGCCGGAGCAAGCCGAGATTGAGCGGCTCAGGCGCGAAGTGCAGAAGCTCAAGGCCGAGCGCGACATCCTAAAAAAAGCCGCCGCCTACTTCGCGAAGGACCACACATGATGTTTGCGTTTATCGCGAAGCACCGGGGGATCTGGCCGGTGGCTGTGATTTGCGAGGCGCTCGGTGTCTCGCGCAGTGGCTTCTATGCCTGGCTGACGCGGCCACCGAGCGATCGGTCCCGGCGCGATGAGGTGCTGACGCGGGAGGTCCGCAAGAGCTTCCTCGATAGCGATAGGACCTACGGCGCGCGGCGCGTCTGGCACGACGTGCTGGCTGCCGGTCTCTGCTGCGGCCTGCATGCCATCGAGCGCTTGATGCGGCTCAATGCCTTGAAAGCGCGGCCAAGACGGCGCCGGTTGCCCGCCGACAGCGGCGCGCGCCCGGCGACCGAGCTGGCCGGCAACGTGCTCGACCGCCGCTTCCACGCGCCGGCGCCCAACCGCAAGTGGGTGGCCGACTTCACCTACATCTGGACGGGCGAGGGCTGGCTCTATGTGGCGGTCGTGCTCGATCTTTACTCTCGGCGCATCGTCGGCTGGTCGATGCGCGCGGCGATGACGGCGGAGCTCGTCACTGATGCGCTCGTGATGGCGATCTGGCGGCGCGGACGGCCCCGCGAGCTGCTGCATCACTCTGATCGCGGCAGCCAGTACACGAGCGAGCAGTGTCAAAGGCTGATGGCCGAGCACGGCGTCCTCTGCAGCCTCTCACGCTCGGGCAACGTCTGGGACAATGCTGCCATGGAGAGCTTCTTCTCCTCGCTCAAGACCGAGCGGACGGCGCGCAAGGTCTACCGGTCACGGGACCAGGCCAGGGCTGATGTGTTCGACTACATCGAGCGGTTCTATAACCCTCGACGGCGGCATTCGACGCTGGGCTATGTCAGCCCAGTGGCATTCGAGGAGCAGATACGATTAGCTTAGGTTCGTGTCCACGAGACCGGCAGCAGCTCACGTAGCCCACCTGCATAGTCCCGAAGCCACGCCATCCATCGTCACCAAAGGGCGTCTCGCCCTGTAACTCGAGCCAACTCTTGTCGCACGGCGCATCAGAAGGGCTATTGCAAGGAGAGCCAGTTTCAGCCATCCGCGACGCGGAAGCGCCGCTCAAGTCAATGTTTGCAGCGCCGGCACCGACGGCAATGCTAAACCCGGTCCAAGGGTCACGCTGCTGCGCATATGCAGGAGCGGTAATTGCAATCAACGCTGCAAAGGCAAACCAATGGGTGGTCACAGCATCATGGCAGTTGTGCCGTGAGGGCCACATGTGTCTGAGAATGCTATGAAAATCGACTGAATTCACTTACTAGCTGCGTTGTTCTGCGTACAGTCGTTCCGACGTGTGTGCGTGTTGGGGGGCTCATGTCGGTCGTGTCAGGCGTAGGGCTGAAAGTCTCGGCAGTGCGGTAAAGCCGGGAAGCCGTCTGACCAAACCGACGCCGCCCGGGGATTTTCCAAGTTCCCCACGTTCCGCATTTGCTCACGGCAGCTATTGGCCGATTTTGTTGATAAAGTCGCCTGGAAGAGCGGCGCGGCGGTGTGACCGCCTCGATTTTTGCCGCCCGACGCCAGGGGCGGTCTGTAACGCGCCTCACTGACGCCACCTACGCTGACGCGACACACGCGGCTCTGTGATCGGGCGGCGGCCGGATAATGAGCTTTGCGAGCTTGCGCAGGTTCTGCGCCGTGGCGGCGAGCAGAAACTCATCCCTGGCACCACGTGGCCCGCGTAGGCGCAACCGGTCGAGGCGCAGGATGCGTTTCAGATGGGCGAACTGCATCTCGACCTTCTTGCGATCACGGCGTGACTGCGCGTAGGCCTCGGTGCCGAACAAAGATCGGGCGACGTCGCGCGCCGCCTCGTAGACGCTGCGCGGGATCTTGCGCACGGGCTCCTTCGGGCAGCAGCGCGGCTTTAGCGGACAGCTGCGACAGTCGGCCGTTGCACCCCGATAGAGCCGCTGCTCGTCGTTGACGATCGTGCCGCTGGTCCTGAGTGCCTTGTTGGCCGGGCAGATGTAGACATCCTCGTCCTCATCGTAGCGGAAGTCGGCTCGGCTGAAGCTGCCGTCCTCGCGCGCCGACTTGTCGATGACGGGGATGTGCGGAGCGATACCTTTCTCCTCGACCAGCCAGTTGAGCATGGGCGCCGAGCCGTAGGCTGTATCAGCGGCGAGTAGCTTCGGCTTCAGACCGAAGCGTTGCTGTGTGCGCTCAATCATGGTGCGCGCGGCACCGACCTCGGCCTGGCGGATGGCGCGAGAAGCCTCCACGTCAAGGATGATGCCGGCCTTCACGTCGATCAGGTAGTTGTCGGCGTAGGCGAAGAACGCAGCGCTCTTCATTGCTCCCGTCCACTGGGCTGCCGGATCGGACGGCGAGACGAACTTAGGGGTGACCTCGCTCGCCGCGCCGAAGGCCGCATCGTCGAGCGTCGCCAGATACTCCTTCACGGCGTGGCTCGCCGTTGCTGGATCACGCTCTTTGCTCCATTCAGCACCGGGGATTGAGCGGCCCTTGTTGGCGTCGGCCTCGATGAGGCTCGCGTCAACGGCGAACCCATCTCCACCGACGAGGCCGGCCGTAATGCAGGCGAGCACGACGCGCTCAAAGATGTGGCGCAACACATCGCTATCGCGGAAGCGCCCGTGCCGGTTCTTGGAGAACGTCGAGTGGTCGGGAACCTTGTCGTCGAGATCCAACCGGCAGAACCAGCGGAACGTCAGCCGGTCGGCGACCTCTTCGCACAGTCGGCGCTCCGAGCGGATGCCGTAGCAATACCCCACGATGAGCATGCGGATGAGAAGCTCCGGGTCGATGGAAGGCCGGCCGGTGTGGCTATAGTGCTCGGCGAGCTTACGGCGCAGATCGCCAAGCGCGGTTGCTGCGAACACATCGATGCGGCGGAGAAGATGATCGGCTGGGACGCGCTCGTCGAGGTGGAACTCGTAGAAGAACCGCGCCTGGTCCGCCGTCTGCCATCCCATCATCGCCAGCCTCCGTCGCTGCCCCCTCCCACGAAATCACTGTTCGCTGGCGTCCTCAACGGACTTCTTCAACACAATCGGCCCATAGCCGACCTCGCTGCGGGGGTCGCGCGCGGCGGCACCTCAAGGGAAGAGCGGACGATGCCCGCCCTGACCGCCGTCACACTTTCTGCAACGTGTGCAGCGTGATCTCCGGCGGGCAGTTGAAGCGCACCGGCACCACCGACGAGCCCGCACCCACCGACGTATAGCCGTGCATGTCGTGGTGCTTCCACGCGCCGGCACCCATCCGCCGCGGCAGCACGGAATCGAGCGTGATGGCGACGCCGCCCGGCAGACAGATCTGGCCGCCATGCGTGTGGCCGCTCAGCAGAAGATTGAAGCCTGCGTGCGCGGCCTGGCGATAGATCTCCGGCGTGTGGGCGAGCAGGATGGAGAATGCCTCGAGCGGAATATCGGCGCTCGCCTTCTCGATGTTGTCGGCGCGGTAGAAATGCGGGTCGTCGACGCCGGCGACGTGGATCGTCGCGTCGCCGCGCGTGATCGTCTCGCACTCGTTGACGAGCACCTTGATGTCCATGGCCTCCAGCCCCGGCACCATGCGCGCGGTGTCGTGGTTGCCGAGCACGGCGAGCACGGGGCTCGATATCTTGGCGCGCAGGCCGGCGACGGTCGCCAGCGCCGGCTCGAAGGGCCCGAAGGTCGGCCCGCGGAAGTCTCCCGTGATGACGCACAGGTCGCAGGGCAGCGTGCCGACGAGCTCGGCGACGCGGCGCATGGCGCGCTCGCTCATGTCGCAGTGCAGATCGCTCAAGTGCAGGATCGAGAAGCCGTCGAAGGCCGGCGGCAGCGCATGGCAGGCGACACGGTTGCGCTTGACGCGAACCCGCGCCGCATTCTTGGCGCCGCGCCAGTAGAGACCCGTGGCCTTCAGGGCGTACTCGATGACGAAAGCGGAGAGCTGCGAGTTCTCGATGTGAAAGAAATTGAGGCCTTGCCCGAACACCTGCGCCTCGTGGTCGCGTTCCACGCCGAGGCGCTGCCGGGCGTGCAGGCGCCCCAGCCGCTGTTCGAGACGGGTAAGCTCGTCGCTGTCCAATCGAGACCTCGATGTCCCGAGCCGCAGAGGGACGCGGACCCTGGTGCCCGCGCCCGACCGGACTCCGCGGGGGAGACTTACTGTGCCCCGGACTCGAGGCGCCGCCCGTACGATACGGCATAGGCGGACGAGCGCATGGGGAAAAGCGTGTCGTTGGCCGGCCCCGCGATTCCGTCGACGAGGCTGGTGGGATCGAAGATGCCCCCGTCACAGGTTGCATCGTCCTCCAGCGCGAGGATGGACAAGGTACCCATGTCGACTTTGCCGCGGCCCTCCGGCCAGAAGGCCGTCGGATCATCGAGGTCATCGCCGGGCTGTCCGAGAACGGCCATGAGATGGAACATGGCGGGGCCCTTGGCGAGCCGCTCCGTCAGCTCGCCCTTGTAGAAGTCCGGCGACTTGGCCTTGGCCTCCTCGTCGCTCAAGCCCACCTCGCCGCCCGTAGGCACGACCTCCCACTTGATGATCTGGCTGTCGCCCTTGGCGTTGGTGAGCGTGAAGGTGTGGACGCCGTAGTAGGTGGTGGTGGCGTAGCTCGCCGGCACAGGGTGCGCGTTGAGCCACTCGCCCTGCCGGGTCGTGTTGGGGTTGGCCTTGAAGAACGCGGCGATCTTGTCGTCGTCCTTGCTGGCCACCGTCTGCAGCAGCGTCAGGAATTGCTCCGGCGTCCTGGCGATGAACACCGGCGTGGAGATCATCACCATGTCGGTGGTGCCGTCTTTGCCGAGGTCGAACTTGAGTGCGAGCCCGCGCGCTTGGTCCTTGGCATTGTCGGCGGCATGCGGATTGCCACCGCCCAGCGAGAAGCGGGCCAGCACGGGAACGGGCGCGGTAGCGGCAAAGTGCGGTGCCTTCGAGTAGTTCGACGCTTCCGCGCTCGGCGTGAAGGTCCCCTTGATGCAGAACCCCTTGGCGTGTCCGGCGCGCGTTGCTGCATGCTTGCCGAAGACCGCGTTCAAGGCATCGACGAGCCCTTCGGCGGTGGCCTCCTCCGCGTGCGCGGCGATGGGGGCAAGGATCAGAAGGACGCCTGCGAACAGGAGGCGGACGCGGGATACCGAGCGCATAATGATCTTCCTCTCAAAGCACGGATGGATGCCGGTGAGCACGAAGGAAGCGCGATTGTATGACATCGCCGCGACAGTCGCCGCGGTCTTTGGCCCACTTCACTTGGGATGTGACCATTGGCCCGGGGCGTGGTGGGGCTACCTAGCGGCGCACGCGCCGGCGCGGGGGCGCGAACTGCAGCTGCGGCTGCTGCTCTGCACCCTCTGCAGTGGGCTCGTCGCCCTGCTGCTGCGCCATCGAGCCGGTCGGCTTTTCACAGTCGGTCAGCCACACGTCGAACACGGGGTGCTCGACCGCGTTGAGGCCGGGGCTCTCGGCCACCATCCAGCCCGTAAAGATGCGCTTTTCCTGGCCGTCGAGCTCGATCTCGTCGACCTCCACGAAGGAGGTGGTCTTGGGCTGCTCGGTGGGCGGGCGCGAATAGCACACGCGCGGGGTCACTTTCAGGGCGCCGAACTGCACCGTCTCGTTGAGCGGAACCTCGAACTTGGAGGTGCGCGCCGTCACCTTGTCGAGGGCGGCGAAGACGGCGACGCCGTTGGAGATGCGCTCGGCGCGCACGGACGGGGATAAAGCGGCGCCGGCGGCAATGAGGGTCACGACGGTCAGCCGCGCGCGCAGATCCCGTGCTTTATTGCGTCGCTGCATGGCGCCTTTACCCGCGGCCATAACGTCTTGCGCCTGTGCCATAACGTCTTTGCAGGCCCTGTTTGTCCGAAGTTGGGCCCGTCACGGCTCCGGCCGCCAGGGCTTGTAGTCGCCGGTGCCTTTGGGCCTGACGCCGCGTGACAAAATCGAGCCCGGCGGGCGGTAGGCCTGGGACGTCCCCGTCATATTCATCAGGTGCGGCCGCTGCCACGGGCGGGGCTGGTAGTGCTCCTCGGTCGGCGGCTTGTCGAACGTATAGTGCAGCCAGCCGTGCCAGTCTGCGGGCACTTTCGAGGCCTCGGCAAAACCGGTGTAGGTGACCCAGCGGCGCGGCCGCCCCAGCGGGCCCACGCCCTTTTTCTGCTCGTAATAGCGGTTGCCGAACTCGTCCTTGCCGATCAGGCGGCCCTGGTTCCAGATGGTCAGGCGGGTGCCCCAGGTATTCCCGTCCCACCAGCTAAACATCTCGCGCAGAATGCCCATTTCGCGACCCGCCTTTCGCAATTGCACACACCCCGAATAACGGAGCGCGCACCTGTCTGTCCAGTAGACCTCGAACCGCGGCAGATGAGCAACAGCCCTGCCCCCCGGAATCGAAATAGTCTTAGGTGAGGATGACGGCCGCACGACACGGTCCACAGCGGCAAAAGCGTCTCAGAAACCCAGTTGCGGCCGTGCTTCGCCCCTTACCGCCACGAACAGACGGTCAACAGCTTCCACGCTGCTTTTCAACAGCCTATCTACATCTAGTATGGGTGCGACCGACAACATACAAACCCTTTGGCATTCAGTGACGAATCGGCGAGTTTGAGTGGGCGTGATCTTGCCGCTGCGGGTGCCCAGACAGGGGGGTCGTCTCGCCGGGGATTGCGCGCCCTAGTTCCAGTCGGGTCCGTCGACCCACTCCAGACAATGCGTACGCCACAGCCGGGGATTTCGGTTCCCGGTTGAGGGGATGTGTGTGTCTTTGGCATCAAACCTGGTGCCGCAGAAGACACAGAAAAACGTAGCAAAAAACGATTTTCGCGCCCCCTCGTGTCCGCGTTGGCGCTTCCCAAACTCAAACTCTGCGATACGGGGGAAGACTAATGAAGATCACGCGGCGCTTCACGAAAGCCGGCCAGTCGCCATACGAGACGATCGAATTTCGGCGCGCCACCAGCGAGATCAAGAACCCGGACGGCTCCGTCGTCTTCCGCCTCGAGGGCTTCGACGTCCCCGCCCACTGGAGCCAGGTCGCCGCCGACATCCTCGCTCAGAAATATTTCCGCAAGGCCGGCGTCGCCCGCCGCCTGAAAAAGGTGGAGGAGACGCAGATCCCGTCCTGGGCCTGGCGCTCCACTCCCGACGAGCGCGCCCTAGCCGAATTGCCCAAGTCCGAGCGCTACGGCGGCGAATCCGACGCGCGCGAGGTGTTCGACCGGCTCGCCGGCACCTGGACCTACTGGGGCCTCAAGGGCGGCTACTTCACCTCGGAGGAGGACGCGCGCGCCTTCTTCGACGAGCACCGCTACATGCTGGCCATGCAGATGGCGGCCCCCAACAGTCCGCAGTGGTTCAACACCGGCTTGCACTGGGCGTACGGCATCGACGGCCCCGGCCAAGGCCACCTCTACGTCGACCACGAGACCGGCAAGCTCACCGTCTCCGATTCCGCCTACGAGCACCCGCAGCCGCACGCGTGCTTCATCCAGTCGATCGAGGACGATCTCGTCAACGAGAACGGCATCATGGACCTGTGGGTGCGCGAGGCGCGCCTGTTCAAGTACGGCTCCGGCACCGGCTCCAACTTCTCCAAGCTGCGCGGCGCCAACGAGAAGCTGTCGGGCGGCGGCAAGTCGTCGGGCCTGATGAGCTTCCTCAAGATCGGCGACCGCGCGGCGGGCGCCATCAAGTCGGGCGGCACCACGCGGCGCGCGGCCAAAATGGTCGTCGTCGACGTCGACCATCCCGACATCGAGGAGTACATCAACTGGAAGGTGAAGGAGGAGCAGAAGGTCGCCGCCCTCGTCACCGGCTCCAAGATCTGCCAGAAGCGCCTCGCCGCCGTCATGAAGGCTTGCGTCAACTGCGAGGCCGACAACGAGGACTGCTTCAACCCCGCCAAGAATCCGGCCCTGAAGCGCGCCATCAAGGAAGCGCGCCGTGACGAGGTACCCAACAACTACATTCTGCGCGTCATCCAGTTCGCCAAGCAGGGCTACACCGACATCCAGTTCTCGACCTACGACACGGACTGGGACTCGGAGGCCTATCTCACCGTCTCGGGCCAGAACTCCAACAACTCGGTGCGCGTCACCGACGCGTTCCTGGAGAGCGTCGAGGCCGACAAGGACTGGCAGCTCAACGCGCGTCTTTCCGACAAGCCCACCAAGACGCTGAAGGCGCGCGATCTGTGGGATCAGATCGGACATGCCGCCTGGGCGTCCGCCGACCCCGGCATCCAGTTCCACACCACCATCAATGACTGGCACACTTGCCCCAAGAGCGGACCGATCCGCGCCTCCAACCCCTGCTCGGAGTACATGTTCCTCGACGACACGGCCTGCAATCTGGCGTCCATGAACCTCATGACGTTCAGGACCGGGGACAACAGCCAGCCGAAAGCGGCAAGCGCCGGTGCAGCCGACGGGCCGATCCCCGCCGCTCAGTTCGACGTCGCATCCTTCGAGCATGCCTGCCGCCTGTGGACGATCGTGCTCGAGATCTCGGTGCTGATGGCGCAGTTCCCATCGCGCCAGATCGCCGAGCTCTCCTACCGCTACCGCACGTTGGGGCTGGGCTTCGCCAACATCGGTGGTCTGCTGATGGCCTCGGGCATCTCCTATGACTCGCCTGCCGGCCGCGCCATATGCGGTGCCATCTCGGCGATCATGACCGGCGTCTCCTATGCCACCTCGGCGGAGATGGCACGCGAGCTCGGGCCCTTCCCCGGCTACCAGCCCAATGCCGCCGACATGCTGCGCGTCATCCGCAACCACCGGCGCGCCGCCTACGGCCAGGCCGACGGCTACGAGAAGCTCGCGACCAACCCGGTGCCGCTCGACCACGCAGCCTGCCCCGACGCCGCGCTCATCGAGGCAGCGACGCGCGCCTGGGACCGCGCCATCGCGCTCGGCCAGGCCCACGGCTTCCGCAACGCGCAGGCGACCGTCGTCGCGCCGACGGGCACCATCGGCCTGGTGATGGACTGCGACACGACGGGTATCGAGCCCGACTTCGCGCTGGTTAAGTTCAAGAAGCTCGCCGGCGGCGGCTACTTCAAGATCATCAACCAGGCGGTGCCCGAGGCGCTGCGCACGCTCGGCTACAAGGAGAACGAGATTGCCGAGATCGAGGCCTATGCGGTCGGGCACGGCTCGCTCGGCCAGGCCCCGGCGATCAACCGCACCACGCTCAAGACCAAGGGCTTCGACGACGCGTCGCTTGAGAAGGTCGAGAGCGGGCTGGCCACGGCCTTCGATATCAAGTTCGTCTTTAACCGCTGGACGCTCGGCGAGGACGTCCTAGTCGGGAAGCTTAAGGTGCCCGCGGAGCTGATCAACGACCCGTCCTTCGACCTCCTCACCCACCTGGGGTTCTCCAAGAAGGAGATCGAGGGCGCCAACGAGCACATATGCGGTGCCATGACGCTCGAGGGTGCTCCGCGCCTGAAGCCGGAGCATCTGCCCGTCTTCGATTGCGCCAACCCCTGCGGCCGCAAGGGCAAGCGCTATCTCTCGGTCGACAGCCACATCCACATGATGGCGGCCGCGCAGCCGTTCATCTCGGGCGCCATCTCCAAGACCATCAACATGCCGAACGAGGCGACCGTCGAGGACTGCAAGGCGAGCTACATGCTCTCCTGGCGCCTCGCCCTCAAGGCGAATGCGCTCTACCGCGACGGCTCCAAGCTCTCGCAGCCGCTCAACTCGCAGATCTTGGGCGACGATATCGACGAACAGGATGAGGCAGCCGAGCAGCTTCACGCCGACAAGCCGGCAGCAGCGCGTACGGCTGCGGCAGCCGAGCGGATCGTCGAGCGCATCATCGAGCGCGTCCACGAGCGCCAGAAGCTCCCCAACCGCCGCAAGAGCTACACGCAGAAGGCCACCGTGGGCGGCCACAAGGTGTATCTCCACACGGGCGAGTACGAGGACGGGCGCCTCGGCGAGATCTTCATCGACATGCACAAGGAAGGCGCCGCCTTCCGCTCGCTGATGAACAACTTCGCCATCGCCATCTCGCTGGGCCTGCAGTACGGCGTGCCGCTGGAAGAGTACGTCGAGGCGTTCACCTTCACGCGCTTCGAGCCGGCGGGCCTCGTGACCGGCAACGAGACCATCAAGAACGCAACCTCGGTGCTCGACTACATCTTCCGCGAGCTCGCCGTCTCCTACCTCGGGCGCCACGACCTGGCGCACGTCGATCCGCGCGAGATCGTGGGCGGCACCGGGCTCGGATCCTCGGACGAGGACACCGACGACAAGCTCGGGTTGGACGAGCGCGCTCAGAAGCTCATCTCGCGCGGTCTGACCCGCGGTGCCGTCGTGAGCTTTGCCAGCCGCGAGTCCCTGGATGAGGGGAACGCCGTCACGGCTTTGCAAAGCGAGCTGACGACCGCCTTCCCGCACACCGAAGGCGCCACCGCTCTCAAGCCCGATACCGAGGTCATGTACGCACGCACCACCGTGGCACGCACGGAAGTGTCGGTGAAGGGGCGCGAGGCCAATCGGCGGGCGGAGGCGCGCATTCGCGGGTATGAGGGCGAGGCCTGCCGCGAGTGCGGAAACTTCACGCTGGTGCGCAACGGCACGTGCCTCAAGTGCGACACCTGCGGCGGCACGAGCGGGTGCTCGTGATGATGAGCCCATACCCCGACCAGATGCGCAAGGAGGCCTTCACGCGAGGTGTCGGTCCCTTGCGAGCGGAGCGAGCGCTGATCAGCGCGTTTCTGAAGCTTCGCATCGTCGAGCGCCGCGCTGAACGGACCGACAGGCGTGTCCAAGATGCACGGCGCAGCGTCGAGTTCTGGAAGGGCATGGTCGGGCACGACCGCGCGAACGTTGTTTGCTCATCTCTCCTCTCAGCAGCGTCATCCCGGCGTCACGGCGAAGCCATCCACCGCCAGGAGCCCGGGATGACGGAGCGGAGGACAGCGCGGCGATTGCATACTCTGAAATCAGCTGAAGCGTTGCGAGCGACGTCGCGTCGCGTTGCCTACCCCACCCCCGCTTGGAGGATTGATGTCCGACGCGTCCAAGACGCTCGCCCGCCCTGCTCCCCACAGCGTCTACCTGCTGGCCGAGCATCTCGACGCGGCGCTGGCCGCGGGCGAGGATCTGGCGCGCGTCCGCTACGTGTGGACGGAAGCGCCGCCGCGCTCGGCGGAGGCGATCGCGAAGATCCGCGCCGGCCAACGCGGCGCGGTGGAGCGCATCAAGACGTTCGAGCTGACCCTGATCGCCCGCCTGCTGAAGGCGCGCGAGTGGGCGGCAGCCGTCGCCAGCGATGATGAAAGGTTCTCGGGCGTCACCCGCCTCTACGTGGCGGGCACGGCCATTCTTCTCGATGCTGTGGCCGAGTGCGGCGATCTGAGCGCCACCGACTTCGACACCGGCGACGATCTCATCGCCTATCTGAGGAGCCGTGGTCTCATTGCCGAGGATGCGCCGGCCATCGCCGATACCGCACCCATCGCAGCCGGAGACGGCTTTCTGGTCGCCCGGCGCGTGCCCCTCGGGGTGCTTCTGGATCTCGTCGCGACCTTCCTCGATGCTTTGGAGGCCGAGTTCGATCTGTTCGTCGAGCTGCCCAAACGCAAAGACGCCGGCGAGCCGAGCCGGCCCGCCGACGTCCCTTTGCAGTAGCTCGTTAGTAGACCGACGAGACGCTGGCCCTGATCCCGAGCGAGGTGATCTGCTCGGCGGAGCGGTCGCGCCGCTCCGGGCGGCGCTCATAGCCGCGCTCGGAGAAAGCTACGCGCTCGCGCGAGCGGCTCCGCTCCGATTTGGCCGTGCGGGAGGCGTGCGAGCGGCGCTCGGCGCGAGCTTGCGTCCTCTTGCGTGCGGCGCGTTCCTCTGCGGCTTCTTTCGCCTCCGCAGATTCCTTCTTCTCGGCACGCTCCTGCTCGGCGCGTTGCTTAGCGGCGGCATCCGTATCAGCGGTCTTTTCGTCGGAGGACGGTGTGGCCGACTCCTCACTGGCCACAGGCGTGTCAGCAAGCGCGCCTGTGCTCTCGGGAGCCTCCTCAGTCCACGTGGTCTGGTTCAGCTCGTGGTCGAGGCTGAGGGAGGCCAGTGCGTAGCGCGACTTCGCCCGCGACTGTCTCAGCTTCAGCCCCTTGAACAGCGAGCCCGCGTCGCCGCGGTTGCCCAGGGTGAGCGAGTTGAATGCATCCTCTCCGCTCATGGACGCCAGGTGCAGATGGCTGCGTCCGATCGCCTGAGGCGCCTCGGCGACCATCATCTCGGAACGCTCGGTGCCTGCCGCAAACGCATTTGCCGTGGTCACCGGAGCGAGCGGAGAAGCGGCCGAGGCCTGCAGCGCGAGCGCCACCGCCATGCCGTACTCGGCCTCCTTGAGGCTGTCGTACTCGCCGATATCGCCGGGCACAGGCTTGTAGTTGCGGTTCTCGACGTAGGTGGCCTCCTCGGGCTCCGGCGCCTTGACGACGCGGACCTTCAAAGTGGCGACGCCCTTGCCCTCGAAGCCGAGCTTCTCAGCCGCGGCACGCGACAGGTCGAGCACGCGGTCGCCCCAATAGGGCCCCGCATTGTTGACGCGCACGACGAGCGCGCGCTCCGTCTCGGGGCTCCACACTAGAAGCATGGTGCCGTCGGGATAGATCGGGCTCGCCGTATTGTCCGGCCGATCTGGATGGAAACGCTCGCCCGACGACGTGAGACCGCAGGGATTGTAGCGGTCCTTGGCGCAGTCGTCGTAGTGCGACGCCGTAATCGTCTCTTCAACGCCGACGAGCTCTTTCGTCTCCTCGATCGTCTTCACGCGGTGGCACTTCCCGTAGTAGCAATAGGTCTTGCCCGGGGTCTTCGCCTCGGCCGGCGTTGCGAACTGGACGGGAAGGAGCACTGCGGCGAGCGCGGTCGCGCTTAACGCAATGAAGGCCAAGCGAACGCGCTCCGCCCGGCAAACTGTCCTCGACACCATCATTCACTCCACGTTCTTTTTCTTGTTCCCTGTCGGAGCAAACGCTCGCGCGCCGAGTTCGTTTCGGCGGGAGCGTCCCCCGTATGCGGTGCAAGGAGCAGCAAGAAACGTGCAGAACATGGCAGGTCGATGCGTGAAGGCGCCGCTGCGACGCATGGCCGCTAAAGATTCATAGAAAACCGCAGGCCTTAAGCTTACTTTCCAGGCCCTCGCGCGCCTCTGCGAGACGCGCAAAATCCGTCGAGCGTAGAACGAGTTGTGTGCTGATACGGCCGTCGCTGAACGACGGGTAGCTGCCCATAGAAACATCCGGAAATGTTTTTTGATGATCGGCGAAGAGATCCGCCACTTCACCTTCGGCGCGCATTAATTTGATCGTCGCCGTCTGCATTTTCTTGCCCGTCGCAAGGCGCAGCGTCACGTCGTCGAGCATCACCTGCATGACCTCGGGCACGCCTGCGAGCACGATCACGTTGGCGAGCATGAAGCCGGGCGCGATCGAAATCGCGTTGCGGATGAGCGCGGCGCCTTCGGGGATGCGCGCCATGCGCAGACGCGCCGGCGTCGGCTCGACGCCTCGCTTCTCGAAATAGGCCTGCAGCAGCGCACGCGCGCGCGGGTCGATGTCGATGGCGACACCCAAGGCCTTGGCGACGGAGTCGGCGGTGATGTCGTCGTGTGTGGGACCGATGCCGCCGGTGGTGAACAGATAGGTATGGCGCGCGCGCAGATCGTTGACGGCTTCGACGATCGCGTTCTCGTCGTCGGCGACCACACGCACCTCGCGCAAGCGGATGCCGATGCGCGTCAGGTGCGCGGCAATGTAGTTGATGTTGCGATCGGCGGTGCGACCCGACAGGATCTCGTCGCCGATCACCAGAACCGCCGCCGTGACGATGGGCTCGTCCGTCACACGCTCCTCCCTGTTGTCTTTCGGACCCGGCCAAGGTCTAGCACCCCCGTGGAAGCGCGACGAGATGGGGCTTGAGGGTCCTGTGGACTTGATCGCGGCGCAAAACGGCTCCTAGGCTTGCAACCGATGCGATTCCCTTCCCCTCTGCAGCGCGGGCGCCTCGTAAAGCGCTACAAGCGCTTCCTGGCCGACGTGACGCTGGACAGCGGCGAGACCATCACGGCGAGCTGCCCCAACACGGGCTCGATGCTGGGTCTGGTCGCGCCCGGCTCGGTCGTGTGGCTATCGCGCAGCGACAGCCCCACGCGCAAGTACCCGCATACTTGGGAAATGGTGGAAGCGGATCTCGGCGCCGGACCGGGACTGGTCGGCATCAACACGGGCCATCCCAACAAGCTCGTCGCCGAGGCGATCGCGCAAGCCCGCATCAAGACGCTCGCCGGCTACGAAACGCTGCGGCGCGAGGTCAAGTACGGGGAAGCGAGCCGCATCGACATTTTGTTGGAGGACGCCAAGAAGGGACGCTGCTACGTCGAAATCAAGAACGTACACCTGATGCGCACGGCGGGCCTCGCGGAGTTTCCCGACTGCGTGACGGCGCGCGGCGCGAAGCATTTGCGCGAGCTGGCGCAGATGGCGGCGCAAGGGCACCGCGCCGTGATGCTGTTTCTCGTGCAGAGAACCGACGCGACGCGCTTCAAGCTAGCGGGCGATCTCGACCCAACCTACTCAGAGGCGTTCGCCGCGGCCGTCGGCGCCGGTGTCGAGGCGCTGGCCTTCGGTTGCCGGATGAGCCCCGAGGAGATCGTTCTCGACAAGCCGATCCGCATGGTGGCGTGAGCTGCGCGGCGACTTAGCGGCCGTGCCGGGCTTGTTGGCGAGCTTGAGCACGACGTTGTTGCTCGAGCTCAGGACGCGCTCATACCCGCGCTCCACAAAAAAGGCGACGCAGTCGCGCCGCCACTCGGAGCTGCTGTCCTCGAGGATCACAAGCCGGGGCCATAGGCTCTCGGGTGCTTCCTCCATGAAGGGGAGCAGCGCCAGATCCTCCGCGCCCTCGATGTCCGCCTTCAGAGCGTCGATGCGCTCGAACCCATGCTCGTTGATGAGCCCCAACAGCTTGCGCATGGGCATGCGAATAATGCTGCGCTCGCCACGGCCTCTACGGTCGGTGTTGATCGAGGTGAAGCCGAGATTGGTGCTGTCGACTGCGAACTCGATGGTGCCGTCGCGATCCCCGACCGCGACCGGTGCCACGGCGATATTGAGATTGTTGAGGGCGATGTTCTCGCGCAGGCGCCTCAACAGACGCGTCTGCGGCTCGACCGCCAGGATGCGCGCGTCGGGTCCCGCCAGCGTGCCCACGAAGATGGAGTACGTGCCGACGTTGGCGCCAAGATCGACGAAGTGGAAGTTGGAGCGCACGGCCGAGCGCAGGATCTCCAGCTCCTCGGGATCGAAGAATTGCGGCGTGACCATCAGGCGGCGCTCGCAGGCGTTGTCGCCGAGGTTAAGGCGCATGCGCTGACCGAGCACGGTGACGTCGATGGGATACCGCGCCGTCGACTTCATCAAAGAGCGCAGCCAGGCGGAGAAACGTCGTCCGGACCAGGTCCTGGGCAGGCGCTGGCCGATATCGCGTACGGCGGCCTGTAGACGGGTGGGAGGATAGCTTCCAAACGGCTGCATCGCCGCGGACGACAGGCCCATATCGGGTACTCACCTACGCTGTACTAATGGGGGCTCCCCAGCCGTACTATTGATGGCACGGGGGGCGGGCGGCGTCGATGCATTGCGAGCCATCTGCGTGGGGGTGCTGCCCAAGGGCAACAGTCCCCCGCATTGAGGGGGCCCCTGCCAGTCCCCATATGGGGCATGCTGAGAAACGAAGGCCGTTCCCCCATGCGAGGCCCAAAACCCACGATTTTGTGAAGGCTACTTTGTAACTAACGGGCCTCGGACACGTATCCAGAAACAGGAATGGCGGGCCCCACATCGCAAGGCCCACCCCCGTTAAGCAATGAGATCTGGGAGACGCCCTATGCTGACCCGTCGCAATTTCGGCCTCGCCGGCATCGGCCTTGTCGCGGCTGCGGCAGGCATGAGGACAGTGACCTCTCACGCCAATGAGGAGAACATGAGCACGACCACCGAGACCTTCGAGATCACCAAGACCCCGGAGGAGTGGCGCAAGATCCTGACGCCCGAGCAGTATTACGTGCTGCGCGAGCATGGCACCGAGCGTGCCGGCACCAGCCCGCTGGACAAGAACTACGCGGACGGCACCTACGATTGTGCTGCTTGTGCGCTGCCGCTGTTCTCCTCGGAGACAAAGTTCAACTCCGGCACGGGCTGGCCGAGCTTCTATAAGCCGCTCGACAATGCCATCGGTACCACCGTCGACAAGGGCTTCTTCATGACGCGCACCGAGGTGCACTGCCGCCGCTGCGGCGGACATCTGGGGCACGTTTTCCCCGACGGTCCTGCGCCGACCGGACTGCGCTACTGCATGAACGGCGTGGCGCTGAAGTTCGTGCCCAAGTCCGACAAGTCGACGGGCTGAGCCGAGCACGGTCGCTGCAATGACGAGCGCAATCAAACCGAGGCCGATGATGGAGCGCGTCCGCGACTGGGCGCGCGACATCAAACGCGACGTGCATGCGCTCTATCTCTCCGCCCGCGACCCGCGTGTGCCCTGGTACGCCAAGGCGGTGGCGCTGGCCGTCGCCGCCTACGCGCTCTCTCCCATCGACCTGATCCCCGACTTCATCCCGGTGATCGGCTACCTCGACGACCTCATCATCGTGCCGCTCGGCATCGTGCTGGCGGTGCAGCTGATCCCCGCCGACATCCTCGCCGAGCACCGCGCCGCGGCGAGCGAGGCCGGCAGGCGGCCGACGAGCCGCACGGCGGCCGTCGTCATCGTCGCGATTTGGATCGGCCTGGCCCTCGTCCTCGCCGGCACCGCCCTCACCTATCTAGAGCCACATTTATAAAGACGGAAAACACGCCATGAACCGCATTGCCGCACTGCTCGTTGCACTCGTCGCGATCGCCGGAGGGGCGGTACTCCTCGTCGCCGAGCCGGCGCAGAAGCCGAAACCGGAGGCCGCCGCCATGCCTCAGGAAGGGCTGGAGACGGCAACGTTCGCCTCGGGCTGCTTCTGGTGCACCGAGTCCGACTTCGACAAGGTTGACGGCGTGAAGGAGACGATCTCGGGCTTCATGGGCGGCAAGACCAAGAACCCCACCTACGAGCAGGTTTCGATGGGGAACACGGGCCATGCCGAAGCGCTCCAGCTCAAGTTCGACCCGAAGGTGGTGAGCTACGACAAGCTCCTCGACTACTACTGGCGCCACACCGACGTCCTCGACGGCGGCGGGCAGTTCTGCGACCGCGGCAGCCAGTACCGGCCGGTGATCTTCGTGGCCACGCCAGAGCAGCGCAAAGCCGCCGAGGCGAGCAAGGCGGCTTTGGAGAAGAGCGGGCGTTTCGACAAGCCGATTGCGGTGGAAATCGCCGACGCAGGCCCGTTCACGGCGGCCGAGGACTACCACCAGGACTACCACAACACGCACGCGGTCAAGTACTCGCTACTACCGCTACGCCTGCGGACGGGATGCGCGCATCAAGCAGCTGTGGGGCGATGAGGCGGCGACGGCCACGCACTGAGGAAGCGCCGCCGGAACGCTCAGGGAATCCAGGCGCCTACGCGACGGGATCGTGCTAGATAGCGAGGTTCAGAAGCACGTACCCAACGAACGTCGCACACTGATCCCCATGGTGATCCATGTTCCGAACCCTTGTTGCCCTCTTTGCGTCTTTGGCGACGCTGCCTTGTGCTCGCCCAAGAGCTGACGTTTCCCGACAACTTCTCCATTCAGGAGATTGCGGCAAACGGCGCGACAATCCATGTGCGCGTCGGGGGCATGGGCCCGCAGTCCTGCTCTTGCATGGGTATGGTGAAACAGGGGACATGTGGGTGCCGATGGCGGTCGACTTTGCACGCGACCACACGGTCGTCGTTCCCGACCTGCGCGGGCTGGGGCTTTCCTCGAAACCAGCAGGTGGCTTCGACAAGAAGACGCAGGGCATGGATGTTGAGAAGGTCCTAAACAAGCTCAACATCGACAGTGTCGACGTCGTCGCCCATGACATCGGCAACATGGTCGCCTATGCCTTCGCCGCTGAGTATCCCGAACGCGTGCGCAAGCTCGTCGTCATCGACGCACCGCTTCCCGGTGTCGGGCCGTGGGAGGAAGTGCTCAAGAATCCGCTGCTCTGGCATTTCCGATTTGGCGGCCCCGACATGGAGCGCCTAGTTGCGGGGCGCGAGCGCATCTATCTCGATCGATTTTGGAATGAGTTCTCGGCCACGCCCGCCCGCTTCCGCGAGGCGGCGCGTGTGCACTATGCCAAGCTCTACGCACTCCCCGGTGCCATGCACTCCGGCTTCGCGCAATTCGCTGCCTTCGATCAAGATGCCATCGACAACAAGGCGTTCATGGCCAAGGGCAAACTCAAAATGCCCGTGCTCGCCATTGGCGGCGAGAAGTCGTTCGGCCCCATGATGGCGACCGTCATGCGCTTCGCGGCCGACGACGTTCGCGAAGCGGTTGTGCCGGACTCCGGCCATTGGATTATGGAGGAAAACCCAAAGGCGACGATCGCGATCGTGCGCGCATTTCTCCAATGACAGCATTCCGCGGCGGCTAATCCCTCGGGGGACGGCGGCGCTCGGAAAACCATGGGCGGTACTCCGCCATCTTGGCGCGCTGCGCTGCCGGTGCGTGCTGCTTGCACGTGGCGGCCTCCTCGCTGCCTTCCGGCGCCGCCCAGCGCTGCTCCACGCAGTCGTTGAGGTTGTAGGCCATCTCCAGGTGCGGCGTCCGATCGATGACGTCCTTGAGCGACAGCGTCCACTGCGAGCCGTCGCTGCGCGTATAGGAGAACTTGCGTGCGGCAAGCTCGGACGCGAGCCGCGCCTCCAGCTCGGCCTTCACGTCGGCGACGCTCTTGCCCGCCGGCATCGCATAGCGATCGGGGCGACGCGCGACGCGGTCGGGAAAGAAGCGCACCACGTCGATAGCAATCAGAATGCGCAGATCACGCGCCGGCGTGGCGAAATCCTCCCAGGCGCCGGTCGTCTCGAAGATCGAGGCGCCGTCCGGCATACCAGCGTCACCGCCACCCTTGCTTTGCCATTTCCGCCCGTTCTCGACCGAGTTCACGCGCGCGCCCACCTGCTCCTCGAGCGCGGTGACCGCCTCCAGCAGCGCGCGCATGGGATCGAGCGGAGCCGGCGACAGCACGTCATCCATGCGGTCGTAGAAGTCCTCGACGCTTAACTCCGACTGTTCGATCGAGAAATCGCCGTACTCGGGGTTCTTCTCGATCTCGGCGTTGGTGAGCCGGCGCATGCTGCCGCCCTCGTACACGACCGGACGGAAGCGCTTGAAGCCGGGGCCGCCGAGCGCGGGGTCCTGGGCAAACAGGAAGTTCCCGCGCCAGAAGCGCTTGCGTGCCACCGTGCCGTCGGGCTGTCCGTCGACGGCGAGGAGCACGCCGGCCGCATCGTCCGTCTGCGCGATGCGCTTGGCGATCACCAGCATGTGCCCGTAGGGGTCGGCGTAGACCGTGCCCGGGCGCAGCGTGTCCTGCTTCAGCGGCACGGGATAGTAGTCGGTGCTGTTGTCGTCGAAGGCGGTGCGCCCGGAGCCCGAATGGACGCCGTTAGCGAGCGTGGTGCGCATGTAGAAGCCGAAGCCCGGCACCAGCCCGGATGGGCGCGTGGGATACCGGGGCGGACGCTGCGCTACCGGCTGCTCAAAAGCCCCGAAAAAGCCACCAGACGAGCTCGAGGTCTGTTGAGGCGGCGCAGGCGGCGGCTCCTCTTTCACGATATTCCACCACTGCGGGCATCTCGGCGGTTTTCCGCCGCCGCCGCGCGAGCACTTCGCATAGCCGAACGGAAGGCCCATCTTGAAGGCGAAGTAGGCGCGCAAAAAGTAGGGAAGATCGGCGCAGTCCGGGCGAATGACATGCTTCTGCTCGTCCTCGCGCGCGTTTAAGTAATTGAACAGGACATTGCGGTTGGAATCACGCAGCACGTCGTGCAACGCCTTCCAGGACGGCAACTCATCGAGTGGCGCGTCGAAGAGCTTCTCAATCCAAGCGGAGTACAAGTTCTCCGTTTGGCGGTTCCAGCTGTCGCGCACGGGCCAGACGCTATTCTTTGACGCGCTCGGCGCCGCCGGACGCTTGCCCCGAACGGCGATCTCGCGCGTGACGGTGCGGCACGGCGCAGCCGCGCCGTTGCGCGTAAGCTGAGCGTGCCATTTTCCCGGCGCAGGTGACGGGATCTCGGCGTACCAGAAATAGGGTGGTCCGCCATGCACGTCCTCTGATTGGGTCGCGACGGTTCCGTCGGGCGCGATCAGCTCGAGCTCGCCCTTGAGCGCTTCCTCCGCAGCGAAGATGACGCGCAATGGTGCGCCCTTCCAGGCCGCAATGGGGGTTGCCAGGAACGCAAGCCCAGCTTCATCGCAGGTGGCGGACCGATCCTCGGCCCGCGCGTCCGCGCCGGCAACGAAGCATGCGCCGGCAATCAGCAACGATGCCGACACGGCTGCAGCGGAGTGGCGTGCAATAAGCAATCTAGCCCCCGAGGTGCTCCCTCTACAGAATATGCGGCATTGTGACAGCATTGCGCGAGCCCTGGCAAATAGGGCGGCCGGCAGCGCACACAATTTGGCGATCTGCGAATGGGATGAGGGATTTACCGACCGCGCGCCCACGCACGGGGGCTCCTGGATCGCCGCTGCGGGCGGGCAATCATCGTTAAGAACCGATTCGCCCGCCGCCTTTGCGCGTGATGGCGAGCACCGAGGGGCGCGGGGGCATCTTGTCGTCGAAATCCGGCCAGCGCGTCGCCGGGTCCTCGAAGGTCGAGGCGCGGCCGAAGCGATCGTACGACTTGGTGCCGTCGGTGCCGGGGTGCTGCACGGCGACGAACAGCGTCTCGGCGTCCGGCGTGAAATACGGACCGCACAGCTCCGCCCCCACCGGACAGCGGAAGAACAGCTTGGACTTGCCGCGCTTGGCGCCGGTCTCCACCGCATAGAGCCCGTCGGACTTCTTGGTGAGCGGCCACTCGTCGCCCTGGTCGGTGGCGACCCATAGTCGCCCGCCGGCATCGACGGCGCAGTTGTCGGGATTGGCAAACCAGCCGGCTTGCGAGGTCTCGGGATGCCAGGACGCGCCCACGGCCTTATCGGCGGGGTCGCCGCACTTGACCAGGATCGACCACTGAAACACATCGGCTGCGTGGTCGCCGCCGGGCGGGATCATCTCGATGATGTGGCCGTAAAGGTTCTTGGCACGCGGGTTGGCCGCATCCTCCTCGTCGGGCCCGCGCTTCTTGTTGTTGGTCAGAATGACGTAGACGCTGTTGGTCTCGGGGTTGGGCTGGACGTCCTCAGGCCGGTCCATGCAGGTGGCGCCGACTTTATCGGCGGCGAGGCGCGCGTCGATGAGCACGTCGGCCTGGCTGTCGAAGCCGTTCTCCTTGGTGAGCGGAGCCTGACCATGGACGAGCGGCAGCCACGTCACCGTGCCGTCGGCTGCAAACCTCGCGACCGACAGCGTGCCCTTGGAGAGAAGCTGCTTGTTGGCGTCGCGATCCTCGGGGTTGAACGTGCCATCGGAGACGAAGCGGTAGACGTACTCGAAGCGCGTATCGTCGCCGCAGTAGACGACGACGCGACCGTCTGTGTTGACGATGCTCTCCGCGCCCTCGTGGCAGAAGCGGCCGAGTGCGGTGTGCTTGACGGGAACCGACTGCGGATCGAAGGGATCGACCTCGACGATCCAGCCGAAGCGATTGGCCTCGTTGGGCTCGGCATCGAGGTTAAAGCGGCGCAGGTTCGGGTTGTCGGTGAATTTGCCCCACGCCTGCCGGCGCTCGCCCAGGCCATAGCGCTTGGCGCTGTCCGTTTCCTTGCCGGCGCAGACCTCCTTGGGCTTTTCCTTCTCGTCCTTCCAGAAATAGAAGCGGAAGTTCTCCTCCGCCATCAGGTAGGTGTTCCAGGCGGTGATGCCGCCGGCGCAGTTGTTGAGCGTGCCGATGACGGTGCGGCCGCTCGGATCCGCGCTGGTCTTGAGGCGCTCGTCACCGGCGGCGGGACCATCGAGCGTCATCTTGGTCACGAGCGGCGAGATGCGACGGTTGTATTTGCTGTCGAGCACCGGCTTCCACGTGCCCCCGTCGCGCGCGATCTCGATGATGGTGCCGCCGTGCGCGGCCATCTCCACCTCGGCCAGCACTTCGGTCATATCGCGGAAGTCTGTGTCCTCGACATCCTGCACGGGGATCTGCGGAAACATCACCTCCTCGTTGGTGTACTCGTGGTTCACGCACAGGAGGCCGCGGTCGGCGCTGTCGTCGAGCGGGATGAAGCCGACGTAGTCGTTGTTGTAGCCGAACTGGCGCAGCTGGGCTGACGCCGACTGGCGGCGCGGATCGAAGGGCGGCGCGTCGGCGAAGACCGGATCGCCCCAGCGCAGGAGCACTTGCGCATCATAGCCTTCGGCGACGTGATGGGTCTCGTCGACCCCCGATTGCAGCTCTTTGAAACGGAACGGCTCCCCCACGGGGTTGTCGTCGGAGCAGCCGGCGAGAAGTCCCATAGGCCCCACGACGGTAGAGATGGCGGCGACACCCAGCATGCCGCGCATCACGTCGCGGCGCTGGTAGCGGGCATTGATGATGTCGCCGATGGTCTCGCGGATCGCCGGGTTCTGCGGCGTATCGTCGAGCGCCTCGCGCACCTCCGCGCGGTTGCAGAACGCGTCCTTGTCGTCGCCCATGGCTTGCGTCTTGTCCCTGATGGCCGGTGCGGCGGCCGAGCCTACGGGATCAATATATCGGATTTGCAAAAGGACAACGCGACAGGCGGGAGTAAGGAAAATGGGCGCTCAAATGCCGCGGCGCGCTTCGGGAAGAAAGGCGCCGTGGAGCCCGAAGGGGATGAGATGCGGGCACTCCGCACGTGCGACCTCCTTGAGCGTCTGCGCATCGAGGACCAGAAGGAACGACCGCCGGCGAAGCGCATCGAGCACCACCGACAACAACACGCCCTCGCCTTCGTGCGTGCGAGCGGGTGCCGGCACGAATACCGGCTCGCCGGGGAAGCAGTGCTCCTCCCACCAGGTCTGCGCCGCACCGGCGGTGACGTCGATCTTCACGATCGTATCGAGGAAGCCATCCGCCGTGCGCCGGCCCGTGCCCCAGACGTAGCGATAGGGCTGGCCTGCGACGAGATCGTAGTCGATGCGCGGCAGCTCGATCATCGCGTCGTTGAGGCGCGTTGCCGTAACCGCGGCCGAGCCCTTCAGCGGAACGACGTAGCGCGTGAGAAGCCCAGTCGCATCGACCGGCTCGCCCGCGCGCAGCCGCGCAAGATAGAGCTGATCGATGATTTCCGCATCCTTGTAGGCGACGAAGTCGATGGCGAGCGTATCGCCGTCCTCGAAGGCGTTGACGTGGTGGAACGCAAAGACGGGGTCGGTTTCGGCGGACGTGACATGGCGGCCGCTGTCTTTCTCGAAAACGTGGAAGCGCAGTTCCCGCTCAGGCATCCAGCGGTAGTTCTTGATGAACGGCTCGCCGGCGAGCAAGAGCCGCAGCGGATCAACAACGATCGGAAACTCGGTGAGCACCAGATAGCGCTCGGTCATGGCGAAGGAATGCATGTAGGCCGGCTTGTCGACGCCCATCTCGGCGACGACGCGCTCCGGACCACCGTCATCGGGAATGGCGAACAGCCGATAGTGGCTGTTGCGGCTGAACGCGACCACGTAGCTGTAGCGGCACTTGCGTTTCGCGTCGTGATGCGGATGGGCGATCGAGATTTGCCCCCCGACCTGCGCACCGTAGGCACGGTCGCCGAGCACGGCGAGCGTCTCGGGATCGAAGCACACGGGCAGCGTCGTCTCGGTCAAAGCGACCGGCTCACCGCCGAATACATCGATCGAGACGTTGCCGTTGTCGGTGAAGGTCGGATGGAAGATGGCGGCGACGCGCTCAAACAGCGTGCGGCAGGGATCGGTGGCGAACCCGCCGCGCGCGAGCTCGCCGGTCTCCTCCGACTCATAGAAGGTGTCGGAGCGCAGGAAGCGGTTGCGGTAGGAGACGCGGCCGCAATCGATGCCGAAGCGATGCAGCATGGCGAGACCGTCGAACCAGTGGTTCACGGTCATGGCTCGGAAGTCATACTTGGCGGGGCCGGTGCGCAGCAGCGTGCCGGACAGCCATTGCGGCATCTCGCCGGTGACCGGCAATGCCTCCAGCACGACCTCGTCATCGAGGTCGGCGAAGCCAACTGCATAAGAGGTGCGGTCGCTGACTGTCATGGCCGGCACAATGCGGCCGCGATCGGAAAAGAATCCTCAACGCGCAAAAGCCCGTCGCGATTAGCGAAAATTCTTTGGAATTCGCCTCAGCCGTCGACCGCATCAGGCCGTCGCGTCACCGTCCCCGTAGCGCAGCACCTTCACCTTCTCGAGCGTCACGAGGCCGCTGCCCATCAGCTCCTGCAGGTGCGGCACGAAGGCGTTGATCTTCTCCTCGGCGTCGACGATCTCGATGACGATGGGCAGGTCCTGCGACAGGCGCAGGATCTTGGTGGTGTGCAGGTGGCTCGAGCGGCCGAAGCCGATCGGCCCGCGCAGCACCGTCGCGCCGGCCAGGCCCTGCTCGCGCGCGGCCAGCACGATCGCCTCGTAGAGCGGAAGCTTGCCGGCCTTGTCGTCCTCGCCGATGAAGATACGCAAGAGCACCGCGTCTTTGGGAAGCTGCATGGCTACACCCATTTGATAGCGTTGTAGTGCTCGGCAATGATGTGCCCGATCCATACCGCAAGCAGGCACAGCACCACGGAGATGCCGACATTGAGACCGGCATAGAGCCACTCGCCGTCATTCATCAACGAGAGCGTCTGCAGGCTGAACGAGGAAAACGTGGTGTAGCCGCCCAGGAAGCCCAGCATGACGAACTGGCGTATCGTGGCATCCACGAACATGCGCCCATCGGGCGCCGTCACCGTGGCGAAGAAGCCGATGATCAGCGAGCCCACCACGTTGACGAAGAGCGTGCCCCACGGAAACGTCTCGCCAATCAAGCGCGCCATGACGCCGGAGCACCAGAAGCGCGCCATGCCGCCCAGCGCGCTGCCAAGCCCGATCCAAAGATAAGTCTGCAAGGGTCCTCCCGGAACTCGAGAGTGCGAAAGCAATGACGGCGGCGCAGGTGACCGCCGTCAGAGCCTTCGCTTAGCACGGCTCCGCCCCAGAAACAGTAAAACGCCGGGCGACTGCTTCACTCCGCCGCCTGTCTATGGGCGGCCAGCACCTGGTCGGCATGACGTCCCGACAGCTCGGACAGGTGGTCGAACTTCGCCTTGTAGGTGCCTACTCCAGATGTCGCCGAGCGCAAGTCCACGATCAGGCTCTCCATCTCGGAGGCCGGGATCTGGGCCTGCACCACGTCCCACCCCTCCCAGCCTTCACGCGCGTCGAACCCCAGGATCTGACCTCTTCGCTGCGAGATGATGCCGTTGATGCGCGCGGTCGCGTCGCTCGGCACCGCCACCTCCACCGCCATGATCGGCTCGAGCAGCACTGGCTGGCACTTGGGCATGCCCTCGGTCATGCCGATGCGCGCCGCCTGCCGGAATGCCATGTCGGAGGAATCGACCGTGTGGTAGGAGCCGTCGAGCAGCGTGACGGAGACGTCGACCACGGGGAAGCCCAGCGGCCCGTGCTGCAGATAGTCCTTCACGCCGATCTCCACCGACGGGATGAACTGGCGCGGAACGACGCCGCCGGTGATCTTCTCGGCAAACTGGAAGCCGGAGCCGCGCGGCAACGGCGCGATCTCGATCACCACGTCGCCGAACTGGCCGTGGCCGCCCGACTGCTTCTTGTGGCGCCCGCGCACCTCCGCGCTGTTGCGGATCGTTTCCTTGTAGGGGATGAGACGCGCCTGGCGCTCGACCGCGACGCCGTACTTGCGCTGCAGCCGCTCGGTGGAAACCCGCAAGTGCATCTCGCCCTGACCCAACAGCAGCATCTGATGCGTGTCGAGACTCTGCTCGAGCCGCAGCGAGGGATCCTCCTCCATCAGTTTGGCCAGCGCGGTCGTGAGCTTTACCTCGTCCTTGCGGTCCTTGAGGCCGAGGCCGATGGCGAACACAGGCTCGGGCTCGGGCGCACCGTTGATTTGAACCACGCCGCTTTTGTCGGCGGTGATGGTCTCTCCCGTCTTGATGGTTTCGAGCCGTCCCAGCGCTACCGTCTCGCCCGCCTTCGCAGGGCCGCGTTTGACGGGGTCCTCGCCGCGCAGCGCAAATACGCCCGCGGCGCGCTCCTCCCTTCCCGACGCGCCGGTGACCGTGGTGCCGTCGCCGAACTCGCCGGACAGCACGCGCGCGACCGAAAGCTTGCCGCCGTGCGCGGTGTGCAACGTCTTGAAGACGTAGGCCACCGACTTGGCATTTTCCAGCTTGAGGCGCCGGGCCGTGTCCTCGACCGTGGGGGCCTCGTGGCGCAGCGCCTTCATCAGCCGCAGGATGCCGTTCTCGTTCAGCGCCGATCCGAGCAGCACGGGACAGATCAGGCGCTTGCGCACGTCCTCTGCCAAGTCGTCGAAAACCTTGTCGGGCGGTGGAGGCTGGTCGGAAATCAGCTGCTCCATCAGCGCGTCGTCGTAGTCGGCGAGCTGCTCGAGCATGTGGAAGCGCGCCTCCTCCTTGCGATCGGCAATGCCGTCGGGGAGCTCGATGATCTCGGAGGCAGCATGGGTGCGGTACACATAAGCGCGCTCGGACGCGAGATCGACGAAGCCGGTGGCGACGCCTTTCTCCCATATGGGGATCTGGCGCAGCACCAGCGGCTTGGTGCTTGCAGGCTGCAAGATCGGGATCAGCTCGCGCACCGGCGTCTCGGACGCGTCGATCTTGTTCAAGAAAAGAAAGTGGGGGATGCCGCGGTCCTCGAGCTGCTTGAGGATGATCTGCAGCGCAGGCACGCGCTTGGCGTCGGGCTCGCAAACGACGATGGCCGCATCGCACGCGCTGAGTGCCACCGCGCCTTCATGCTGAAACTCGATGGACCCGGGGCAGTCGACGAAGGTGAAGTTTTCGCCGAGGAATTGCACGTCGGCGATATTGAGCGTCACGCTCATGCCGTGGTCGCGGGCCTCGGGGCTCGCGTCGCCAACAGTCGTCTTGTCTAGGATGGTGCCGGCTCTGGTGACGGCACCAGTGCGGGCGAGGATGGCTTCAAGGAGCGTGGTCTTGCCGCTGAGATACGGGCCCACGAGTGCGATGCAGCGGGGGCGAGCGCCCCCATTTGCCCCTGATCTTGGGCCGTCGGACTGCCCCATTTTTTCCTCCCTTGGCTGGAGGCGCGCGGCCGCGAAACGCCGCGTCCCCCGCGCCTCGGATGAGGAAAACGCGGCTAAGGCATGTTCGCGCCGCCCCAGGCGCAGCGCAAGCCCCGAGCGAAACAAAACTCGTGTTGCTCGCGCATGCCCAATTCCGCGTTGCAGTTGTTCGCCCAACCAATATTGCAACGCACAACTGGAATGAAGAAAAAGCACTCACGATAATGCCCATCAAACTTGATGCAGCTCATGGATTACTGCTTGGAACAAACCAACGATTGACGCATTATGTGCGCGCCGGTTCGTCTTAGGCTTCATCGGCGACGAACCGGCAACACGGGCCGCGAGGGGCTCCGGTCCGCAGGAACAGAGGCGTGCTATGAAAATGCAGGCGCTCAGATCGGCGGCTCATGCGGCGGGATACGCCATGGCTGCCGAGGATCTGCCGGAGCCCCGGCCCCAAGTCATTCGCAGGACGGGTACGGCTTTGACGGTGCGCGCATCGCGCCCCGCATCGATCCGGATACTGCGCGCGCAGAGATATCTGCGCCGGATGTGGCTGCGCGATTGGGTTGCCGGCCATTGGCACGGGCGCGCCACCGCCTAACGCGCGCTAAACCGCTATTTTCTGCACGAGCCAAGTGGCGGCCAGCGCCACCAGCACGACGATCAGTCCGATACGCCAATAAAGACAGGTGCGGCAGGGGCCGGAATCGGCCGCCTGCCGGCTGTGTCGTCACTTTAAATTCCCGCAAAAGCGCTGGATGCGCAGGCACGCGTCCTCGAGGATCTCCTTCGAGGTTGCGTAGGAGACGCGGAATGCAGGCGAGCCGGCAAATGCCGCCCCGTGCACCACGGCAACGCCTTCCTCCTCCAGCAACGCCGTAGCGAAGTCCTCATCCGTGGCAATCGCCTTGCCGGACGGGGTCGTCTTGCCGATGGCCCCGGCACAGCTCGGATAGACATAGAAGGCGCCGTTGGGTTTGGGGCACGTCAGGCCGCTCGCCTGGTTGAGCATCGACACCACCAGATCGCGGCGTTCGACGAACTTGGCGTTGTTGGCGGCGATGAAGTCCTGCGGACCATCGAGCGCTTCGACGGCCGCCCACTGCGTGATCGAGCACGGGTTCGATGTGGACTGCGACTGCAGCTTGCGCATGGCGTTGATCAGCACCTCGGGGCCACCCGCGTAGCCGAGCCGCCAGCCGGTCATACAGTAGGCCTTCGACAGCCCGTTCATAGTGAGGGTGCGGTCGAACAGGCGCGGCTCGACGGCGACCGGCGTCGCAAACGTCAGGCCGTCGTAGAGCAGATGCTCGTAGATATCGTCGCTCAACACCCACACGTGCTCGTGGCGCAGCAGCACATCCGTCAGCGCCTTCATCTCGTCCTTCGAGTAGGCGGCGCCAGTCGGATTGGACGGCGAATTGAAGATCAGCCACTTGGTCTTGGGCGTGATCGCCGCTTCCAGCCCGGCGGGCTTGAGCTTGTAGCCGTCCTCCAGGCGCGTCTCGGCAAACACCGGTGTGGCGCCGGCGAGCATGACGATGTCGGCGTAGGAAACCCAGCAGGGTGCGGGAAGCACGACCTCGTCGCCGGGATTGAGCGTGGCGAGCAGCGCGTTGTAGATCACCTGCTTGCCGCCGGTGCCGACCGAGATCTGGCTCGGCTTGTAGTCGATGCCGTTCTCACGCGCGAACTTGCGCACGATCGCGGCCTTGAGCTCGGGAATGCCGTCGACGTCGGTGTACTTGGTGTGGCCGGCGGCGAGCGCGCGGACGGCGGCCGCCTTGACGTTCTCAGGCGTGTCGAAGTCCGGCTCACCGGCCGATAGAGAGATCACGTCGCGGCCGGCCGCCTTGAGCTGGCGTGCCTTGGTCGAAACGGCGATGGTCGCGGAGGGCTGGATTCGGTTCAAGCTGTCGGCGATGAAGCCCATGGGCCCGGTTTTCCCCTTGTCACGGAGCGCGGCGTACGCGCGCAGCCAAACGGCGCGGACACTATCCTTCGCACCGCACAACATCAATACGTCGTGATCTTTCCGGGCTTTGCGGCCCAGCACCCGATGTCGGCCGTAACCGGCCGGCCACATCTCCAATTCTGCCTTTGTTAATCAAAAGAATACGATGCAATCGCCACAATCTCGGCCAAAGCCCGCCACACAGGCGGGTGTAGCATTCCTCCATGTACTGGCCGATTTGCGCCGAACCGGCAGCATGGCCGCAAACAGCAAAACGCACGCGAGGTTTTCGGGAAATGTCGAGCAGCGGGCCTTTTCGGATGTTTCTTCGCACGATGGGCGATGCCTTTATCGGCCTCGTGCTGTTCTCGATGTTCGCCCTGGCGATCAGCACCTACGAGCGGACGTCGGTCGCCACGCACCGGCTGGGCGACATCCTGGCCGTCAGCTCAAGTGCCGGAGAACTCTTGAAGTTTTCCCTCAACGACAGCCCATTGATCGCGGCTGCGGTGGTGGCCACGGCGGTGCCGGTGCCGCATACCGGGGCCGCCAGCCGGCTGCCGCGGACCAGCGGTTTCACGGCATTTCTGCTGCTCGGCGGCATCTTTTCGGGGCTTGTCGCGTTCAACCTTGCCTTCTTCAGACACCTTCGCCGCGAGTACGCCTCCCCGCGGTGAGGTGTGTGGGGGAGAGGCTCGGGCTCTGCTGGGAGCCCTTGACGGTCTCTCCTCCACCCCTAACATTTGGTAATGTGATATCGTGGCGTGGCCGTTAACTGAAACCTCTAGCCTCCCAGACGACGGGAGGACGGGACCTAACCGGAGCAAATCATGGCCAGACGGGTCTATGGGCTGACGAACCTGCCGGTCGCCGCATTGGGCGTCGCAGCCGTGGGCGTGGGCGTCGCGGCGCTGTCGTTCGGGAATGGCGACGCCGTCGTCGAGCGCGGCTTCCAGCGCGCGCTTGCCTCTATGGACGGTTCTGACGGCAACAAGCACGCTGCGCCTGCCATCATCTCCGGCAGCGAGCAATTCTGGCTCACTCACGTGGTCCACGATGCCAGCGCCGCGGTTTTCAGCAAGCCGGTGGCGGTCGGGGACCGCATCACGATTTCGTCTGGCGGGCACGATCGGGTGCTCGACGTGGTCACCATCGACAAGCTCGACAGCGCGCTGGTGCTGGCTTCATCGGAGCGGCCGGCGCGGCTGCTGCTGGTCACCTGCCGCGATCAGTCGAACCCGGATGCCAAGCCTGTCCGCTTCCTCCTGGAGGCCGGCGACGAGATTCCGGCCCTGTCGTCGCTGCGGACCGCCCGCACCCTCTAGGCCTTCGGCCCTCCGGCCACCACAGCCCGCCGCGGCTTGGCGGGCCAAGGTTGCGTGGCCCACATAATCCCGTGATATGCTCCCCCGACCGGCAGTCCATGCCGGCCCGAACCGCGCAACCATCGGGGGAGATTCTTGCATGCGGCTCAATCCACCGACCATTGCGATCTTCCTGATCTCGCTGACGCTGGCGCTGCTGGCGCTCGTCACCAAGCTCGGCTTCCTCGGCGTGCCGCGCTATCTCCCGCACCAGGAGTTCTGGCTGGCGATCACGGCGTACGTCACGCTGATGGTCGGCAATCTCGTGCGCGGGCTGTGAGGCCCCGCGAGGCCCTCACCAAGCAATAGGCTTCATATCGCGGAAGAAACCGCCCGTGGGACCGTCCGCGGGCAGGCCGGCGAGCCACACCGCGGTCTCTGCGCCCTTCTCGGGCGTGCGCGTTGCATTGGGTCCGCCGAGATCCGTTCGCACCCAGCCCGGACACATGGCGTTGATCTTGATGTCCCCCGGGCCGAGCTCCGCAGCGGTGATGCGGGTCAGCGCATTGAGCGCCGCCTTCGACATCCTGTAGGCGGGGAAGCCGCCCCCCATTTCGGCGAGCTGGCCCGCACCCGAGGACACGTTGACGATACGTCCGTAGCCGAACCGCTTCATATGCGGGACCACCGCCTGAATAAGGCGCAATGGCCCCAGCGTGTTGACCTCGAAGGTCTCGAGCACGACGTCGGCGGGGGCATCGAGCACGCTGGCATCCTCGGGCGAGAAGCCCTCTCTGAGGATGGCGGCGTTGTTGACCAGAACGTCGACGCGCCCGAAAAGCTCGACGACCCGCGCAATCGCGGTGCGGACGCTGTCGTCGCTGCACACGTCGAGCGCGACCACTGGCACCTGCAGCCCGTCCGCGGCGAGTGCGGCAGCGGCCGCGTCACCTTTCTGCGCATCCCGGGCCGTGAGAACCGCGGTCAGCCCCTGGCGCGCAAGCAGGCGTACGATCGCCAATCCGATCCCGCGGTTGGCCCCGGTGACCACGGCGACGCGCGTATCTGCCATTTCCCCCGATCCCCTGGTCCGATCCTGTCTTTTCGCACACGACCTTAGAGCGCCGCGCTCGTTGGTGCGAAGCCAAAGTGCCGCCGACGGAATTTCCGGGCTCCCCGCGTTCGATTGCAGGTGGCGGCCGGCGCCCCCACATCCTTCTCCAGGCCCATGGGATCCTGCCGCACATGTCGCACATCCTCACCCCGCAGCTCGGCCGCCGCCACGTCGTCAAAGGGCTTGCGGCGTTCGCCACGGCGTCACTGGTGCCGGGCACACAAAGTGCGCTGGCGGCGACAAATCTCGTCGTCACACCCGCCCAGACCGAAGGGCCCTTCTATCCCACCGACTGGCTGGGGGACATCGACAACGATCTGGTGCGCGTCATGGGCGAGGCGGCACGCGCTCAGGGCGAGATCACCCACGTCATGGGGCGCATCCTCGATACGTCCGGCGCCCCGATCCCCGGTGCGGCGGTCGAGATCTGGCAATGCGATGCGACCGGCATCTATCGCCATCCGCGTGACACGCATTGGCTGCGCGAGCGCGACGCCGGATTTCAGGGACGTGGGCGCACGCGTGCCGCGGCCGACGGCGCCTATACGTTCCGCACGATCAAGCCGGTCGCCTATCCCGGCCGCACGCCGCACATTCACTTCGCCATCACCGCACCGGGACACACCCCGCTCATCACGCAGATGTACGTCGAGGGCGAGCCGCTGAATGCGCGCGACGGCATCCTCAACGGCATCCGCGATCCGCGCCAGCGCGACAGCGTCATCGTGAAGCTTAGGCCCGGCGATCGCCTCGAGGATAAAGCTCTCGTCGGCACGTTCGACGTCGTGCTCGCGGGCTAGCCGCGCCCGGCGATCGCGACAAACAACCCGATGAAGAGCACGGCGAAGGAAACCGCGGCGGCGATGGCGATGCGCTCCCGCGAGACCGGCGGCGGCATGTCCATGCCGCTCTTCTTTTTCGCGGCCTTGGTCTTCGAAGCCATGCCGCCCGGCGCCGGCATCGTCATCATGCCGTGCTTCAGGTGGTTCGAGACGAGCCACCAGTTCATCGGGTAGGCGGCGGCAAAGCCCACCATCAGCGCCATCGACATGCGAAACCAGAAGAGGCCTTGCGTGGGATCGTGCGCCTCGGGCACGGCGCGCCAGGCCAGCACCATCACCGGGATCATGCCGCCCATCAGGCAGTTCATCGAGAGCAGCTCGGGAATGAACGTGCTCTTCAAGGAGCGGCTGTAGGAGCCGCCCGCCATGTCCTTCATGAAGAGTGCCTGGAAGATCGTCCAGCCGAAGGCGAAGCCCAGCACGTACTCCAGGGCAATGTCGGCGAGCAGCGGCAGCGCGATAATGGCGCCAATCACGGCGCCCGCCAGGATGCCGACGCCATCGCCGGCCACGCAATGCATGGTCGAGCCCAGAACCTGGCGCCAGCGCGCGGAGACGAAGCGTTCGTGCTCGACGGGATCGCGCTTGCGACACCCGAAGATGTAGAGCAGCAGCCCGACCGGCCCCGCGTAGAGCGTCAACAGCAGGAAGCCCCACTTGAGCACCGGGTTCTCCGGCGTGTGCCGGATATCGATTGCCAGGTACAGTACCGACATTGCCGTCAGCACGAACCAAAGCATCATCACGCTTTCGAGCATGCGACCCCCATGTGGCTAGCCTGGGGTATAGCTTGAGTCGGGCCCAGGGGCGTCCTTTGCGGGCTATTTTGTGGTGAGGGCGAGATCAACTGCGCCGCTTTTGCTTCGGCTTTCTTTCGGTCTTGCTGTCGGTCGTTGCCTTGCCCTGGCGCCAATACGGACGCCACTTGAGCAGGGCGCCGGCGTCCACCGTGCCGGCGACCCAGTCGGGCGACGTCGGCAAGTTGTTGTAGGCGTCGGTGGTGCGAAGCCACTGCTCCGTCTGCCACCAGACGCGTTTGTAGCCGACGAGGAAGATGGCCCCCACCAGAACCGGGCTGATGGCCCACGACAGCGGCAGCCCGTACGCCGCGATGAGGAATGCGTTGATTCCCGCCGGCGGGTGCAGCGCCTGCGCGAGCAGCATCAGAAGCAGTGCCAGTCCCAGCCCCACGGCGCAGGCGGCATCGCCCGAGCCCAGCAGCCAGAAGGCGCTGAGCCCCGCCACGCAGCTCAGCATATGGCCGGCAACCACGTTGTAGGCCCGCGCCGGGATGCTGTCGGGTATCGCCATCACCAGCACGATCGACGTCACGAACGGCACGCGCGAGAGCGGCTCCTCGGCGACGCGGGCGAGCACCTCCATCAGAGCGATAGCGATCGCGGCCCCGGTCGACCGGTAGAGATACACGGCAATCTGTTGCAAGCGTCCGCCCCTGGGTGGTTTCGGCATAAGCGCACACGTGCGCGCGCGCAAACGAGCTTGGATTATAGGACGAGTCACCCATGAGGGAAGCCAGCCGAGCACACCTCTCTTTTTCGCGGCCGTGTGCCGTGGCTCTGACCCTCTGGGTCTGACCCTGTTGTTGTCCGTGGTGCCCGGGGTGTCAGACCCGAAGAGTCAGACACCCGGCGAACGTGCATCTCCATCCTCCGGCTCGCCCGACGGGGAGAGGTGCCGCGCAAGCATCGTCGCGATACTGAGCTTCCCCGGGGGAGGGGGTGAAGCACGTTGCGGCGTCGGTGAAGAGCCTCTCATCCCGCTCGCCCGCCTCATGGCGGGCCACGACCTCTCCGCCCTGGGAGAGGTGAAGTGGAGCATGCATCGTCGGCCTCGCGGGCGTCAGCCCCGAGGGTTTGCGAAAAGAAGGGAGCGCGGGCGCCGAAGCACTGCGATCCTGTTGCAACAAATGGGGCAGCCCTTCAGCGCCCGCGCCGGTTGCTGCCGTGCCGAGGGTGCGGTCACATCGTCAGCGGGCTCATCGGTCCGGCTCTCGCTCGCTTCGGGAGAGCCTCTCGCGTCCAGGACCTAGAGCTGCTGCGCCCTCGCTACATAGAAGCGCCGCTGCGCGACGGGCGTCCGTGCAGTGTGTTGCCACGCATGCACAGCCTCGATCCGCGGCCCCGGAATCCGAGGTGAGCTAAACCTCGCGTCAAACGCCCGCGACGGTACGGACGCTGCCTCATCCGGGTCACCGCCCCCGCCCCGCAAAGCCGCTCAGCTGCGCGTCCCAGGTGGACAGGGGTGAGAGCAGTATGGGGGAGGCGGGGAGGCGGGGATAAGATTGGCACCGGCATCTCCGGCCATGGTCCTGAGCGACGTGGTGTCGCTCAACTGGCGGCCGCTCATGCCACCCGGCAGCACGACATCGGTGAACAGCGAGATCGATCGCGCGCGCCGTTCTCGACGAGGTCAAGGCCTCGCGGGCGTCGGCCGCCTCGCGCACGATGTAGCCGAGCTCCTGCAGCACGGCGCGGGCGTACTCGCGCACGCTTTCGTTGTCCTCCACCAGGAGGATCGTCTCCTCTGCGCGCGCGGGCCGATCGGCGTCGCGCAAGGTCGACACCGCCCGGCGCTCGCGGCAACGTGGCCGCCTTCGATGAGCGCGGGAAGTACATCTTCACGGTCGTGCCGTGGCCGAGCTCGCTATAGATGCGGACATGCCCTCCCGACTGCTTCACGAAACCATGCACCATCGCAAGGCCGAGTCCCGGTTCCGGAGCCGTGGCTTTGTGGTGAAGAAGGGCTCGAACACGCGGTCGAGGATGTCGGGTGCGATACCCGTGCCCGTATCGGCGACACTGATCTGCACGTACTGCCCCGCCTCCAAGTCGCCGAAGCGCGCGCGTGTAGGCCTCGTCGAGATACTATTTGCCGTCTCGATGGTGAGGTGTCCGCCCTCCGGCATGGCGTGTTGTGCATTAGGGCCAGATTGAGTAAGGCGCTTTCGAGCTGGCTGGGATCCGCGAAGGTCGGCCAAAGTCCACCCCCGAGACGGTCTCGAATTGAACCGTCTCTCCCAGCGTACGCCGCAGCATCTCCGACATTTCCGAGACGAGGCGGTTGCAGTCCGTACGCACCGGCTCCAGCGGCTGCCGGCGCGCGAAGGCGAGCAGGCGATGGGTGAGCTTGGCTCGCGTTGCGGGAGGCTTGCTGTGCCTATCTCGATCATTCTCGCAACAGCCGGCTCTTCGAAGTTTGGGCAGACTTCGTTCCTTGCGTTTCAGGCGTCGCTTCAAGGTATCGAGATTGCCCATGATGACGGTCAGCAAATTGTTGAAGTCGTGCGCGATGCCGCCTGTCAGCTGTCCCACGGCCTCCATCTTCTGAGCTTGCTGCAGCGTCGCTTCCGTCTCACGGCGGCGCTCCATCTCTCCTTCCAGATGCTTGGCGCGCGCCTGCAGGCTCTGCATGAAATGGCGCGTCGAGCGTCCGAGGGCGAACGAGAGTCCTGCCGCCAGAGCCAGGCTCAGTCCGATGAGCAAGAGCAGCGCGTTCTGCAAAGTTTCGGCGCTCGTCTGCCGCCCGGCCAGCAACCCATCCTTACGAAAGAATTGAACGAGCCGGTCACTGAGCTATTCCAGCCGCTCCTGTACGTGACTTGACCGGACGCAGGTAACGGCCTCGTCTTGCCGCCCATCTCTCGTCAGCGCGATCGTCTCCGCAAGCGTCTCCTGCAGCTTTCCTATCTGCGGCTCGACTTCGGCGATTCGATCGACCTGCTCTGTATTGTCCGGGATGTTGCGCTTGCGTTGCATGAGCTTTTCGGCGAACACGCCAGCATCTTCGCAAAGTCACCGCCTAGTTATTCTTTCTCTCCTTTAAGTAGATATTCTCTCTCTCTTTTTTCTTCTTTCTTCTTTTCTCTTTATAGCATCCTTTCTTTCTAGCCTCTTTGATCTTGTATCGCACCTATTGTTTCTAGCTCTTCAGTTTCCGATCGCCAATAAGAGCTTTCCTAGCGCCTCCAAAGCTATTCCGTAAGTCAGCGCGAGATTGTATTAGCATTGCTCGCTCCGCTGTTTCGCGGCACCTACTCCTTCAGTCTGCGTATAATGCTCCAGCGCGCACTTTTTTATCCATGTTACATTACTTCGGCCACTAACGCATCCTTACGAAAGGACCCGGCCGGTCCAAGATGACTAATACCCGAGCGCTCTGAGATGTCGACGAAGCGGCGCCGAAGCCAAGCTGGTGGCCGACTGGCTGGTCGAGCTTGGCTGCAAGGTGGTCGGGCCGGTCTACCGGGCCTCTGAAGCCATCCCCCACATCGAAGGAAGCCAGCTAGACGCGGTGCTGCTGGACGTGTCCCTGGGGGCGGAGGACAGCTTCTCTTTTGGCCGAACCTTGCCGCCTCCAAGAGGATCCCAATCGCGTTCGTCACAGTTCTGACGCCCGAGACTTGCCGAGCCTATTCAAGGCCGTGCGCCTGCTGCCCAAGCCTTCGAGTTCGAGGACGTGAGGAAGCTCGTCGCCGAGCTGATCGACACCCCTCCCTCACGCCCCCTCCGGAGAGGACGCCTGAGCCTTAGCCCCGCGCGTAGACCGGAACCTCGAAATGGGCGGTGAAGCGCGAGCCACCCGGCTCCTGCGACCGCACGTGCAGGCACCACAGGATGCCGGCGCCCTGTCGTCGAGCGCGCAGGCGGGCAGCCCTTTAGGAAGCGGCACGTCGATCGGGATCATGACACCCTCCTTGCAGCGCATCAGCCGTCCGGGCTCGACCGCGTGCGTCTCTGACCACTCGGTCACGGCGCGATACTCCCTCGAAAAGGTTCCGTCGGACTGGCGCACGCGCCGCCAAGTGCGCCGATCGCATGCGATCTCCACCTCGATGGGCTGCGTCGGCATTTGTGCAAATCGCGCCTTGACGCGACCGCGAAAGCTGTCGCCGATAAAGCCCGGCAGCGTGTCGATCAGACAGCGTCGAATTTCCGAAGCGCAACCATGTGCGCGTCACGCTCACAGCGGCAAGAAGGCCGATGGATCCCGCCAGCGGCAGCAAGGCGACGAGCACGGTGTCGCCCCACGAGTCGTGGATGGCGGCAAGGATCTTGTCGTGGTTGACGGTCCACAGGAAGGCGGAGATGCCCCACCAGCCGATCGATCCAGAACCAAAGGAAGATCATCACGCCGAGGCTCGAGCGGTCGACGACCGTGCGTGCGGCCCAGTCGGCGCGCAGCATCCACGGCGCATTGGGATTGCGAGCCATGATGGCGGCGTCGCGCGCGGCGCCGGCCGGACCAGCGACATAAGATATGTAGAAAAAGCCGATGCCGACGGCTGCGAACGCCGCGCCGAGGCCGGAGACGAGCACCGCGCTGGCCACCGTCTGGTCGCCCGCGAGAGCGCGCAACGCCAGCATAGAGCAAGCCAAGACCCGTCAACGCCACGACGCCGCAGATCATGTGGATCATGATGGCGCCGAACAGCGCGCGGCGCGCGCCAAGAACGCATCGCGTTCCGGCCCTGCGGAAGGGGCGCGCACGATGGACCTGTCGAGGCGTGCGACCGCCTCGGTCGCGGGCAGGGACATTGGGAATGTCGGAGGCATGAGACGGACATGAAGCCCTCACGTTTTCGCATCGCCTTATTGGCGGCCGGGGTGTCTAGCAGCTCGCTCGATACGCGCCTGTGCCGAAGGGAACCGCCGGCGCCGACGTCACAGGTCGTGCGCGCGACGCGCGTGGAAATCCGCTTGCTGCGCGGCGTCGACCGGACCGGCCAGGTAGGCGAACCTGAAAATGCCCAAGCCGACGGCGGCGAACTGCGCCCCCACGACAATTCCGACCAGCGCGCTGGCGACATCGGCCTGACGCGCGCCGAGCAGATAGAGACTGGCGGCGAGCGCGATGAGACCCGGCAACGCGATGGCGGCGCCGATGCAGCGCACGAGCGTGACGCCGGAAACGGTGCCGGAACGCTCGTCGATATGAGCGATAGCGGAGTCGGCCAAGGGCGTACCGGCAGGGCGCGGCTCGGGCCGGCGACGGGCACGCACGTTGGGGATGCCGGAGGCGGAAACGGACATGAGGATCCAGCGATGGTGGCGCCGCCCCATCGGCGGCCGAGCTGTCTAGCAGCACCTCCTGCCCTCGCCTGTGCCGCAGGGAACAGCCCGATGCGGCCTATGGATCTAAGGCTTTCCGTCTATCCCAACGCAGAGCGGGGGCCGTGCCATGACGCCGGAGCTGCAGGCGATCATCGAGGAGTCGTACGACGCCTTCGCGCGCTACAAGCTCGTCGCCCCGCTCACCGTCTGCCATTGCGACTGCTGCATGAGCGACGACAGCGAGCGCGCGCTGCTTGCGACGCCGCTGCGCGAGACACCCGCCGAGCTCCTGGCCGAATACACCAACTCCGCGCACGGGTGGGACGACGCGGTGGCGCGCGAGATGCGCCATTTCCTGCCGCGCTATCTGGAGCTCATCGCGCGCAACGATCCTCCCGACCACCTGGGCCTCGATATCTGCCTGCGCCGGCTCGCCTATGCGAACTGGCGCAAAAAGTGGCCGGGCGAGGAGGTGGCGTTGCTGGACATGTTCTTCGATGCGCTGCTCGTTGCGAGCCTGGCGCGGCTCGAGCTGTCGCTTTGGCCCGTCGGGTGGCGGCTCTCGTTCGACCTCGTCGACGTGCTGACGCTCGCGCATAACGGCCGACGGCGATATCGAGCGCATGCTTGCCGCCTGGGACGCGGCGGCAGATCCTGCGGCCGCGATTCACATGGCGTCGCTGCGCAGACAGCTGGCAACGCGGCGCGGGCGCCCGTATCTGCATTCGGCCTTCCTCGCGGACAAGGACGCCCACATCGCCGCCGCCGACGCGATCGGCGCGTTCCTCCTGCGCCCCAAGGTTGCGGCGCGCATCGAGGGCGCCCTGCCGGCCGTGGACGATCCGCGGCTGCAAAGGCTGCTATCGGACGCCATCGGCTGACGAGGCATGATTTGCCCTCGTAGCGCCGCCGCGCCATAACTCGCCGATGCCTGAAACCGCGCTGCCGACAATCTACGTCGATGCCGACGCCTGCCCCGTGAAGGAGGAGGCCGTGCGCGTCGCCGAGCGGCACGGGCTGGATATCCACTTCGTGTCGAACGCGTTCATGCGGCTGCCCGAAGGGCCGCTGATCAAGCGCGTCGTGGTGGCGGAGGGACCCGACGCCGCCGACGACTGGATCGCGGAGCGCATCGGCGCGCGCGACATCGCGGTGACGGCCGACATCCCGCTCGCATCGCGCTGCCTGAAGCAGGGCGCGCAGGCGATCGGTCCGACCGGCAAGCCGTTTACGCAGGCCGGCATCGGCATGGCGCTGGCCATGCGCGAGCTGTCGGCGCATTTGCGCGAGACCGGCGAAAGCAAGGGTTACAACGCAAGCTTTACGAGGGCGGACCGCTCCCGCTTTTTACAGGCGCTGGAGGAAGCGGTGCAGCGCAGCCTGCGCCCCTAGCGCGTCAGCGCTGCGGGGGCCGCTTCGGCGGCGCCGGCACCACGTCCGGATTGTAGGCGGGATCGCCTTTGGCCGGCGGGCGGGTGCCGGGCTCGGTCGGATCGGGTTTTCCCGGAAACTGGTGCGGCATCTTGGGGCCGGTGCCGGGTCGCGGGCCGATGGAAATCTTGGGCATGGTGCATCCTCCTTGGAGACCAACCGGCCAGCGGCGCATTGGTTCCTCGGACGCAGGGACCAAATCCTAGCGGTCGTCCCCAATCGGCGGGCGGCGCATGATCACCTGATCTCCCGCGCCGGACGCCTCGGGCTGCGACGAGAGCTGGGATGCGATCGACGTCTGCGACAAAGTGGGCACCGCGACGGCAGCCACGAGGGCCATGGCGAGACCGACAACAAGCTCCTTCATGACCGTCTCCTTACGCTTTGTTAGCGATGATCCTGAACTTGCGCGGCGCTCATTTGGTTCCGCGCGCACTCTCCCTCCGCCGCTCCGAGCCGGGCTCACCGAGACCTCGGGAACGCCTTGCTCGCCGGCACGTTTGCTGCGCTCAGACCCCAACAACCGAGGAGTGTTCGCAATGAACTGGGATCGTGTTGAAGGAAACTGGAAGCAGTTCACCGGCAAGGTGAAGCAGCAGTGGGGCAAGCTGACGGACGACGATCTTGCCCAGATCGACGGCAACCGCCAGCAGCTCGAGGGCAAGATTCAGGCGCGCTACGGCTACGGCAAGGACAAGATCAAGCAGGAGGTCGACGACTGGCTGAACCGCTCTTAAGGCGCGGGGACGCCCAAAGACGCGGCCGCACTGCGGCCGCGTCACTGCACCTCGGCACCAAAATGCCCCGAATTGGATTTTTACCGCCCAAGCAACTTGTTAGCCGCCGACTCAAGGACCACAATGCTCGTCGTTGAACCGATGGGGGGTTTGATGATGAGCACGATCACCGCACAGACGCTGGTGGAGACCAGCGTAACGGACGACCGACACCGATTCGAGCTGACCTTCGTGGACGCGCGCGGGGAAAAGCACACCGTCAGCATTCCAAGCAGGATGGCCGTCGATCTCATTCCCGTGCTGGAATTGCTCGCCGGGACCAACAGCGACGCTGCCGGTCCCGACTTTACGCGCATCCCGCAGGAGTTCGAGGTCGGATACGCCCTGGCCGAGCGCATGGTGCTGATCCGTTTCGACGGCGAGGCTCCGTACGGCCTGGGGGTCGAGGTCGCAGAAGCCCTGGGGCGGGAGCTTCAGGAGCAGAGCGATCAGGTATCGGTGCTCCGACGCCCCGCGCTGCACTAGGCCGGCACGCGACGCCGTGAAATGGGCTAAAGCGGTGCCTATGTTGGCTCCCGCTGGCGCGGTCGCCGGCTCTGCAGCGGGGACGGCATGCGCAGCACGGCAATGCATCTGAGACACGCCGGAATCGGCGCGACGGCGCTGGCCTGCGCCGCGTTGATCGTCATGACGGCATCCGCCCCACATCTCGCTTCTGCTCAGGCTGCCGAAGCGGACTCCCAGGATCTCAAGGCGCGCATCGCGCGCTACCGTAAGGAGCTCGCCGCCTACGAGAAGGCGCGCCGCGCCTACCAGAGGATCGCCGGTCCCTATTGGAAAACGATCAGCGCCACGCGCACCAAGCGCCGGCGCAAGCGCGCCGGCGGCCACACGATCACGCTCCAAGACTACGTGCTCCAGCAGCCCCCGCTCTACACCGGACCACCGGAGCCGCGCGACCCCGAGGCCGAGCGCAAGCCCCGGCCCATTCCTGTCGTCGCCGACTTCCTGCAGCAGGCCAAGGCGCACTTCGGCTTCACGCCCGAGCCGCCGCGGCGCGAGATCGACTTCAAGCGCGCCTACGCCAGGGCGGCTACGGCGGCGGGACTTGGAAAGCGGGCGTGCGTCAAGATCTACAGCTTCGAGGCAACCGGCAACGGCAAGCACGACGTGCAGGCCGGGCTCGAGTACGGCCGCCCCAGCGAGCGCGCCATCTCCACCGCGCTCGGCTACAACCAGCTCTTGACGACCAACAGCATCGGGCTGGTGGCCGAAAACGGCGACACGTATCTGGCCGCCTTGCGTGCCAAGGCCAAGGGCGCCGGCGCCGCGCGCCGGGCCTCACTCGAGGACAAGATCGCCGCTCTAGCGAAAATGATCCGCTTCACCCGCTCGGTACGCAACGACTGGTACGTGCACGACCAGCTCGCCAAGACCGAACGCGGCCAGGCCGTGCACGCCTTGAACCTCGACATCGATATTGGGCCGCTCTTGCAGGTGCAGAAGCTGTTGGACTCGGTCAAGTTCGCCAGGCGCAACGGCTACAAGGCGCAGCTCGCCGCCGCCGAGCTCGAGATGATGAACCTGACGGGTGACGGCAACGGCATCGACATGGTGCTGATGCCGCAAGCGATGCGCGAGAAGGTGCCCACCTCGAACTTCTTCCAGCAGCGTGGCTATGAGCGCAACCCGGTGGCGATCCGCAACAACACGGTCGCAAAACTGATCGCGGCGACGGATGCCAAGATGGAACAGGAGGCGCAGCTGGCTGGCGCCCATGAGCTGGCGGCGGCGTTCGACGAGGCGGCAGGGCGCGGGGAGTAGCTCGCGACATGCGCGCTCCGACACGACAAAGGCCGGTCGCGACGACCGGCCTTTGCGTTGGCGTGGCATAGTGTGGATTAGGCGCGTATCAGAGCTTGCGGTTGATCTCGTCGGCAACCTTGTCGGCGCCGTCCTTGACGGCTTCCTTGGTCTTGCCCACGGCAACCTGCGCGTTGCCCTTGAGCTCCTGCGCGGCGCCTTTGACCTGCAGCTTCTCCGAGCCGACGACCTTGCCGACGCCCTGCTTGATGTTGCCGGCGGCCTCGTTGGCGTAGCCTTTGATCTTGTCTGTGGTGCTGCCCATGACTGTGATCCTTCCGATGAAGAGACCCGCATGCGCGGGCTCATCAGAACGCAGCGAACAGGACAAGGTTCCAGTCGCGCTGTCCGCTCAAACGAGGCGGCCCTCAGCCCTTGACGTCGGTCTCAGGCCGATCGTCGCCGGGCGATACCTCGTCGTGCCAACGGCCCTTGTCGTCCTCGTAGGAAATGTCCGTCGTCTCGCCGGGAAGGCCCTGCTCCCTTGCTGCGCGCTCGGCCGCTTTGCGAGCCTCGACGTGCGAGGCAAAGGTCTCGGAGTACACCCCGTCGGCGCGGTACGCCCAACCGCCGTCGTGCTCGACAATCTCGTAGATGATCTTGGTCATGTGTCGCTCCTCACGCCATGGGGAAGTCTACACCAGCGCGTGGCCTGTGTTGATCATTTAGGGGCTGCAATCGCTCTCGGCCAGCGAGCTCCCTCAACTGTTGGCTAACCGATCGTTTGCAGCAAGATACCGATGCAGCGTCGCGACCACCTGCGCGCCCTCGCCGACGGCAGCGGCCACGCGCTTGACCGATCCGGCCCGTACGTCGCCGACGGCGAAAACGCCCGCGCGGCTCGTCTCTTGCAGGCGACGATCGCTCGCCGCCTCCGCCCCGGTCAACACGAACCCCTTGGGGTCGAGGGCAATGCCGGATCCCGAAAGCCAATCGGTGTTGGGATCGGCCCCGATAAAAAGGAACAGGTGGCGCAGCGGCCGACGCACCTCGGACGCGTCCCCACGGCTACGCCAACGGATCGCCTCCAACATGCCGCCGCTTCCTTCAAGCGCGGTGACCTGCGTGCTGGTCAGCACCTCGACGTTGGGCAGTCCCGTTATGCGGTCGACGAGATAGCGCGACATGCTTGCGCTCAGGCTCTCACCCCGCACCAGAAACCACACCTTCGCGGTTTGACTTGCGAGATAGACCGCGGCCTGTCCCGCCGAATTGCCGCCGCCCACCAGCGCGACCTCCTGGCCCGCGCACAGCTTCGCCTCGAGAGGCGAGGCCCAATAGTGCACGCTCGAGCCTTCGAAGGATTCCAGGTTCTCGACGTCGAGCCGCCGGTAGCGGGCGCCACTGGCGATGACGACCGAGCGGGCGCTGACGCGCTCTCCATTGGAGAGCGCCAGCACGAAACCACCGTTGTTGGAATCGCTCGGCGCCTCCAGACCGGCCACCTCGTCGGGAATTGCCATCTCGGCCCCGAACTTCTGCGCCTGGCTGTAGGCGCGCCCCATCAGGGCCATGCCGCTGATGCCCGTCGGAAAGCCCATGTAGTTCTCGATCCGCGCCGAGGCGCCCGCCTGACCGCCGAACGCACGGCAGTCGAGGACGAGCACGGCAAGCCCCTCGGAGCCTGCATAGACCGCGGTTGCGAGCCCGGACGGTCCCGCGCCGACCACCGCCACGTCGTACACGCGGTCCGGATCGATCGGGCCGACCAGGCCGATGCAGCGGGCGAGATCGGTCTCGCTGGGATTGCGCAGGAGCTGACCGTTCGGGCAGAGCACGATCGGCAGCTGACACGGGTCGACGCTAGAAGCGCTCGATCAGCGCTCTGGCCGCCGAGTCGGTCTCCGGATCAAGCCGCTGGTGCGGCTGGCCGTTGCGGGACAGAAAGTTGGCAAGCCGCAGCACGTCGGCATTTCCAGCAGCCCCGACAATGACCGGCCCGCCGACCCCCTCCTCGATGAGGCCGACGCGGCGCAATATGAGCCCGCGCATGATGCGTTCGCCCAGCTCCGCCTCGGAGATCAGCAGCGCCCTCAGCTTGTCCGGCGGGATGACGATCGCCTCCACCGGCTCCTTGGCGTAGGCGTCGACGAGGGCCGGACGCCCGCCGAGCTGCGCCAGCTCGCCCATGAACGACCCCGGCGCATGGGTGACGATCAGCTTGCGTTGTCCCGAGGTATCCTGTTGCGAGATGTCGACATGGCCGGACAGGATGATGGTGAGGCCGTGTCCCGGCTCGCCGACCTTGATGAGCGCCTCTCCGGGAGCATAGGTCCGAACCGCCCCGAACCGGCGGATCCGGTCGATCTCCGACGCGTTGCCAGCGTGGGAAACATCTGATGGCCGCGTGCTTCGAGGGCATCGACGGTCTTTGGCGTGTCGGACATGGGACCTCATGACGGAGGACAGTCGAAAGGCACACTCCCACGACAGCACGGCAGGGGTATGGGTAGCAATCGCGATTAGAGAGCTCCAAAGAGGAAGGTTGCCAACCGCTTGAGGCATTCTCCGGCGCCCCTCGCTCGCACCCCCCAACGCCAGTGACAAGACGCCGCGACCCCGCGCCTTCGGGTCTTTCCTGACCGGGTGACGAACCCCGGGACGCGCTATATGGATGAGCGTCGCGGCCGTGCCCGCCCGTACCACCTCGAGAGGGGGCTCGATTGAGCGAGACCAGTCGAACCAACCGGCTTGACCGGCCTGTGAGCTCCGACGACCACGTTCTCGGCCCCGACGGCGCACCCATCACCCTTGTCGAGTACGGCAGCTATGCCTGCCCGTACTGCCGCGCGGCCAACGAGCACATCGCCGATGTCCGCGATCAACTCGGCGACCGTCTGCGCTATGTCTTTCGTCATCGGCCGCTGCGCGACAACGGCCTCGCGCGCCGCGCCGCCATCCTGGTCGAATGCGCGCCGGATGCGGAAACCTTCTGGGACGCGCACATCAAGCTGATGTCGCGCTCGGAAACGCTCACCGAGGAAGACCTCGACGTCGTCGCCGCCGATCTCAAGGTCCCCGTGCCCGCGTCCACCGGTCCCGCGACCGGGCTCGTCGCGCACGCCAGGCAGCGCGTCGATGCCGACGAGCGCAGCTCTCATGCGAGCGGCGTCCTCATTACGCCGACGTTCTTCATCAACGGGCGCCGCTACGACGGCCCGTGGGACGAGAGCTCGTTCTCCGATGCCATGCTCGGCAGGCTGGGCCATCGCGTCCGCGCCGCAGCCCTCGACTTCGCCGGCTGGGGCCCCTCCGCAGGCGTGCTGCTGCTGCTCGCCACCGTCATCGCCATTGCCATCACCAATTCCGGGATGGGCGCCGATTTCGAGGCGTTCTGGGAGCAAAAGCTCGGCCTGACCGTCGGCTCTTCCGGCTTCGCCATGAGCCTGCGCCATTGGGTCAACGACGGGTTGCTCACCGTCTTCTTCCTGGTGGTGGGGCTGGAAATAAAACGCGAGTTCACCGTCGGGCGGCTGGCAAGCTGGCGCTCGGGCGCGCTGCCCGTTGCCGCCGCCATCGGCGGCATGGCCGCGCCGGCGGCACTCTATGCGCTGGTGCTTCCCACCGGCCCGTTGGCCCATGGCTGGGGCATTCCCATGGCGACCGACACCGCATTCGCGGTGGCGCTGATCGTGATGATGGGCTCGCGCGTGCCCATCGAGCTGCGCATCTTCCTGACTGCGGCCGCCATCGTCGATGACATCGGCGCCATCTGCGTGGTCGCCGTGTTCTATTCCGGCGCCCTCGACTGGGGGTATCTCGCCGCGGCGCTTGCCGTGACGGCAGCGCTCGCCTTCCTCAACAAGGTGCACGTCTACCGGGTCTCGCCCTACATCCTTCTCGGCATCCTGCTATGGGCGTTCGTGTATGCAGGCGGCCTGCACCCCACGCTCGCGGGCGTCGTCCTCGCGCTTTTCATTCCGACCCGCCCGCCGCCCGATCTCCAAACGCTGACCACCCAGCTTTCGACCCTCGTCGCGGCCGAGGGGCACCGCGGCGAGGAGGTGCTGCGGCACGGTCCCTCCATTCCCGTCCTGCGGGCCATCGACGCCATTTTCGATCGCATCGAATTCCCGGCCGACCGCCTGCTTCGGCACGCGGGCGCCAGGTCGAGCTACGTCATTCTTCCGCTGTTCGCCCTCGCCAATGCCGGCGTATCCATGAGCTTCGAGCTGATGGCCGGACACGAGTTGCTCATGCTGGCGATTGCCACGGGCCTCGTGATCGGCAAGCCGCTGGGCATGATCTCCGCTTCGGCGCTCGCCGTGCGGCTCGGCCTGGCGACAAAGCCCGCCGATTACTCCTGGCGCCCAGCTCGCCGGCGCGGGCGCGCTGGCCGGCATCGGCTTCACCATGTCGCTGTTCATCGCCGGCCAGTCGTTCCCGGACGCAGCCGACTTCTCCGCCGCCAAAATCGCCGTGTTCGGAGCCTCCGTCATCTCGGCGGTGATTGGCTTCGCGATCCTGTGGTTCGCGGCCCGGCGACCGCCGAACGGCGACGAGCCATCAGCGCCTTGAGCCGGCCCGCGGCGCACGCCATATTCGCCCCATGCCGCGCCCCCCCAAGGATAAAGACACCACGCCCAAGCCCCGCGTCTCGCGCGGGAAGTCGGGCAAGCCCGCGCCGCCGCCCTCCGAGACGGCGGCGGGGACGCCATCCACACGTGATTCCAGCACGGCCGCCGCGCGCGCTTCCAGCACGACCATCCCGAGCGGATTCACCGAGGTGCCGCAGGCGGGGTTCGACAGCGGCAGGCCGACCTTGCCGGCGCTGCGCCAGCAGGGGCCGCGGCCGCCCATGGCCGGGGAGCAGACCTCCCGTTACCTCGACGCGCTGCTCGCCAAGCCGGCCGAGCGCTCGGAACGGGCGCGCGAGATGCTGCAGACCCAGCCGATGCTGGCCACGCACCCGCTGGTCTCCGGTCATCTGGGCACCTTCACGCCGCACCGTCCGCCGCGCCCGGAGAAGTCGGAAGGCGGCGTCCGGTTCAAGCTGGTCTCGCATTACGAGCCCAAGGGTGATCAGCCGACCGCCATCGCCGAGCTCGTCAAGGGCATCAGCGAGCACGAGCGCAGCCAGGTGCTGCTCGGCGTCACCGGCTCGGGCAAGACCTACACCATGGCGCAGGTGATCGCCGGCACCCAGCGCCCGGCGCTGATCCTGGCGCCCAACAAGACGCTGGCCGCGCAGCTCTACGGAGAGTTCAAGAACTTCTTCCCCGACAACGCGGTCGAGTACTTCGTGTCGTACTACGACTACTACCAGCCCGAGGCCTACGTGCCGCGCACGGACACCTACATCGAGAAGGAAAGCTCGATCAACGAGCAGATCGACCGCATGCGCCACGCGGCGACGCGCGCGCTGCTGGAGCGCGACGACGTGATCATCGTCGCTTCCGTGTCGTGCATCTACGGCATCGGCTCGGTCGAGACCTACACGGCGATGACGTTCACCGTGCAGACAGGCGAGAAGCTGTCGCGCGAGCAGCTGATCGCCGACCTGGTGGCGCTGCACTACCGCCGCAACGACGCCGCCTTCCAGCGCGGCGCCTTCCGCGTGCGCGGCGACACCATCGAATTGTTCCCGGCCCACTTGGAGGACCGCGCCTGGCGCTTCTCGCTGTTCGGCGACGAGATCGAGAGCATCACCGAGTTCGATCCGCTCACCGGCCAGAAGACCGACGAGCTGGCGCTGATCAAGATCTACTCCAACTCGCACTACGTGACGCCCAAGCCGACGCTGCAGCAGGCCATCAAGTCGATCAAGAGCTGAGCTGAAGCAGCGCCTCAACGAGTTGTATGACGCCGGCAAGCTGCTGGAGGCGCAGCGGCTGGAGCAGCGCACCGTGTTCGACATGGAGATGATGGAGGCGACGGGATCTTGCGCCGGCATCGAGAACTACTCGCGCTATCTCACGGGCCGCAATCCCGGCGAGCCGCCGCCGACGCTGTTTGAATACCTGCCCGACAACGCGCTGGTGTTCGTCGACGAGAGCCACGTGACGGTGCCGCAGATCGGCGGCATGTTCCGCGGCGACTACCGGCGCAAGGCGACGCTGGCCGAGTACGGCTTCCGGCTGCCCTCGTGCATGGACAATCGCCCGCTGCGCTTCGAGGAGTGGGACGCCATGCGCCCGCAGACCGCGTTCGTGTCGGCGACGCCGGGATCGTGGGAGCTGGAGGAGACCGGCGGCGCCTTCGTCGAGCAGGTGATCCGCCCCACGGGGCTGACCGACCCGCCGGTGATCGTGCGCACGGCCAAGACGCAGGTCGACGACCTGCTGCACGAGGTGCGCGAGGTGTCCAAGGCCGGCTACCGCACGCTGGTGACGGTGCTGACCAAGCGCATGGCCGAGGACCTGACCGAGTACATGCACGAGGCGGGCGTGCGCGTGCGCTACATGCACTCCGACATCGAGACGCTGGAGCGCATCGAGATCATCCGCGATCTGCGGCTCGGCGCCTTCGACGTGCTGATCGGCATCAATTTGCTCAGAGAAGGCCTCGACATCCCCGAGTGCGGGCTGGTCGCCATACTCGACGCCGACAAGGAAGGCTTCCTGCGCTCGGAAACCTCGCTCGTGCAGACCATCGGGCGTGCGGCGCGCAACGTCGACGGCCGCGTGATCCTGTATGCGGATCACGTCACGGGCTCCATGGAGCGCGCCATCGCCGAGACCAACCGCCGGCGCGAGAAGCAGGTCGCCTACAACGCCGCCAACGGCATCACGCCGGAAAGCATCAAGAGCAACATCCACGACGTGATGGCGTCGGTGTACGAGCAGGACCACGTGACGGTGGACGCCGGGCTCGCGGATGCGCCGCTGGTCGGCCACAACCTGGCGGCCGTGATCGAGGACATGGAGAGCCGCATGCGGGAAGCGGCGGCCGACCTGGAGTTCGAGACGGCGGCGCGGCTGCGCGACGAGATCAAGCGGCTGCGCGAGACCGAGCTAGCGATCTCCGACGATCCGCTCGCGCGGCAGACGGAGGTGGAGGATCGCGCCGGCGCCTTCAAGGGCGCGAAGAAGTACGGCGCCAAGGCGAACTTGCCGTCGCCGAGGAAAAGCACGGTGGGCTCACCCTCTTCTTCCCTCCCCCCTCGCGGGGGAGGGCTAGGGAGGGGGGGATCAACGAACGTCGGACCTGGGAGCACCACCCCCACCCCAACCCTCCCCCATCAAGGGGGAGGGAGAAGTGGGGTTGAGCGAGACGCCAGCGAAGGCGCCCGCTCCCGCATCGCCACCGAGTACGAGCCGGTGCAGCCGACAAATGCGCAGCAGACTGCTGTCCCGCTGTCATCGCGCGTCCGCAAACCCTCACTCGACGACATGGGTCCGGGCACCGACCGGCCGCTTCCACGCCGCGAAGCGGCAAGCGGCCAAGCGGCCGCCGCGGCGAGCCGCGCCCCCGCGGAGCGGGCGGGCGGCGGAGGCCGCCCATCAGCCCGCGTGAGCGACATAGATCCGCGCGTGAAGGCAGGCGCCTTCGGCGAAAAGGTGAAGGGCCCGCACAAGCCGACGCTGGATGAGATGGGCCCGCACGCGTCGCTGCCCGTTAAGAGCGGCAAGGCGCCGCCCGCCAAGCCCGCGCGCACCGTCGAGGTGCTGACGGAGAAAGAAAAGAAGGGACGCCGCGGGCGTCCGCGCAAGACCGGGAGGCCGGGGCACTAGGGCCGTCTCGCGCGGGTGAGCGTCCTGTGGTATCTAGAACGACATGACCAAGCTGGAAGAAATCGAGGCGGCCGTCGCCCAGCTCTCGCCCGAGGAGCTGAGGACATTTCGCGCGTGGCTCGACGAGCTCGAGGAGCGCCTGTTCGACGAAAAGATCGAGCGCGACGCCAAGGCGGGCAAGCTCGACGCCATCGAGGCGAAGGCCCTGGAGAACCACAAGGCCGGACGCGTTAGAGATCTGTAGCGTCGTTCGCACGGTGCATCGTCGTGAGACACTCGGCCGACGCGGATTTCTGGAAGGCGTACGACGCCCTTCCGGAAAAAATCCGCGCACAAGCCGATAGAGCATTCAACCTGCTCAAGCAGAACCCAAATCATCCTTCGCTACGCTTCAAGAAGATCGGCCGCCGTTGGTCGGCGCGTGTCGGCCGTGGCTACCGCGCACTGGCACTCGAAGTGGAAGACGGCTTTCGTGGTACTGGATCGGCTCCCACGACGATTACGAGCGGCTGATCAAGTGAGAACGCGGACGACCGCGCAAGACGGGCCGGCCGGGGCAGTAGCCGGGACCGAAGCCAAGTCCCTTCACGTCCTCTGAAAAACCCAGGGAGACCTTGACGCGGCGGCCCACGTTGCCGACGCTCGCTCTGGACAGAACGCGGGATCTCCCCGCCGGACACGGGAGCACAGCATGAGCAGGTTCGGGCGCATTTTTCTCACCGGCCTGCTGGCCGCACTGCCACTCCTGCTCACGCTCTTCGTCATCGTCTGGCTGCTGTCGATCCTCAACCAGTATTTCGGGCCGGGCAGCGGCTTCGGCCGCTTCCTCGCGTCGCTCGGGATCGGGCCCTCGGAGCTGGCCTCGTACCTGATCGGCCTCGGCATCATCGCCGCCGCCATCTATGCGCTCGGCCTGGCCGTGCATTTGCGGCTCGGAGCCTGGATCGCGGCGCTGTTCGACAGCGTCATCCGCCGCATCCCGCTGGTCTCCAACCTCTATGACCTGACAAGCCGCTTCGTCTCCGTGGTCGACACCAAGGGCGGCGACAGCCTCAAGGGCATGAGCCCGGTGTGGTGCTATTTCGGTGGCAAGCCAAGTGCCGCGGTGCTCGCACTGCTGCCGTCGAGAACGCCGATCCGGCTCGGCGAGGAGGACTATCTCGGCGTGCTCATTCCGTCCGCGCCGGTGCCGGTCGGCGGCGCCCTCGTCTACGTTCCGGCGAAGTGGATCGAGCCGGCGCCGGGTGGCATCGACGAGCTGATGAGCGTGTATGTGTCGATGGGAATCACGCCACCCGGCGCGAAAGCTGTGGAGGGCAAAGCGGCGATCGCAAAGCCGGCGTGAGCCGCGCAAGACGGGCCGGCCGGGGCATTGACGACTTACAGCGCCTGACCGGCCGCCCAGCCGCTCGCCCAGGCCCACTGAAAATTGTAGCCGCCGAGCCAGCCCGTCACGTCCACCGCCTCGCCGATCGCGAAGAGGCCCGGCACGCGCTTGGCCTGCATGGTCTGCGACGACAATTCATCGGTGCTGATGCCGCCGGCCGTGACCTCGGCTTTGGCATAGCCTTCCGTCCCGCTGGGGCGAAAGCGCCAATCGGACAGCCGGCGCTTGGCATCTTGCAGGATCCGGTCCGGCGTATTTGCCAGCTCTGCGCTGAGCGCCATGCGCTCGGCCAGCGCTTCGGCAAGACGCGCCGGCAGGGCATGCGCCAGCACCGTGCGCAGCGCAGAGCGGGGATGGGCGCGTTTTGCCTCGACCAGCCAGTCCGCCCCGAGCGCGGGCAGAAAGTCGATTCCGATCTCGTCGCCCTGTTGCCAGTACGAGGAAATCTGCAGGATCGCCGGGCCGGAGAGCCCCTTGTGCGTGAACAGCGCCGCTTCGCGAAATTCAGCGCTCGCCGCAGCGCGCGACGACATCGGTTGCGACACCCGACAGCGACTGGAACAGAGCCTCGTCTTTGCCGAGCGTCAGCGGCACGAGCGCCGGCCGGGGCGCGACGACCTCGAGGCCGAACTTGCGGGCAAGATCGTAGGCAAAGCCGGTCGCCCCCATTTTCGGGATCGACGGGCCACCGGTGGCGATCACCAAGGCCGGCGCGGTCGCGACCTCGTCGCCGCAGCGCACGCGGTACATCCCGTCGGCGCACTCCAGCTCGCCCACACCTTGGCCGAGCCGCAGCTCGCACGTGTCCCTTGGCGCATTCGTCGCGCAGCATGGCGACGATCTGCCGGGCCGAGCCGTCGCAAAAAAGCTGACCCAGCGTCTTCTCATGCCAGGCGATCCGATGCCGCTCGACCAGCGCGATAAAATCCTCGGGGCGGAAGCGGCGCAGTGCCGACTTGGCGAAGTGCGGATTGGCCGACAGAAAGCGCTCGGGCGCGGTGTGGAGGTTGGTGAAGTTGCAACGTCCGCCGCCCGATATGAGGATCTTCTTTCCCGGCTCGTCGGCATGGTCGATCAGCAGGACCGTGCGGCCGCGCTGGCCCGCCGTGAATGCGCACATCATCCCCGCCCCGCCGGCGCCGAGGATGATCGCGTCGTAACGGCTGGGTGCGTTCTTGCTCACGGAACCCGCTTGTGCGACCTGGCCCGGCCTCAGTGCAGGACCGGGGCAGCCTCAATGCTGTCGGAGAGCAGCTACGGCAAACGCGAACGGCCGTCTACCCATTGCCGGGCACCGCGTGCAGCGTTAAGAAGCGGCCAACCCACGGCGCGCGGCGCCGCATACGGGCGCGAATTCAATGACCGAATAGGAGTTTTCATGACGGCTGTGACGCTGCTCGGACTGCTGGCCGGCGTGCTGACAACGGCTGCGTTCGTGCCCCAAGTGGTCAAGACGTGGCGCACGCGCTCGACCCACGACATCTCGCTGTGGATGTTCTCCATCCTGGTCGCCGGCGTCATCGCGTGGCTCATCTACGGCGCGATGATCGGGGATCTGCCGCTGATCCTGGCGAATGCCGTGACGCTGGGGCTCGCCGGCACGATCCTGGTCTTCAAGATCCGGCACGGTTAGGCTCTGCTCCGCGTGCCCCAGGACGACCTCAAGCATATCGCTCAGCGCACCCAGGACATCTATGAGCGCAACGCCGCGCGCTTCGATGCCGAGCGAGGCAAGCGTCTGGTCGAACGCACGTGGCTCGACCGCTTCTGCAGCCTGGTGCCGCGCGGCGGGCGCATCCTCGATCTGGGATGCGGCTCCGGCGACCCCATCGCGCGCTATCTCCTGACGCAAGGCTATGCCGTGACCGGCGCCGATTTTTCCGAGCCGATGCTGGAGATCGCGCGCGCGCGTCTCCCGGATGCGCGCTGGCTGCATGCCGACATGCGCACGCTCGCCCTCGGCGAGACCTTCGACGGGATCATCGGCTGGCACAGCTTCTTCCACCTCACGCCCGACGAGCAAAAAGGTGCGCTCGCGCGCATGGCCGAGCACCTGGGTCCGGGGGGTGCGCTCATGCTGACGGTGGGGCCCGACGCCGGCGAGGTGACGGGGCACGTCGGCGACGACGTCGTCTACCACTCGAGCCTGTCGCCGCGCGCGTATGAGAGCCTGCTCGCCGAGCGCGGCATCGAGATCGTCGCGTTCGCCGTCGAGGACGCCGACTGCGATGGCGCGACCGTGCTGCTCGCCCAGAAGCGACGCGGCGGCGATGGGCTCAGCCCCCATCCTTCTTGGCCAGAACCCGATTCTTCATGAGCCACTTGGCCCCGCGCGGCCAGGAGTAGTCGGCGCCCATCCTGAGCCCGGTGAAATAACGGGACACGGGCTCACCCGTGGCAGCATCGAAGACCTGGATCAGCATCGTGTACTCGGTGCGGCTGATGCGGGTGACGGTGCCGATGACCGCCTGATCGGCGCCGAGCTTTTTGGTGATCGGCCCCACGCAGCCGCTGCAGGAATGCATGGTGTGCGTCTTCGCCGGCTCGTCCTCGGCCGCCGGCGGTGTCGACGACGGCGTATTTTCCCGAATCCGAGAGCCACTTCTTGGCCTCCTCGGTGGATTCCGCGAGATACTTGGCATCGCGCGCGTCGGTCGCGACCACGCCGCCGGCTGCACTGAAGTCCTCCAGCTCGAAGGGATAGACGGCGACTTTTATGGGCTCCGCCGCGAAGGCGCTTGCGCTTGCGGCGACGGCCAGCAGGGCGCACAGGAAAAGTCGGCTGATGCCCGCAGTCCAAAGGACGAAGGTCATGATGGCAATCTCGCTGTAGCTCACTCAGCGTGAGTGCCACGGCGGCGCTAGCGACCACACAGCGAATTGCCCGAAGGCGCCCGGGCAAATTGCCCGTCGAGCACGGGGATGCGTGGTGTCGCTCTACCGCTGCGGCGCGATGCCGGAATCCGCAAACGTCGCGGGCACGGGCGGTGGTGGGGCCGCGGCCAGGATGCCGTACGTGCGGTCGAGCGTGGCGTGGTCCGACGACCGCTCGGTCAGCGACCGCAGATACTCATCGACGAACAGATCCGGGGTGCCGCCGCGGATGGCGGCTTTCGCGGCCATGTCCTCGAGCCCCGCCGCCAGATGCCTCATGCAGGTGACGCGCGAGAAGACCATCGCCTTGATGTCGCCGCGCGGCCGGCACACCTCGCCGTAGCCGTCTTGCACCTTGCCGGCCGCAGAGGCCGGGAAGTAGAGCGCCTCGGTGTGGCCGTTGCGGCGCTTGCGGTTCTGCCGCTGGCTGCCCCAGAAGCAGACCATGTTGCGCCCAGAGATGGTCCGGTGCCCGGTGAACACGGCCTGGTGGCCCCGCTCGGTGGCGCCCACGTTTTCGTTCCAGAACAGCTTCACGAAATCGCCGGGGCGTGCGTAGACGAGCTTGTCGTCGCGGAAGCTGAAGCCGGTGCCCGTGTGCTTGAGAAGCGCGGCGACGCCGGCGCCATTGGAATTGAAGATCGCGAAGGGGCCCTCGCCGTCCTCGCGTGCGGTCCCGTCCGGCATGGTCTTCAGCACCGCGAGCGAACGCAACTCATCGGGGCTCAAGCGGATGGCACCGCCGTTGTGCAGCACTGCCACGAGGTGGCTGAACAGCGCGTAGGTGGCGCTGGTGCAGTGGGAGGGATGGCCGTCGTAGACGCGCATCTCCCAGTGACCGCCGCCGATGTTGTGCGCCGACACGGTCGGCAGCACGACAGTATCGGAGTTGAGGCTGTAGCCGCCGCCCGTCGGCAGGCCCTTGATGATGTCGAGGAGCATGGCGTTGTAGTCGACGCTGCCGCACGCGCTCATGCGCGGCGACTGGGCGTGCGCGCCGAGCGCGGCGGTCGCCAACGCCACGGCCGCAATGCAGGCGCGAACGAGCCATGCTGCGGAGGATGTGATCCTCACGTTGGGTTGTCCCCCCGATTTGTCGGGCCGCTATGACCCTACCTGTCCACCCGTAAAGATAGCACTGCATCGTGGCGGCCAGCCGCACACCGACGCGGCGCTTCCCCGCAGCGGCATTTTGGTCGTGACCATGTGGCCGGGAGACATCACACGTGCGCGGAGGCGCGCTGTCACAAGTTAACAGTGTGTATCACCCAGCCGCCCGCAAAGGCGACGAGCCCTGCGACGACGATATAGGGCAGCACCGTGACGAAGGCGCTGAGCAGCGCGACGAAAGCCCTGAAAACGCTGACGGCTGCCGCCCACAGCTGCACGGCTGCCAGGTACAGCAGATAGGCCACCGCCGCGATGACGACCACGAGCACCACGATCTTCCAGACCGGCAATGACTGCCAGTCGGACTGGAAGACGGAAATGATCTGGCCGAACGACCACGTCCACACCAGCTGCAGGAATTTGAAGATGGCGACGACGCCCTGCTGCAGCAACTGCACGATTTGATTGATGATTTGGTTCACAGCACTCTCCCCTTGTGACAGCAAACTGGACGTGATCCTACGCCGGCTGCAGCAGGTCCGATTTCGACCGCAGCCGGCACGCGCAAAACTATGGGTAACCCCCAATAGGAACTTAACACGAAGCGAAACGTTTCATGCCATCGCCAATAACATTTTGGGAGAGCGATCAATGAAACAAGTCATACTCTCGCTAATCTTCGCAGGCGCAGCAAGTGGCATGGCGCTCGCGCAAGAGGCCGCGACGCAGCCCGATTCCACGACGCCGGCGGAGAACCGCATGGATGCGGCGACGCCGGACATGAAGGCACCCGACGGCGCCACTCAAACTGCGCCGACGGGCCGCGTCGGTGACGCCGTTCCGACCATGAAGGCCCCGGACGGGACCGACAGCAACGCGACGGCCACAGCGCCGGCCGCCACGCCGCAAAACGACGACACCATGAAAGCCGACGCCGACGCGGCCACCAAGCCGGCCGGCGCAACGCCGTTCAACGTAACGGAAGCGACCATGAAGGAGTGGATCGGGCGTCCGGTCTACAGCAGCGACGGCAAGAATCTCGGCGAGATTGCCGCGCTCAGCCTCGGCCCCAACGGAGACGTCACCGAGGTCCACGCGGACATCGGCGGCTTCCTCGGCTTCGGCGCGACGCGGGTGCGGTTCACCGCCGACCAGATCGAGCAGGTCAAGGACGACAGCCTCGTCGTGACGCTGACGGAGGCCGAAGCCAAGAGCCTGCCGCCGATCAAAGAGTAGTAACCGAAGCACGTATCGGTGCACAAACGCGGGAGCAACGTTCGTTGCCCCCGCGTTTTGCCTTGCTCTCAGGGTCCCTCGTAGGCCGCCTCGAGTCCAGCCATAGCGTGAGACGCCCGTGATGCGCGAACTCGGGGGAGAAGCGAGACAAAGGCAGGTGGAAACTTTCTGTACGGATGCCATGACGGTTTCCTCACTCACATGGGCATTTCGCTACGCATGGCCTTTTCAATCTCCTTCGGCGTCAGGTCGCGCTGGTGGGTGGCGATCGACCAGCGATGACCGAAGGGGTCCTCGATGACGCCGTAGCGGTCGCCCCAGAACATGTCGGCGACCGGCATGATCGGCGTCGCACCTGCCTTGACCGCGCGTTTGAACACCGCGTCGACGTCGTCCACGTTGAGATGCATCGTGACCGGCGTGCCCTTGAGCGACTTGGGCGACAGCGCACCCCACTCCCGCATCTCATCGACGAGCATGACGCAGGCGCCGTTGATCGCCACCGAGGCGTGCATGAGCTTGCCGTCCTTGCCCGCCAGACGCATCATCTCGGCAGCACCGAACGCCTTCTTGTAGAAGTCGATAGCCTTGGCCGCGCCGGCGCAAACGAGATGCGGCATCAACGGTTGACTGCGCAGCGACTTGGCCTTCGCCTTCGACAGTGTCGCGGCGCCGGGCTTCTTCGCTTTCGCTTTGGCTTTCTTTGGCTTGGCTTTCATTTGGCCTTCTCCCTACTTCTACGGTTGAACAACAGCTCGACGTAACGGCGCAGGTGATCGGCGGACTCGGCCGCCACCTGCGGACCGCCTTTGGCCTTGGCGAGGATGAAGGCCCCCTGCAGCACGGCCTGCGTGTGCAGCGCCAGGCTGGCGGGCGTCCACTCGGCATGGATGCGGTATTTCTTCATCGCTGCGGCGATGTCGGCCTCGAGCGTCTCGGCATGCCCGCAGATGGACCGCGCGCAGGCGTCACGGATGCCGGGATGGCTGGCGTAGGCCTCCTGCACCATGGTGCCGACGAGACAGGTGAACTCCGGCACGCGGCCCTTGAGGATCGCCTTGCGGAAGTCGATGTAGCCCAGAACGCGGTCGAGCGGATCGGGCGCCGCGTGATAGGGCGCGGCGGCGAACAACGCGCCTGTCGTCTCCGCCCAATGGTCGGCGGCCGCGACGGCGAGGTCGTCCTTGCTTTTGAAGTGATGGAAGAAGGCGCCTTTGGTGACGCCGGCGGCGGCGCACAACTCGTCGACGGTCGTCGCCGCGTAGCCCTTCGTGCGGATCGCCGTGAAGGCGGCGTCGAGGAGCTTGGTGCGTGCGGAAGGTTTTGCAGCAGCTTTCGGCATGTCGAATCCCGTTTCCGCAAGAGGACATACCGACCAGTTGGTATGTTGTCAATCCGAAGTACGGGATCGAGATCGGCTGCGGGGGCGCCGCGTGATCGGGAGGCCGTGTGGGAGGCGGTCGTCGCGCACCAAAAGTTTCACCCGGCCGCGATGCGGCCGGGTGCTTGGTCAAGTCTCAGAGTGATCTGAAAAGCGACCAGGTCGTCGCCGACCCGGCTAGTTCGAGACGGTGCTGCCGGTCGTGCCAATGCCGTTGGCTGCGCCGGCTTCGGCTGCCACGGCGGAGCGCGGCTTGCCCTGCAGATCGGACACGATCTGGATGCTGCCGGCGAGCCGACCACCGGAGGCCACCGACAGCTTGCCGTAGGCGAGCTCGCCGCTGACCTCCCCGGTAGAGCGAATGTCGAGATGGTCCTCGACCTGAACGTCGCCTTCGATAATACCATGCACCTCGGCGCGCTCGGAGCAGACCTGGCCCTTGAGGCGGCCGCCGGCGCGCACGATCACGGACTCCGCGACCACCTTGCCCTCGAGAGCGCCCGCAATCTCGACCTGTGAGCAGTTGGTGATCTCGCCAACGATGCTCGCGCCCTTGCCCACCACGACGACCCCATCACCATCGGCAGCAGCCTGGGGCACCGTATGCTCGGGCACCGCCTCGCGCCGTCGGAAGCCAACCAACTCACTCCATTCGCGCGACGACTTGTGCGGATCGCTATGCGAGACGTCGTCGCCGTTCGCAGACGTAGGCTTGCTGGACATGGGTGCGACCTTTTTTTGAATCTCCCTGAGCGGCATTGAGGAGGCTCGAAAACGGCAGAACTAAGGATGAGATTTATCCCTTTGCAGCAACTGCTTATATTGTTTTGCTTTAACCATATGTGAGGCGCGTGACGTGAGCGAGCGAGCGCCATCCCAGCCGATCCGACAGATGCGCTCTTGGCGAGGATGGGCTAGAGAGGCCGCGCATTCACCGCGCGACCCGCGCCAATGGAGGAGACATATATGCCCGCTTTCTCACGTCCGCTTATCCTGTTGGCCGCCGCGATCGCCGCCATCGGCGCCCTGTCGGGCAACGCGCCTCCGGCCGCAGCCCAGGCGGAAGGCAATGCGATCACCACGCCGATGGGCCTGAAGATCATCGATACAAAGGTCGGGACCGGAGCCCAGCCCAAGAAGGGCCAGACCGTCGTGGTCGATTACACGGGCTGGCTTTACGAGAATGGTGCCAAGGGCGCGAAGTTCGACAGCTCGGTCGACCGCGGATACCCGTTCATGTTCAAGCTCGGCACCGGGCAGGTTATTCAAGGATGGGACGACGGCGTGGCGACCATGAAGGTCGGGGGCAAGCGCACGCTCATCATTCCGCCCAACCTCGCCTACGGCACCAACGGCGCCGGGGCCTCCATTCCCCCCAACGCCACGCTGATCTTCGATGTCGAGCTGCAGGGCATCAAAGAGTAGCGCGCAGGCGACCTAGCGCGGCCGCAGCGCGCCTCAGGAATTTGCGCCCGGAGGGTCACCTCCGGGCGCGCGCGTTTACGCGGCAATCTTTTCGATGCTCTCGCACGACGAGGTCTCGGTGCGCGCACCGTCCTCTCCGCCGGCGGCTCGGATGTCGAGCTCGCCGTTGCGCCAAGCGCAAACGTGCCCAATGGCACCGGCGCACCGCGTGACCTTTTGAAATGCGTGGATACGACACCGATCGCAATTGTTACCCCCGCCACATTCGGCTGCAGCGGTTGACAGCGCAACAAAACATGCTTGGTTGTTTGTTGGCGGAACAATGCATTTTCGCGACGGCGGCGAACTCGGGGGGCCGATATGGACCGCACGTTTGCTCTGGGCGAAGCTTCCAGCGTCGCCCGCTTTCTTTCCACCAACGTCGAGCTCATTCTGTTTGCCGGCGCCGTCGTTGCGGCCTACGCGCTATTCCGGCTGACGCAGGTGCGGGATGTGGACGGCCAAAAGCTTCCACACAGCTTTACCGCCAAGCTGTTCTTCGTGCTCACGCACATGTTCGTCTACCTGTTCATCCTCGGCATTTGTCTTTACTCGCCCAACATTCTTTCCAAGTTGCCGGGCAACTTGCCTGAGGTCATTCCCGAGGAGCTGCGCCAGCAGCTTCCGCTCATAGCCGTCATCACCGTCGGGGCGCTGCTGGCGATCCCGCAGATCAAGGAGCTTGATCGCCAGTACGCTATTCTGCTGCACAGCGCCCAGCACAAGCGCGCCGACGAGGACGCGCTGCGAGTTCACCTGGCGACATGCCCGTTCCAACCTTCCGACAGCGAGATCGAGCAAGGGCTGGAATATTTGCGCCAGTTCGACGTCTACATCGCCAAAGACGATGCGGGCACCATGCATCTCGATTCGGTCGACACCTGGCAGAAGGTGAGCAGCCTGCTGCGGATGCTCAAGAGCGAGCTGCTGCGCGACAACACGGTGCTTTCTCCCTCCGACAGGCAGGAGCTTGTGCGCCTGGAGGAGGCACATTTCCGTAAGACCAAGCTTGCGGCCAGCATGATGCGCATCATCGACCACATGGAACGCGGCAGCCAGTACGGCCAACGGCTATCGCGCGTCGCCAACCTCCTCGATGATGCCTCCCACCGCGATCGGCACAGGATCGGACTGGCGGAGGACGTGGCGCAGCAGATCATGAACGAGATCGATCTGGCGCAAAGCATCGGCTCCGAGCAAGGGCATGAGCCGCTGCGCCTGAGCGCCAAGCAGCTCCAGCAATATGTTGCGCAGATCGAAGGCTATCTGAGGACCGAGTACCAGCTGATGCTGCAGAACGCCAGCCGGCTGGCCGCAAAGATGATCGTGCGCGCCGGCGATCGCGCGCCCGAGCAGCTCGACGAGGTGAAGGACGCCGGCTTTCTCGGTCTGGGCGAGATCCAGGAGGTCAATCTCGACCGCGTCATCCTCGTGATCCTCGCAACCTTTCCGACCGTCTTCTTCTTCTTCACTCTGGGCGCTTTGTGGTCGGGCCAGAAGGCCAAGCCCGAGCTTTACATCTCGATCGCCACCACCATATCGATCGCCGCGCTGATCGGCGCCATGTGGGGCTCGCGCCGGCGCTTCGCGCAAAGCCGGGATGTCCCCTGGTCGTCATATCTGGGCGCAGGAATGACGGCCGTTGCGGGATTTATCGTCGTGCAATGCACGCGCTATTTCATCGATCCGGCCGGCGTGAGCCCGCGCGACGATGAAACACTCGGCCAATACCTTGCGAGCGTGCTGCCGTGGTCGGCATCGGCGGCATTCGTGACGATCGGCATATGCGGCCTCGCCAGAGTATCGGATTGGCCAAGCCTGAAAAACAGCGCGATCGCCGAACGTAGCGTGGACGGCATGGTCCTCGGCCTCGCTTATGCCCTCGGCCAGCTCGCCGCCTATCTCTTCCACGTGGCCTTCCAGACGGGCTATGGCCGCGTCATAGCCGACAGGCTGCGCGAAGGCGAAATCAGCTGGCTCGCCTCCTCCTCGATGCGCGGCTTTCTCATCGGATTCGTGATCGGGTTCTTCGTCGTGCGCGACATCCGCCGCGTATCGCATTCCCACGTCGTCGAGTTCACGCCGCGGCGGCGCGAGCAGCCGCCGTCTCCAGGCGCACGAGCCAACGGAGCCGCAGGCCCCTCGGAGCTGGAGGTCCCGGAACCCGAGGCCATCCAGCCGGCGGCGCATTGGCACTAGAGACCGGAGGCGCGGGCGCCGTCCCTCCGGCGCGCAGCCCCTACTTCTTTTTTGTCTCGCCAGCGCTCGCAGACGACGTGTCCGGCAGGGCTGCCGCGGCTGGTGACGTATTGACGGCAATACCGAACAGCCGCCACTTGTCGGCGACCTTCTGAAACAGCATGTCGAAATTGACCTGTTGCGGTCGCGTGGGGATGAAGCCCGAGGCTCGTAGCATGCCGTTGGCATCGATCTCGGCCGGGCGCACCAGCTTGGGTTCGAAGTACATGATCGGTGCCAAGTCGAGATTGTGGTTTCTTAGGATGGCGAAAATCTCGGTGAGCTTGGCGGCGTTGTTGGCCGACTGAAATCCGGGCGCGGAGAGATCGCGCATCACCGTGTAGTTCCCTGTCAGGTTGGCGTCGTTGAGCGTCAAGAGTGTCCTGCGGATCAGGATGCTCAACGCCCGATCCTCGGGAATCTGCGAGGCCGGCGCGGCGGTGGATGGTGCGGGCTGCCTTCCGCTCTTCTCGGCAACCGGCGGCGTCTTAGGCTTCTGCTCGGCCAAGACGGGCGCGACGAGAAACAGCGAGACGAGCAGCACTGGGCCGAAGCGAATGATCATGGGAACGGGAAGGTCCAACGCGCAGGTCGCGCGCAGTATAGGGCAGAAGAAGGCGAAAAAAGCATCTCGGGCCTAGACCGAGGTGCCTGTCCTTCACCGTGCTTCTCTAGCGGCTCTGCGCGTTTACCACGTCAGCTGACCGCCGGCCCGGCCGCCATACTGCCTGCCGCCGTTGCGGCCGAAGTAGGTCTTCTCGGCTGTGCTGAAGGCGAAACCGCCCGAGACGGCGAGGCGCTCGCCCCCGCCGAACGTATCGCGGGTCAGCACGCCGATGGCTGCAAAACCGAGCGCCTGCGAGTCATTGAACTTGCCCCAGTTGGCGGCGATCCCGAACGACTCGCTACCCTGGAGCTCGGGGTTCTCCAGCGCAAACCCCATGGCAACACCGGCCTGCAACTCGCTCAAGGCGGTGAAGACGGCGCCGCCATCGCTTGCCAGATTGCCGTCGGCGTCAGACGTCGTCACATCGAGCGGGCCGGTCTGCCGCGACCGGCTGAGGCCCGAGGTGATGCCCGGCATGGTGTAGGTCTGGGTGCTGGTACCGAACATCATCTGATTGTCGTTGGTCGTCGTTGCGCCGGTGCCAATCGCGGACGAGTTGGTGTGCGCGGCGGCAACCGTCGTGTTGTAGCCGATCGCCGTCGAATTCTCGGCAGCTGCACTCGATTGTTGCCCCATGGCAATCGCATTGGCTGCGGTCGCGCTCGCGCCGTTGGTGCCGCCACCGCCGATGGCGATGGCAAAGTCGCCGGAGGCATTCGCGGCGGCCGTGGCACCGGCACCGCCCCCGAGGGCGGTAGCGCTCTGGCCGGTGGCCTGTGCATAATAGCCAATTGCCGTCGAATCCAGCGCATTGGCCACGGACTCCGATCCGAGGGCCGAAGAGTGCGAGCCGGTAGCACTGCTGCCGTTGCCGAAGGCGGCGGCCGATTGCTGGCTTGCCGTTGCGAAATCACCAATCGCCGTCGCCCGCGGGCCCGAGGCGGTCGCATGCGAGCCGACGGCGGTGGCGAAGGTCTCTGTGGCGGAGGAGTTGCTTCCCAGCGTGACCGCATCGCTGGCGGTTCCAGTGTTGGCGTTCTCTCCGATCGCGAGGTTTCTGTCGCCGTCGATCGTAACCCCATTGCCGCCGGCGAAATTACGGTCGCCAGTGACGGTGCTGAAGTTGCCGGTGGCCTGGTTGTTGTCGCCCGTAACCGTGCTGCCGTTGCCACCAACAAAGTTCCCCGTGCCGTCGATCGTGATCGGGTCGCCAATGGCGGTATTGTTGCTGCCGGTAATCGTGTGACCGACGCCGAGGGCCGTATTGTTGTCGCCGCTCGTAATGGTAATGCCGCTGCCGAGGACGGAGTTGTTGTCGCCCGTGCCGGAATTGTTGTTCGTTCCGACGGCGATCCCGTTCTCACCGCCCGCGGTGGAATGCCCGACGACAACCGAATTCAGGCCGGACGCCATCGAAGCCCAGCCGACCGCCGTCGCTCCGCCGCCCGTCGCCTGTGCACCAGTTCCAAGCGCGGTATCATTGGCGTTTTCCGCCCTGGCACCGTTGCCGATGGCGATCGCGTCGACGTCGCCGGTGAAGGCCAGGGGACCACCAGAGCCCGCACCCGACAGCGAGCCGCCGCCTAGCGTGATGCCGTCCTGGTAATCGGTACCGTTGGGATCACCGAGCCAGATCTTTCCATCGTGGGCGGAAATACCCTGCGCGGCATGCAGCTGGTTGACGTCAAGATCGCCGCTCATCGCGAGGTCGCCGTCGATGCCGACGTTGCCCTGGAATATCGAGTTGCCCGTCACGTCGACGCCGCCGGACTCGACGGTGACCGTGCCGGTGAACTGCTGATCACACTCGTGCAGGGTGTTCACGTAGGTCGCCAAATCTTGCGAGTTCTGGGTGAAGACCTGCGCTGCGATTTGCGAAGCTACGCCGGTCACGGTTGACCCGGCGCCGACAATCTGAGCGGCGAGCGCGACGTCCTCAACCCCAGTGGAAGTGGCCAGCGCAACGGCCGCTCCATCAGCGAATCCCAAGCCGACACCTGCGGCGACGAGTTCAGGGGCAGCGGCTCCGGCATCGAGTGGAACCACGACTTCGACGGCCGCCTCTCCGAGACCGGTGACTGCGGCCGTGAAACCACCAGCCATGACGCCGAACGAGGCGGTTGCCGCGGCTGATGCGACCTCTTGCGCCGTGAGTCCGGTGACATCGGCAGCGGCGCCGACGGCGTTCGCGGCAAGGCCGACGTCGTTGGCGGTGATCGCCTGTTGATTGAGGCTTAGAAACTTTTGGTCGTACTGCTGCACGCATCCACCATCACCGACGCTGGTGAGGCTGGGCGTGCGAGTGACCACAGGTGTCGGCGTGGCAGGCGTACCCGCCGGGGCGCTCGTCCCAGCGAAGGCCGGTACCACGATCGTCACATGCAGAACCGAAAGGAGTGCTGCGCGGCGCAGCTGCTTGAAACCCCAGGCATGTCCAGGTCTCTGACCCGGTACGCTCGCATAAACTTTCACGCTTTACCCCACGCAACAGACGATTACTCAAACAAGATGGCGTTCAACAATTGACACGGCCGCGCCACAAAGAGGTGGCACCGCGGATACACATCCCCGTCAAACTATTGATATGTAAGAGGAATATCAGTGATGGGACGATCCGGACAAAGAGCAAGCTTGCTTCGTGCCCACCCAACCGGGCTTTGCGGCCCAACACGTCGCCAACCGCATCGATCGTTCGGAAGCTACTTGAGCGGTGCCTGCTCGCAGTCGGTCTCGCAGCCGAGCGGATAGCCCCAGGCCGGATAGTAGGGCGGCTGCACGTAGTAGGGGCGTGGGCGGCGCATCTCCCAAGCGGGGCGCCAGTAGTTGGAGTTGTAGTAGGGATAGTAGCGCGGCGCTTCGTAGACGTAGGGATAGCGGTCCGGAGCATCCGGATCGCGGTCACGCCAGAACCAGCCGGCCTCCGCGGGCGCGGAGACGGCGAAACCGATCGTCAGAGCCAGACCCAGGCTGGCGGCGATAGCTTGCAGGCGCATGTCACTCCCTCAGCCGTTTACGTGTACGCGATTCCATGCGGACAGCCAATTGCGCTGCAGTGTCTCCCCGATCGGCTTTAGACGCCGTTACGGCTGCGATGAGGAGTGGAAAATGGCTGATTTGCTTAGCTAGATCGCGCTTGGCGGCCGGAGCCCAGCCTGTGTCACAGGATCCACACGGCGGCGAGAAGTGCGCACGCCCCCAGGATCACCAGCGGCTCGGTCAGGTTGGCAAGCGTCCCGGCGACGAGCGCGGAATAGGAGAGCCCCCCCCGCTCGATCGTCAGCAGGGCGCGGTCCCTGGCGTCGATCTCCGTCTTGATGGCCTCGGCGTGCTGTGGCGAGCACACGCCCTTGAACCGGTACGTCTCGAGCACGAAGCGCGTGCCCTTGAGCGCCGTGCCGACGTCGTACCCTGAGGCGCAAGGGACCCCCGCGTACCGGTGCTGCGTGGCCGGCGACGGAATGAGCGAATGGTGCGCCGCGACGAAGGCACGGTAGAGCGCGACGAATGACGGCTTGTCGGTGCGGGCGATGTCGGCGGCAACGCGGTCGCACTCGCCGCTCCACAGGTAGGACTCGGGATCGTTCTCGCAGGTCATGCGCACGGCGTAGCCGCGCGGCAGGTCGCCCCGACCCTGCGCATCGCTAAAAGTCGTAGCGACGTAGACCCCAACGCCAACGACCGCGAGCCCGATGAGAAATCGCCAATGGTGCACCAGCGAAGAAGCCAGGATGGCAAGCGTCGAGCCGCCGCGCATATCGGTTTCCTCCCCCCTCGTCCGGCCCGGGACGGTGCGTCCTCAGTCACAGCGCATTCAGGCCGTCGCACCGTCATTGATCCTGGGCATTGCCAGCGCCGACCGGTATCATCCCCCGAGACATAGAACGCATGCAACTTCAGAAGGAGCTAAGCATGCGCGCCAGCGAACGCCTCCTCTTGGAAGCCTTGTATGCCTCTTGGGCCACCAAGGACCTCAAAGCGGTGCTGTCGTGCTGCTCCGACGACATCGTGTTCGCGATACACGTGCCGCCCGAGGTGATGCCGTTCGCCGGCGAGACGCGCGGCAAGGATGCGCTGATACCGCGGCTGCAGATGATCCTCGACGATTTCGATTTCCTCGACTACCGGCCCACCCTCATCGTCGATGAAGGCGAGGTGATGCACTCACAGGTGCACTACCACTTTCGCCACAAGGCGACGGGCTACGACATCGAAGGCTCGATGCGTCACGTCTGGCAAGTCGAGGGTGATCAGATCGTGCGGCTGGAGGAGTTCCACGATGAGCCGCGCGTCAAAACTTTTTTCGAGTTGCTTGCGGTGTCAGCAAGCGGAAAGCCGGAGCGGAGCTTCCCCAATATCAAGCGCAACAAATAAGCGCCCGGCCGGGCCGACGCGGCGATCGGCCGGGACCAAGATCAGCGACGCTGCTGCGAGTTGGGGTTCATGTAGTAGGTGATCACCAGCATGGACATGATCAGCGAGGACAACAGGCCGGCCAGCGTCCCGACCCAAATGCCCGAATAGAACTCGTGATAGTCGTCGAGGATCTCATGGCCGGCGAGGCTGCCGGCGAGCGACGACACCAGTGCGAACACGATGATCACCGTCGGAATCCTGGTCACGTCCGGCCCGACGCCCCAGACCTTGCGGATCATTACGTGACGCGCAACGCCGGCGGCGATGGTCGCCACGAATCCGGCAATGATGGCCAGAAGCGTGCGGTCCACGCCCATCTGATCGAGCAGACCGCCGACGACTGCGCCGACCGCGGCCGCAACCAAGATCACGATGACCAAGCTTGCAGATGCTACGCCTTCCGGCATGGCCCTCTCCCCTACTGTCTTCTTGTTGCTGGGGGCGATTGTGGCAAGGCAGTCTTAAGATGCCGTGTCGCCGCTTCTGGGTTGCATCTGCCATGACGTGGACGCGGCACGGTAAGCATGCGAATCCTTTTGCTGCTGATTCGCCAAGGAGAACGCGAAATGGAGCCGATCATGGGAATTCTAATCGGATTGGTCGTGGCGATCGTCGCGCTCATCGTCTTCACGTTCATCTTCATGTGGATCTGGAATATGGTGATGCCGGACGTCTTCGGCGTGAAGTCGATTACGCCCTGGCAGGCGCTCGGCATCCTGATCCTCGCCTCGATCCTGTTCGGCGGCCACCGGGTGGTGCACACCTACCCCTATGGCCATCCCCACCATGCGCCCGCGCCCGCTCCGCTCTAGGGTCTCGCAAACGCGGAATACGAGATGGGCGGCACCCGAGCGCCGGATTGCGGCGTTCCGTACTCAAATGCTCAGGATAGAGAAATTACCCTTGGATATTCTTCAAAGTTTAATGCATCAAGCTTGACGGACGTGCACGGACGGTCAATTTCACCGCAATACAGTGCGTGACCTACTGTCATAATGACAATCGCTTGGCACGCGTCCGACGGAAGGCAACGAGCCATCTCGTTCCGTCGTTGGGGCGGGAGACGCCAATGGATACCGCAACACTACTGCACGCCATCTACACGGCCTATCGCGAGAAGCGCGTCGATGTCCTGCTGGGCTATCTCGACGACGAATTCCACTGGGTCGTGCACCTGTCCGAGGCGGCGTTCCCCGGTGGCGAAAAGCCCCGCGACAAGACCGAAACCGCCGCGACGCTCAAGCGCATTATGGAGTCCTTCGATCTCCTGACCTACGACCCCGGGCCGATCATCGCCACCGACCACACGGCGACGGTGCAGCCCCGCATCCGCATACGCGATAAGCAAACGGACGCGATCTTGGAAACCCAGATGGTCCATACGTGGCGCGTCAAGAACGGTAAGGCCGTCGCGCTCGACGAGACGCACAATGACCGTGCCGCGGTCGAAGCGTTCCTCCAGGGCTGCCAGCTCAAGGCCTGACCACCGCGGACAGGCACCCGATGTGGCCAGCACCCGCGGCATAGGCCGCGCCATCCATCGCCCTCGACCCTCCGTTTTTGGGCAGCCGTGGCCAAGAGCCACGGCCGTGCAGGGGCGAGAACTTGCTTTGTTCGGCTATGCTTGGCGATAATGTGGGCTGACCGGTGCGGCCCCGGCGCCCCCGGCGCTATGACGCGAGAACGAGAGCTAAGGCCAAGGCATGACGTTAGTCCCCGACTTCACCAAGGTGGCGCTGGCAGGTGGCGGCGCCCCGGGCGAGACCGCCAGCTCGGACGCGGTTGCCTACGAGGCGCCCGAGGGCATCGCCATCAAGTCGACGTATGGGGCCGACGACACCGCCGGCCTCGACTTCCTCGACACCTTCCCCGGTATCCCGCCATTTGTCCGCGGGCCCTACCCCGCCATGTATGCGCTGCAGCCCTGGACCGTGCGCCAGTACGCCGGGTTCTCGACGGCTGAGGATTCCAACGCCTTCTACCGGCGCAACATCGCGGCGGGCCAGAAGGGGCTCTCCGTCGCCTTCGACCTCGCCACCCACCGCGGCTACGATTCCGATCACCCACGCGTGCGCGGCGACGTCGGCATGGCCGGTGTGGCGATCGATTCCATCTTCGACATGCGCACGCTGTTCTCCGGCATCCCGCTGGAGCAGATGTCGGTGTCCATGACCATGAACGGCGCGGTGCTCCCCGTGCTGGCGCTGTTCATCGTAGCGGGCGAGGAGCAGGGCGTGCCGCCCGAGAAGCTCGCAGGCACCATCCAGAACGACATCCTCAAAGAGTTCATGGTGCGCAACACCTACATTTATCCGCCCGAGCCCTCGATGCGCATCGTGGCCGACATCTTCGCTTACACCTCGGCGCACATGCCGAAGTTCAACTCGATCTCGATCTCCGGCTACCACATGCAGGAGGCGGGTGCGACGGCGGACCTGGAGCTCGGCTACACGCTCGCCGACGGCATCGAGTACGTGCGCGCAGGGCGCGCGGCGGGGCTCGACATCGACGCGTTCGCGCCGCGGCTGTCGTTCTTCTGGGCCATCGGCATGAACTTCTTCATGGAGATCGCCAAGATGCGGGCCGCGCGCCTGCTCTGGGCCAAGCTCATCAAGGAGGAGTTCAAGCCCAAGAACAGCAAGTCGCTGTCGCTGCGCACGCACTGCCAGACGTCGGGGTGGTCGCTCACCGCGCAGGACGTGTTCAACAACGTGACGCGCACGTGCGTGGAGGCGATGGCTGCAACGCAGGGACATACGCAGTCGCTGCACACCAACGCGCTCGACGAGGCGATCGCGCTGCCGACCGACTTTTCCGCCCGCATCGCCCGCAACACGCAGCTGCTGCTGCAGCAGGAGACCGGCACCTGCCGCGTCATCGATCCGTGGGGCGGCAGCCACTTCATCGAGCGGTTGACCTACGAGCTGGCGGAAAAGGCGATGGCCCACATCACCGAGGTCGAGAGGCTTGGCGGCATGGCCAAGGCGATCGCGGCGGGCATCCCCAAGATGCGCATCGAGGAGGCGGCCGCGCGCACGCAGGCGCGCATCGACTCGGGCAAGCAGACCATCGTCGGCGTCAACAAGTTCCGCGTCGACGACGAGGCGACGATCGACATTCTCAAGGTCGACAATCGCAGCGTGCGCGAGCAGCAGATCGCCAAGCTCAAGCGGCTGCGCGCCGAGCGCGACGAGACGGCCGTGCAGGCCGCGCTCAAGGCCCTCACCGAAGGCGCGCGCGGCAATGCCAACCTGCTCGATCTCGCCGTTAAGGCGGCGCGCGCGCACGCGAGCGTGGGCGAGATTTCGGACGCGATGGAAGAGGTGTACGGGCGGCACCGCGCCGAGATCCGCGCCATCTCAGGGGTGTACCGATCGGAGGTCGGCAACATGAACGACGACGTGGGCAAGGTCTTGAAGCTCGTGGAAGCCTTCGACAAGGACGAAGGGCGCCGCCCGCGCATCCTCATCGCCAAGATGGGCCAGGACGGACACGACCGCGGCCAGAAGGTGATCGCCAGCGCGTTCGCGGACTTGGGCTTCGACGTCGACATCGGGCCGCTGTTCGCCACCCCCGACGAGGCCGCCCGCCAGGCGGTGGAGAACGACGTGCACGTGATCGGCGTGTCGTCGCTGGCCGCCGGACATCTGACGCTGGTGCCGGACCTGAAAGAGGCGCTGGAGAAGGAAGGCCGCGGCGACATCATGATCGTGGTGGGCGGCGTCATCCCGCCGTCGGACTACCCCGCGCTGCACGAGGCGGGGGCGGCGGCCGTGTTCGGGCCGGGCACCAACATTCCCGCCGCCGCCGCCGACCTGATCGGCAAGCTGAACGTGAAGCTCGGCCACGCGCGGGCGGCGGCGGAGTAGCGCCCGCCTACCCGACCTGTCCCGCCCGTAACAGCGGCGCGGAGACGTCTCTGTCACAAGCTTCGTAACTCGCGAGACGATGCCGCGCCGGCTTTGAGCCGGGCGCGGGCCACCTTCTCGCGCACCAACGGGACGGAGCGAGGATGATACGGACATTTTTTGCCGGCCTGGGCGTGATCTTCGCCCTTCTCATCGTATTCAGCGCAAGCTTCTTGGGCCGGCTCGCCTTCGAGCTCGACGCGCAGGCCGCCGCGCATGAGCGCCTTGCCGTCAACATCACCCGCGAACTGTCGCGTGCCTGGGCGATCAAGGACATCCGCTCGCACTATTCGGACGCCGTCAGCAACAGGCTCGGCTCACCCAGTGCGCAGGAGCCGTTCAACGCCCTGCGCCCGCTCGGCCCCCTGCGCTACGTGGACGATACGAAAGTCGACAGCGGCCTGTCGCACCGCAGTCTGCACCGCATCGAGACGCCGGCCGATGCGGCGGGTCTCCTCGCCGAGATCCTGAGCAAGACGGTGCGCGTCACCTTCGTCGCGAAGTTCGCACACGGCTTTGCCCGCGTGACCGTGGAGCTGCGCCACGAGGACGGCGTCATGAAGCTGTGGCATTTGCAGATCGATAGCCGCGAGCCCCTCCTGCACAGGACCCGCCGGGCCCCGCAGGCGATCAGCCGCGCTTGAGGCGGCGCCTTACGACCACTTCTTTGGCGATGTTTCACGTCTCACCCTGGGCAGCCCCACGGCAGATGGTGTAAGCAGCTCCCGCGAGGCAGCCGCCCCAGGGGAACCGCCATGCTGACCATCTACGAAGCCAACGGCAAAGGCCTGAAGGTGCACGACCGGGACGTGCCCATCACCGGCAACTGCGTTTGGATGGACGTCCTGCAGCCCACCCCCGAGGAGGACCGCTTCCTGGAGGACGTGCTCATGGTCGACATCCCGACGCGGGCGGAGATGCGCGAGATCGAGCCCTCCAACCGCTTCTATCAGGAGAAGGGCGCCTACTTCATGACGGCGTCAATCGTCTACAACATCGAGGCGCCCGTTCCCATGACGACCCCCGTCACCTTCATCCTCGCCGGCGATCGGCTCGTCACCGTACGCTATGCCGAGCCCAAGGCATTCCCGCTCTACATGCAGCGCGTGGACAAGGGCGACGCCCCGTGCGCGACCGGAGCGGCCATCATGATGGGGCTGCTCGAGGCGCTCATCCACCGCAAGGCCGACCTCATCGAGCGCATCCAGGACGAGGTCGAGAAGCTGGCGCAAGCGATCTTCGATCTGAGGGGCGGCAAGCACACGCGTAACCGCCGCTACGACGTGCTGCTGAAGGGCACCGGCAAGGCCGGAGACATCACCGCGCGCGCCGAGGAAAGCGCCACATCCCTCAACAGGCTCTTGCATTTCTTCGTTCAGGCGACGCATGAACGCGGCGACGATCCGCGCATTCGCCAGCGCATCAAGACGGCGCAGCGGGATATCAATTCGCTGATGGATCACACCCGCTTTCTGTCGGGGCGCATCACCTTTCTGCTCGACGCGACACTCGGCATGATCTCCACCGAGCAGAACCAGATCATCAAGCTGTTCTCGGTGATGGCCGTGATCCTGCTGCCGCCGACGCTGGTCGCCACGGTCTACGGCATGAACTTCCACAATATGCCCGAACTCGACTGGTACTACGGCTATCCCGTGGCCCTGGTGTTGATGGCTATCTCCGCCGTCGTCCCCTACGTCTATTTCCGCCGGAAGGGCTGGCTCTAGCCGAGATAGAGCCAAGCCAGGGCAGCGGCGGCGCACACCGCGAGCGTCGTCGCGATCCCGGCGCGGAGCCCGAACACCAGCGCGAGCGCCAGTCCCGACAACGCCAGCGCCGTCGCATCGAGCGAGGCGGCGTCTGGCACGTGCAGCAGCAAGGGCCCGAACCGCTGCTCGCTGACGTGCCCGAACAGCACGTGCAGGGCGAACCAAACCGAGAGGTTGGCGATCACGCCAACGACGGCCGCCGTGACCGTGCTCATGGCTGCGGCAAGGCGCGGCGCGTGTGTCAGCCGCTCGATGTAAGGTGCCCCGGCGAAGATCCACAGGAAGCAAGGAGCGAACGTCGCCCATAGGGTAACGAGCGCGCCGAGGATGCCCATGACGACGGGAACTCCGCCGCCGAAGCGGTGGGCGGCGGTATAGCCCACGAACTCCGTCACCAGGATCAGCGGTCCGTTGGTTGTCTCGGCGAGGCCGAGCCCGTCGAGCATCTCGCCCGGCGTCAGCCACCGGTAGCCGGCGACCACCTCCTGCGCCATGTAGGCGAGCACCGCGTAGGCGCCCCCGAAGGTCACCACGGCGAGCTTGGAGAAGAACCAGGCGATCTGTGCCAGCACGTGGTCGGTGCCGAAGAGCGCCACGATGAGGGCGAGCGGCGCCAGCCATACGGCGAGCCAGATGAGGATGGTGCGCAGCGTTTGGGCCAACGGCACGGCAGGAGGAGATGCTGTCGGAGGGGCGGATACCGGCGCGCGCAAGGCACCCGCGGCGGCGGCTGCGACGATCACCAGCGGAAACGGCAGGCCGAGGAAGAACAGGGCCACGAAAGCCGCAGCGGCCACGAGCCAATCGACGACGCCTTGCAAAGCGCGCCGTCCCAGCCGCACTAGTGCCTCGAGCACAATGGCGAGCACGGCCGCCTTGACGCCGACGAACAGAGCCGCAGCAGGCGGGGTGTGGCCGTAGGCGCCATAGAGGATCGACAGCGCGAGCACGAGCAGCGCGCCCGGGGCGACGAAAAGAAGCCCCGCCGCTAGGCCGCCGCGCACACCGTGCAGCCGCCATCCGGCATAGGTCGCGAGCTGCATGGCCTCGGGTCCCGGCAACAGCATGCAGAAGCTCAGGGCGGAGAGAAACGTCCGCTCCTCGAGCCAGCGGCGCTCCTCGACCAGAACGCGGTGCATGAGCGCGATCTGTGCCGCCGGGCCGCCGAACGACAAAAGACCGATGCGGGCCCACACGCCGAGCGCCGTGCGAAAATCGGGGCGCGGACGCGCGTTTTCCTCGACCGCAGCCTGCATGCCCCGCTCCTCCTCCCCCCGGGCTCGACGACCAATTCGGACTTGCCCGACCCGACGTCCGCCCAAACCGCATATTGCAGCTGCGACTCGCAGTCGCGGCACTGCACTAGTGCAGCGCACAAAACTCCTTAGAAATCCGTGACTAGGAGCAATATTACGGGAATGTCGCTCAATTTGATGCGTTGACCGCCACAGTTAGCGGTGATCGGTTGCACGCGCCAGGACGGGGGGACAGCCCCGGAACCATGGCGGCAGAACAGTTCTGGTGTTCCGCTTCTAGGGCCACTCTCTACCCGCAACAGCCCCCTCCCACCCAAATCGTGACGCCTCCGCAAGAAGGGCGCACCTCCAGGTCTCGCCGCAACGGCGAACTGGTCCGGGGACTCGGTGTGTGGCCCAGGCAGTGCCGCTGTAACAGGAGTGAATGAAAATGCGGACTTTGGTTTTTACCGCACTGACTGTGGCGACCCTCGGCCTCGTCGCGGCCGCGCCGGCCAGCGCCGCCACCCCGCATTGGGAATGCATGGGGACCATGGTGGCCTGCATCGACTCGCCGGCCAAGTTCAGCAGGGCGTCCTACAACACCCGCTCGCGCGACCGCGTGAGCCGCGAGGAGCGGCGCACGCCGTCCTACCGGACCGCCAGCCGCTCTGAGCGCCGGACCCGCAATCCCGAGGCTGCCGGCTTCAGCAAGTCGGCCTACTCGGGCGGTGGCTCTGGCCACTCGGGCATGGCGTCCTACTATGGCAGTGAATTGGGCTCGCGCACCGCGTCGGGCGCCCGCTTCAACCCCAGCGCCATGACGGCCGCCCACCGCACCCTGCCGTTCGGCACCAAGGTGCGCGTGACCAACAAGCGCAATGGCCGCTCGGTCATCGTGACCATCAACGATCGCGGGCCCTTCATCCGCGGCCGCATCATCGACCTGTCGTCGGGTGCTGCCGGCGTGATCGGCATGCGCTCCTCGGGCGTCGCGCCGGTGAGCGTCGAGGTTCTCGGCCGCAGCTAAGCGTCCGGGACGACACCAATATGAGGCGGCGGGTGCCCCGGCATCCGCCGCCTTTTTCATTGGGGCTGACGACTTAGCTGGCGAAGGAGCCCGTCGCGACGGGAAGCACGGTACCGGGAAGCCCGCCGGCCTCGCGCACGCCAAGCAGCAGAAGCGCCATCGCGACCAGGGCGGCGCCGGCAAGCGCCACCAGCACGCCGGCGGCGGGGCCGCTCCATAGCGGGCGACGCAGTGATGTTTGCCTGGCTGCTTTCATGACTTCGTCCCCTATAGCTGCCATCGGCCGACCGCTACGGACGCGCGCCGATAGAACCTTTTGCGCTTCAGGAGCATGAGGCTCGCCGCCGGGAAACACGAGGCAGCCAACCGGTACTGAGCGGAAAACGTCGGTGCCGCTTCCTTCCCGTTGCCCCCGCGGGGAAAAAACCGGTAAATTCCGGAAAGTCGCACCGATGCCACCTGAAGGCTGCCGCCGCCATGAAGGCTTCCGTCTCGAGATCTGCCCGCGATGCCGCCCTGGCCCAGATCAAGACGGCCATGATCGAGAAAAAGCTGACGCAAGCGGAGCTTGCCGACGCGGCCGACTGCCACGAAAAGACCATTCAGAACCTGCTTGGCGGCCGCTCCGTGCGCGATCAGACGCTGTTCGACGTGTGCATGGTCCTGGGCCTCGACTTCGACAAGCTCAAGAGTGCCTGGAACGGCAGCAGCGGCGCCCCCAAGGATCTGAGCGCCAACGGGGGCGAGGTGGCGCCGGTCTATATGGGGGCCTACACACGGCCCGCCGTCGACCACTACATCGGCAGCTACCTGACGCTGAGGCCCTCGTTCTCGCGTCCCGATACCATCGTCGCCTACCGCACCGACGTGACCTGGGACCCGGAATGGCCGAGCCTGCTGTTTCAGGAGTGCGACCGACCCGATGCGCCCTACTCCCACCGGGGGCGGCTTTATATCCCGGCCTCCTCGATGTTCATCCACCTGGTATCGCTGACCAAGGGCGCCATGCGCATGGTCGTCGTCTCGCAGATCGACCGGTTCGGCGAGATGCGTGGGCTCATTTCGACCATCCATAAACACGGGGCCATGCTGGAGCCCGTCGCCGCCCCCATCGTCTATGCCAAGCGCGACGCGTTCAGCGGCGGCCTGGGCGAGGTGGCCCCCGGCAACCCCGACCACGCCGAGTACCGGCGGATTTTGGACGAGACGACGGGTCAGGGGTACGCGCGGCTGGTGCCCTAGCACCAGGCGGCAGCAAAGGCCTGACAAGGCACCGCAAATCCCCCGTCAAAGCGGCATGCCAGCCGGTCAAAGGGCTATACGCCCGCGCAAAGACTAGCGCGTGCTGCAAAAAGGGTCTATATGACTGACGCGTCAGTCACTACGCGGAAGCGGGACCCAAGAGGCGGACATGGCAAAGGGCGCACACGCCCAGGTGGCCTCGGAGCAGGCAGCCGAGCGCGAGGCTTCGAAGGCGAAGGATCAAAACGCTCGCGATCTAGACCGCGCAAGGAAGCGGGACGAGAGCCGCGCCAAGGCGCTGGCACGCAAGCGCGCGCCCAAGGTCGAGCCGGCCGAGCGCCGGCAGGCGATCCTCGATGCGGCGCTCACGGTGTTCGCCGAGCGCGGCTTCGAGGCCGCGCGCCTCGATGACGTCGCCGCCCGCGCCGGCGTCGCCAAGGGCACGCTCTATCTCTACTTCAAGGATAAGGAGGCGCTGTTCGAGGATCTGCTGCGCGGCGCCGTCTCGCCGATCCTGGAAGGTGTGACCGCACTCGCCGAGGCGCCCGACATGCCCTTCGCCCAAGCGCTCGATACGCTCTACGCCTTCTTCGAGCGCGAGGTGCTCGGAACCGACCGCAAGCTTCTCCTGCGCCTGGTCCTCACCGAGGGGCCGCGCTTTCCGCGCATTGCTGAAGCGCACTACCGCACCGTGGTGTCGCGCATGCTGCCGCTGATCCAGAAGATTGCCGCACGCGCCCAGGCGCGTGGCGAGCTCAGAAGCGATGCGGTGGTGCGCTTTCCCCAACTCGTCGCCGAGCCGATCGTCACCACCATCATCTGGGATGCGCTCTTTGCCAAGATTGCGCCCTTGGACGTCGCGGGATTTCTGCGCGCACACCGCGACATGCTCGTCGCCGAACCCGAAAGGCGATCCCCATGACCCCCGCAAGAGCAATTGTCGGCGTCGCTCTGCTCGCTGTCCTGGGTACGATCGGGTCCTACTATTACTTCCGCAGCGGTGCACCGCCACGCGAGTATCAGGGCTGGGTCGAAGCTGACTTCATCTTCGTGAGCCCCGACGAGATCGGACGTATCGAAAAGCTGTTGGTGCGCGAGGGCGACGCGGTCGAGACAGGCACACCATTGTTCCAGCTCGACGACGAGTTGCAGCGCGCCGCCGTCAACGAGAACGAGGCCTACGTCGTCAACGCCAAGCAGGCCTATCAGCGCGCCGAGGTGCTGCTGCAGAAGCGGGTCGGATCGGAGAAGGCCCTCGACGACGCCAAGTCGGGCTTGCGCTCGGCAGAGGCCAAGCTCAACTCCGCCAAGACGCGGCTGGAGCGGCGCACGCGCATGAGCCCCGTCACCGGCACCATCCAGGAGGTCTACTTCCGCGGCGGCGAGATGGTGGAGCCGGGGCGGCCGATCGTGTCGATCCTGCCGCCCGGCAACGTGAAGGTGCGCTTTTTCGTGCCGCAAGCGGTGGTGCCCACGATCCGCATCGGCGACCGCGTGGGCATTCACTGCGACGGCTGCGTGAAGGATCTCGTCGCGCACGTGAGCTTCATCTCGGCAAAAGCCGAGTTCACGCCGCCGGTGATCTACTCCCTGGAGGAGCGCGCGCGCCTGGTGTTTCGCATCGAGGCGATCCCGGACGCACCTGAGGACCTGAGGATCGGTCAGCCGGCCGACGTCGCCCTGGAGACTGTACCGGTACCGGAGCCGACGAACCATGCCGAGAAGTGAGCCCGCACAGAAGCGCCCCGAGCTTGCCATCGACGTCGAGGGGCTGACCAAGTCGTTCGACGGCAAAGTGGTGGTGCGCGATCTGTCTTTGCAGGTGCGCCGCGGCGAGATCTACGGCTTTCTCGGCCCCAACGGATCGGGCAAGACGACGACACTGCGCATGATCTGCGGGCTCCTGACGCCCGACGGCGGCCGCGGCACCGCGCTCGGCCACGACATCATCACCGAGCGCGACGAGATCAAGCGCCGCGTCGGCTACATGACGCAACGGTTCAGCCTCTATCAGGACCTCTCGATCAAGGAGAACCTGGAGTTCGTGGCGCGTGTCTACGGCGTGCCCAATCCGAGCCAGGCTGCCGACGAGGAGATCGAGCGCCTCGGCCTAAAGGGCCGCGAGCGCCAGCTCGCCGGCACGCTGTCGGGCGGCTGGAAGCAACGTCTCGCACTCGGCGCCTGCATCCTGCCGCGCCCGGAGCTGTTGCTGCTCGATGAGCCCACCGCCGGCGTCGACCCCAAGGCACGGCGCGAGTTCTGGGGCGAGATCCACAAGCTCGCCTCCGAGGGCATGACGGTGCTGGTCTCGACCCACTACATGGACGAGGCCGAGCGCTGCCACGAGATCGCGTATCTCGCCTACGGCAAGCTCCTGGCCAAGGGCACGATCCCCGACGTGATCGCCGGCTCGCACCTGCGCACCTACACGGTGAGCGGACCCGACCTCAATGGGCTCGCCGAAAAGCTCGTCGGCATGCCGGGCGTCGACATGGTGGCGCCCTTCGGATCGAGCCTGCACGTGGCCGGGCGCGACGCGCACGCGCTCGATGCCACCGTCGCCGGCTACAAGAGCCACCCCGAGCTCGCCTGGAGCCTGTCGACGCCCTCGCTGGAGGACGTGTTCATCGACCTGATGGGCCGCTCGCAGGACAACTTCCCATGAGCGCGATCGCCACCCAGCGCTGGAACGGCGCGCTGTCGCGCACGATCGCCATGTTCATCAAGGAGTTCGTGCAGCTGCGCCGCGACCGGCTCACCTTCGGCACGATGATCTTCATCCCGCTGATGCAGCTGACGCTGTTCGGCTACGCCATCAATACGACGCCGCGCCATCTGCCGACCGCCGTGCTCGCCTACGAGGACTCCGACATCGGGCGCTCCATTATCGCCGCGCTCAACAACACGTCCTACTTCGAGCTGACCCAGGTGGTGCGCACCGAAGCCGAGATGGACCACCTGATGCGCTCCGGCAAGATCCTGTTCGGCGTCGAGATCCCGGCGGGCTTCGAGCGCGAGGTGCGCCGCGGCGACCGCCCCGCGCTGCTCGTGGCCGCCGACGCCAGTGATCCCGTGGCCGCCGGCACCGCGCTCGGCGCGCTGCAAGGCATCGTGGACACGGCGCTCGCGCGTGATCGCGGGTTGCCGGAGACGATCCAATCGGTGCCCGCGTTCGAGATCCGCCAGCACCGGCGCTACAATCCCGCAGCGCTCACGAGCCTCAACATCGTGCCGGGGCTGCTGGGCGTCATCCTCACCATGACCATGCTAATCTTTACCGCACTTTCGGTGACGCGCGAGATCGAGCGCGGCACCATGGAAAGCCTACTGGCCATGCCGATCGAGCCGGTGGAGGTGATGATCGGAAAGATCACGCCTTACGTCGCCATCGGCTTCATCCAGGCGGCGCTGATCCTCGTGTTCGGCAAGATCCTGTTCGATGTGCCGATCGCGGGCAACATCTGGCTGCTCGCGGCGCTGTCGACGCTGTTCATCGCCGCCAACCTGTCGATCGGCTACACCTTCTCCACGATCGCGCAGAACCAGCTGCAGGCGATCCAGATGTCGTTCATGTTCTTTCTGCCCAACATCCTGCTGTCGGGCTTCATGTTCCCGTTCGCGGGCATGCCCGGCTGGGCGCAGGTGATCGGCGAGTGCCTGCCGCTCACCCATTACCTGCGCATCGTGCGCGGCATCATGCTCAAGGGGGCCGACTTCTACGACCTGCGCCTGCAGGCGCTGGCGCTGCTCGTGCTCATGCTGCTCGCCATGACGTTCGCGGTGCGGCGATTCAGGCGGACGCTGGATTAGGCCGTATCTTGCAAGTCAGAAGGGGGCAAGTTCTGGTCCAACCACAACAGCAGTCATCGACGGCCGTCGACCCGAGGTCAGCTAAGGGCCTAGTCCGCTCTGTGATATAATTTCGCCATGGCAAAGCTCGTATTCGGAATGAACATGTCGTTGGACGGCTACGTCGACCACGACCACGATGCGTTCGCGCCTGATCCGGTGATGTTCAAATACTTTATTGAGCAGACGCGCAAAGCCGCCGGCAGCATCTATGGGCGCGGCCTCTACGAGGTGATGCGCTATTGGGATGGGAACAATTGGGACCAGGACGATCCGGCGATGGGCGACGATCTGCGCGCGTTCGCGGAAGCGTGGCGGGCCATGCCGAAATGGGTGGTGTCGCGTTCGCTGAAATCAGTGGGGCCGAATGCGACGTTGATCGGCGATGATGTCGAGGCGGCGGTACGAAAGCTGAAGGCCGATCTCGTCGGCGAGATCGAGGTCGGCGGACCAAAGCTAGCGGCAAGCCTGACCAAGCTTGGGCTGATCGATGAGTACCAACTCTTCCTTCATCCCGTCGTGCTTGGTCTCGGCAGGCCATTCTTCGTTGGTCCCCAACCGCGGCTCCGAACTCGTGGCCAGCGATCGCATTGGCGAGGACGTGATCAGGTTGAAGTACGTTCCTGCCAAATCTGAAAGCTAACGCGCTTGGGCGTTTCAAGCGGCAGCCCCCTATCGACGCGATGGGGCAGAAAGCAGCCGATCTTCCCGGCCAGCGGCACGAACCTATCGATGTCCGAGACGGGTCAACTGCGAATGCATTCCTCTTCGTGGCTATGTATCGCTTTGGACCGAAAACCGGACGCTGACTGACCCTCTCACTCCGCTGGACGGCACTGAACCATCGCGCGCAGCACTACTTCTGCTGGATGCCTTCGATGTAGTCGACCAGGGCCTTGATGCGGGCGCGGGCGACCTCGGGCTTGCGCTTCTCGCTGAAATACAGTCCCCAGGGCGAGCATGGCGGTGGAGCCGTGACCGAGCACGCCGCCGCCGTTGCGGATGACGTCTGCGACCTTGGCGGCAGGGAACGTGTCGTCGTGCTCGACCGTGAGGCGCGTGAGATTGCTGGGCGCGATCTGCAGGGCGGCCGCGAGCGGCCCGTCGCCGGTCCCGTCGAGACCATGGCAGAGCGCGCAGTGGCGCACGAAGATCTCCTGTACCGGACTCAGGTGTCGCATCGTCGTCCTGCGCGGACGCGGGCCCGGCCCCCAACACGGCCAACCCGGCAAACATCGCGACTGCGACCATTCTTTTCATCGTGCGGTCCTCCCTCCGCCCTGGCGCTTGGTCCCCCGCGGGCGACGTGCGGCATAATCGTCGCTCGGCCCCTGCCGGGCAACCTTGATCGGCATCAATTCGAAATGGCCCCACGATGCGGCTGTCCTCGCCGCGTTCTGCTTGTATAGTCCGGCGCGTCCGAGCACCCCGCGCGCAAAATCCTTCGACGGAGGCCCTCCTGAGCGCCAAGCCCACCCTCTATGCCACCGCAGGTGCGCCGGAGCTGGCGCTGGCCGCGGCCGGGGCCTGGACCGCCCCGCATGCCAGCGACCTCGAGGCGCTCATCGACGAGGTCGCGGTCGACCTCAGCCATGGCGATGCGTCGATCGACATGCACAAGGTGGAGGCCTTCGACACCTACGGCGCCTGGCTGCTGGAGCGGCTCGTTCGCGAGCGCAAGGCGCGCGGCGGCGAGACCACGATCGTGGCGCTGCCCGAGCACTACCGCGACCTGGTCACGGCGATGCACGCGGCCAACATGGACGAGCCGCCTGCAGCTGCGCGCGAAAACCCGGTGACGGGCGCGGTTGAAAAGCTCGGCCGGACGATGGTCGACATCGGCCATGATCTTCTGGCCATCGTCAACATGCTGGGCGCCATCGGAGCGGCGCTCGGCCGCGTCCTCATGCGCCCGCAGACGTTCCGGCTGACGTCGGCCGTGCATCACCTCGATCGCGTCGGCCTGCAGGCGGTGCCCATCATCCTGCTGATCACCTTTCTGATCGGCGGTATCATCGCGCAGCAGGGCTTCTTCCATTTCCGCAAGTTCGGCGCCGAGACCTACGTCGTCGACATGCTGGGCATTCTCATCCTGCGCGAGATCGGCGTGCTGATCGTGTCGATCATGGTGGCGGGGCGCTCGGGATCCTCGTACACGGCCGAGCTCGGCTCCATGAAGATGCGCGAGGAGATCGACGCGCTGCGCACCATGGGCCTCGACCCCATCGAGGTCCTGATCCTGCCGCGCGTCATCGCGCTGATCCTGGCGCTGACCATGCTGACGTTCATCGGCTCCATAGCGGCGCTGTACGGCGGCGGGCTCGTCGCCTGGTTCTACGGCGGCATGAGCCCCGACATCTTCATCGCGCGCCTCAAGGAGGCGATCACGATCACCCACTTCAAGGTCGGCATGATCAAGGCGCCGTTCATGGCGCTGGTGATCGGCGTGGTGGCGTGCGCGCAAGGCTTCGCGGTGAAGGGCAGCGCGGAATCGCTCGGCCGGCAGACGACGGCCTCGGTGGTGAAGGCCATCTTCCTGGTGATCGTGCTGGACGGCCTGTTCGCCATCTTCTTCGCCGCAATCGACATGTGAGCCCCAGACGGAACCGATGACCCAGACGATTGCCATCCGCGTGCGCGACCTTGTCGTCGGTTTCGGCGACCACATCGTGCTCGACCGCATCTCGGTCGAGGTGGCCCGCGGCGAGATCTTCGGCTTCGTCGGCGGCTCGGGCAGCGGCAAGTCGGTGCTCCTGCGCACCATCATCGGACTGATCCCGGCACGCGCCGGCAGAATCGAGGTGCTGGGCACCGAGCTCACCGGCGCCGACGACGAGACGCGGCGCGCGACCGAGCGCCGCTGGGGCGTGCTGTTCCAGCAGGGCGCGCTGTTCTCCTCGCTGAGCGTGGTGCAGAACGTCGAGTTTCCCATGCGCGAGTATCTGAGCCTGTCGAAGCGGCTGATGCGCGAGATGGCGGAAGCCAAGCTCGACATGGTGGGCTTGCGGCCGGCCGACTGGAACAAGCTGCCGTCCGAGCTTTCCGGCGGCATGATCAAGCGCGTGGCTTTGGCGCGCGCGCTCGCTCTCGACCCCGAGCTGGTGTTCCTCGACGAGCCGACCTCGGGGCTCGACCCCATCTCGGCGGGAGATTTCGACGAGCTGATCCGCACCCTGCAAAGGACGCTCGGCATCACCGTCTTCATGATCACCCACGACCTCGACAGCCTCTACACCGTGTGCGACCGCATCGGTGTGCTGGCCGACGGCAAGGTCGTCGCATCGGGCCCCATGGCAGCGATGCTCGCCTCCGAGCATCCCTGGGTGCAGGCCTATTTCAAGGGCAAACGCGCGGACGTGCTCGCGCGCCGGCTCGCACAACCTGAAGCTTGAGGATCAGATGGAAACCCGGGCGCGCTATCTGGCAATTGGCCTGTTTACGCTGGCGGTGATCGCCGCCGGTTTTGGCTTCGTCTTCTGGCTCTACTCGGGCGGCGGCTTCCGCGACCGCGCCACCTACCAGATCCGCTTCGATGGCCAGGTCTCCGGCCTCCTCGTCGGCTCCGCCGTGCTTTTCAATGGGATCCGCGTGGGCGAGGTGACGGGGCTGTCGCTCAATGACAACGACCCCAAGCAGGTCATGGCGACGGTGGAGATCGATCCATCGACCCCGGTGCGCGCCGACACCGTCGTCGGCATGGACTTCCAGGGACTGACCGGCGCGCCGGTGATCCAGTTGACCGGGGGCAGTGCCACCGCGCCCAAGGTGAGCGCCGAGGACGGCGTCGTGCCGACGCTCGTCGCCGAGCCCGACAGCGGCCAGAGCATGACCCAGGCCGCGCGCGCAGCCTTGCGCAAGCTCGACGGCATGCTGGCCGACAACGCCGAGCCGGTGCATACGGTGATCGAGAA
>CAVZNR010000046.1:0-21063 GCA_963776675.1 uncultured Alphaproteobacteria bacterium | reverse complement strand
CGCTGGCCACGCTGCATCAGCTGCGCGATCTGGGCGTGCGCATTGCGCTCGACGACTTCGGCACGGGCTTCTCGTCGCTCAACTATCTGCGCGCCTTTCCCTTCGACAAGCTCAAGATCGACCAGTGCTTCATCCAAGGCCTGGCGGAGGGCAACGAGGAATCTCTCGCTATCGTGCGCGCGGTGGCGCGGCTGGGCGCGAGTCTCGGTATCGCCACCACGGCGGAGGGCGTGGAGACGCAAGGGCAGATGGAGATCGCCCGCCGCGAAGGCTTCACCGAGGTGCAGGGCTATTGGTTCGGCAAGCCGAAGAGCGCCGCCGAGGTCGCGCGAGGAATATGATCTGTATGGCGCCTCGACCAAGCCGCGGCGCGCCAGCGCAGCAACGCGCTCCAAGACGGTCGTCGTCGAGCCGGATAGCCGCTGCTGCGCCCAAACGGCGGACCCGGCGCCAGCGCTCCGCCTGACAGGCGTGCTATGCCGCCGGGCCGCTCTCGATGGGCAGTCCGTTGTCGCCACCCCACTCCGCCCAGCTTCCGTCGTAGACGGCGGCATTGGTCTGCCCCAGCACCGCCAGTGCCAGCGACAGAATGGAGGCGGTGACGCCCGACCCGCAGGTCGTGATCACCGGCTTGGCGGGATCGATGCCGGCGGCGGAAAAGATCTTAGCCAACTCGGCCGGCGCCTTGAGCGTACCGTCGTCGTTGAGAAGCGATTGCGAGGGCACGTTGCGCGCGCCGGGCAGGTGGCCGCCGCGCAGGCCCGGACGCGGCTCGGGCTCGCTGCCGGTGAAACGTCCCGCCGGGCGGGCGTCCACGATTTGCGCCGACTTCTTGGCGACGACATCTTTCATGTCGTGCATGTCGCGCACGAGCGACGCATTGAGCAGCGGCGTGTAGTGGCACTCCGGGCGCTTGCGCGGCGGCCCGTCCTCCAGCTCGCGCTGCTCCGACGACCATTTCTTGAGACCGCCGTTGAGCACCGCCACGTCCTCGTGTCCCATGGCGCGGAAGGTCCACCACACGCGTGCCGCCGAGAACAACCCTTGCGTGTCGTAGACGACGATACGGATGCCGTCGCCGACGCCCATCTTCTTCATGCGCGAGGCGAACTTGACGGTCGAGGGCAGCATGTGCGGCAACGACGACTTCTCGTCGGTGAGATCGTCGATATCGAAGAACAGTGCGCCGGGCACGTGGCCGGCCAGATACTCCGCCTTGGGGTCCCGGCCGGTCGTGGGCAGGTGCCAACTGCCGTCGAAGACGACGAGATCGGGGGCATCGAGGTGCTCGGCGAGCCAGTCCGTCTCGACGATCCACTGCTTGGCGCTATTGAGCACTGTCCCTCTCCGTTTCCTCGTGACCCGCGTTGTTTGCTGCGCTGCACCGCAGACGACGCGCTTTTGCCTAGCCACATAGGCAAAACTTGGAGGGCCTCGCAAGGATTGCTCGCCCAATTGTCGCGGAGGGCTCAGCCGACCGTGGTATCGGCGAAGACGGAGGGCAGCCGCCGCGGCTCGCGCGCGAGCCAGGGGGGCACCGGGAGGGACTTGGACTGGAGGAAGGTCGGGTTGAAAAGGCGGGACTGGTAGCGCGTGCCGGGGTCGCAGAGGATCGTTACGATGGTGTGGCCAGGGCCTAAGTCCTTGGCGAGGCGGACGGCACCGGCGACATTGACGCCGCTCGAGGCGCCGACGCACAGGCCTTCCTCGGCGGTCAATTGGAAAACGGTGCGCACGGCTTCCTCGTCGGGGATGAAATAGGCCGTGTCGATCGGCGCCCCCTCCAGGTTCTTGGTGACGCGGCCCTGGCCAATTCCTTCCGTGATGGATGAGCCCTCGGCTTTGAGCTCGCCCCGGGTGATGTAGGCAAACAGTGCGGACCCGGGCGGGTCGGCGAGCGCGGTGCGGATAGCAGCGCTTTTGGCCTTGAGCCCGCGCGAGACGCCCCCGAGCGTGCCGCCGGAGCCGACGGCGCAGACGAAGCCGTCGATCTTGCCGCCAGTCTCGGCCCAGATTTCCTCCGCCGTCGTCGCTTCGTGGATGTCGCGGTTGGCGGTGTTGTCGAACTGGTTGGCCCAGATGGCGCCCGCCGCCTCGCTGCCGTTCAGAGTGTCGGCAAGGCGCGCGGAATACTTCACGTAGTTGTTGGGGTTGCGGTAGGGAACGGCCGGCACCTCGACCAGCTCGGCGCCGAGCAGGCGCAGCGTGTCCTTCTTCTCTTTGGCCTGCGTTTCGGGGATGACGATGACGGTGCGGAAGCCGAGCGCGTTGCCGAGCACCGTGAGCCCGATGCCCGTGTTTCCGGCCGTGCCTTCAACGATGGTGCCGCCGGGCTTGAGGAGCCCCTTGTCGACGGCGTCGGTAATGATCCCGAGCGCGGCCCGATCCTTGACCGACTGGCCCGGATTCATGAATTCCGCCTTGCCGAGGATGGTGCAGCCCGTTTCCTCGGAGGCCCGGCGCAGCCGGATGAGAGGCGTGCGCCCAACCGCGGCGGCGACGCTCGAGCTCATTGGCACGGGGGCGACTCCTCGAAGGGCGAGTAAGGCAGCGTAACCATGCGGCGGGGGACCCGCAACGGGCCGCCCGGCTGTGTCCAAGCGGCGTTTTACCGCTGCCGGGCTTGCGATCGGTTGCCAGCAAGTTAAGCAGTGAGGGCGCAAATGACGTTGATTTTACGCCGTGGCGCCAGATATACCTTCGCGCAACCGTTCCCTCGAAGCTAAGCGACAAGGTTCAGCGAAGGCGGGGCTCCGCGGGCGAGGCTTCGAGCCTATGCTCCAGGTCGGGGACGGCGCGGGCGTGGCGGAATTGGTAGACGCACTTGGTTTAGGTCCAAGCGCCGCAAGGCGTGGGGGTTCAAGTCCCTCCGCCCGCACCATTCGGGCGCTGGTTTTAAGGTTGGGAGAACGATGCAGATCACGGAAACCAGCAACGAGGGCCTGAAGCGCACGCTCCAGGTCGTAGTCGGCGCTGACGAGCTGGGCCGCCGCTTCACCGAGCGCCTGGGCGAGATCAAGGACCGCGTACAACTCAAGGGCTTCCGCAAGGGGAAGGTCCCGGTTCCGCACCTGAAGAAGGTGTTCGGCCGTTCGCTGATGGCCGAGGTGCTGCAGGAGGCGGTCAAGGAGACGACCAACAAGGCGCTCGCCGACCGCAACGAGCGCCCGGCCATGCAGCCCAGCATCAATTTGCCCGAGGATCAGGCCGAGATCGAGCGCGTGCTCTCGGGCGAGGCCGACCTTGCCTACTCGGTGACCTTCGAGGTGCTGCCCAAGATCGAGCTCGCCGACTTCACGTCCCTGAAGCTCGAGCGGCTCGTCGCCGAGGCCGAGCCCGAGGCCATCGAAAAGGCGGTGTCGGACTTGGCGGCCCGGGGCACGACCTGGACGCCCGAGGAGGGCCGGGAAGCGCAATCCGGCGACCGGCTGACCGTCGATTTCGTCGGAAAGCTCGGCGAGGAGGCCTTCGAAGGCGGCAGCGCCGAAGGTGCCGAGATCGTGCTGGGCCAGGGCAGCTTCATCCCCGGTTTCGAGGAGGGGCTGACGGGCGCCAAGGCCGGCGAGGCGCGTACCGTGGTCGCGACCTTCCCGGCCGACTATCCCGTCGACACGCTCGCCGGCAAGGAGGCGACCTTCGCCGTGACGGTCAAGGAGGTCGCGGCGCCTGCGCGCCCCGAGATCGACGACGCGTTCGCCAAGTCGTTCGGAATGGAGACGCTCGATCAGCTCAAAGAAGCGATCGCCGGACAGATCAAGCAAGAGTACGACAACGCCTCCCGCATGAAGCTCAAGCGTGAGCTGCTGGATCAGCTCGATTCCGTGCACAGCTTCGAGCTGCCGCCGACGCTGGTCGGGTCGGAGTTCGAATCCCTGTGGAAGCAGTACAACGACAACCTGAAGCAGTCCGGTAAGACCTTGGAGGACGAGGGGAAATCCGAAGATGAGGTGCGCGCCGACTACCAGCGCATCGCCGAGCGTAGGGTGCGGCTGGGCCTCGTCATCGGCGAGATTGCCGAAAGCAGCAAGATCGAGATCACTCAGGACGAGTTGCGCCGGGCACTGATGGAGCAGGCGCGCCGCTTCCCGGGGCACGAAAAGGCCGTCTACGAGTATTACGAGAAGACGCCGGGCGCGCTCGCCGAGCTCAGGGCTCCGATTTTTGAGGACAAGGTCGTCGATTTTGTTCTGGAGCAAGTCAATCCGGCCGAAAAGAAGGTGTCCAAGGAGGAGCTGTTCCAGCAGGTCGAGGCTGCGACGGCTGCCTAGCCTTGCTCAAGGATACCAATTGACCACGGCGTGCGCCCCAGGGGCTTGCGCCGAGGCTTCCGCCCACCCACAAAGAAGGGGCTGCGCGCGATTCTAGCGCGGCCTTCCACCGACCCAGAGGAATCAAAGCCATGCGCGATCCCGTCGCCACATTGACGAATACGTTCTGGCCGATGGTCGTCGAGCAGACGAACCGCGGCGAGCGCGGCTACGATCTGCCCTCGCGGCTCCTGAAGGAGCGCATCATCTTCGTGACGGGGCCGATCGAGGACCACATGGCGGCCTCCGTCTGCATGCAGTTGCTGTTCCTCGAGGCGGAGAACCCCAAAAAAGAAATCTCCATGTACATCAACTCGCCGGGCGGCGTCGTCACGGCGGGGTTTGCCATCTACGACACGCTGCAGTTCGTGCGCCCGCCGGTTGCCACGCTTTGCGTCGGGCAAGCGGCGTCGATGGGCTCGCTGCTGTTGTGCTCCGGCACCAAGGGCTTGCGCTACGCGCTGCCCAACGCGCGCGTCATGGTGCACCAGCCCTCCGGCGGCTTCTCCGGCCAGGCCTCCGACATCGAGCGCCATGCCGAGGACATCATCAAAATGAAGCGGCGCCTCAACGAGATCTACGTCAAACACACCGGCCAGTCGTATGAGGTCATTGAACGGACGCTCGACCGTGACTACTTCATGACCGCCGAGCAGGCGCAGGAGTTCGGGATCATCGACAAGGTGCTGTCGAGCCGCGAGGAAGCCGACATCGGTTCGTTGGACGCCAAGGCTGCGACAACCTGATCCCCCTTCATCCGGGGAGCGCGCCAAAGGTTCCTGGATGGGTCGGTGAGGCGTCCGAAAGCCCCGCAGTCAAAGGGCCGAGGCTTAATCCGGGACAGAACCTTAGGTCGCCACAAAACTGTGGCAATCTGGCCGCTTAGCAGGCAACGGCGCCCCTACTCGTTAATCCAATCTTGATCTTGAGAACGCTAGCGTGCTCAGATCGCGATAAGTGGACTCAAAGGGGTCCAACGGACTTGGCGGCAGGCCAACTTGGTATAAGGTTTCTTCGGGGGCGGAGAGGCCGTTCGATCGGTCGCGTAGCCCAAAGGAGGGGTGAGACAGCAGCTAATGGCTCAAGAGAAAAACACCCTCTATTGCTCGTTTTGCGGCAAGAGCCAGCATGAGGTTCGCAAGCTGATTGCCGGCCCGACTGTGTTCATCTGCGATGAATGCGTCGAGCTGTGCATGGACATCATCCGGGAGGAGAACAAGAACACCCTGGTGAAGTCCCGCGATGGCGTGCCGACTCCTCAGGAAATCTGCACCGTCCTCGACTCCTATGTGATCGGCCAGGACCACGCCAAGCGCGTGCTGTCGGTGGCGGTCCACAACCACTACAAGCGCCTGAACCACGCCGCCAAGAACAACGACGTGGAGCTCGCCAAGTCGAACATTCTTCTCGTCGGCCCGACGGGTTGCGGCAAGACGCTGCTCGCCCAGACGCTGGCGCGCATCCTCGACGTCCCCTTCACCATGGCGGACGCGACGACGCTCACCGAAGCGGGCTACGTCGGCGAGGACGTCGAGAACATCATCCTCAAGCTTCTGCAGAACGCCGACTACAACGTCGAGCGGGCGCAGCGCGGTATCGTCTACATCGACGAGGTCGACAAGATCAGCCGCAAGTCGGACAACCCCTCGATCACGCGCGACGTGTCGGGCGAGGGTGTGCAGCAGGCGCTCCTGAAGATCATGGAAGGCACGGTTGCCTCCGTGCCTCCGCAGGGTGGCCGCAAGCATCCCCAGCAGGAGTTCCTGCAGGTCGACACCACCAACATCCTCTTCATCTGCGGCGGCGCCTTCGCCGGCCTGGAGAAGATCATCTCGCGGCGTGGCAAGGGCACCTCGATCGGCTTTTCCGCCAAGGTCATCGGTGCGGACGAGCGGCGCATGGGCGAGGTCCTGCGCGAGGTCGAGCCGGAGGATCTGTTGAAGTTCGGGTTGATCCCGGAGTTCATCGGCCGTCTGCCGGTCATCGCCACGCTCGAGGATCTCGACGAATCGGCGCTGGTGCAGATCCTGACCGAGCCGAAGAACGCTCTCGTGAAGCAGTATCAGCGTCTGTTCGAAATGGAGGACGTGAAGCTCACGATCACCAACGACGCGCTCAAGGCCATCGCCCGCAAGGCGATCGAGCGTAAGACGGGTGCCCGCGGGCTTCGCTCCATCATGGAAGGCAACCTGCTCGAGACCATGTTCGAGCTTCCCGCCCTCAAGGGCGTCGAGGAAGTGGTCATCGGCCCGGAGGTTGTCGAAGGCAGCGCGCGTCCGTTGCGCATCTATTCGGATCGAGCCGAGGAAAAAGGCTCGAGTGCCTCTTAAGTCGTCCGAGAGCCGCTTCGGGAACGGCGGCTCTTCCTTTAAAAAATAGGATGCCGCCTCGCGCATTTGGCGGCAGCTCTTGGATATCGCGGCAGTCGGCCCCATTTTATTTCTGGGGATCTGCCGCCAGACTTGCGTGTCGGGGCACAGGTCTCAGCCGACCCGCCTCAAAAGGGCCCGGTAGCGTCTAGAGGATTTGCAATCCCCAATATTGGCGGACGATCAAGCGCGATAGGTGGCGACTCGAATGGGTAGCGACATGGGCGAAGAGAAGCAGACGAAAGACAAGGCCGCCGGAAAGGGTGTCTACCCGGTCCTGCCGCTGCGCGACATCGTGGTCTTTCCATACATGATCGTGCCGCTCTTCGTCGGGCGGGACAAGTCGATCAACGCGCTCGAAGAGGTGATGCGCTCCGACAAGCACATCCTGCTCGCGGCGCAGAAGAACGCCGGCGACGACGATCCCGCGACCGACGCGATCTATCCCGTCGGCACGCTGGCCTCGGTTCTGCAGCTTTTGAAGTTGCCGGACGGCACCGTGAAGGTGCTGGTCGAGGGGACCTCGCGCGCCCGCATCGCGCGCTACACCGACAACGCCGCCTACTTCGAGGCCGAGGTCGAGGAGGTGCCGGAAGAGATCGGCGCCAAGGACGAGATCGAGGCGCTGGCGCGCTCTGCCGTCACGCAGTTCGAAAGCTACGTCAAGCTCAACAAGAAGATCTCGCCGGAGGTCCTGGGCAACGTCGCGCAGATCGAGGACTACTCGAAGCTCGCCGACACGATTGCCTCGCATCTGGCCATCAAGATCGCCGACAAGCAGGAGATCTTGGAGACCGCCACCATCTCCGAGCGGCTGGAGCGCGTCTACACGCTGATGGAGAGCGAGATCTCCGTCCTGCAGGTCGAGCGCAAGATCCGCTCGCGCGTCAAGCGTCAGATGGAGAAGACGCAGCGCGAGTACTATCTCAACGAGCAGATGAAGGCGATCCAGAAGGAGCTGGGCGACTCTGACGAGCGCGACGACATCGCCGAGTTCGAAGAGAAGATCGAGAACACCAAGCTTTCGAAGGAGGCCCGCGACAAGGCGCTCGCCGAGCTGAAGAAGCTCAAGCAGATGAGCCCCATGTCGGCGGAAGCCACCGTCGTGCGCAACTATCTCGACTGGCTCCTGTCGATCCCCTGGGGTCTCAAGGGCAAGGTCAAGAAGGACCTCGATGAGGCGCAGACCATTCTCGACGCCGAGCACTACGGGCTCGAGAAGGTCAAGGAGCGTATCGTCGAGTACCTCGCCGTGCAGGCGCGCACCAACAAGCTCAAGGGGCCGATCCTGTGCCTCGTCGGACCTCCCGGCGTGGGCAAGACCTCGCTCGGCAAGTCGATGGCCAACGCGACGGGCCGCGAGTTCGTGCGCATGAGCCTCGGCGGCGTGCGCGACGAGGCGGAGATCCGCGGTCACCGGCGCACCTACATCGGCTCGATGCCCGGCAAGGTGATCCAGTCCATGCGCAAGGCGAAGCGGGTGAACCCGCTGTTCCTGCTGGACGAGATCGACAAGATGGGCTCGGACTTCCGTGGCGATCCGGCAGCGGCGCTGCTGGAGGTGCTGGACCCTGAGCAGAACTCCACCTTCAACGACCATTACCTCGAGGTCGACTACGACCTGTCGAACGTGATGTTCGTGACGACGGCGAATACGCTCAACATTCCGCCGGCCCTCATGGACCGCATGGAGATCATCCGTCTCGCCGGCTACACCGAGGACGAGAAGCTGGAGATCGCCAAGCGGCATCTGATCCCTGGGCAGCGTCAAGCGCACGGGCTCGAGGCCGAGGAGTGGATGATCGAGGACGCCGCGCTCCTGGAGATGATCCGTCGCTACACGCGCGAAGCGGGCGTGCGCTCGCTCGAGCGCGAGATCGCCAAGCTCGCGCGCAAGGCGGTGAAGGAGATCCTCACCTCCGACAACAAGGTCGTGGCCGTGACGGCCGCGAACCTCGAATCCTACCTCGGAGTGACCAAGTACCGGTACGGCGAGGCCGAGCTGGAGGACCAGGTCGGCATCGTGACGGGCTTGGCCTGGACCGAGGTCGGCGGCGAGCTGCTCACCATCGAAGGCGTCATGATGCCCGGCAAGGGCAAGATGACGGTCACCGGCAACCTGCGCGACGTGATGAAGGAGTTGATCCAGGCCGCCAGCGCCTACGTGCGCTCGCGCTCGGTCGATTTCGGCATCCATCCCTCGCTGTTCGAGAAGAAGGACATCCACGTGCACGTGCCGGAAGGCGCGACGCCCAAGGATGGTCCCTCGGCGGGCGTTGCCATGGTGACGGCGATCATCTCGGTGCTGACCGGCATTCCGGTGCGCAAGGACGTCGCCATGACGGGCGAGATCACCTTGCGCGGCCGCGTGCTCCCCATCGGCGGCTTGAAGGAAAAGCTGCTGGCGGCGCTGCGCGGCGGCATCAAGACCGTGATTATTCCTGAAGAGAACGTTAAGGACCTGTCGGAGATCTCCGGCGAGATCAAGAACAAGATCGACATCATCCCGGCGGCGCGCGTCGACGACGTGTTGAAGGCGGCACTCGTCAAGGTGCCCGAGCGCATCGAGTGGGACGAAGCCGCAGAAACGCAAGCAGTTGCAGGCGAGGAGGGCAAGCCGACCCCACGCCTCACGGCTCACTGATCACATGAAGATGTAAGCGCAACACATTGGTTGCGCTTCGAAGGTTTCGACGCGTTGCCCCCGCACCTCAAAGTGCGGGGGCTTTGTGTTCCCGCTCCGTGCGCATCGGGCCCCGGTTTTCCCTGGTTTTTCGGGCAAATTCGCGCGATTTCCCCCTTGACGACCGCGGCCAATGGGCGCTTGTCTCCTGCACTGTTGCCGGCTGAAGCCCACCCTTTATGGGATTTCGGCGCTTCCCCGGGCCCCCCGAAGACCCATTCCGAACGCAAAGGACGGACAGCAGATGAGCAAGAAGGATTTGATCGACGCCGTTGCCAAGGATGCCGAGCTGACCAAGGAGAAGGCCAGCGTTGCGGTCGATGCGGTGCTGGAGCACATCCGTGGCGCCATGAGGAAGGGCGAGGAAGTTCGCATTCCCGATTTCGGCACGTTCAAGGTCGCGGCCCGTAAGGCGCGCGAAGGCCGCAATCCGGCCACCGGCGCGACGATCAACATCCCGGCCTCGAAGGTGCCCAAGTTCAGCCCCTCCAAGGGCCTCAAGGACCTGCTCAACTAGCCGATCCTTTGCCGCCAACGCGGTTGTTTGAGGCGCGTCGCGGTCAAGCGGCGCGCCTTTGACTTTGGTGCGCCAAATCCTCGCCAAGCCACGGTTCCGGTCTATGAGGCGTTGCGCGGGCGGCGTGGCCCCGCTACATCGCGGGCTTCGGGCGGTTAGCTCAGTGGTAGAGCGTGGTTTATGTCGCTCACGTGCCGTCCGATCGCATTGCGACCGCTGGCACTCCGCGTGGGCGGCGCCGCGCGCCGGCGGCCCTTGGCCGCGTGGACCTTGCGGTCCATTGTGGAGAACAGGTTTCGGGCGGTTAGCTCAGTGGTAGAGCGCCTCGTTTACACCGAGGATGTCGGGAGTTCGACCCTCTCACCGCCCACCACTTTTGAGCTGACACAAGCTGCGAGTAGCGTCGCTCCACGGGCGTGGTGCTCTGTGGATGGCCGCGCTGCGCCGGGCTGGCGTGCGCGCCAAGGCCGCAACGGACGATTGCTTCGATCTCTTGAGCGCTGGGTGCTGCGCGCCCATATGCAGCCCGCACGCGGCAAGCGTGCGCCAGGGGAGCCCACCATGACCATCTCGATGTACCAGGCCTCAGCGCCGGCCTTTCAGCGTGCCCTCAAGACGCTCGATGCCATCCTCGACAAGGCGGCCGCCTACGCCGAGGAGCGCAAGATCGACCCTCTGGTGCTGACCTCGGCCCGGCTCGCGCCCGACATGCTGCCCCTGACCCGGCAGGTGCAGTTTGCGAGCGACTCCGCCAAGGGGGCCTGCGCCCGCCTCGCGGGCCTGGAGGTGCCGAGCTTTGAAGACACCGAGACGACGTTCCCCGAGCTCAAGGCGCGTATCGCCAAGACGCTCGATTTCATCGCGACCGTCAGTCCCGGCCAGATCGACGGCTCCGAAGACCGCGATATCGTCCTCAAGGCCGGCGCCCGCGAGCTGACCTTCAAGGGCCAGAACTTCCTCGTCATGTTCGTGCTGCCGAACTTCTACTTCCACGTCACCACGGCCTACGCCATCCTGCGCCACAACGGCGTCCCCTTGGGCAAGCAGGATTATCTTGGCGGGATCTAGGTTTGCCGCGGCTCGGGGCAGCAAATCGGGCCTCTCCGCTGCCTTCTTGACTAAAAGGGGGGAGCCACGTAATTGATTTCCCCGTGGCAGCGCGCCCCTACCGGGGCGCGCGTTTTCGATTGCGGGAGTAGCTCAGTTGGTTAGAGCGCCGGCCTGTCACGCCGGAGGTCGCGGGTTCAAGTCCCGTCTCTCGCGCCATCTTTTCAATGGCTTGGCTCATCAGCCCTCTGGTGGTGACATTGTCCGGGCTGGCGCTCTCGCTCGTTGCGCAACATAAGCCCCTGCCAATCGGTCACGAATTTCTTCGCTTCGCGGACAGTCCGAAGTCGAGGCCAGAGCCGACGCTTCGATCGGTGATGTTTAGAGTCCGCGTCGGGCCCTTTACAGACGTTGACCTTTGCCGTGATCCGCGACCGCTCTTCAGGGAAGAGCTGACCGGCGAGCGGAGGACCTCGATGGCTGGGTTTGACCCGAATGTATGGACCGGCTGCTGATCGCAAGTGAGTTCGGCGCAGGCTTCGGAAGTCGCTGATATGTATCCGGCCTATTGATCGGCTCGCGGGCCGTGGCCTCGATGGGAATACGCGCGCGCCTTTGGTCTCATTAGCGGACAGGTCGCAAGGCGACCATTCGGGTCATCAGACTCTGAGCGCGCTCATTGATCCGTTCCATGCTGCTGTTCTCAATCGCGAACTCCGTTGGTGGGTCGTGCGATCAGATCGCCACGACTTCAACCCGATGGGCATCGAAGGCAGTGTTGTGCCTCAGCACGCTCCAAGCGATGCGGGCGAGCTTGTTGGCGAGCGCCGTCGCCAGCTTGTTGCGATGTAGACGCGGCTGGGCAGCTTTCAGCCAGGCCCCGAAGCTGAACCGCTCCCAGTTCTGCGGACGCATGAGGATGACGTTCGCTGCCTGGATGAAGAGGGTACGCAGATACTTGCTGCCGCGCTTCGAGATGCGCCCCAGGATCGACTTTCCGCCGGTGCTGTACTGTCTGGGCACGAGCCCCAACCAGGCGCCGAAGTCGCGGCCGCGCTCGAAGGCTTCGCCCGTGCCTATCGCCGCGACCATCGCAGTCGAGATGATGGGACCGACGCCAGGGATGCTCATTAGCCGCTTGCAGTTCGCCTCGCGGTGACTGATCTGCTCGATCTCACTGGTGAGCGTCTCGATGCGCTCATCGAGCCACAGCCAGTCCTCGTAGAGCCCAACGATAAGATCGCTCATGCGCGGCGACAGCTCGTCGGCGCGGTTCTCCAGAATGGCGAACAGCGACCGGCGCAGGGCTCCTGAGCCAGTACGCACGGCGATCCCGTGCTCGATGAGGAAGGCGCGGATCTGGTTGATTGTCGCTGTGCGACGCGACACCAGGCGGGTGCGAACCCTGTGTAAGGCCTGCAGGTCCAGCTGATCTTGCGTCTTCTCTTGCACGACGCGCAGGTTGGGGCGCAGAGCCGCCTCGGCAATGGCCTCGGCATCGTTGTAGTCGTTCTTTTGGCCCTTCGTGAACGGCTTGACGTACATCGCCGGAATGATGCGCGGCGTGTGCCCGAGCCGGCGCAGCGTCCGGCTGACGAAGTGGGCGCTGAGACATGCCTCAAGGCCAACGATGCTTGGCGGCAGCTTGGCGAGCTCGGCCTCCAGCGCCAAGCGCTTGAACTTCTTGCGCAGTACGATCTTGCCCTGCGGATCGAAACCGACGATGTGAAAGACGTCCTTGCCGATATCGATGCCGATGGAGGCAAAGGTCTGCGTGGGTTGATCGCTCGTCATGGGCTGCTTCTTCTGTTGGGGCGGTAAGCCCTTCAGGCTAACCCGCCGTTCCGGGGAAGCAGCCGGTCCATCCCATTAGCTGACCTGCTGCCCGCTTCAAATGGACCGGTCACGTTCGATCAACTCGTAAGCTCGTTGCACATCAGTAATGTAATCCCGAACGATAGGTGCCGCATCACGCTTTCTGGCGAGCTGCATTTGGAAAACCTCCTGCGAACCTGTCCGGAACATCATTTCCGCACTGATCAGGTAGAACTCCCACATCCGGCAGAAGCGCTCGTCGTACATCTGCGCGATTTTTCCGCGGTTCTCCTGAAACCTCGTTTCCCAATTTCGTAGCGTCGTCGCGTAGTGCACGCGCAGGAATTCCAGGTCCGTGACCCACAGGCTGTTGTTCTCGACGGCGGGGAACACCTCCGACAGCGCCGGCGAATAGGCGCCTGGGAAAATGTATTTCCTCAGCCACGGGCTCGCCGTGCCGGGTGGGCTCATGTGGCCGATCGAATGCAGCAGCACGACGCCGTCGTCATCGAGTAGGGTGTTCACCTTGGCGAAGAACTCGTCGTAGTGTCGGACGCCGACATGCTCGAACATGCCGACCGAAACGATCCTGTCGAACTTCGCCGACAGCTCGCGGTAGTCCTTGAGCTCGATGCGTACGCGGTTCTCGAGCCCCGCAGCCTTGGTGGCTTCGACGGCGAGCGCGTGTTGCTCCTTGGACAAGGTGACGCCGGTCACCTCCACGTCGGCAATCTGAGCCAGATAGCGCGCCAAGCCGCCCCAGCCGCAGCCGATATCCAGCACCTTGAGGCCCGGCTGCAAGTTGAGCTTGGCCGCGATCAGCCGGCACTTGTTGCGCTGGGCCTCTTCCAGCGTGTCGTGTTCGCCGCGAAAATAGGCGCACGAGTAGAAGAGTTCCGAATCGAGGAACAATTTGTAGAAGGCGTTTCCGAGATCGTAGTGGTGCGCCACGTTGGCTTGCGCCTTGCCCACCGGATTGGCCTGCTGGAAGCGTTTGAGCCCGCGCGAGACTCGGCTCAGCACCTTCTGCAGCGGTTGATTGCCGAGCGACAGGCGATTGACGGAGAACAGCGTGAGGAAGGCGCGCAGGCTGGAGCCGGGAAAGCTCAGGCGCCCGTCCATGTAGGCTTCGCCCGCGTGCAGCTCGGGATTGAAGAACAGCTTGCGATAAAGCGTCGGGTCGGTCAGCCGCATGGTGACTTCGGGGCCCGGCGCGCCTGCGAAGACGTGGGTGCCGCCCTCGGCGTCGATGACCGTGAGGCTGCCAACCTTCACGAACGACTTCAGCATTTTCGATAGCGGAAACATGGCTGGCTCCGGTCAATCACATGCGCAAGCATTCAACCCAGTATAGGGACCCGGAACGGACCCTAAAGTCGAGCGTTCGCACGAACAGTGCGGCCATGTTTCAACAACTCGGCGCCCGGCGGGGCGACTGCATTGAGGCCCGTTGTGGCGGGCCAAAAGTATCACCGTTCGTTGATTCAATAACTCTTTTTCCGGCCCGTCACGCCGGAGGTCGCGGGTTCAAGTCCCGTCTCTCGCGCCACTCTTTTCCCCACTGACACAAGCTGCGAGACGCTTCGCTCAAGGAGCGTTGTGCTCTGTTGAGGGCCGGCGCGTCCATGCGAAGCATGGCTCCGCCATGACGCGAGCCCGGCCGAAGAGGCCGCCCTCGCGTCCGAGCGAAGCTCGGCTCCGCCGAGACGGGTGCCCGCGCGCCAGCGCGCATCAGCGCCCGCGCGCGGCGGAGGCCTCGCCCGCCGTGCTCGCCATGGCGCACCCTATCCAATGATACCCGTGTATGACGGTGCCCGAATCGCTTTAGCTAAGCGGCAGGTGCGGGACGATCAACCCGTTCTGCACGGTCTTGCAGTCGGCGCATTGAACGGCGCCGTTGGACCACTGGTAAAACGTGACGCATCCGCAATCGCAGCACCACAGCTCAGGCTCGCAATGGTCCTGGGGGGATATCTCTCCGCGGCGCTTCCGTTCGGCGCTCAAATCGATGAGGTTCGACATGGCCAAGATTTCCAAGAGTGCTACCAAGGCCCGCAGTGCCGTTACTGGGTCGTATGTGAAGCCCGGGTATGCCAAGGCAAATCCGACCACCACGGTGATCGAGCGTGCAAAGCCCGCCAAAGCCGCCAAGACTGCCAGAGCCGCAAAGCCTGCCAGAGCCGCGGCGCCTTCTGCCAAGTCTAAGGCCGCTGCCAAGAAGAAGTAGTTTGCGCGGCCGCTAAAGTTTTTCGGAATGCGAAGAAGCCCGGCCCCCAAAGCCGGGCTTTAACTTTGGGCCGAGCCGCTCTAAGGGTCGGTTGCGCCTGCGACCTGGAGCGCTGATTTCTCGAGAAAGCCGGATAGGGCGGAGGGCTCTCGGCCTCACAGTCTCGGGCTCGAATGTCCATCGAGGAACCGCGACGGACGCCGACGTCATTCGCGACTGCGGCATCGTGCCCAGTGTTCCAGACGGAACACTTTCGGCGGCAATTCCCTCCCGTAGACACGACCCGAGCTAACGCAAATCGCGAGGGGAGAAGTCGATGCGCGAAATTCTCGACCAAATTCCCAGAATGACGAACTATGACGAGAGTGGCGACGATCACGCTTTTCTCCGAACCTATCGAGAAAAGGCTGCGATCGCCATTTCGCCCGCCGGCTTCCCGATTGCGCTTCGACATTCCGCCATCGGTCCTCTGACCGATCCGTCGACGACCCGCCAGCTCGAAACCGAGTCCATCGAAAAGCAGGGAATTACGGCCGGCCCGATCTACGAGCTCTTCAGCCGCTCCATGCTTTTTTCGAACGGCGCCCTTCACAAGAAGCGGCGCGGTCCCATCTCGCGCACCTTCGCGTTCAAGCTCATGGAGGGCATGCGTGGTGAAGTGGCGAGAGTTGCCGGCGACATCGTCACCGCCGCCAAGGGCCAGGACGAGCTGGATTTTCTCAACGCCTTTGCGGGCGAGATTCCCGCCCGCATCATCGCTCTGATACTGGGGCTTCCAGAAAGCGAAATGCCGCGCTTCCGCAAACTCGTCTATTCGGTGACGCGGGCCTTCAAGGTGGGGTTCGACCAATCACAGCAAGCCGAGATCGAGCGCGATTTTCATGCTCTCATTGCCGAGGTCGATCGTTTGCTCGACGAACGTAAAGAACAACCGCGCGATGATTTCCTGAGCCGCCTGCTTTTGGATGCGCAAGAGCGTTTCGAGCTTTCGCTCGACGATATTCGCTGGCAGGTCATCACCTTGATCATCGGCGGATCGGACACGACCCGTTTGGCCCTGTGCTCGACATTGGCGCTCCTGCTTTCTCATCCCGAGCAATGGCAAGCCTTCTGCCAGGACCCCGAAGGTCTGAAGAAGCAGGTCGTGCAGGAGGGCTTGCGCTTCGAGCCGCCCATCGCCTCCTTTGCCCGTGTCACATTGGAAGACATCGAGCTCGACGGTTCGGTCCTGCCGGCCGGATCGCCCGTCTCGGTGTGCCTCGCCTCGGCCATGCGCGATGAACGTGTGTACGCCGACCCCTTCAGGTTCGACATCTTCCGCGGCGACCATCCCCGTTGGCATCCGGCTTTCGGGACGGGCGAGCACCGCTGCCTCGGTGAAGCGCTTGCGCGCGCCGAGCTCGAGGAGTGCCTGGCGGCGATCGCGCGCCTCGCACCTGACACCAGGCTGCTGCGGGCGCCGGTCGTCCGCGGCCTCAACGGCATCCGCCGGATCGATCAGATGCGGGTTGCCATGACCTAGAGCGTTTTCCGCCCCAAACCGCAAGATCGGTCGAGCGCGTTGTGGCCGTCAGCGACTAACTGGAGCCGCCACGGAGGAGGGACGATGAAGGCGGCGCTTCAAAACTACCATGCCCGGATGCAGCGGGTGCTGGATCACATAGACCGGCATCTGGACGACGATCTGGACCTGGAAACGGTGAGCGGTGTTGCGGCCTTCTCGAAGTTTCATTTCCACCGGCAGTTTACGGCGACCTTCGGGTTATCCGTGCATCGCTATGTCCAGCTTGCCCGTATGAAGCGCGCTTCGCACCGGCTGGCCTACAGGGACGCCCAAAGCGTCACGGACATAGCGATGGATGCCGGCTACGACTCACCAGACGCCTTCGCCCGCGCCTTTCGGCAACGGTTCGGGCAATCGCCTTCGTCGTTCCGGAAGTCTCCCGACTGGGAGCCGTGGCTTGCGGCCTTCGGGCCTCTCGACAACGCGAGGAACAAGCTCATGCAGAAGACTTTTACTACTGACGACGTGACGATTCGCGATGTGCCCCCCACGCCGGTGGCGATCATGGAGCATCGGGGCGACCCGGCGACGCTTCCCGCCACCATCAAGCGGTTCATCGCGTGGCGCACGGCCGCTGGCCTGCACCCCAAGACAAGTCCGACCTTCAATGTCTGGCGTTCCGAGCGGCGTCCTGCTTCGCCTGCCGATTATAGCGTGGACCTTTGTGTCGGGACCGACCTACCGATCGAGGCGAACGGCGGTGCGATCAAGGCCGGCGAGATCCCCGGCGGACGCTGCGCGGTGCTGCGCGTCGTCGGCAACACCGACAACCTGGAGCCCGCCGCGCTCTTCCTTTATCGCGACTGGCTTCCGGCCAGCGGCGAGGAAGCACGCGACTTTCCGATCTATTGCCAGCGGCTGAGCTTCTTCCCGGAGGTGGCGGAGCATGAGGCGGTCGCGGAACTTTTTCTGCCGCTGAAATAGCGAGTTCTGACGGCGGGCTGTCCCTTGCGATCGCAGGACCTAGTTTCCGGCGTTGTGCGATACTTCCCCACGGGCTCTGCGAGGTACGGCCAGGCCCGTGGGGACAACCCGGCCGAGACGGAGAGCGGTCCGGTGTCCAACGGCGTGCCGCAATCGGCGCCCTATGACGCCGGCGCGCACAAGTTGAGATAGCTTCCACTGGTTGTGGCAACTCAAGCGACACCCTATTTCCCACAAAGCTTGGTTGCGCGCGCTTCGGCCCTGCGTTAACACCAAAAAAGCAGTTGTTGCGCCGCAGCGCGGCGCCCACCCCTGGGAACCGAGGGACCGAGGCCGCCCATGGACCAGCTCTTCCTCGACTACCTGCCGATCGCGATCTTCATCGCGGTGGCGCTTGCCATCGCCCTGATCCTGATGACCGTGCCGTTCGTGGTGGCGGTCAACAACCCCGACCCGGAGAAGGTGTCCGCCTACGAGTGCGGGTTCAACGCCTTCGACGACGCGCGCATGAAGTTCGACATTCGCTACTACCTGGTGGCGATCCTCTTCATCATCTTCGACCTGGAGGTCGCCTTCCTGTTCCCTTGGGCGGTCGCCTTCAAGGACGTGGGGCTGTTCGGGTTCTGGTCGATGATCGTGTTTCTCGCCGTGCTGACCATCGGGTTCATCTACGAGTGGCGGAAAGGGGCGTTGGAATGGGATTGATCACGACGCCTGAGCCCGAGTCCGGCGGTTTTCTGGTCAAGCCCGGCGACGAGGGCTTCACCCAGATCTCCAACAAGCTGGCCGACAAGGGCTTTCTCGTCACCACCACCGACGACCTCATCAACTGGGCGCGCACCGGCTCGCTCATGTGGATGACGTTCGGGCTCGCCTGCTGCGCGGTGGAGATGATGCAGGCCTCGATGCCCCGCTACGATCTGGAACGCTTCGGCTTCGCCCCGCGTGGGAGCCCGCGCCAGTCGGACGTGATGATCGTCGCCGGCACGCTCACCAACAAGATGGCGCCGGCCTTGCGCAAGGTCTACGACCAGATGCCGGAGCCGCGCTACGTGATCTCCATGGGGAGCTGCGCCAACGGTGGCGGCTACTACCACTTCTCCTATGCCGTGGTGCGCGGCTGCGACCGCATCGTGCCGGTCGACATCTACGTGCCGGGCTGCCCGCCGACGGCCGAGGCGCTCGTCTACGGCGTGCTGCTCCTGCAACGCAAGATCCGCCGCACGGGAACGATCGAGAGATAGGCTTTCGTCGGCTGCCAACGACCCAGGAAGCGGAACCTGATCCATGAGCCTGCAACTGAGCGAGCTGGGTGATTACGTGGCGGCGGGGATCGGATCCTCGCTGGTGTCGAGGGCCATCGCCCACGACGAGCTCACGCTCATCGTTCCCCGCGACAAGATCCTCGAGGTCCTGACCTTTCTGCGCGACGAGCCGCAGTGCCGCTTCGAGGTTCTGATCGACATCTGCGGCGTCGACTGGCCCGCCCGCGAGCAGCGTTTCGACGTCGTCTATCACCTGCTGTCGCCGCGCCTCAATCAGCGCATCCGCGTCAAGCTCGAGACCGACGAGACCACGCCGGTGGCGAGCGCCATTGGGATTTTTTCGGCCGCCAACTGGTTCGAGCGCGAGGCCTACGACATGTACGGGATCCTGTTCTCAGGCCACCCGGACCTGCGCCGCCTCCTCACCGACTACGGCTTCCAAGGCCACCCGCTGCGCAAGGATTTCCCGCTCACCGGCTACGTCGAGGTGCGCTACGACGAGGAATTGAAACGCGTGGTCTACGAGCCGGTCGAGCTGACGCAGGAGTTCCGCTCCTTCGACTTCGAGAGCCCATGGGAGGGCACCCAGTACGTGCTGCCCGGCGACGAGAAGGCGAGCGGCGCCGGCGGCAAGGCATGAGCGCATGAAGGACACGCTGCATCCCGGCGCCACTGCGACCTTCGCCTTCCGCGTGCCGGCGGAGAAGACGGTGCCGCACCTCTACCCGGAGGCGCCCGAGTTCCGCGAGATGCCGACCGTGTTCGCCACCGGCTTCATGGTCGGGCTGATGGAATGGACCTGCCTCAAGGTGCTCGAGCCGCACCTCGATCCCGGCGAGGGCAGCTTAGGTGTGCACATCGACGTCTCCCACACGGCTGCGACCGTGCCCGGCCAGACGGTGACCGTCGATGCCGAATGCACCAAGGTTGACGGCCGGCGCGTCTCCTTCCACGTCAAGGCGCACGACGGCATCGACATGATCGGCGAGGGCAACCACGAGCGCATGATCATTCCGTGGACCCGCTTCGTGAAGCGCGTCAACGAGAAGGCGAAGCTCGCGCGCGTTTCGCGGCTATCGGTGACATCGCGAATAATGGGTGAGCCGCGGATATAGGTAGGACCGCCATACGGATGCTAGGCTGTCGCCAACAAGGGAGATTTTCCCATTCCTACGCCCTCCCCCCTTGCGGGGGAGGGTTGGGGAGGGGGGTGTCCACAACGTGCGAGCGGCCGGTGGCGCACGAGCGAGTCAGAGCGTTGCGAAAGGCGCCGACCCAAGGCGAGCGAGCGCTTTGGCAACTGCTGCGTAAGCGACAGATTGCCGGGCATCGTTTTCGCCGCCAGGTTTCTATCGGCCCCTTCATTGCAGATTTCGCATGCCTCGAAAGGCGCGTTATCATTGAGGTCGACGGCAGCGCGCACGATAGTCCCGCAAGGCGCTTGCGCGATATCGAGCGGGATCGCTGGATCGAAACCCAGAGATTCCGAATCCTTCGCTTGGCGGACGGAGAGGTTTTGGCGAACCCTGAGGCCGCCGTCGAACGTATTTGCGCGTTTCTTGGTGTATCTCCCGCAGCGGAGTACACCACCCCCACCCCGACCCTCCCCCATCGAGGGGGAGGGAGATGAGCTATTGCTGCCAAGCCTGTGCAAGCTGCTGGCGATCTAGAGGCTGGATATAGAATGCCCGAGACCGACATCCGCCAGTTCAACATCAACTTCGGGCCCCAGCACCCGGCGGCCCACGGCGTGCTGCGCCTCGTTTTGGAGCTCGACGGCGAGGTGGTGGAGCGCGTCGATCCCCATATCGGCCTTCTGCACCGCGGCACCGAGAAGCTGATCGAGCACAAGACCTACCTGCAGGCCATCGGCTACTTCGACCGGCTCGACTACGTCGCCCCCATGAACCAGGAGCACGCCTTCTGCATGGCGGCGGAGAAGCTCTTGGGCCTCGCGGTGCCCAAGCGCGGGCAGCTGATCCGCGTGCTGTTCTGCGAGATCGGCCGGCTCCTGTCGCACCTTCTCAACGTCACCACGCAGGCCATGGACGTCGGCGCGCTCACGCCGCCGCTCTGGGGCTTCGAGGAGCGCGAGAAGCTGATGAACTTTCTACGAGCGCGCCTCGGGCAGCCGCATGCACGCCAAGTACTTCCGCGTCGGCGGCGTGCACATGGACCTGCCGCCGCAGCTCATCGACGACATCGACGCCTTCGCCGAGGCCCACCCCAAGATCCTCGACGACATCGAGGGCCTTCTGACCGACAACCGCATCTTCAAGCAGCGCAACGTCGACATCGGCGTGGTGAGCTTGAAGGACTGCTTCGACTGGGGCTTTTCCGGCGTC
>CAVZNR010000045.1:0-82079 GCA_963776675.1 uncultured Alphaproteobacteria bacterium | reverse complement strand
CGCCAAAATATGCGCATTTGTCGGTGGGTGTGGTGCGAACCTTTTCTCCCACGACGTGGCAAGCAGAACTGCCGCCGTGCACGTTCAATGGGGCAACGACCCCCATTACCAGCAGCTCTACCTTGAGGAATACATCAAGCTCAATCCGCTGGTTCCATCCCTGACGTTTTACGACGTAGGAGTTGTGTTCAGCCAATCCGACCTGGTTTCCTACGAGGAGTTCGAGGAGACGCGCTTCTATAAGGAGTGGGTGCGCCCCCAAGGCATCGTCGATGTGATCGGCGCCAATCTGGAAAAATCCGCGACCGCCTCGGCGATGCTGGCAATCCGGCGCGGCACCTGCCACGGACGCATCGACGACAAAGCGCGCAGGAGGATGACGCTCGTTGTTCCGCACATACGCCGCGCCGTTCTCATCGGCAACATACTCGACAGCCACAAAGCCGAGGCTGCCACGCTAACCGTCACACTTAAGGGTCTTTCCGATGCCGTCTTTCTGGTTGACGCCCGAGGATCCATCATTTTTGTAAACGCGGCTGGCGAGGCCCTTCTCGAGGACGGCAAGATTCTACGGGGACCTCGGGGCATTTTGGCCGCGGTTGACGCAAAGGCCAATCTGTCGTTGCAAGAGGCGTTCGCGGCAGCGGGCTCAGGTGATGCGGCCGTGGGCGTCAAGGGCATCGCGGTACCACTCCCGTTTCCCGGTGACGAGCGATGGTTGGCCCACGTGTTGCCGCTGTCTGCCGGAGCGCGCAAGCAGAGCGGCAGTCTGCCAGGTGCCGTCGCGGCCGTGTTTGTGCGCGCGGCGTTGCTCGGAACGCCCACGGCACTGGAAACAACCGCCAAGCTGTACAAGTTGACCGCCTCGGAGGTGCGCGTCCTGCAGGCGGTTGTCGAAGTCGGCGGCGCACCGGCCATCGCCAGCGCGCTCGGAATCTCGGAGACTACGGTCAAGACGCATCTGCAGAATTTGTTCGGAAAGACGGGCGCGCGCCGGCAAGCCGATCTCGTCAAGCTCCTCGCGGCGGCAGCGAGCCCGTTCGCGAGCTAGTGGTGCTTGACGGACGTCCCGCCGATTTTGTTCTCTGCCGCCAGACCCTCTCCTCCGTTCGGATGAGGTTCGCGCGCTACAAACCTGACAATGTCTTCGATGGTGTGTAACCACGGCTCAGCTTGGGTACGGGTCCATCGATGCAACTGTCTGGATTTGCTGTCAGAATTGCAGCAGCCGCGACGCTGTCCCTCATCTTGCTCACAGAGCTTTTTGGGCCCCGGGCCAATGCGCAAGCGCCGACAGATGCTTCCGCATCCGTCGTCATTAATCCTGGCGACATGGCCGTGTCGGGCTTCTCCGGCACCATCCTGTCGAGCGAAAGGCTGCCCCCGGGCGTCAATCCGATAGACAGAACGTTCATCGATCCAGGCGGCGCCTCTCTGCGAATCTTCGACCTTTCCACGCTTGCCGCTCCCGTTGCCGGCCAGATCGTCAATGCACCGGTGCAGCTGGCGGTCCCGGCCAGGGACATCGGTCAGGTGTTCGGGCTTTCCTTCGACGAGGGCACAGACGGGGGGCCGCCCAACCTCTACGTTGCCGCAACATCAGCCTACGGCATTCGGATCGTCGGCGCCGGGCAGGAGGCGGATGGTAAGCCGGTGCGCCTCAAGCAGGGCGCGGCCGACGCGCGCTTCATGGACGGCCAATTCGGCGCGCTTGCGAGCGCTAGTCCGGGGGCCATCTACAAAATCGACGGCACCACGGGCGAAGCGGCATACTTCGCGGACACGGCATTTTCGGGTGTAGCCAATAGCGGTCCGGGCCTCGGGGCGATCGTCTACGATGCGCAGAGCAACGGTCTTTATGCCTCTGATCTGGACACCGGACTCATCCATCACTTCGGCCTCAACTACAACGCCGCCGACCTGGACCAATTCGACCACGGCATCGTCGGGCGTCGCGCCAACAATCTCGACCCGATAGCCGACGATGGCCGGCTCATGGAGATCACGAGCCCGAGCTTCAAAGCGGACGACATTTCGACCTGGGGCCTCACGCAGCCGGAGCGGCGCGTCAATGGGCTAGCCGTGCACAATGGACGGCTCTACTACGCCGTGGCTGCCGGCCCGGAGATTTGGTCGGTCGCCATCCACGGCGGCGCCTTCGTCAACGATGCGCGCTTGGAGATGACCGTCAAGGCGGCGCACCCGTTTCCGGTGACGGGCATCGCCTTCGATGGCAACGGCCGCATGCTCCTCAGTCAGCGCGGCACGCAGAAGAACCCTTACGACTACAGCCAATTCGTCGACGCCGGCCCCGCGCAGGTTCTGCGCTACGCGCCCAAACAGCCAGACGACCCCAGCACACCCGGGCTGTGGAAACCCGAGCCAGACACTTACGCCATTGGTCCGGCGGAAGGCGAAAAGACGGCGTCGGGCGGGATCAGTCTGCAGTATGGCTATCGCCCGGACGGCTCGATCGATCTTGCTAAGTGCTGGGGATCGGTCGCGATTACCGGTGATGAGTTGCGCGGCGGGGCGGCACCGGGAGCTGGAGCAGCTCCAGACGCCGCGACCACCGTCCACGGCGTACAGCTCAGCGAGCTTGAGCACGTGCGATCCGCGACTGTGCCACCCAAGCCGAGCGCCTTCATCGACTATGACGTAGGCCAGGATGCAGGCGATGTGCGTGGCCACGTGGGGGATGTGCGGGCGTTCCGCCGTTGCGACGGCGAGGCCGGGCCAGGTTTCCCGCCAGTGGTGGAGTCGGGAGCCCCCGCCACCGGCTTCCCGCCCGTGCTCGGTTCCGAGACCCCCGGCACCGGTTTCCCGCCGGTGGAAAGCCCCGCGACTCCGCCGCCGGTCGTCGACGCTACGGCGCCCGTCGATCCCAATGCGCCCAATATGGCAATTCAGAAATCCCAGAACTGCCGCCTCGTAGGAGCCGCCAAGGCGGAGTGTGAGTATCGTTTCACGGAAACCAATACAGGCACGACGCCCTTCGAGCACGGAGGCGGTGCGATCGAGGATGTCTTCTCGGTCCCGCCAGCAACATTCGTGTGGGACGGCGTGGGCGGTGTCGCGAAGACCGCGAACGGTTTTCGAATGCCAATTATCGAGTCAGCGCCGATGCAGGCGAAACAAGCGGCTTCCCCGCCACCGTTCAAGGCGACGTTCGTCGTTCCGCCGGGCGGCCTCACGGTCGAGAATTGCATCTCACTATCGTTCGCACCCGCGGGAACACCTGTGCCCCCGGCTTTTACGGCGGCCGAAAAACTACCCGATCAGGCCGACCTGCCGGCCAGTACGACCAACGGATTTGACCGGGCGATCGCTATTTCGGGTGCTCCGCAATGCATCGCGCGCGGCAACGTTCGCGACTGCACTTGGAACGTAACGGTTTCTAATCCCGGCACCGTGGCAGTCAATTTTGCGTTCACGATCGTCACGTCGAAGCCAGCATTGAGAATCGGCGCCGGCATTGGCGGCGTGGCGGTCACGCGAAAAAACGACACGACGACGGTATTTTCCGGTGACTCTTTGGCACCGAAGGCCGTGAAGAGCGTCGCGATCAAGGCGTCTTTCGCGCTCGAACCCGGGAACGTGACGGCCACTGCGAGCGTCGACAACATAAACGTCAATGACTTAAATCCGGCGAACGACAAGGCAACGGCGGCCGCCGGAACTGCGGCGCCCCAGATCCTCCCGTCGACGGCGAAGGCCAGTGCCGATGCCAACCCGGCGGACAATACGTCGTGCGTGAAGTGGGACTCCAACAAACCCAACGATCAGGGCACGCCGACGAAGGGACCGACAGTTCCGGGCCAGCCGCCTCCGGCGACGCCGCCTCCGCCCGCCGCACCGGTGCCTCAGGCGGCGCAGCTCAAGATCGAAAAAAAGGCCACCGCCGCCCAGTGCTCCGACGCCGGCGGCGGCTGCGACTTCGAGATCACAGTGACCAATTCCGGCGCCGCGCCGTTCACCGGCCCGATCGAAATCGACGAGAGCGTGAAGGGAGACGGCGCGTTCTTCGGCGGCACGGCAATCACGTCGGGGCCGAATGCCCCGTGGACCTGCGCCAAGACGGGGCAAAGCTTCGCCTGTTCGCACCCTTCGACGACACTAGCGCCGAACGGCAGCGTGACGCTGAAGATCGGCTTCAAGCTCGGCGCGGGCACGGCAGCGAAAGAGATTGAAAATTGCGCCGCGTTGAAGGGACAGGGCGGGGCGGCGTGCGTGAAGATCCCGCTCATCCAGGGGCCGAAGCTCAAGTTCGTCAAGACTGCCACGCAGGCCTTCTGCAATCCGACGTGTGCATTCACCATCAATGTCACGAATATCGGCAACGCCCCGTTCAACGGCCCAATCGAGGTCATCGACTTTCCCACCGGCGTGAATTCGCTGGGTGGTGCGTTGATCCCCGAGCTCGTGTCGGTCGGTCCGGCACCGTGGACGTGCACGAAGCCCGGCAATTTCCTGTGCGTTCGTCCCGGGCCGCTTGGCGCTGGCGAAACGGTGACACTCAGTCTTACGCTCAAATACCCTCCGACCCAATTCAAGGCGCAGAACTGTGTTGGCCAAGCGAATATCGTGGTCGATGAGATGCTGGCGAACCAGTCGTGCGCGGCGATCTCGAACCTGCCTCCGCCCAATCTGCAGAAGCTGCCCAACATTAGGGTCGAGAAACAAGCGCCGAATGCCGCGACACCGGGTGGGCAGGGCGCGTGCGTGCTCGGGCGGCCGTGCCGCTTCACGATCATCGTCAGCAACACGGGCGACGCCGACTACAAGGGTAAGATCCGCATTCTCGACGACACTTCGAACAAGGCCGGGCAGGCACGCGCACCCGACTCGCTCGGCAAGGGCCCCGGCAGCCCCGCACAGTGGAGCTGCACCTCCATCACCGAGCCCGGCATTGCCAACACGATCGCCTGCGAGCACCCCGAGATCACGCTGGTCAAGGGCTCGGAGGTGCGACTCGAAGTGATGGTCGTAGTGGGAAACAAGGGCGGGGTGTGGAAAAAGGACGATGTCCTCGTCAACTGCGCGCAGTTCTCCTACCAGTTCGGCAATGACAAGGGCGGGATCAAAGGCGACGACCGGGCGTGCGCCTCGGTCAAGCTTGACCCCTACGCTTTGAAGATCAGCAAGTCGGGCGACCAATCCTGCCCGCCGGGAAGCAACTGCCGCTTCGAGATCACAATCTTCAACCCCGGACCGATCGATCACAATGCGCCGGTCACCATCACCGACGGTCTGTCGAACGCTCCCCCGATGCAGATTGTATCGATCGTTCCACCACTCCCGTGCGCCGTGCAGCCCACGCGAATTCCGTTCAGCTGCACGACGCCCGGAGACTTCTCGCTGCCGTTTTTAGATCCTCCTGCCGGCCGCTCCTACACCATGATCGTGCGCGTGCCGCAGGGCGTGGAAACGTTCACGAACTGCGCCATCGTTTCGACGATGCGGCGAGTCCCAGCAACCGGCGAGGACGGGGCAGCGACGGCGGTTCGCGGGCAAGCCGCCGGGCAATCGACCAGCGAGTCCTCGGATTGCCACGCCGTCGAAGTCAGGCCGAAGAAAAGCGAGACACGCACGACGCCGATCTGCTCCGGCGGCATGTTTATGACCGCCGAAGGGCTGTGCGCCTGCCCGCCTGGGCAGAGCTGGTCCGGGAGCAGGTGCGTCGAGACGCGGCGGGAGCCGCCGCCCCAGCGGCGTCCGCAGTCCAGCAGTGGAAGCAACCGGGTGCAGACGCCGGAGTCGTGCCCGTCGAGCCGCCCCATCGGCACGCCGCCGAACTGCTGTCCGCGCGGCACGACGTACAAGCGCGGCGCCTGCCGCGAGATCCAGCGCAGGGATGCGACGCCGGAGGTCTGCCCATCCAATCGCCCGATCGGTAGGTATCCCGATTGTTGCCCGCGCGGCACCGAGTTCCGGCGCGGCGCCTGCCGCGAGAGTCCGCGTCGGCAGCAACCGGGTAAACTCGATTTGACCAAGTCATGCCCCGACGGCTCGAGGGTCCCGCTCTGGAGAAGGTGCCCCCGGTCTCAGCAGCAAGAGCCACCGGCCCGGCAACAGGCCCCCATCGAGGTTGTCCCGAAACCCAGGGAGCCGGGCCCGTCCAGCCTCCCGCAAAGGGAGGGCCCCATCATCCTGAAGAAGTGTCCGAGTGGAACGACCGGAGTTTGGCCCAGCTGCTCGCCGATCGTGAGATAGGTGCGGCCGTCATGGGTGCATGGCACGGCAATCTTGGCGCAAGTACCGCACTGCCGGCGGGGACCGCCTATTCATGTATCCCAAAGAGCGTCGGCGCAACACGCCACGCATTCCGCCCGCGCCCGCCCGGATAGGCACGGCCCGCGTGCGGGCTGCGCTGCGCGCACGTGATCTCGGTCAGCATCATGCCCTGCGATATATCGGGGTGAGACTCGACGGTGACGGGAAACTCTATCGAACGACGGCCAGCACGCGTCCTCCATTTCAGCTGTTGGCCGATGGTGTCGATAAAGGGCTTGAGACCCGCGCCGAACGCTGATTCCGTTCTCTGATTGCTATCGGGGAGGGAGGGCTGGGCGATGATGGGTCGCCAGAGACGGGATCAAGCCAAGCTGTTCTACGAGTTCCACCTCGATGATCGCATCCCGAAGAACCACCTCCTTCGACGCATCGATGTGTTCGTGACGGCGGCTCTCGCCGACCTTCACAAGGAGCTCGAGCCCCACTACAGCGACATCGGACGCCCCTCGGTCGATCCCGAGCTTATGATCCGCATGCTCATCGTGGGCTACTGCTGCGGCATCCGTTCCGAGCGAAGGCTCACCCAAGAGGTCGAGCTGCACCTGGCGTACCGCTGGTTCTGCAAGCTCGATCTCGATGACGAGATCCCCCATCACTCGACGTTCTCGGCGAACCGTCTCGGCCGGTTCCGTGACAGCGACGTGTTGCGCCACGTCTTCGAGCGCGTCGTTTGGGCCGCTATGGCCTTGGGCCTCGTCAAGGGCGAGGGCTTCGCGGTGGACGCCAGTGTGCTGGAGGCCAACGCCAGCCGCTATCACGGCAAGACGCCGGAGGAGCTGCACTGGTCCGAGAAGCAGCGCCAGAGACGCGCCATCGCCGAGTATCTTGCCGCGCTCGACGAGACCGCGGAGCCCAATCCCGATCGGAGGGTTCCGAAAGTGATCTCACCGTCCGATCCCTTGTCAGCGTGGACGGCCAAGGCCAACAAACGGGTCCAGTTCGGCTACGGGCTCAACTACCTCATCGACATCGAGAACGCGGTCATCGTCGATGTGGAGGCGACGCCGGCCAGGACCTACGACGAGGTCGCGGCGACCAAGACGATGATCGACCGGACCGAAGCCTACTTCGATCTGAAGCCGAAGCGGCTCGCCGCCGACACGGCCTACGGGACGGGTAAGTTCCTCGGCTGGCTGGTCAAGGAGAAAAGGATCACACCGCACATCCCGGTCTGGGAGAGGAGCGAGCGCGCCGACGGCATCTTCTCGCGCGCGGACTTCATCTGGGACAAGCGCCATGGCCACTACATCTGCCCCAACGGCAAGCCGCTGCGCACCAGCGGCACCGTGCACGACGGGCGCACGCTGCTCTACCGCGCATCAAAGCGCGACTGCGATGTCTGCCCGCTGAGGTCGAGGTGCCGCACCAGGGCCGAGGCACGCAAAATCCCTCGCGATCTCCACGAGGATGCCCGCGATGTCGCTCGCCGGAAGATGAAGACAAAGGCATTCGCCAGGTCGCGTGACGAACGAAAGCGCGTCGAGATGCGCTTTGCGCACCTAAAGACCCATCACGCCTTCGAGCGGTTGCGGTTACGCGGGCTCTCCGGCGCCCGCGACGAGTTCCTTCTCGCCGCCATCGTCCAGAACCTCAAGACGATGGCGCTCCGGCTGCTCCATCCACCTTCGGAACCAGCTCGTGCGTAGGTTGCGTCAAGTCGGTTGCGTTGGTGCAGTGAGCGTAGACGCCGCCAGCTCGGCCCGGGCAGTGACCACCAACCGAGCAAGCTCACCACACCATCATCAAGGTCCCTGCCGGAGACAAACCCGATCGAGCCCAGCCCTTTTTCGACAGCATCGGCCCACTCCGGACGTTCGCACAGGAGCAGACACCGGTACAAACAACCGCTTAGGATGGATCGCTTGGCGTCCGGTAGGCTTCTGCAGTGCGCAGCGCCGCCATCCGCCGGCCCTGAGCGCGAATTATCGTCCAGCAGGCAGCGGCGCTGATTTTCCTGGCGATTCGAACCCACCTGGACAAAAATGAAATGGTCCGTGCCGGAGGATTTCGGAGATGACCGAACCATCCATTGCCGAAATTCTTGAGGAGACGATAGAACGCTGTCGCAATCTCGATGCCCCGTTGGCGGGGCGGCTGCAAGCCTTTGCAGATGAGGTCCGCTCCCTCAGCGCCGAGTTTGCCGACACGGTCGAGCGGATGGTTGCGCGCCTCAAAGCGTCTGGTGCGGGTGAGAGTGCTCCGAGCCCTGGTGAGCCGATGCCGGAGTTCCTGTTGCCGGATCAAAATGGGCGACTTGTCAGTCTCTCCGAACTCTTAGCACGCGGTCCTGTTGTCGTGGCCTTTCACCGCGGCCACTGGTGTCCCTACTGCCGGATCACTGCCGATGCCCTGACACGCATCCACGATAAGATCGAAGGGCTTGGCGCCCAGCTCGTCGCAATCACACCTGAGATCGAGCGCTTCAACAAAGAGCTACGGTCCGCAGTCGGCGCGCGCTATCCCGTGCTGTCCGATATCGACAACGGATACGCGCTAATGCTGAATTTGGCGTTCTATGTTGGCGATGAGAAAAAGAAGCTGATGAAATTCGCCGGCTGGAACATCCCTCCCTACAATGCCAACGACAATTGGACGTTACCCATTCCCGCAACGTTCATCGTCGGTAGCGACGGGCTGGTCAAGGCGCGCCATATCGACCCCGATTACCGCAAGCGCATGGATGTTGAAGCTATACTCGAGGCTACCCGGGCAGCCCGCGGCTGAACTCAGGGACCTTTGCGTTTCCTTCGAGACAAGACCAATCGGCAGCGCGCAAAGTTTTGATCAGCGTGCTCGCCGCCAATGACCGCTGCCGACCGGCGACTGCATAGGTATAGACCGTCCGCTGCATGTCGAAACCATCGACGCTAATCAGCGAAAGAGCTGGCGATGCCGCGGCGCTTTTGGGAGCAAATCCGATGCCCAGGCCGGCCCCTAGCAAGGCGATAAAATCCGCCTCCGACCCGGCGTTGTGCGCGGTCGGGATCTCGATGCCTGAAGTTGTGAAGAAACCCACACCGCGCTCGAAGTCCTCGCAGTATGGGCGGCAGACCAGCCGCTCTTTGCGCAATTCATCGATGGACACCGAGGGCTGCTCGGAGAACCGGTGCGTGTTGGCAGCGACAAGGCTGTATGGCTCCGTGAACAGCGGCCAGGATTCGAGGCGATCCCAACTTTCAGGAAGCTGCGGGGCAACCGCAAGGTCTACGCTTCCTTTCTTGAGCTGTTCACTGACGTCCGCGCTTAGCCCTCGCAGGAACTTGAGGGTGAGCCCAGGTATAGCTCGTACGAGTTCCTTCAGAAATGGAATGAGCAGCTCGATATTGACGGTGATGGGCACCGCGATCGATAGCGGCGCCAGCGCCCCCTTATTGATCGACGTCGCCACCTGCTTTGCTGTCTGGGCGCTGTCGAAGCATTGCTTCATCAGCGGCAGCACGCGGTGTCCCAGCTCCGACAAATGGGTGAGGTTGCGCTCGCGGCGAAACAACTCGCCACCAAGCTCTCCCTCAAGTTGCTTTATGGCGCGCGTCAGCGACGGCTGCGCGACATGACACTCCTCGGCGGCACGGGTGAAATTCAACAGGCGCGCTACAGCCAGAAAGTATCGAACCTGGTACATTTCCATAGGAAACCCCGACCCTGACGAAGGGCTATTTCTTCCTGCCACCACCAACCGGTCAAGCCAAATCTTCATTGTACTGAGGCATGACGGCCGCCCCGTACCGGGCGGCGCGTCCGAGGGGCGCGGCACCGGGCTTAGACGCCGCGAGAGCGGACTGCCTTCCGTCTTCATAGCTTCGGCTGATGCAATAGCGGCCCATAGCGCTGGGGCATCAATTCAAAAGGAAGTCGGTATTTCAGTCAGCTTCTGCGGGACGGCATAACAGGCCTTGGGAAGTGCTTGCTTCGTCTGATGTCAGCCTGACCAACGACCAAGGTTCTTTCAAACTGCAACCCCAGGAGAAACTCAATGAAGACCTTCATGATCGCCGCTCTGCTCACCATTGCTTCAGTCACTACGCTCGGCGCACCGGCTCAGGCCGACACTTTCTCAGTGCACGGCGTCCTCGGCGGCAACTCTTACGGCCGCTAACTACCAGGTGAAAGTCGCCTCACGAAATGGCCGCAGGACTCATACCCTGCGGTCTTATTCTTTTGCGTCTATTCGCGCCATTGGCGACGGCCTCCGGCGCCTCCAGGCTTCGACGAGAACTTGTGCCTCGCGGAGCGTCGCGAAGATCTCGACGTCCGAAATTGGCCGATGCTGTCGAAAAAGGGCTGGGCTCGATCGGGTTTGTCTCCGGCAGGGACCTTGATGATGGTGTGGTGAGCTTGCTCGGTTGGTGGTCACTGCCCGGGCCGAGCTGGCGGCGTCTACGCTCACTGCACCAACGCAACCGACTTGACGCAACCTACGCACGAGCTGGTTCCGAAGGTGGATGGAGCAGCCGGAGCGCCATCGTCTTGAGGTTCTGGACGATGGCGGCGAGAAGGAACTCGTCGCGGGCGCCGGAGAGCCCGCGTAACCGCAACCGCTCGAAGGCGTGATGGGTCTTTAGGTGCGCAAAGCGCATCTCGACGCGCTTTCGTTCGTCACGCGACCTGGCGAATGCCTTTGTCTTCATCTTCCGGCGAGCGACATCGCGGGCATCCTCGTGGAGATCGCGAGGGATTTTGCGTGCCTCGGCCCTGGTGCGGCACCTCGACCTCAGCGGGCAGACATCGCAGTCGCGCTTTGATGCGCGGTAGAGCAGCGTGCGCCCGTCGTGCACGGTGCCGCTGGTGCGCAGCGGCTTGCCGTTGGGGCAGATGTAGTGGCCATGGCGCTTGTCCCAGATGAAGTCCGCGCGCGAGAAGATGCCGTCGGCGCGCTCGCTCCTCTCCCAGACCGGGATGTGCGGTGTGATCCTTTTCTCCTTGACCAGCCAGCCGAGGAACTTGCCCGTCCCGTAGGCCGTGTCGGCGGCGAGCCGCTTCGGCTTCAGATCGAAGTAGGCTTCGGTCCGGTCGATCATCGTCTTGGTCGCCGCGACCTCGTCGTAGGTCCTGGCCGGCGTCGCCTCCACATCGACGATGACCGCGTTCTCGATGTCGATGAGGTAGTTGAGCCCGTAGCCGAACTGGACCCGTTTGTTGGCCTTGGCCGTCCACGCTGACAAGGGATCGGACGGTGAGATCACTTTCGGAACCCTCCGATCGGGATTGGGCTCCGCGGTCTCGTCGAGCGCGGCAAGATACTCGGCGATGGCGCGTCTCTGGCGCTGCTTCTCGGACCAGTGCAGCTCCTCCGGCGTCTTGCCGTGATAGCGGCTGGCGTTGGCCTCCAGCACACTGGCGTCCACCGCGAAGCCCTCGCCCTTGACGAGGCCCAAGGCCATAGCGGCCCAAACGACGCGCTCGAAGACGTGGCGCAACACGTCGCTGTCACGGAACCGGCCGAGACGGTTCGCCGAGAACGTCGAGTGATGGGGGATCTCGTCATCGAGATCGAGCTTGCAGAACCAGCGGTACGCCAGGTGCAGCTCGACCTCTTGGGTGAGCCTTCGCTCGGAACGGATGCCGCAGCAGTAGCCCACGATGAGCATGCGGATCATAAGCTCGGGATCGACCGAGGGGCGTCCGATGTCGCTGTAGTGGGGCTCGAGCTCCTTGTGAAGGTCGGCGAGAGCCGCCGTCACGAACACATCGATGCGTCGAAGGAGGTGGTTCTTCGGGATGCGATCATCGAGGTGGAACTCGTAGAACAGCTTGGCTTGATCCCGTCTCTGGCGACCCATCATCGCCCAGCCCTCCCTCCCCGATAGCAATCAGAGAACGGAATCAGCGTTCGGCGCGGGTCTCAAGCCCTTTATCGACACCATCGGCCCATAGCGGACGTCGCTGCGAATTCGGCGCGCGGCTGCTCTTCTAAGGAAAGCTGACGTCGGTATCGCGCCGACGATCTTGAGCCGGGTGCCCATTCTGTTGGACTCCGATTCGGTTGCGGGGGCCTGCAACAGCCGGTGCAGTCACCGCGTTCCGGCTCCGTTTAGGCTTGCTGCCTGAGGGCAAACCACGGTCAATCTGGCCCTTCCAAGCGTCCCTTCCCACGCGGAGACACATCACAGCGACGCTGGTGCACCCACCACTAGGCCCGGATGAAGGTTGCCCGACCGCTGTCCGGGCCATTCTGCGGCCCTGTACGCGACAGCTGCACGCAAGCGATGGAGCGGCTGCGGGAAGCGGTCGGTATCGATGACCTATCGCTGCACGACATGCGGCGCGGGTGCTCGAATTGGCTCAAGGACCAAGGCGTTTCTAGGGAAGTCCGCGACCTGATCCTAAACCATCTGGACCCATCAGTGACCGAGCGGCACTATTCGGGGACGGCGCGCATGGCAAAACAGGTGCGGGCCGCGTTGCAGATGTGGGCAGATCACGTGTGGGAGATCACAGGCCAAGGCGCCGCGGAGAACAACGTGGTGAAGTTACGGGCCTGAGCGAGCGATGCCGGGCAATTTGTCGTGGTGGCAGGCGGCTAGCCGGGATGGCACGAGACGGAAAGGGCATAGCTCGTCCGTTCTGCTCGTGGACGCTCCAAGAGGCAGGAGTTGCGTCATGAGTGAGTTCAATCACGTTCGCCCAGCATCAACTGCGCTGGGGCTGGCTTATACTGCCCTTGTCCTGATCGCGCTTGCCACGTTTGGCGCTGTGATGGCAAGTTTACTGACGTAACCGGTTTTCAGTTCGGCGTATGCCCAGCGGCTATGAACAATCACCCGACTACGGCAGCCCACCACCAACGCGCTGGGGGAGATTGCTAGCCATTCTGGCGTTGATTGCCCTCATTGCTTGGCTGATCTTTGGATAGCGCTAGTCAAGGCCGCCACTTCGTACGCCTAACCAAGACCCCGGTTCTTGGGCTGTACGTCTGCGTACCACTTTGCTGCAAGTACGTAGTCGGGATCGGCTTTGAACGCCTCAGTTGCGCGGAACCCTTCAGTTGTGGAGATCGCGTAGGCAACGAGCTTTCGGAACTGAGGAACTTCGAAGTAGGCCGTGTGAACTAGCTCATTCCAGCTCAAGTATTTCGAGACGGTGTCCGACTTCAACTCCGTGGGCTCAGACAGAGCAAGCTCACTAAGTCTATTTCTGAATTTCACCAAAGATCTGGACGCTTCGAGGTCAGCCAGTCTCGATATCTCCTCCGCTACCACTCCAGTCAGAGGCTCAAATCCAAAACTTGTCCACATCGGGAATATGTTGGCGCCGATAGCTGTCTCTCCAACTGTATCGTTGCCGAAGGAGGACTGGCGAATTTGTGTCCAGGTTGCCCTGTCGAGAACGCGACTAAGTGCTGCGCTTAGCGCCAGTGAGACTAGATAGAACCCCAAAATGAATATTAGCGCAGCCAGGTAAAACATCATGGGCACAAAGAACAGCATTCCGGCCGCTCCCTGTAACGCATCCACCCATGTCAACGGAGACGAGCCAGAGAAAAGTTCCGCCAGCGGCTGGAAGTAGTTCATGCGGGGAAGTTCCTGCGTAGGCTCTCCCGGTGGCTGATTGTATACGAACATACCCACGAGGAAGATTGGGATGAGGAACAGCGACAGACTGAGGAGCGCAGGAACAGCAAAGCGTGCAGAAAAAATCCTGTGTCTGACGTTCCTGATTGAGCGCAGACCGTAGATCGCTTCATCGCTCCTGTGCCAAAGACCCAGCCACGATGGAGAAAACTGGCTTTCGAAATTTGATCTCGCTTTTTTGCTATACGCCTTCATGCTCCTGATGTTGAGGTAGCTTATGCCCGCATAGATCAGCGCGTAGGGCGGGAGCAAGATCAACCAGAACGGGGTGGTGCTCCAAAGCGTGTCTAGTAAGTACGAGAGAGGCCAAGCCCAGATTGCATACCCCGTCAGGGCGAGCGGAAAGAGCAAGGGGTAGATCAGCAGATGCGTTATGGCTGTAATTATTGCGGCTTTGCCAAAAAAGTTGACGCGAGAGAAAAGCAGGAACCGCCGTTTGAGTTTGATGAAGGGAGTTCCAATAGTGATCCACGTTTTGAGGTGTGGCAGGTCAGCTCGTTTGGCGGCTGCGGCGAGGAGAGCATGAGAGATAACGGACCCCCCATGGCTGTGTCCAATCAAGCAATGATCTTGCGCGGACGTTTCGAGCTTCAGTAGCGCTCCAAGAAGTTGCCTACCTGCGCTCCTCCGAGATTTCTCACTATTGGCGCCGTCCCAGATGAAGGGTTCGAAACTCAACGCGCCATCTTCGCCCTCTAAAAGCTGCCGGATGTGCGTCTCGAATAGACTTCCCCTCTGCCACCACCGGTCGCCTTCCTCTGGACCGGTCGCGCCAGTACCGTGGACCGTGATAATCTTGGCCACGTCCTCCTCCCCAGGAATGCTATAAAGCTTCAAAACTAGACTGGCAGCTTATCAGCAGACCGCGGCGGCAGTGAACCTGCGAGGGCGGAGAGGCCGAAGCCTCACAGACTCCGCATTAGGCCGATTGCTCATTTCTTCTTTCCCGGCGCCGACTGCTTTGCCTCAGTCTTGTGAGGCTTGTGGGGCGTCTTGAGAGCCTTGCGGATGCCGCGCGGGGTCGTCGTCAACCCCCAACGGCTCTTGGCCGACATCGTGCACGGGGAAGCGCCGACTAAGGCTATTGGTGCAAACGCAACTTAAGCCCTTGTATCACTGGTGTATCACCGCAGGCAAAATAAGCCTTGAGAGCGGCGCTCAATGCGCTCTCCAGACCGCTCAGTTATGCCGATTATAATTGGGTTTCTGGTTGGTTGCGGGGGCAGGATTTGAACCTGCGACCTTCAGGTTATGAGCCTGACGAGCTACCGGGCTGCTCCACCCCGCGTCACCGAACGTGTCCGGATAGGCCAACGACCTGAAAAAAGTCCGCCGCCGTTTCCGGATGAGAGGTCGTCATGGGCCCGGCACATGCCCGGACCGATAACAAAGGCCGCCCGTCACCGAGCGGCCCACCGAAGCGCGGCTTATAGCACAATTTGCGCGCCTGTGAAGCCCGCTCGCGCGGGTCCTCAACACACCTCTCGGAACGTCCGTTCCTGCTCAGAAATGGCGTCGATCCGGGCCTTTTTCAATGGGCGCGGCGCGCGCCAATGTATCGGCCCCGGCCTACTCCGCCGCCACCGTGGGCGAGGACGCCGTCGCCGCGCTCGCCGCGCTCTTGTGGTGGGCGCGGATGAAATAGATGTTGCGGCCGTAGATCACCAGGCCCATGCCCTGCCCCAGCATGAACACGGGATCGAGCCGGTAGATCGCGTAGGCGAACAGCATCGCACCGCCGACCATGCTGAAATACCAGAACGTCTCCGGCACGATCGAGCGCCGCGCCCGCTCGCTGGCGATCCACTGCACGATGAAGCGCATGGAGAACATGAGCTGCGCCAGAAAGCCGACGCCCAGCCACGTCTTCTCCGTGACGGAGGTCGTGGCCCACCAGTCTGCCATCTGCGCCGCGGCGTGAGCTAGGAAGTCCATGTGCGTGTCGCTGTCCTCGGGGGCATGCCGATAAGGCCGCCCATCTCATTAAGTCTTGTCGCCGGCGCTCACGCGCGCCGCGTCGTCGTTCACCGGCTTCAGCCGCGTTGCGATGTCGGTCACCAGCTGGATCTCCGGATGCCGCTCGACGATGTGCGGCACCTTGGTCCGCCGCCTCAGCCACGTGACCCCGACGAGATCGTAGATCCCGACCAGGGCGCGATTGAGGTTGTTGTACTTGGAAACGCCCGCCTGGCGCGGTCGATCGTTGACGGGAACGTAGGCGGCCGTGTGGCCGTAGGCCTGGAACAGGGCCGGCAGATAGCGGTGCATGCTCGTGAAGAACGGCAGCCGCAGGAACACCTCGCGCCAGTACACCTTGATGCCGCAGCCGGTGTCCGGGCAGTCGTCCTGCAGCACCGTGTCGCGGATCCAGTTGGCGGCGCGCGAGGCCCAGCGTTTGGAGCCGGTGGCCTTGCGGTTCGTGCGCACCCCGCCGACGAGGGCCGGCCCCTCGGTTCCGGGTTTGGCCAGCACGTCGAGCAAGAGGGGGATGTCGTGGGGATCGTTCTGCCCGTCGCCGTCCATGGTGGCGATGATGGGGCTGGTGGCGGCGAGCACGCCGGAGCGCAAGGCGGCGCTCTGGCCGCTGCGCTTGTCGTGGCGCAGGTAGCGCAGACCCGGATAGCGCCCGCTTTCGATCAGCGCCTTGATCTCTGTGGGCGTCGCGTCCTCGCTGGCGTCGTCGACGACGATCACCTCGGCAAGGCGCTGCCCGGAGACGCTGGCATACGTCTCCTCGACCAGACGACCGATGTTGCCAGCCTCGTTCAGCGCCGGAATGACGACGGTGACGCGCATCAAGTGCCCCTGTCCCACAGGCAAGTCGCGACCTAACCTAAATAAAGCTTCTCCGCCCCCAAGGCTACCAGTCTTCACGGGCGGCTCTCAACCTAGTAAATGAGCGGCCTCGGGCCGTGGCACGGCCAAGCTTCACCCCGAAATCCCGCAGTTGCGAGCCCGCGCCCCATGTCCGCTTCCCCCGGCCTCCCGTCCATGAGCCGCGATACTCTGTGGACCGCCGTTTTCTTGGGCGCGCTGGCCCTGCTCCTGTGCGTTCGCCTGGTCGCCCTGCAGCTCAACGTCACCGATCTCTTCTTCGACGAGGCCCAGTACTGGGCCTGGAGCGAGGCTCCCGACTTCGGCTACTACTCCAAGCCGCCGCTTATCGCCTGGCTCATCCGTGCCGCCACCGAGGCGTGCGGCATCGGCGAGCCATGCGTTCGTCTCCCCTCGCCGCTCCTGCATACGCTGACCTCGCTGGCGGTGTTCGCGCTTGGACGCATGCTCTACGACGTGCGCACGGGAGCCTTGTCCGGATTGGCGTTCGCGACGCTGCCCGGCGTCTCGCTGTCGGCAGGTCTCATATCGACAGACGTGCCGCTGCTCTTGTGCTGGGCAGTGGCGCTCCTCGCCTTCGCCGCATTGAGCACGACGCGTCGTCTGTGGCCCGCGCTGCTGCTCGGGCTCGCCTTCGGCATCGGCCTCAACGCCAAGTACGCGATGGCGTGGTTTATCGTGTGCGCGGCCGTCTATCTGTTTTTCACCCCGCAGCGGCGTGCGCTCCTCAAGGACTATCGCCTCTACCTGGCGCTCGGTCTCGGCGTGCTGCTCATCGTCCCCAACATCGCGTGGAACTACGCGCACGCCTTCGCCACCTTCTCGCACACCGCCGACAACGCCAACTGGAGCGGCTCGCTGCTGCATCCGGCCAAGGCGCTGGAGTTCTTCGGCTCGCAGTTCGGCGTGTTCGGTCCCATTCTCTTCGGTGCCTTCCTGGTCATCGCCTGGCGCGCTTGGCGGATGGGCGTGCCCGAGGCCGATCGCCTGCTTTTATCCTTCTCGCTGCCGCTGATCGCCATCATCGTCGTGCAGGCGCTGCTGTCGCGCGCGCACGCCAACTGGGCGGCCCCGGCCTACGTGGCCGCCACCGTGCTCGTCATTGCCACGATGGTCCGCGACCGCGCCTGGGGCTGGCTCATCGGATCGTTCGCGCTGAACGTGGCGGTGCTCGTGCTGATCGCGGTTGGCACCTCGACCGCCGGCCATCTGGCACTGCCGGTCAAGACCGATCCCTTCGCGCGCACGCTTGGCTGGCAGGACCTTGCCGCGGCGACCCGCGCTGAGATCGCCAACGCCGAGACCGCGGGGCAGCCGTTTGCCGCCGTCCTCACCGACGATCGCGCGGTCACCGCCGAGCTCCTATATTATATGCGCGACGAGACGACGCCCGTGCTCGCCTGGCGTGAAGGCGCGCCGCACGACCACTTCGAGCTGACGCGTCCGTTCACCGCCGCCACCACCGGCCCGGTGTTGCTCGTCAGTCTGGGAAAGGATGCCGGCCCCATCGCAAACGCGTTCGCGACCTCGCAGAAGATTGCAAGCCGCCTGCTGCCGGCCGGGGAGAACGCCCAGCGACGCGTGACCTTCTATAGGCTGACGGGATACAAGGGACGATGACGCCAGCCGACCGCAGCCGCCAGGCCCGGAACGAGGCCCCCTTGGAGCGCCGGCCGGAAGAGCCGGCAGCGTTGTCCGAGACGTTCGTCCTCCTCGACAACAACTCCGGCACCGGCCCGCCCTCGCTGCTCTTTTCCGATCCCGTCGACATCATCGCGGCCGAGACGCCTGAAGAGGTGCCGGCCGCGCTCGAGCGGTTGGATGCGGCCATCAGAAACGGTCTCTATGCGGCTGGCTTCTTCGCCTACGAGCTCGGCTACGTGATGGAGCCGCGCCTTGCCGCGCTCATGCCGGAAAAGCGCAACGTGCCGCTGCTCTGGCTCGGCCTCTACAAGGCGCCGGCCGAGATGACGCCGGCGCAAGTCGAGCACTGGCTCGCCACGCACACGCGCAGCGGCTCGTACCACTTCACCGACGTCTCCCTCGCCTGGGACGAGGCCGCCTACCTGAAGCGCTTCGCCGAGGTGCAGGAGAAGATCCGCGCCGGCGACATCTATCAGCTCAACCTCACCTTCAAGGCGCGCTTCCGCCTGTCGGGCTCGCCGCTCACCTTCTTCCTCGACCTGCGCCAGAAGCAGCGTGTGGCCTACGGCGGCATTGTCGATACCGGCAAGGTGACGGTGCTGTCGGCCTCGCCGGAGCTTTTCATCGAGCAGGAGGGGCGCAAAATCGCCACCCGTCCCATGAAGGGGACAGCCCCCCGCGCCGGGACCCTGGAGGCGGATGCGCTGGCGCGCCGGCAGCTCGCCGAGGACGTCAAGCAGCGCGCCGAGAACCTGATGATCGTCGACCTGATGCGCAACGACATCGGACGCATCTCCGAGATCGGCAGCGTCAGCGTGTCGGATCTGTTCACCGTGGAGACGTTCCAGACGCTGCACCAGATGACGTCGGGCGTGCATGCAACCTTGAAGGACGGCATCGGCATGTCCGAGCTCCTGCACGGCATCTTCCCGCCGGGCTCGGTGATCGGCGCGCCCAAGATCCGCGCCATGGAGCTTATCGCCGCGCTCGAGACCGAGGCGCGCGGCGTCTACTGCGGCGCCATCGGCTACATCTCGCCCAAAGGCCGCGCGCTGTTCAATGTCGCCATCCGCACCGCGGTGGTGGCGCGCGACGCCGCCGGTGAGATGGGCATCGGCTCGGGCGTCGTCTTCGACTCGGCTGGCACCAAGGAATACGCCGAGTGCCTTCTGAAGATGAAGTTCCTCACTGATCCGGTGAAGCCCTTCGAGCTGATCGAGACCATGCTGTTCGAGCCGGGGCCCGAGCCTGGGCGAGGTTTCGTCCTGCTCGAGCGCCACATCGAGCGCCTTAAGACCTCGGCGCGCTATTTCGCCTTCGCCTTCGACGCGGCCGCCGTGCGTGCCGCGCTCGACGACGCCGTAAAGGGGCGCAGCGAGCGCCTGCGCGTGCGGCTTCTTCTGTCCGAGGCCGGCAGCATCACCGTGACGGCGACGCCGCTGCCCGCGCCCGTCGAGGACGCGGTCATGACGTTTGCGGTTTCCGACACGCGGCTCAACTCGGCCGACATCTTCCTTTTCCACAAAACGACGCGGCGCGAGCTCTACGACCGCGAGTGGCAGGCCTATCACGACAGCGTCGGCGCCGACGAGGTCCTCTATCTCAACGAGAAGCGCGAGCTCGCCGAGGGCAGCCGCACCACGATATTTCTGGAGCGCGACGGGCGTCTGCTGACGCCGGCACTCGGCTGCGGCCTGCTGCCCGGTACGCTGCGCGCCGATCTGCTCAGCCAGGGACGCGCCGAAGAGGCGGTCCTCACGCTGGAGGATCTGCGCTCGGCCGATGCGATTTGGCTGGGCAACTCGGTGCGGGGTTTGGTGCGCGCGGTGCCGCTTTAAGCAGGCCGCGTAATTGCTCCAATGCGAGCGAAGTCGGTAACAATTATTTTATGACGGTCTCGTCGGCCGCAACGTGGCCGACCTCGGTGTCTTTGGTGACCGCGCCGCCCAACAGCGCCGCAATCAGGAAAGCGATGGCCGCCAGTGTTAGCGCCGATGCAATAAGGATCTCGCGCGACGAGCGACGCACGCGGTCGGCATACGATTCAAGTCTTCCAAATCTCCATTTCATAGTGCGAGACATCCTCCAGGTCGTCTCGCCCCGCCAGAGTGCTGAGTGCCGCGCGACACAAAAGCACAGCGATAAAGTGCGGCTGAAATCCCCTACAGCCCCCGCATGATGCAGCCCAGCACGAGGATGACCTGAGCGGCCAAAAGCACCCAGAATTCGTTGCCGGATAGGAAGGGTATCTCCGCCCCGAAGAACTTCATAATCAACACGGTAACCGTCAGGACGATCGACACCATGAACGTCAGGATGCCAGGCGCTTTGAGTCCCATCTGTCCCACTCCCCTCGATGCTCCAGGTACGCAACACTGTTGCAGAGCTTTCCCCACGTGCGTGCGATTCGGAAAGACCCCCGAGCGCTTATAGCAGGGCGCGTCCGCTGTGACACGCGCATGCGGGAATATTGGAATTCGCCTGTGGAGGCTTACGCCGGCGCGCTTTTGCGGCGCCCGGCAAACAGCAGCCGCCGCAGCAGCAGCAGGACGATGGCGAACACGACGAGCGCCGCCGCGATCGCTGCGGGGTGCTTCTCCCACATCAGCACCGGCGCCACGCGTCCGTCGGTGACGAGGCCGAAGTCGGTCACGATGGCGCCCGGGTCGAGCGCGGCATTGCTGCGCAGCATCATGGCGACGGCGGCACTTTGGTCGGCGCTGGTGACGACGGCTGAGCGCACGCGCTCCGACGACAGCGACTGCATGGCGAGCGGGTCGGCCGCCACCGCCCGCAGCACCTTCTCGCGCGGCTCCTTTTGCAGCCCCGTGAGGTAGGCCGACAGCGTTGCGAGCTCCGGCTCGGTGAGGTTGCGCGCCAAGCTCTTCAGTTCGGCATCCTTGAGCTCGAACAGCGTATCGCGCGCGCCGCGATCGACGCTGGCGAGCCGCACCGTCGCCAGCCGGTCATCCAAGGCGAGCAGGCGCTTGAGCACGCCGGGCGTCAGGTTGTCGGGGCTGGTGCGCCGGTGCAGGTCGAGCGCCACCACCTTGGGCAGCTGGTCGCCCGCCAGCGCCGCCCACTTGAGGCCGGCGTCGACCGAGCGCGTCTGCCGCGCGATCTCCATGGCAGGCGCCGGCAGCACGTTGACCGCCTCGTTCAGCGTGCCGTCGTCGAGGCGGCGCAGCAGGCCCGCCTCGCCCTCGTCCGCCAGCACCAGCGACACCACCTCGTCGAGCCGCGGCAGCGCCTTGGGCTGCAGGTGGTCGATGAACGCCTTGAACTTGGGCTTGCGCTGGGCGAGGTCGAGGGCCTGGGCGTGCGCGCTGCGGAAGTCGCGCCAGACGCCCACGATCTGGTCGGCGGTGGTGGCGGCGATCTCGTCCACGTGGGCGGCGATCTGGTCGGAGAACGTCTTGGCCAGCTCGTCCTGCACCTTGGCCTTGTTGTCCTTCGATTTCATCTCGGTGGCGATGATGGGCACGACGCCGTGGCGCAGGTCCCAGATGTCCTTGGCGATGAGCGCCAGCCCCACCCCGTCGGCAACCACGGCCACCAGGCGGGCGAGCACGGCGCCGACGACGCGCTGCCCGGCGCGCCGCGCCATGTTGGCCATCTGCCGGCGCAAAATCAGCACGGCAGCGCCCGCGATGCCGCCGCTCAATTCCCGCAACACCGCGCCGGCCGAGATGCCGGCGGTCGCCTTGTCCGGATCGACGGTAAGGTCCTTGCCGGTCTCGCCGCTGACGGCGCGGGCCACCGTGGTGCCGTAGCGCGCGCCCACGAACGCCTTCAGGCAGTCGAGCGTCGGCGCGCTGGCATCGACACTGGCGAACTCGATCTGCCGGCCGATGTCCTTGCCGACGTCGGCGGCCAGCTGCTCCAGCGCCGTCTTCATGGCGTCGGAGCGGTAGACGCGCTCGGCGACCGCGGTGGCAAGCTCCTGCGCCTTCTGCTGGTAGGCGAGCGACTGCAACAGATTTGACCAGCTCGTCTCCTGCACCACCTGGTCGGCGGCCGTGTCCACCTGCTTGTCGACGATGGCGTCGAGGTCGCCGCGCCGCCAGGCGTCGCCGACCAGCGCACGGTAGTCCACTTTGGCGATGGCGGATTTCAGCGCCCGCTCCGAGATAGCCTGGATGGCGGTCTTCAGCGCCGGCTCGTCACGCGCCTGGCAGGCTTCGTAGTCGGCCTTGGAGAGCGGCGCCGCGCCGGCGGGAACGATCTGGCCCGCGGCGAAGGCAAACGCCGCCAGAGAGGATATGAGGGACCGCACCTGAGACTAACTGGGCCTTTCTTGGTCGTGCCGGTGGGCCCGCGGGTGCGGGCGCCTGCCGGACCATTTAATCATCTCGATTATATAGTGTCGATTGCGCTCGTAGCGTGGCCGCGCTTCGGACCTGCCGGCCCTACCCGACAACGCGCGACGCACCCCTACGGTTGCCTCACCGCCGCAGCAGCAGCTGGCGCACGATCCACAGCGTCAGGATGATGGTCACGACCAGGAATCCTGCCGTCGAAAGAAACAGATACTTGGCGAGCGCGTGCGCGGTGCCGAAGTCGGTGAAGTCGATCATGTCGATGGGCTGGCTCGACACTTTGTCGACGCCGCGCGTGGAGATGTCGAGCACCTGATAGAGCACCTGCAACACCGAGAAGACGCCGACGGCGCCCAGCAGCAGGCTGAACTGGCGATCGACCTTGGAGCGCAGCCGCCCCTCCAGGTCCCGCGTCTGCGCCTCGAGATTGGTGACGATGGTGTCGAGGTAGGCATCCTTGCGGTGGGTGCCGCGGCGCGCCTCCACCGCCTCGAACAGGTCGCGCTCGGTGTCGTAGCGGAACACGTTGGCGTACTTGTGCTTCTGGTAGCGGGTGTAGTCGCCGGTGCGGAACGCATAGAAGCGGTCGGCGGCGCGGCTCAGCCGCGAGGTGGCGTTGTACCTCTCAATGTCGAGCGTCAGCGCCTCCGTCTGGCGCTCGTAGTCGCGCACCAGGAACTCGTTGTGCATGGCGAGCACGTGCACGAGGAAGACGTAGGGGCAGGTTCCGATGAAATCGTTGCCGGTGTTCAGGCTGCGTGAGCCCGGGACGAACTGGATGATGGAGCGCTGGCTCGCGTACCTGAGGAAGAAGCTTTCCTCTTCCTGCTCCAGGGTCGCGGGATAGACGGGGTCGGTGCTGTCGAGCACCTCCGAGGCGTCCTGGTTCATGAAGTCGACGATGTTCTGGATGAAGCCCGACAGGAACAGGTAGCGCATCTGCTGCGGCACCACCTCGACCACCTCCTGCAGATACGCCTGCGTCAGCCGCACGGTGTTGTGGCCCTGGCTCTTGGCCTCCTCCTGCTGGCGCTGGATCCACTCCTTGAAGCAGTCGTAGTACTCGTCCTTCACGAAATCGCGCCGCGACAGCCGCCGCCCGTCGTCCGCCGGCAGCGGCAGCAGGTAGCGGAAGAACGTCTTGTCGTCGAACAGGAACACCACCCGCGCGCGCGGCATCTTGAGGTCGGGCACCTCGATGAAGGGATCGGAGACGATGAGGGTGCGGAAGAGCTCGGTGGTGGGGCGGCCGCGCGCGTCCTTGATCAAGACGCCGAATGCCCCGAGCAGGTCCTTGGCATCGGCGTCGAAGCGGGCGGCGATGTAGTGCCAGAACGGCGAGGGCGCCGCGGCTCGGCTCTCCCCGTCGCCGGGCTGGTGCACGAGCACCTTGTCGAGGGGGAAGATCCCCGTCGCCGTGTCGTTGACGGTGATCGTCGATGGCGCGGCCTCGCCGGGGGCCGCGCTGGCGGTGAACTCCTTCGGGGCCAGGATCTTCTGCAGCAGCGATATGAAGTAGAAGTCGGCCGGCGTGTGATCGTACTTGAGGCTGAACGAGGCGTGGTAGGACAGCGAGCCGTTCATGTGCACGTACCAGAACCGGCGGCACCGAACGAGCCGCGGCTCCTGGCGGCCGAGGTCGGCGACAAAGTGGGTGCCCTCGGTGGTCCATTCCACCACGTCGGGGATGGAGATCTCGATCCATTCGCCCTGGCGGGCGCCCGGTACATCGAGCAGATAGTCCCCGACCTCGGACAGCCGCTCGCGATCGGCGATGTCGTTGAACAGAGGTTCGATGGCGTCGCGCAGGGCGATGGTTTCGCGGTAGCGCTTTTGCACGACGTGCTTGTTGCCGGGGTGGAATTGCGCATGGAAGCGCTCGGGCAGGCGACTGCGGTCGATGTGCAGCGACAGCGTCCAGTAGAGCGTCTTGTCCTCGCACCGGTCCCACTCGGGCGTCTCCGGCCGAGCGTCTACGCTATGTACCCCAGTCACCGAACTCCCCCACTCGCCGTAGCTTGGCCTACGCGTTCGCCTTGATGAGCTCCCTGAGCGACGTCCGGAACCCGGTGCCGGGATCTCCCTGCATTTGCGAGGGCAGGTCCGCCGCCGTCAACAGTGGAATGGCGCCGTTTCGGTCGCAGCACCGCGCCAGCTCTGACAGCTGTGGGCCGGCCACGCCGTCGGCAAGAGGATCGCCGCCTTTCAGCACCGAGATGCCGAAAAAGCGCAACAGGTGCGCGTGCAGCAGGCACGCATCGAGTGCGTCGCCTTGCGCGCCGAGCACGGCATAAACGAGGGAGTGGTCGGGTGCCTGGCCGGACGACAGCGGAGGCTGCACATAGGTAAAGTCGATGATCTTGGCGCCAAGCGCGGTCCACAGGCGAATGCGCGTCATCTGGTCGATGCCGGCGTGCTGCGTGTCGCGCTCATAATCCGCGCGCGTCATTTGCACCGGGTCGTTTTGCTCGATGAAGATCAAGCGCGGCATCGGCGCGCCCGCAGGCTCGAACAAGGCTTCGGCCGTCGCGCCCACGGCTGAGACGAGACGCTCGAAGTGCCCGCGTCGGCGCTGCGCGGTGGCGACGAAGATGTAGTTGAGGTTGATCGACAGCACCGCGTCCTCGCGGAGCGGGAAGGCGATGAAATTGGCTCCGCCCACCAGCGCACCGCTGGCGGGGTCGCGCGCCACCAGAACGACCTCGCGGAAGGCGCCGTAGAGCGCCGACAGGCGCTGGTAGGCATCTCCTAAATTCAGGGCGAGGCAGGTGGTGAAACCTTCATACGCCTCCTTCTCGTTCGGCAGCACGAAGGCGTCGTCGTAGCTGGCGTAGAAGGTCCCCACGATGGCACTGTCGGGGCTCACGGTCGCCTCGACCTGAAGCCCGTCCGTGGTCATCGCCCTGTGCTCGAGGATGTCGGTCCGGGCCTGTAGCGATCGCACGTGCGGTTCTCGTGTTGGGGAGAGCGAAAACGGGACGCGGCACCATGCATGACGCTTCGTGGCGGCGCCAGAGCGGGTGGGACGCCGGAGCCGTGTGCCATATCCCGGAGCCAGCCCGGCGTCAGACCCCGGTGCCAGATCCCGTCATCGGTGCGAAAAAGTGCGCGAATGCCGCGTCTGCGACATTGTGCCATCGCACTGCACTCCAATGGGACGCTCTGCGAAGCGTGTGCCGGAGGTTGTCCACATCGCCGGCTCTGTTCCTATTTGCCCTTCGGGCTCGGCGACCCGCAGCTCTCCCTCAGCGCGCGGCCGTCCCGATTTCTTCTTTTCCGGGCGTGCGTTAGGTCTCCCGGCACCACGGTGACCGGCGCCCTTGAGGCGCCGTGGCGGGGTTGCGCAAAAGGCGCATCCGCCTCCGGTTGTGGCGGCGGCACAACACAATCGCCCAGATTCACGATGTTTGCAGCGCAATAATTTCCGATGCATGGTTTTTGCGTAAACTGAGCATTGATGGCGATGGAACGGGCGAGATTTCAGTGCGTTCGCTCTGTAAGCGTTGCCAACTTGTGAACAAGCGCATGCGGCCAGGGCTACGGGATCCGCATTCATCTGACCTAGGGGAGGCAACAGCAATGCGTTGTACGTCATGCTTTTGCCAAATATCGCTCTCAGAAGGCCGCCCGCTGTCGGCGTCCGGTCCCCAGGTTCTGGCGGCAGCAGGTTGAGGCGAAGCGGCGAAATGAAAGGGGCACTCAGGCTTCTCGAGTATCGCGCTTCGCTGTGCGGCAAGGTGCCCTATCGCATCGAAGCCGGGTTTTGGTCAGTGAGGCGTTACCACCCCAAGGGGACAGGCCCGGGCCAGGGTTCAAGGTCGGGGGGTGGATACAAGAATAAGGGTTTCGAGCTTAAAAGTCCTTCCATCGAAGTCCATCTGAGGAAACGAAAAAAAGAGGGTTTGAGCCTCATCTTCGGCGCTGTGCGGCCGGGTTGCACCGGCTCGCCCTTGACCGAGAACGAGTGTTTTCGAGCAGTAAGCGAGCGGGTCTAGTTGCAAAAATGAAGAACGAAAAAATGAAGACAGCGTGGGGCAGTATCTATGTTCCCGGGGGGCGTCGTGGCGTGTTGCTCGTCCACAGCCTCGGGGGATCACCGATCGAGCTGAAGTTCGTTGCCCAGGCGCTCGGCCAATGTGGCTACACGGTTTATTGTCCCATGCTTCCGGGTCTCGCGGGCGGCACCGACGTTTCGGGGCTGTCGAGCTGGCGCGATTGGTATGCGGCGCTGGAAAAGGCGCACGACGAGTTGGCGCGGCACTGCGATACGATGATCGTCGGCGGCGTCTCCGCAGGCACCATGCTGGCGCTGCGTCTCGCGGCGCTGCGGCCGGAGCGGATCCAGGCCCTTATGTTGTTCTCGCCCACGATCTGGCCGAACGGCTGGGCGATCCCTTGGTACTTTTCGCTGTTCCGCCTGGTGAAGCATCGGTGGGCGGCACGCCTGTTCCACTTCCAGGCGCGCAACCCGCACGGCATCAAGGATGAGCGTCTGCGGACCTTCATCCTGGAGAGCCTGCAGGGGGGCAACGACGCGATCGAGGATATGTTCGGTCGCGGCGGCGGGCTCGTCCTCGAGTTCCGCAAGCTTGTGCGCAGTGTGAAGCCACTGCTCGGGCAGGTGAAGCAGCATGCCCTGATCTTCCATCCGCGCCACGACGATCAAAGCGACCTATCCAACACCATCGCTCTGCAGAGGAAGCTGGCGGGTCTGGTCGAGGTCTGCGTGCTCAACGACTGCTATCACATGGTTACGCTCGATCGGCAGCGTCCGATCGTGATCGACCGCGTCAAAGAGTTCGCCATGCGGCTCATGGCGCGTGAGGATGCTGTGCAGGCAGCACCGTCCGCCGACGCGCAGAACACCGGCAGCAACTAAAGCTGCTCGTCACCTCGACGACTTTGAGAATTGCAACGGCGCGCTTCGGCGCGCCGTTTCGTTTCTAGCGCAGACCCTCGGCCGGCTGCTTCACGGCCGGGATGGGACGCGGCGCCACCAGGACGTCGCCGGTCTGCGAGGCTCTCGCTAGCGACGCCTTGTCTGGCAGCGGCGGCGTGGGCGCGCGCGTATTGGCACCGGCTGGGGCCGGGGCGCTGGCCTGGTGATCGCGTGCGGGGGTTGCAGCAGAGCTACCGCAGCGCGGCAAATCGTCCGGTGCCCGCTTCCACACGAACTGCTTGCTGAAGAACTTGATGCCCTTGTAGCCGGTCAAAATGAGACGATCGGCAGAGCCAAGCTGGATCGCTGCATCGAACGACTTGCCCTGCTCGGGATCGTAGACCCAGCCGAGGTCCCAGCTGCCATCGGACATGGGCCTCAGGGAGCCCAGCACCGGCAAGCCGCAGATTGGACGGGTGCGCTTTTTCGGGTCCTCGTTGTAGCCGTCGGTCAGCGGCTCCCCATTTTTATTCATGGGGTCCTTGAGCCACACGATGAAGCCGCACAAGTAGTTGGCGTCGCGTCCGGTTTCGGCACAGGGGCGAATCTCGACGGCGCCCTTGCCGGAGTGGTTGAACCACAGGCCCATTTCTGCCGGCGGCCCGGTGTCGGGAGCGGCAGTGCTGAGCCCCGAAGTCGCGGCCAGCAACAACCCGGCGATCCCGGTCGTTAGCCAGGGAATGTAAGATTTGGGAGCGTGCTGATGATGACGCATGGTAGTATCGCCAATGTTGTGTCAGAGAACGGGACGGCCTTAAGCTTTGAAAGCGGCGAAAGCTGGTCGGAGGTCCTTAAACACGCCTCGTTGCAGGTGGACCACCTCTTGCATCCCTTGCATTCCGCCGCGATAGCTGCGAGGAGCCTGGACGTTTCCCGGCTTCCGAGAGCCCGTTGTGAGCTTTGAACGGTTAACACTGCGTGAGTTGCGCCCTCACTTCTCGTTCCCAAATGGGTCGCACTCGCGGGAAAATTAGACCTCTCTTAAACATGAGCGTGCCTTCTCGGGGCCAACATCGAGGGATAACTGCGGCGCGCCACGGCCGCCCTCTGGACGCTTTGATCGGCGCTTGATCCTGTCATTACCGCGGAACAAATCGGATGATCCTGACGCTTGCCTTTCGCAATCTGTTCCATGACCGCATCCGCCTTGCGGTGACGCTCGTGGGCATCTTGTTCTCCATCGTGCTGGTCGCGGTGCAGCTCGGCCTCTACTTGGGCGCCAGCAAGATCATCACCGCCAATATCGATCATGCGAACGCTGATCTCTTCATCACCATCTTCGGAGCCAAGAGCTTCGAGGACGGCGGCATGCTGCTGACCCCGCGCGAGCGTCACCAGGCGCTGGCGACGCCGGGCGTCAAGGCGGTCATCCCGCTGGTCGTGAAGTTCGCCGAGTGGCGCAAGCCCGCGGGCGGCTCCTCGCGCGTCGTCGTCGTCGGCAGCGATGCCGAGGATGGCGGTCTGCAGCCCTGGGATCTGGTCAAAGGCTCGTGGCAGGACATCAAGTCGCCCGAGGCCGTCGCCGTCGATAAGACCTATCTCAACGAGCTCGGCATCAACGGCCTCGGCGACACCGCGCAGATCCAGACCGGCCGGGTGCGCGTGCGCGCGCTGACCGACGGCATCCGCTCGTTCACCCAGTCGCCCTATGCCTACACGACCCTCAACCGCGCCCGCGCTCTGCTCGGGGAAAACGGAGATGCCACCACATTCTACCTGGTTCAGCTCCAGCCCGGCGCCGACGTTCAAAAGGTGCGCCGCGACCTCGAAAAGCGGCTCGAGGGCGCCGAAGTGCTGACCAAGCAGGAGTTCCGCGACCGCTCGCTCAAGCAGTGGCTGTTCCGCACCGGCGCCGGCGTGGCCCTGATCGGCGGCGCCCTGCTCGGCATCCTGGTAGGCACCGTGATCGTCGCCCAGACCCTATATTCCAGCACCAAGGACCACTTAAGCGAGTTTGCGACCTTGCGTGCATTGGGGTCATCGGCGGGATATATTCATCAGGTCATACTGGCTCAGGCTGGTATCAGCGCCGTGATCGGGTATCTGCTCGGCATCACCATCGCGCTGGGCGTGCTCGTGGCCAGCAAGAACACGGCGCTGCCCATGGTCATGACGCCTGCCCTGGCGTTCTGGTTGTTCACGCTGACCGTCGGCATGTGCGCCATCTCGGCGCTGTCGGCGATCGTCAAGGTCACGAAGATCGATCCCGCAACGGTATTCAACAGATGACGCAACCTGTCCTGGAAGCCATCGACATCGTCAAGGAGCTGGGCCACGGCGCCGCCATGGTGCGCGCCGTGAAGGGCGTGGATCTCGCCCTCGTTCCCGGCGAGCTCACCCTGCTGATGGGGCCGTCGGGCTCGGGCAAGACGACGCTCCTGTCGATCCTCGGCTGCATCCTCACGCCCACCTCGGGCACGCTCAAGGTCGCCGGCGTCTCCACCGACCGCCTGTCGCCGGAAGCGCTCGCCAACCTGCGGCGCAAGCACATGGGCTTCATCTTCCAGTCCTACAACCTCTTCCCCACGCTGACCGCGCTGGAGAACGTGCGCATCGCGCTCGACGTGCGCGGGCAGAAGGGCTTCGCCGCGGCCAACCGCGCCGAGGAGGTCTTGCGCGACGTCGGCCTCGCCTACCGCCTGAAGAGCTACCCCGGCAACCTGTCGGGCGGCGAGCAGCAGCGCGTCGCGGTGGCGCGCGCCATCGCCTCATCGCCCTCGATCGTGCTGGCGGACGAGCCCACGGCCGCGCTCGACGGCGAGAACGGACACGCCGTCATGGCGCTGTTGGCACGCATTGCAAAAGAGCAGAACCGTTGCGTCCTCGCGGTGACGCATGATCCCCGTACGCTGTCGTATGCGGACCGGGTCGTGCGCATCGAGGACGGGCGGATCGTCGGCGAGGAGCGCCGGCCGGAAGGCTTAGATGCCCCCGGAATTGCGGATCTTACCAAGAGACGGAAGGCCCATGCTTAAGAAGGTCAACTCCACCATCGTCACCCTCGGCATCGCCGGCATTCTGGCGATCGCGGTCGGGTTCTACGTCAACAGCGTCAGCTGGAAGCCCGCCGGCGAGGAAAAGAAGCTCGCAGGCACGGATGAGACCAGCTCCACCGAGACGGCGAGCACGCCGTCCTATCCGACCTGGGCCGCCTCGGCCACGGGTCGGGTCGAGCCCAAGAACGGCGAGGTGCGCATCACCACCGAGGTGCCCGGGCGCATCGAGGACATCGCGGTCGAGCTCAACGACACCGTCAAGGGCGGTGATCTGCTGATCCGTCTCGACGATGCAGAGCGCGCTCACCAAGGTCGCCGCCGCCACCGCCGAAGCCAGCGTGCGCGAGCGCGAGCGCAACAACGACAGCGTCCGCGGCCTCGCCGACGAGCGTCGCACCGCGGAAGATTCCGTCGCCACCGCCGAGCGCGCCGTGTTCGGCGCGCGCCAGGCCTTCGACGACGCCCTGGCCGAGAAGCGCGCCGGCAACGGCTCGGAAGAGGCCGTCACCACCGCCCGTTCCAACCTCGATGAGGCCAAGAAGAAGCTCGCCGACGAGCGCGCCAACCTCGCCTCCGTCAACGCCAAGGCCGGCATGCCGCTGCCCACGCGGGTGGAGTTGGGGCTTGCCGTCGCCCGCGCCAATCTGGCGGCCGCCGAGCTCGCCGTCGAGAAGACGCGCATTCGCGCCCCCTCCGACGGCAGCGTGCTCAACGTCATGGCCAAGGAGGGCGAGGTTGCCGTGCCGTCGCCCGAGAACACGCTCCTGATCTTCGGCGATCTCTCCGCGCTCAAGGTGCGCGCCGAGGTCGAGGAGCGCGACGCGGCCAAGATCCACGTCGGCCAGCGCGTTGTCGTGCGCGCCGACGCCTTCCCCGACCAGGACTTCGAGGGCCGGGTGAACTCCATCGCCCAGTCGCTGTCGGCGCCGCGCATCGCCTCGCGCGGGCCGCGCCGCCCCAACGACGTGGAGGTGCTGGAGGCTCTCATCGATCTCGACGGTCTGCCGCCGCTGCTCACGGGCATGCGCGTCGACGTGTTCTTCAAGCACGACGCCACGGCCTCTACGAAGTAGCAGAAGCCGTGGCTTGCAACGCAAGGGCCAGACCCCCGGGGTCTGGCCCTTTTTGATTCCCTCTCCCTACCGACTCGAGAAGCGCTAGCGGAGTGCGCCCCGAGACTTGCGTGGGTCCCGGCCTGCGCCGGGAGGACGTGCGAGATTGCGGCGCCGCCCACGCCAGCTTCAGCAGGCGCAACGGTGCAGGTGAAGGATGGTGTCGCTGCAGAGAGAGTGACGCCCTACTCCGCCGGGGCCACGGCGCCCTGGCCGTGCGGAGGGCTAGCGTCGGGCTGCGCCTCGTGTGCACCCGGCTCGTCGGTCGGTCCGATGAAGCGGCCGAAGACCCACCACACGAAGCGGCCGACATCGTCCATCACCGTGAAGAACGAGGGCACGAACACCAGCGACAGCATCGTCGACACCAGCAGGCCGCCGATCACCGCGATCGCCATCGGTGCGCGGAACTCGCCGCCGTCGCCGAACGCCATGGCGCTGGGGATCATGCCCGCGACCATGGCGAGCGTGGTCATGACGATGGGGCGCGCGCGCTTGCGGCCCGCATCCATCACCGCCTCGATGCGCGGGATGCCCTTGGCGACCTCCTCGACGGCAAAGTCGACCAGCATGATGGCGTTCTTGGTCACGATGCCCATCAGCATCAGCAACCCGATGTAGACGGGCATGCTCACGGAGTTGCCAGTTGCCAGCAGCGCCAGCACCACGCCGCCGAACGACAAGGGCAGCGACAGCAGGATGGTGACCGGCTGCGCCACGCTGCCAAACAACAGCACCAGCACGCCGAACACGATCATCAGGCCGGTGCCCATGGCCGTCATAAAGCCGGTGGCCACCTCGTCCTGGATCTCGGCGTCACCCGCCGGCTGCAGACGCACGCTCGCCGGCAACTTCTGCTCGTCGACCACGGAGAGGAATTTCTCCCGCGCGCCGCTGAGCGCATAGCGCGATTCCAGATCGACGCCGATCACGGCGCGCCGTTCCCGGTCGTAGCGGCTGATGGAGCTCGGACCCCGGCCGAAATCCACGTCGGCAACCGCCGACAGCGGTATGGCGTCGCCGTTGGAATTGGTGACGCGCAGGTTCTTCAGGCGCTGCATTTCCGTGCGGGCGTCCTCGGCGATCTGCACGCGGATCGGCACCAGGCGGTCGCCGGCGTTGAACTTGGCCAGATTGGCGTCGATATCGCCGATCGTTGCCACGCGGATCGTCTCCGCGATCTGGCTCGGCGCGACGCCGAGGCGCGCGGCGGCGTCGAACTTCGGCACGACGCGCAGCTCCGGCCGGTCGATCGCTGCGTCGGCGGCCACGTTCTTGAAGCCCGGCACCTGGCGCAGCGCGCCTTCGAGCTTGCGCACGGCCGTGTTCAGGTCCTCGCCGCTCTGGGACAGCATCGAGAACGACAGCTCGCGCTCGCCGCGCTCGTTCACGAACCAGGCGCGTGTGTCGGGAATGTTCGCGAGCTTGTCGGAGACGATGATCTTGAGCTTTTTCTGCGGCAGCGCGCGTTCCGTCTTGGGAACGAGGTGGACGAACAGCGATGACTTGCGCACCTCCAGGCCGCCGGTGGGCGTCGAGCCGCCGAGCACGAACACGCTCTCGACCTCGGGAATGGTCTTGAGGACCTGGACCATCTGGTCGGTCGTGTCGCGCGTGTCCTCCAGCGTGGATCCCGGCGGCAGCTCCACCGAGACGACGATGCGCGAGTTGTCCTCATCGGGCATGAAGCCGGTCGGCAGCAATGTGGTGGCGTAGATCGAGCCGGCGAACAGGCCCAGTCCGGCGACAAGCGTGAGATAGCGGACCTTGAGGGTTGCACGCAGAAAGCCGAGGTAGCCGCGCATGATGATGCCGCCGCCTTCGAGCTCCTCGCGCACGGGGCGCAAGAAGTAGGCGGCCATCATCGGCGTCAGCAGCCGTGCGACCAGAAGCGAGAACAGGACCGCGATGGCGACGGTGAGGCCGAACTGCCTGAAGTACTGGCCGGCGATGCCGCCCATGAACGATACCGGCGAGAAGATCGCGACGATGGTGAGCGAGATCGCGATCACGGCGAGGCCGATCTCGTCGGCCGCCTCGATCGCGGCGCGGTAGGGGGATTTTCCCGTGCGCATGTGGCGCACGATGTTTTCGATCTCGACGATGGCGTCGTCGACGAGAATGCCGGTGACGAGTGTGATGCCGAGCAGGCTGACGAGGTTGAGCGAGAAGCCCATCAGCTCCATGGCCCAGAATGTCGGTATCGCCGACAGCGGCAGCGCCACGGCGGAGATCAACGTCGCCCGCCAGTTGCGCAGGAACAGGAGCACGACGAGGACCGCGAGCGCTGCTCCCTCCAGCAGCGTCTCCATGGCGGAGGTGTAGTTGCCGCGCGTGTAGGCGACGGCGTCGTCAACCTTGGCGAGGTGGACGTTGGGATACTGCTTGCCGAGCTCGTCCAGTCTGGCGCTGACCACGTCGGCGACCGAAAGCTCGCTCGATCCCTTGGAGCGGAATACGGCGAAGGTGACAACGGGTTGGCCGTTGAGGCGTGCAAAGGCGCGCTGCTCGCTGGCGTCGTCCACCACGCGGCCGAGGTCGGACAGGCGCACGTAGCGCTTGCCTGGAAGCAAGATCTTGGTGTCGGCCAGATCTTCGACTTTGCGGGCGCCGGCAAGGGTGCGGATCGCTTGCTCCTGGCCGCCGACCTCGCCGCGGCCACCGCCGAGATCGACGTTGGTCGCGCGCACCTGGGCGTTGACCTCGGCCGCCGTTACGCCGAGCGCCAGCAGCCTGTCGGGGTCGAGAAGGACCCTGATCTCGCGATCGACGCCGCCATAGCGCTCGACGCGTCCCACGCCCTTCAAGCCCTGAAGCTGCCGTTTGATCACGTCGTCGACGTGCCAGGAAAGCTGCTCCAGCGTCATGCCGGGTGCGGATGCCGCGTAGGTCAGGATCGACTGGCCCTCGACGTCGATGCGCTGCACGATGGGCTCGTTGATGTCGCGCGGCAGATCGAGACGGATTTTGTCGATGGCATCCTTCACGTCGTTGAGCGCCCGGTCCTGGTCCACCTCCAGCCGGAACTCCATGAGCGTCATCGACTGGCCGTCGGTCACGGTCGAGGTGATGTGCTTGACGCCGGGGATGTTGGCGACGGCGTCCTCGACCTCCTTGGTGACCTGGCTCTCGAGCTCGGCGGGCGCGGCGCCGGACTGCACCACCGTGATCGACACAATTGGGATGTCGATGTTGGGAAAGCGCGTGACCGGCAGCGTCATGAAGCTGATGACGCCGAGCAGGGTCAGCACCGAGAACAGCACGATCGCCGGCACCGGATTTCGGATCGACCATGCGGAGATATTGAGGCGCATTACTTCGCCTCGCTAATCTTGGAGTCGGGCTCGACCGCACGCACCGCGTCGCCGTCGCGCAGGAACGTGCCGGAGCGAGTGACGACCACGTCGCCGTCGGAAAGACCGTCGCGCACCTCGACGCGACCGCCCGATATCAGGCCGGTCGTTATGGGGCTGGTCTTGACCTTTCCGTCCTGGACGACCTGAACGAAGGCGCCGGCTGCATCGAACACGACCGCCGACGACGGCACCGAAATGCCGCGGCTCCGGTTGGTCTGAATGGTGCCGCGCGCGAACGTGCCGATGCGCAGGCGCGGATCGTCGCCAAGGAAGATGCGGACGCGGCCGAGACGTGTCGTCTTGTCGACCTCCGGCGAGACGAGGCGCACGGTGCCATCGATTTCGACCGCTCCCGCGACGCTGACGCGCGCCTTCTGGCCGACCTTCACCTTGCCGAGCTCGGTCTCGATCACCTCCGCGTCGAGCTCGACCTCGCCGCGCGCGACAATGCGGAACATCGGTTCGGCAACGCTCGAAGCCATCCCGCCGATGCGGGCGGTGCGGCGGCTGATGAGCCCGTCGGCAGGTGCGGTGACTTGCGTGTTGTCGCGACGCCAGTCGAGCTCGCGGCGCTGCGCCTCGACTTGACCCTTCTCGGCCTCCGCGAACTTCAGCCCGTCGCGGGCAGCGACGAGCTGCGCCTGCAGCGTCTTGGCGGCGGATTCGCGGGTGTCATAGGTGCTTTCGGACAGATACCCTGACTTCTTCAGTGGCTTGGCGCGCTCGAATGCGGCATCGGCTTCCGCCAGCCGGGCGGTCGCTTCCACGATCTGGCTCTGGGCCTTGGAGATCGCCGCGTCGGCACGCGCCAGCGAGGCATCGCTTTGCGCAACCTGCGCGTCGAGCGACTCCTGCACAAGCGTCGCCAGCACGTCGCCCTTCTTTACGCGATCGCCCTCGTCGACCCTGAGTTCGAGCACGCGCAATCCCTCGATCTCGGGGGCAACCAGGATCTCGTCGCGCGGCACGAGTGAGCCCGAAACCATGACGGTCTCGACGAAATTGCCGACGTGGACCTTGGCGACGGAGACCGCCGGCGGCTGGGTCGGCTGCCCGGCCTTTTCCGCTTCCTCACTCCGCATCGAGGCGTGCAGCGGCAGCAACTCTGCCAGGCGCGGCCAGTAGTATGCGCCCGCGCCGACCGTAGCCAGCACGATCAAGGCCACCAGAGCTTTCTTCATCGGCGCGGCTCCTTGGCCTTGGCATCATCGGGCGTTGGCAGCTTCTCAGTCGGATTGAGCACCTTCGCCAACAGCGACATGGCGGCCGGCACGGTCGTCTCGGCATCGAACTCGGGGTCCACCGCGCGGTGCATGAACAAGCCGTCTCCGATCAGCGAGAACAGCTTTGCGACGGTCGGGATGTCGTAGTCGGGCGCGATGCGCCCCTCGGCGGCGAGGCCTGCAAACAGCTTCTCGAAGCTGTCCTGCACGAAGCGGTCGACCGAGCGGTAGATCTCGCCGACCTTGGGGTTGCGCGTCGACTCCAGCGCGATCTCGATGCACATGGTCCGCTTGTGGGCATGCATGTCCTGGAAGTAGTGCTCGCCCAATCCGGCCAACGCCTTCATGAAGTCGGGCGCGGCGGAGAGCTCCGCGAAGCGATCGGCGAACTCGGCACGGTCGCGCTCGGCGATGCCGGCGATCAGATCCTCCTTGGAGGCGAAGTAGACGTAGAGCGCGCCCGGGCTGATCAGCGCCTCCTTGCAGATGTCCTGCATGGTCGTGCGGTGGAAGCCGGCGCGCGCGAAGCAGATCTCGGCGGCGTCGAGGATGTGCTCGCGGCGGGCGCGCTGGGTGTCGGGCTTGAGCTTGGGCATGCCGGGTGCCTTGTGGTTAGAAATCGGTGTGCCTGCATCTCATAGTGGCACGAAACAAAACGAACGATCGTTTTGTTTGCATGAGATGGTGGCGCGGTCAAGGCAAACTGGAAGTCTGAATGTAACGAGTTGTTACATGGCGCGGGCGGGCCGTCAGCTCGCTTTGGCATAGCGTTTTGGCGGCGTGGCAGAGCGCTTTGCGGGGGCGGCATGGCGCTTTGACGGCACCGCATGGCGCTATGCCACGCCTTTGCTGTCAGTACTGCACCAGCCAGGTCACGGTCGCGTAGGGGTCGGTCATGTCCTTGGCATCCTCGAAGAATCGCCCCGAGACGCCGCCGGCCAGCGACAGCTCACCGCCCTCCCAGGCGTAGCGCACGAACAGCCCGCCGCGGGCATCCTTGTCCTGCGCATTGCCGTTGACGAGCCCCTCTGCGCCCAAGGAAACATCGGCAAAAACGCGGTATCCGGCGCGCATCCTGCCGGCATAGGTCTGATGTGCGCTGGTCCAGTTGGCGTCCAGCGAGGTCCAGGCCTTTTCGCCCATGTTGAGCCACAGCTCGACCACCGCCTTTGGCCCATAAGCCATTCCCTGGACTGGGTTTTCCGGGTCGAACGGGTCGATCCTGTGCTCGATTGCGGCCGCGCCCGCGAAGGCCTTCGCGGTCAGCGGTCCGAAGCGTTTCAGGTAGCCGATCAGGGCGTCCGCGAAGGCGGTATCGGCGTGGAAGGTCACCTCCCGCCCGCCCCGGCTCCCGGTGTAGCTGTAGCCCCCGTAGCCCGACGACATGCGCAGGCGAATTCCGTCTGAGAACATGGTCTCGCTCAGCGGCGCGACCGTCATGCCGCCGTAGATCAGCCAGACGTGGCTTGAAGCGTCGGCGCCGACCCAGAGCTCGCGCCAGGGCGCATCGTCGGGATCGGCATGTGCTGGAGAGAAAACGGACAATAGAACGGCCACCGCGGCGCCTGCCCCTCGGCAAGCAGCGGCCAAGCGGTACGCAGCTTTGGCCTCCCCCAGCATGCACAAACAAAGAACAACAGCAGAACTACTACGATATTAACCACGTTATTCTGCGATTGAAGCCTTGCGTGGGTGCGAAGTCAACAAATTTGGCGGGGATACTTGCCGAGTTCTAGTATTGCGCGAGCAAGAGCGGCGTCTATACAATCTATGATTGTAATAGCAACCTGCTGCAAAGGGCATGCAGACGCTTATGCACCGCTGACAAGACGCCATGGCAGCACGTTAAAGGCTGCCATACGTCCGACATGGCCGGCATTGCGGACTCGCGCGTCGCGAAAGCCGGAACGCAAGCGCTATTTGCACGCCTGCGACACTAAACTGTGCACGCTTATACGAACGCGTCACCGTTCGGGCACCAGACGGTGCTAATATTTTAATCATCGGGTTGGTTCATACCACAACGGAGACGGCCCCCCAGCCCCGGCTCCCCCGCCGCAATCAGGCCGTCCGCACCTAGGGAGACGTGCAATGGTTGCAGCGTCACGCCATCAGGCAAACGGAAAGTCGCCCGTCCAAAGCTACTTCCACATGTACTTCAGCGGGCTCGAGGCCATGAGCCAAGCGTATGACCCCTTCACCAAGAGCATCGCGCGGGCACAGCTCGAGTTCATGGGTTTGCTGAGCCGCCGCGCTCAGGCCTACCTGGAAATCCCCAACCGGCTGAGCGTGTGCCGCACCCCGCAGGACCTCGCGCAGGAGCAGATGCGCTTCTGGCGTACGGCCTACGAGGAGTATGCGGAGAGCTTCGGGCGCGTGACGGAGTCCATGGCCGCGTTTGCCACGCCGGCTTTCGGTTTTGGGAAGTTCGGTGCGAGCGAGCACAACACCCACGACTACCTCGCCTTCCCGGAGAACGAGGAGCAGGGCCGCCGCGCGCATCCACGCGATCGCAAGGCCGCTTAAACGCGGGGCCCGGTGCCACCCGGTCCTTGTCTTATTCGATGACGTGGCGGGTCCGCCCGGCCACGCGGCGGGCAAGGTGCGGCTACTTGAGCTCTTCGAGCGCTTCCTTGAAGCCGTTGAGCGAAATGGGGATGCCGATGCCGGCCTCCTCCGTCTGGAATATGATGAAGATCGCCGTCTTGCCGTTCTTGAGCTGCTCCACCAGCTGGTCCTCCAGGACGACCTGCGCGTAGCAGGCGAAGGTGTGGCAGCGCAGGAATGGCGCGTGCCCCACGTCCTTGTCGTCGATCTTGAGACCGAGTCCCGGCGGCAGCAGGATCCCCAGCGGCGCAAATACGCGCAGAACACGCGTGCCGTTCGAGAACTTCTGGAAATAGACGGTCAGGCCGATGTTGTCCTTGTCCTCGGCCGTCACGCTTTGCACCAGCGCGCACACCTCGTTCTTGGCGCCGGGGGGCGGATCCTTGCACACGATCTGCCAATCCCCGTGCTGGGCTTTGACCGTGCCCTCCTGGGCGGTGGCATTTTGCGCTGCAACCAGGATGAGCGCCGCGGCAAACAGCAGCGGGCACACATAAAACTGGACGAAGTTTCGCAATTGCGTGCCGCAACGAGAACGGCTGGCGGCCGAGGGATCTTTGTGCACGCAGTGCTCCTGAGATCTTGCGCCTGCGAAGGCGTTTGTCGGGGCCAGGCAGACGCGGCCACTTGCCCACCGTCGGCCTCCTCGTCGTCCTCGAATTAGGCCAAAGTTTGAAAGTTGACGCGTCCAGCTCCGGAGTGACCGAGGTCAGTGTTTGCGTTGCTTTTCAACGCGTGGAAATGCCGCATAAAGCTTGACTTGAGACGTGGAAGGCGATTGTGCTTCTTAGGCATCTGAGGGAAAGTCCGCGCGATCTGGGGGATGCGCGCAGATGCACGAATACGTACGCCACTAAACAACAGAGTTGAGCAAACGGCTCAAGAGGTGGCATACGGCTGTTGGGGAGGGGACTCGGCCGAAGCGGCCGGGCAGCACTGGGAGCGGATGAATGTTGAGACGGCTGCTTTGCTCGGCGCCTGCCGCAGCACTTGCGATCTTGTTTGTTACGGCGTCGGCGGCATGGGCTGGAATGGGACAGCCGTCACCCGGTGAGATGGGCCTCCAGGCCGCGGCCTCGCCGGTCGCCGTGGAGATCCACAAATTCTACGATCTGGTCAACATCATCATCGTTGCGATCACAGTCTTCGTGCTGCTGTTGCTGCTCTACGTGATGTACCGCTTCAACGAGCGGGCCAATCCCACGCCCTCCAGGTCCACGCACAATACCCTGCTCGAGGTTGCGTGGACGGTGATTCCGATCCTTATTCTAGTCGCCATCGCCATTCCGTCCTTCCGGCTGCTGCACCTGCAGTACAGCTATCCGAAAGCCGACATCACGCTCAAGGCGACGGGCTACCAGTGGTATTGGGAGTACGGCTATCCCGAGCTCGGGTTCAACTTCGAGTCCCGCATGCTCGATGACGCGTCACGCGATGAGCTCATTGCTGAGAACATCCCCGCTCCGCGCAACCTCGCCGTCGACAACGAGGTCATCGTGCCGGTCAACAAGGTGGTCAACGTGCTGATCACCGCCGATCCTGCCGGCGTCATTCACGATTGGACCGTTCCGTCGTTCGGTTCGAAGGTCGATGCCGTTCCAGGACGCGTGACCACCACGTGGTTCAAGCCGCTGTTCGAGGGCATGTTCTACGGCCAGTGCTCGGAGCTGTGCGGGAAGGACCATGCCTTCATGCCGATCGGCGTGCGCGTCGTCAGCGAGGCGACTTTCGCCGCATGGTCGGACACGATGAAGGCCGCTGCGACTGCCGGCAACGACGCCAAGTCGGAGCCGGACAAGGATAAGCGCAAAGAGAAGCTCCGGCTCAAGAAGCAGCTCCTAAAGAAGGCCAAGGGCATCGTTCACGAGGCCGCTCTCCAGCAGTCCGGTGCGCGCCGCGTCGCCAAGGCGGACGCGGTCAAGTCGCAGTGAGCAAGGAACCGATCATCCGGGTTCGTCCCGGCAACAACACACCAATCTGACTAATTAGGGCGAGCGCACACAATGGGTAGCACCACAGACACCGATCACGGCGCACACGACCACGCGCCTTACGGCATGAGCCGATGGCTCTTCTCGACGAACCACAAGGACATCGGAACGATGTACCTCGTGTTCGCGATCGTCAGCGGTCTCATCGGCGGTGCTCTCTCCGTCGCCATGCGGCTCGAGCTGCAGGAGCCTGGCCTGCAGTATTTCGCCGACGGCCACATGTACAACGTGTTCGTCACCGGCCACGGCCTGATCATGGTGTTCTTCATGGTCATGCCCGCGATGATCGGCGGCTTCGGCAACTGGATGGTGCCGCTGATGATCGGCGCGCCGGACATGGCCTTCCCGCGCATGAACAACGTCTCGTTCTGGCTGCTGCCGGTCGCGCTGTCGCTGCTCCTGATCTCGCTTTTCGTCGAAGGGCCGTCCGGCGGGCTCGGCGTCGGTGCGGGCTGGACGATCTACGCGCCGCTGTCGACCACGGGTCATCCAGGTCCGGCGATGGATTTCGCGATCCTGGCGCTACACTTGGCCGGCGCCTCGTCGATCCTCGGCGCCATCAACTTCATCACCACCATCTTCAACATGCGCGCACCCGGCATGACGCTGCACAAGATGCCGCTGTTCGTGTGGTCGGTGCTGGTTACGGCCTTCCTGCTGCTGCTGTCGCTCCCCGTTCTGGCGGGCGCCATCACCATGCTGCTGACCGACCGCAATTTCGGCACCTCGTTCTTCAATCCGATGGGCGGCGGTGATCCGATCCTCTACCAGCATCTATTCTGGTTCTTCGGTCACCCTGAGGTCTACATTCTGATCCTGCCGGGCTTCGGCATGATCAGCCACGTCGTGTCGACTTTCTCGCGCAAGCCTGTGTTCGGCTATCTCGGCATGGCTTACGCCATGGTCGCCATTGGCCTCGTCGGCTTCATCGTGTGGGCGCACCACATGTATGCGGCCGGCATCAGCGTCAACACGCAGGCCTACTTCGTGTTCGCCACCATGGTGATCGCGGTGCCGACGGGCGTGAAGATCTTCTCCTGGATCGCCACCATGTGGGGCGGCTCGCTGCAGTTCCGCGTGCCGATGTTGTGGGCGCTCGGCTTCATCTTCCTGTTCACGGTTGGCGGCGTCACGGGCGTCATGCTGTCGAACGCCGGCGTCGACCGCGCGCTGCACGACACCTACTACGTGGTCGCGCACTTCCATTACGTGCTGTCGCTCGGCGCCGTGTTCTCCATCTTCGCGGGCTGGTACTACTGGTTCCCGAAGATGTCGGGCTACATGTACAACGAGGCGCTCGGCAAGCTGCACTTCTGGCTGACCTTCATCGGCGCCAACATCCTGTTCTTCCCGCAGCACTTCCTCGGCCTGTCGGGCATGCCGCGTCGCTACGTGGACTACCCCGATGCCTTCGCCTTCTGGAATGGCATCTCCTCGGCCGGCGCCTACATCACGGCGCTCGGAACGCTGGTGTTCCTGGTCGGCGTCCTGGCCGCGTTCGTCGCCCGCAAGAAGGCGGCTGACAATCCTTGGGGCCCCGGTGCCACCACGCTGGAGTGGACGCTGTCGTCTCCGCCGCCGTTCCACTCCTACGAGACGCTGCCGCGCATCCAGGCGTCGGAGCATCACTAGGGAGTGAACCTATAAGCAAAGTTCGATTGGCAACGGGCGGGGCGAAAGTTTCCGCCCGTTGCAGTCGAGACGGACCAGGGAGCCATTGAGGCCGCCGTTTACGGCCGAAGGTATTAGCGAATGCAAGGGACGAGCGTAGACACCCAGGTAGGCCGTATCGGCAACGTCGCCGAGCCGGGCGTCGGCGACTTTGTCGTGTTGATGAAGCCGCGCGTCATGTCGCTCGTCGTGCTGACGGCGCTGACGGGCATGATTGCCGCGCCGGGTACCATCCATCCCGTGCTCGGCGTCATCGCCATGCTGGCCATCGCCATCGGCGCCGGCGCATCGGGCGCGCTCAACATGTGGTACGACGCCGATATCGACGCGCGCATGGCGCGCACGGCGGCACGCCCCATCCCGCGCGGAAACGTGACCCGCGACGAGGCGCTGAGCTTTGGCACGGTGCTCTCCGTGTTCTCCGTGCTGACGCTGGGTGTGCTCGTCAACTGGACGGCTGGCGCGCTGCTGGCGCTCACCATCGGCTACTACCTCTTCATCTACACGATGTGGCTGAAGCGGCGCACGCCGCAGAACATCGTGATTGGCGGCGCCGCCGGCGCCTTTCCTCCGATGATCGGCTGGGCCGCGGTCACCGGCACCGTCAGCATCGACAGCGTGCTGATGTTCCTGATCATCTTCATGTGGACGCCGCCGCACTTCTGGGCGCTGGCCCTCTACCGCTGCCGCGACTACGAGCGCGTGGGCGTGCCGATGCTGCCGGTGGTGGCCGGCCCGCAGGAGACGCGCCGGCAGATCTGGCTCTACTCGCTGGGCCTGGTGCCGCTCGCGGTGGTGCCGTCGCTGATCGGTCTGGGCGGGATCGCCTACGCGGTCGCGTCCGTCGGGCTCGGCGCCATGTTCCTCTATCTCGCATGGCGGGTGCGCACGATCACCGAAGGGCGCGAGGCAGACGCAGCGGCACGCCGGCTCTTCTCTTTCTCGATCCTGTACCTGTTCGTGCTTTTCGTCGTGCTGCTTGCCGAGCATGCCGTCGCGAGATGGATAGTTTGAGGTTTAGTCGCGGTGGCACTTCTGATGAGCAGCAATGAGCACGACGAACGCCAGCGCCAGAAGCGGCAGCGCATGCGCTCGCTCGCCATCGGTCTGGCACTCGCGGCACTCGTCGCGCTCTTCTACATCGCGACCATCGTTCGCTTGGGCGGCAACGTGTTCAATGGGCAGATGTGAGGCTTCGGGAGTAGGGACGTGACGGCAGCGAACGGCAGCGGCGGACGGGACAACGCGGGGGGCAAGCGCCACCTCGTGATCGCCGCCGTGTGCACCGTGATCGTCGCCGGCATGGTCGGGCTGTCGTTTGCGGCCGTCCCCCTCTATCGGCTCTATTGCCAGGTTACGGGCTACGCCGGCACCACGCAGCGGGCCGAGGCGGCCTCCGACAAGGTGCTCGACCGAACGCTCACCGTGCGCTTCGATTCCAACGTCGCGTCCGATCTTCCCTGGATCTTCGAGCCCGAGCAGCGCCGGCTCGAGGTCAAGATCGGCGAGAATACGCTGGCCTTCTACAAGGCCACCAACACCTCCGACCACGCCGTTACCGGCAGCGCCGTCTTCAACGTGACGCCGGAGAGCGCGGGCGTGTACTTCAACAAGGTCCAGTGCTTTTGTTTCACCGAGCAGCGGCTCGAGCCGGGGCAGTCCGTCGACATGGCGGTCTCGTTCTACGTCGACCCCGCCTTCGTTGATGACGAGGACACCAAGGGCCTGTCCGAGCTGACGCTGTCCTACACCTTCTATCCGGTCAAGAAGCCGGAGAAGAAGGTCGGTCAGGCGGAGACGGGCAACACCGACGGCGGGTGAGGGAAAGTGAATAAGGCCGGGGCGTCGCGCTCAAACGGCGCGCCGGCAAGACGACAAGAGTTTGGGAGACCAAAGGGGACTACGGGAGAACGACATGGCCGCGACGCACGCCAAACATCACGACTATCACCTCGTCAATCCGAGCCCATGGCCAGTGGTTGCCTCGGCTTTTGCGCTATGCATGGCCATCGGGCTCGTCGTCTGGATGCGCTCCATGGGTGGCGGAACGGGCCTGTTCGGTCTCAACGGACCCTGGCTGTTCGCCGCCGGCTTCTCCGGCATCGCGATCACCGCCTTCTTCTGGTGGCGCGACGTCATCCACGAGGGCACGCTCGGCGATCACACGCCGGTGGTGCAACTCCACTTCCGCTACGGCATGATCCTGTTCATCGCCTCGGAGGTGATGTTCTTCGTGGCCTGGTTCTGGGCCTATTTCGACGCGGCGCTGTTCCCGGCGGGCGTGCATGACCTTTTGAACTCGACCGACGTCGTCGGCATGACCATGCGCGATCAGCTCACCGGCGGCCATTGGCCCCCGGTGGCGGTTGATGGCACCGGCGTCACCATTCCCGCGAGCGGCGAGGCCACTCCGGGCATCTTCGAGCACACCTTCGATCCCTGGCACATCCCGCTGCTCAACACGCTCATCCTGTTGACCTCGGGCGTGACGGTGACCTGGGCGCACCATTCGCTGCTGCACAACAACCGCCGTGGCCTGATCTTCGGCCTGGTGCTGACCGTGCTTCTGGGCATCACCTTCTCGTTCTTCCAGGCGTACGAGTACATGCACGCCGCCTTCAGCTACGCCGGCCACATCTACGGCTCGACGTTCTTCATGGCGACGGGCTTCCACGGCGCGCACGTGATCATCGGCAGCATCTTCCTGCTCGTGTGCCTGTTCCGCGCCATGGCCGGCGCCTTCACGCCGAAGGCGCACTTCGGCTTCGAGGCGGCAGCCTGGTACTGGCACTTCGTCGACGTGGTGTGGCTGTTCCTGTTCGCCTGCATCTACGTCTGGGGCGCAGGTCCCACGCCCGGCGGCCACTGAGCCCAACGGCGACGACGACACTCAGCAGCGGGGCGGCACTTCGCCGCCCCGCTTGCCGTTTGCGGGCCGCTACAGGTGTTTCCCTGCGGCCCAGTGTGCTAAGCGAAGTGAGCCCGCCGCGAAAACAAGACGCGCGTCTCCGGAGCCATCACGTGTCCACGCAGACCAAGCACGTCTCGCCCCTCTATGCCGGGCTTCTTGCGCGCTGCCCGCGCTGCGGCAAGGGCCCGCTGTTCAAGCACGTGCTGGAGCTGCGCGAGCGCTGCTCGGGCTGCGGCCTCGACTACCGTTTCATCGACACCGGCGACGGGCCGGCCGTGTTCGCCATTTTCATCCTGGGCTTTGTGGTGCTGGGGCTCGCCCTCTACGTGGAGTTCACCTACGAGCCGCCCGTCTGGGTGCATGCGGTGTTGTGGGGGGCGCTGACGCCGCTTTTCGCGTTGGGGCTCTTGCGCTTCCTCAAGGCGGGCCTGATCGCGCTGCAGTTCAAGCACAAGGCCGAGGAAGGCCGCGTTGCCCAGGAATAAGCTCCCATGCTGACGCAGATCCGCAACAAGAAGCTGCTGTGGCCGGCCGTGATGACGCTTCGTCGGCGTCGCGCTCCTGATCGGGCTCGGCAACTGGCAGATGCGGCGGCTCGCCTGGAAGCAGGGCCTCATCGGCGCCATCGCCGAGCGCACGCATGCCGACCCCGTGCCGCTCGCGACGGTGGAGCAGCGCGCGGCCGAGGGCGGCGATCCCGAGTACGCGCGCGTCACCGTCGAGGGTCAGCTCCTCAACGACCACGAGCTCTACTTCTACGACTTCGACGAGAGCTTGGGCCCCGGCTACCACGTGGTGACGCCGCTCAAGCGCGCCGACGGCAGCGTCGTGTTCGTCAACCGCGGCTTCGTGCCCGACGACCGCAAGGACCCGGCCACGCGCGCACCCGGCGAGCTCTCTGGAGACGTCAAGATCGTCGGTCTCGTCCGCAACCCGCCGCCGCCAGGGACCTTCACGCCCGCCAACGATGCGGCCAAGAACATCTGGTACTGGTACGACCTTCCCGCCATGACGGCGGCCGCGCTGGGGGCGGATAAGCCCGCGGTGGTGCCCTTCATCGTCGACGCCGAAGCCGATCCAGCCCTCCCCGGCGGCCTGCCTAAGGGCGGCACGACGCGGCTGGAGCTGCCCAATCGCCACCTGGAGTACGCGCTCACCTGGTACGGCCTCGCCGCCGCCTTGGTGGCCGTGTTCGCTGCCTTCGCGGTCACCCGCTGGCGCCAGCCCGGTCCGAGCTAACTGGGCCCGGCTAGGATTTCCCCGCAGAACGTTGGGGTTAACGACCAGAACCTTGTGCGCTCCGGCCGTTCCGGCCGGGCGTTTGCTTGTTCGGGGTGCGGCCGGCCACTAGTGTGGCTGGGAGCATCCGTTAGGTAGAGAGCAGAGCTTGAACTACATCTCGACCAGAGGTGAGGCGCCCCCCCTCGGCTTCGAGGACGTGCTCCTGGCCGGGCTCGCCCGCGACGGCGGGCTCTACGTGCCGCAGACTTGGCCCACGCTTGCGCCCGAGGCGATCGCCGCACTGGCCGGCAAGCCGTTCGCGGATGTGGCCGTGGACGTGATCCACCCGTTCGTCGGCAACGCCATCTCGCGCGCCGAGCTCAAGGCGATGGCCGATGACGCCTACGCCCGTTTCGACCACGCCGCGGTGACGCCGCTCGTCCAGGTCGGCCCCGACCGCTGGATCCTGGAGCTGTTCCACGGTCCGACGCTCGCCTTCAAGGACGTGGCGATGCAACTCCTCGCCCGCCTCATGGACCGGGTGCTGCAGAAGCGCAACCGCCGCGCCACCATCATCGGCGCTACCTCGGGCGATACCGGCGGCGCGGCGATCGAAGCCTTCCGCGGCTCGGCGCGCGTCGACGTGGTGATCCTGTTCCCCGAGGGCCGCGTCTCCGATGTGCAGCGGCGCATGATGACGACGCCCACCGACGCCAACGTGCACGCCGTCGCCGTCGAGGGTACGTTCGACGATTGCCAGGCGCTGGTGAAGGGCATGTTCAACGACCATGCTTTTCGCGACCGCACCTCGCTGTCGGGTGTCAACTCCATCAACTGGGCGCGCATCGCCGGGCAGATCACCTATTACTTCGCCGCCGCCGTGGCGCTGGGCGCGCCCTATCGGCCCGTGTCGTTTGCCGTGCCCACCGGCAACTTCGGCGACATCTTCGCGGGCTATGCCGCCAAACGCATGGGGCTGCCGATCGCGCAGCTGGCAATCGCGTCCAACGTCAACGACATCCTGCCGCGCACCCTCCTGGGCGGTGCCTATGAGATGCGCGGCGTCGTCGCCACCTCTTCGCCGTCGATGGACATCCAGATCTCCTCCAACTTCGAGCGCTACCTGTTCGAGGCCTCCGGCCGCGACGCCGCCATGATCCGCACCAAGATGCGCGATCTGAGCCAGACGCGCCGCTTCGATGTGGGATCGTTGAAAAACGAACTGTCCGCCGACTTTGTCGCTTCCGCCGCCAGCGAGGATGACGTCGCCGATGCCATTCAGCGTCTCAAGGAAACCTGCGGCTACCTCATGGATCCGCACACCGCCTGCGGCTTCGTCGCCGCCGAACGCGCGCTCAGTCGCGGCAAGGCACCCCAGGTGATCCTGTCGACTGCCCACCCGGCGAAGTTTCCCGACGCGCTTCAGTCGATCACGGGCGAGCGCCCGCCTCTGCCCGAGCGGCTCGCCGATCTGCTGACATTGCCCGAGCGCATCACGACCATCGGCAACGACCTCGGCGAGGCCGAACGCCATGTCGAAAGCCTGACGCGCGCGACTTGCGAGGGGGGCGCATGACCAAGCCCACCCTCACCACGCTGGCGAACGGCTTGCGGGTCGTCACCCATACGATGCCGCACCTGGAGACGGTGTCGCTCGGACTGTGGGTCGGCGCCGGTGCCCGCCACGAGACCGAGCGCGAGCATGGAGTCTCGCACTTCCTCGAGCACATGGCGTTCAAGGGCACGCGCCGGCGCAGCGCTCAGCAAATCGCCGAGGAGATCGAGGAGGTTGGCGGCGAGCTCAACGCCGCCACCAGCCTGGAGTGGACCGCCTACTATGCGCGCGTCCTCAAGGACGACGAGGGCGTGGCGCTGGGGCTGATCGCCGACATTCTGCAGAATTCCGCCTTCGCCAAGCCCGAGCTCGAAGGCGAGCGCCAGGTTATCCTGCAGGAGATCGCCGCAACGCGCGACAGCCCCGACGACGTGGGCTATGACCTGCTGCACGACGCAGCCTTCCCCCAGCAGCCCGTCGGTCGCGTCATTCTGGGCACGCCCGACAGCGTCAGACGCTTTACCGCGGGCGATCTCAAGGGGTTTTTGCGTCGCCGCTACTGCCCTGAAAACATGGTGATTTCTGCCGCCGGCGGGGTGCGCCACGCACGCCTCGTCCGCCACGCTGAGGCCCTATTCGGCGGGCTCAGTGGCAAGGGCAGGACGGGCAACGACAAGCCGGCCAAATACATCGGCGGGACGCGCGTCTCGGAGAAGCCGTTCGAGCAGAGCCACATCCTTATCGGCTTTCCGAGCCCTTCCTACCGGGAAGAAGAGTTCTTCACCGCTCAGGTGTTCTCCGGGCTATTCGGCGGCGGCATGTCATCCCGTCTGTTCCAGGAGGTGCGCGAAAAGCGCGGCCTCTGCTACGCGATCTACTCGAGCGCGTGGGGACTGAAGGATGCAGGGCTGCTCGGAATACATGCGGCCACGGGAGCCGATCTGATGGGTTCACTCATCGACGTCATCGGTACGGAGCTCAAGCGGGCGTCAGAGGAGCGCCCGAGCTTACCCGAGCTCAACCGCGCCAAGGCGCAGCTCAAGGCGGGTCTGCTGATGAGCCTCGAAAGCTCGTCGTCGCGTGCCGAGCAGCTGGCGCGCCATCTGCTGAGCCATGGCAGAATTCCATCCACCGCGGAGTTGATCGAAAAGGTCGACGCCGTGACGCCCGAGCATGTGCGCACGTTCGTGGGCAAGCTCGCGGGAAGCACACCGTCAATCGCGCTCGTGGGCAGCGGGCGCAGGTCGCGTAAGTATGCACAGCGCGCCGAGAGCATGACGCGGTTCTAGCTCTCTTCAAGGGGGACGGACGCATGGCGTTCTTGAGATCGAGCATCGTGCAGGACAGCGCCCATCTGGTGCGCGGGCGCGGCATCTGGCTGCGCTCTCCGCAGATGAGCGATTATCCCGTCTGGGCCGAGCTGAGGGCCAGGAGCCGCGACCATCTCACCCCTTGGGAGCCGGTTTGGCAGCGCGACGAGCTCACGCGCAGCGCTTTTCGCCGCCGGGTGCGCCACTACAACCGCGAGGCGCGCGAGGACCTCGGCTATGCTTTCCTCATCTTCAAGGACGGCGACGATGAGCTTCTCGGCGGCCTCAGCCTGTCGAACGTCCGCCGCGGCGTTACGCAGGCTGCGGTGCTGGGCTATTGGCTGGGCCTCCCCTTCGTGAGTCAGGGCTACATGACGGCGGCCGTCAACGCGGTGTGCGCCTATGCGTTCGAGGATCTGCGTCTGCACCGGCTCGAGGCGGCGACGATGCCGAACAACGCTGCCTCTATCCGCGTCCTGGAGCGCAACCGTTTCCGCCGCGAGGGTATCGCCCGCCGCCTGCTCAAGATCAACGGCGCGTGGGAGGACCACGTCCTGCACGCGCTCGTCGCCGAGGACTTCGACCAGATCGAAGCACCCACTGCGGAGGTCCGCACCGCATGACAGCTGCCGGCGCGCAGAAAATGTTCCGGCATGGCACGGGCACAAGCCTGGCCGTGCTGTACGCGCTTTTTGCCGCCATGCTGGCGCTTGTCGTCCAGTCCGCCCCTGCGCTCGCGCTCAAGCCCATCGTCGTCGAGCCCGACCAGGAGCGCATCGAGATCACCACGCAGGGCGAGTTCTACGACGGTCGCGGGGATAGCCTGCAAGTCGAGACCGCGCCTGCCGCCGATGGCATGACGGGGCGTATCTCGGTCACCGCCAAGACGCCTGGCACCAATCCCAACTGGATCGTGTTCGCGCTCTCCAATCCGACCGACAAGCCCATCGAGCGCTGGCTGACGGCGGAGCGCTACAACGTCATCGGCTCCGGCGCGGTGTGGCCCGACCTGGATGCGCGCCGCGTCGAGGCGGTCACGCCCTCGATCGGCTACATCCCCGAGCGCATCAAGAGCGACCGCGCCGACATCTTCCGCATCACCCTCGAGCCCGGGCAGACGATCACCTACGTTGCCGAGCTGTCGTCCGACAGAGTTGCGCGCGTTTTCCTCTGGAAGACGCTGGAGTACGAGCTCAAGTCGCGCGACCGGCTGCTGTTCAACGGCATCATGCTGGGCCTCACGGGCCTGCTCGCCATCTTCCTCACCGCGATTTTTGCGGCCAACCACAAGGCGATCTTCCCCTCCGCGGCACTCGTCGCCTGGTGCGTGCTCGCCTATCTGTGCGTCGACTTCGGCTTCTTCCACAAGCTGTTCCAGCTGCGGCCCGAGGACAACGCCGTCTATCGAGCCGCGAGCGAATCCGCCGTCGCCGCGAGTCTCGTGATCTTCCTTTCGGTGTTTTTGCGCATCGCGTTCTGGCACGGCCTCATACGCATGCTGTTCACGGTGTGGATCATCGCGCAGCTGACGCTGGTCGCCGTCGCCGTGATCGACCCGCGTCTTGCCTCCACCTTCGCGCGCACCTCGTTCCTGATCATCGGCGCGGTGGGCGGCGGCTTCACGCTGTTCCTAGCCCTGCGCGGGCAGGACCGTGCGCTTTCCCTCATTCCCACCTGGACATTGTTCCTCGTCTGGATCTTCGGCGCCGCCATGGTGCTCACCGGGCGGCTGTCGGGCGACATCGTCGTCTCCGCGCTCGTGGCCGGCCTCGTGCTGATCCTGGTGCTGATCGGCTTTACGGTGACCCAGTACGCGTTCCGCTCGCTGGAGCCGCTGTACGGCACGGCGCCGAGCGAGCTGCAATTGCGCGCGCTCGCCGTCGACGGAGCGGGCTCGGCGGTGTGGGAGTGGAACGCGCGGCGCGACGAGATAAAGGTCAGCCCCGTGATCGAGGCGTCGCTCGGGCTGGGGGCGGGCGAGCTATCGACCAAGGTCGATGACTTCGTCAAGCACCTGCACCCCACCGACCGCGACCGATTCCGCCTCATCCTGTGGACCATGCAGGAGCGCACGTGGGCCAAGATCCGCACCGATTTCCGCATGCGCCACGCCGACAACAGCTACCGCTGGTTCGAGCTCGAGGCCGCGAGCGTACCCAACGCGGACGCGCGCGCATTGCGCTGCGTCGGCCTCATGCGCGACGTGACCGACACCAAGAGAGCGCACGAGCGTCTCCTGCACGATGCCGTGCACGACAGCCTGACCGGCCTGCCCAACCGTGAGCTTATGCTCGACCGTCTCGGCGTCGCGGTGATGCGCGCGCGCGCCAAGGAGGGTCCGCGGCCGTGCATCCTGTTTATCGACATCGACAAGTTCAAGAGCGTCAACGTGTCGTTCGGCCTCGTTGTCGGCGATAGCCTGTTGCTCACCGTCGCGCGCCGGCTGCAGAGCCATCTGGGCCAGCAAGATACGCTGGCGCGTGTCGGTGGCGATCAGTTCGCAATCCTCATTGCCGCCGAGCAGGGCCCGCAGGAAATCGCGGCGCTGGCCGAGCGCGTGCGCCGCTCGATGCGCGCGCCCATCAAGATCGCCGGCCAGGACATCGTGCTCACCGGCTCGCTCGGCATCGCCGTCTACGACGGCGGCGAGGCAGGCCATCTCGACCTCTACAAGGAGGCCGAGATCGCCATGTACCGCGCCAAGCGCAGCGGTGCCGACCGCATCGAGATCTTCCGGCCGGAGATGCGCGCCGACCAGGACGACCGCGTGGCGCTGGAGAGCGATCTGCGCAAGGCGCTCGCCAAGAACCAGATCCGCGTCCTCTATCAGCCGATCATCTATCTGCCGACCGAGGAGCTGGCCGGGTTCGAGGCGCTGGTGCGCTGGGAGCACCCCAAGCGCGGGCTGATGAACCCCGTCGACTTCGTGCCGCTCGCCGAGGAGTCCGACCTCATCGTGCGGCTGGGCTCGCACGTGCTGTTGCGCGCCGCCCACGAGGCCGCGCGCTGGCAGCGCGAGCTGCCCCGCGAGGAGAACCCCCTCTTCGTCAGCGTCAACATCTCGAGCCGCCAGATTTTCCGCCAGAACCTGATCCAGGAAATCCGCCACATCCTCGGCCGCAACATCGTGCCGAAAGGCTCGCTGCGGCTGGAGATCACCGAAAGCCTGGTGATGGAGAACCCCGAGCAGGCCACCGAGATTCTCGAGTGGCTGCGCGGGGCCGGCGCCGAGCTGGCGCTCGACGACTTCGGCACCGGCTATTCCTCGCTCGCCTACCTGCAGCGCTTCCCCTTCGACACCATCAAGATCGACCGCGCCTTGGTGCAGTCGAGCGGCTCCAGCACGGGCGCGGGCCCGGCCATCGTTCGCTCGATCGTGGCGCTGGGCCACGAGCTCGGCAAGAAGATCGTTGCCGAGGGCGTAGAGACGCCGGAGGACGTGGGCTTCCTGCGCTCCATCGGCTGCCAGTACGCGCAAGGCTTCTACTACGGCGAGCCGATGTCGGATCGCGACGTGCTGCAGCTGTTGAAGATGGTGCGCACGGCCGAGCACAAGCTGCGCCCGCGCGGCTTCTTCCGCGCCAAGGCGAAGAGCAAGCCGAAGGACGAGAAGGCAAGGCCGCAGGCCAAGCGGCCGACGCGCCAACTGCCCGCGCCGCAGGTCAACGGCGGGGCCCCGCCGCCGCGCGAGTACGCGGTCGACAGTCTGCCCAACGGCACCGTGCGCCCACGCGCGCGCCTCGCTCCCCCGCCAGGCGGCATGCCACCGGCCCCGCCCGATCCGTTCGCCCAGCTCGCGCCGCCCGAGTTCGGCGGCTTGCCGATGTCGCCGGGGTCGTTTCCGCCAGGGCTGCCGCCGCCGGGCATGGGACAGGAGTCCGGGCCGCCGCCATCCGCGTTGCCGGGCCTGCCGCAGCCTCCGCCGCCCGCCGCTGCGCCGCCGCCTCCGCCGGGCGCGCCTGCCGCCATGTCGTCCCCCAACATCTCGGCCCCCAATATGGCCCCGCCGCCCATGCCGCCTCAGGGGATGCCGCCAGCGCCCGATGCGGCCGTGATGAGGGGCTCTGGGGCGAACGAATCCCAAGCGTCGAATGGTGCGCCGCCGGCCGAGCGTCAGCGTGCGCCGGCACCTGCGCAAAACGGAGAAGCGCAAGAGTCCTCGATCGATGAGGCGATGGCGGAGGCTCTGCGCGGGGCCGAGCCCGAGCGGTCGCAGCCTCGGTCGGCGCCACGGACCAAGGGGCCGCGTACGGCGCCGCCAACGCCTGCGGCAACCGCAACGCGTGGGGCGGCGCCGGCAGCCAAGCGCCCCGCCGCCAAGAAGCCCGTGCTGCCGCAACGTCCGGTTCCCGACTTTTCCGGTCTGCCGCCGGCAATGGCGCAGAGCCTTGCCCGTCTCGCAGGCGTGCCCTGGCCGCCGGAGCCCGGTAGCGCCGATGCGGGCGAGGATGGCCGGCAGCTCGAGGATGAAGGCGCGCCGTCCGGCAAGAGCGGTCGCTGATCAGCGGCGGAGCGCTTGGTGCGGATGCAGCGCGCCGCGGCTCAGGCGTGACCCGCGTCGTTCACCAGATGCGAGGGATCGATGCCGATCTTGGCGAGCGCGCGCGTGTACTTGGTGTCGAGATCGGGATCGAAGATCAGGTCCGGGTCGGCCGGGCAGTTGAGCCAGCCGTTGGCCTGGATCTCGCTCTCCAGCTGGCCGGGCGACCAGCCGGCATAGCCGAGCGCCAAGATCGCCTGATGCGGTCCGGTGCCCGCGGCAATGGCCTTCAGGATGTCGATCGTCGCCGTCAGGCACACGCCGTCCTCGATCGGCAGCGTCGAGTCGTTGGCAAAGTAGTCGGCGCTGTGCAGCACGAAGCCGCGTCCGGTCTCGACCGGGCCGCCCACGTGGATCGACATCGAGCGCACGTTGTCGGCCAGGTCCTCATCGGGTCCCGTCGGCACGATGCCGAGCCGCTCCAGGAGATCGGGGAAGGAGATGTGCGCGGCGCGCTGGTTGATCACGAGACCCATGGCGCCGTCCTCGGAGTGCGCACACACGTAGATCACCGAGCGCGCGAAGCGCGGATCCGACATCACCGGCATGGCGATGAGCAGCTGGCCGTCCAGATAGCCGTCCTCCGCCGTGAGGCTGGGTGTGCTGCGAGGAATCTTCATGGTCCAAGACTAACGCGACGAGTGTAGAAGTGTGAAGGTACCAATTAAGAGGATGTCAACGTCCTCCCGCAGAAACAACAATCTATGCTTCTTTTTCATGAAAGCGTGATTTGCCGCGACATGGCCAGGCGTTACAACGCTGGCAACGCGCAACAACCAGACCTTTCCGAGACCTGTATGTCATGATCGCACGCCTGCTCCGCTCACCGGCACCGCTTCTCGCCGCTGCCGGGATGATATTTGCGCTCCTGCCGGCGCCGGCCAGCGCCGGGCTTGCCGCCTCGCCATGGGCCGAGGGGCACAACTCGCGCGCCCGCCTCATTGGAGGAGATGGTGTGGCGGGGGTGGAGCTGCAAATGCCCGAGGGGTGGAAAACCTACTGGCGCAACCCCGGCGATGCCGGCGGCGTGCCGCCCTCCTTCGATTGGTCGAAATCGGAAAATCTCGCGTCCGCCCAGGTGCTTTACCCCGCGCCCAAGCGCTTCACCGACCGCGCCGGCGATACCGTCGGCTACAAGGGCACGGTGGTGTTTCCGGTTCGGCTCGAGGCCAAGGACCCGACCAAGCCCATCGATCTGCGCCTGACGCTCGACTACGGCGTGTGCAAGGAGATCTGCATCCCTGGCGAAGCGGCGCTGTCGCTCGCCGTCGCACCGGGTACGCCCGGCGGCGGCATCCCCTCCGAGATCGGCGAGGCTCTCGCCCACGTGCCCGCGCCAGAGGGCGCCCGCCGGCCCGGCGATCCGGTGCTCAAGGACGTGAAGGCGGAGCTCGACGGACCCAAGCCGCGCCTCGTGTTGCAGGCCGACTTCCCCGGCGGGGCCGATCATGCCGACATTTTCATCGAGGCGCCGCCCGGCCTTTATGTGCCGCTACCCAAGAAGGTCGCCGACGATGGAAGCGGGCATGCGACCTTCGAGGTCAGCCTCGACGCGGCCGATGCAAAGGATCTGAAGGATCAGCCGCTGACGGCGACGCTCATTTCCGGCAAGGGCCAGTCGGAGGCGGCCTTTTCGGTAGACTGAGCGGGACATTGCGATAAGTGTCGCTCCAGCATTGACGACTTGAACACCAACGAGCCGGAGAGGGCGATCCCATGACAATCAAGGTCGGTGACAAGCTGCCCGAGGCGACCTTCACGGTCATGACCGCTGAAGGCCCCGCACCCAAGACGACTGCCGAGGTGTTCTCGGGCAAGAAGGTTGCGCTGTTCGCAATCCCGGGCGCCTACACGCCGACTTGCCAGCAGCAGCACGTGCCGGGTTTCGTTGCCCGCGTCGACGAGCTCAAGGCCAAGGGCATCGACACCATCGCCTGCACCGCCGTCAACGACCCCTTCGTCATGGCGCAGTTCGCCAAGGACACGGGCGCTGCGGGCAAGATCGAGATGCTGCCCGATGGCAACGCCGAGTTCGTCAAGAAGATCGGGCTCGACTTCGATGGCTCCGGCTTCGGTTTGGGGACGCGCTCCAAGCGCTATGCGATGCTGGTCGAGGATGGCGTGGTCAAGGTCCTCAACGTGGAGGATGCACCGCCCGATCACGACAAATCGAGCGCGGCGACCTTGTGCTCCCTGATCGACCGCTCGCTCTAGGTCGCACACTCATAGACGCGCTGCCAGTGACGGATAGGTTGTGTCCGGTCTTTGGTTCACAACGGACAGCGCTACGAGGGCGAGTAATTTCGCAGTTTGGCCCTGAGCGGACTTCGTTGCGTGGATGCCAAAGGGCATAGACTTGAGAAGCCATGTCGGAAAACTGATCATCTGGACATTGGATTGGGTCCCTGAGGGCCCGCGCGGCTTCGTGCGAGACCTGCGCCTGCGGTGGGCGGCGGAGGAAGCCGACTTGTCGTATGAAGTGCGGACCGTGCCCTTTGACGGTCGGGAGACGAATCATCTCGACTGCCAGCCGTTTGGACAGGTGCCATTCCTGACCGACGGCGAAATCACGATGTTCGAGAGCGGTGCGGGTCTACTGCACCTGGCTAGTCGCAGCGAGACATTGACGCCGCGCGATCCCGTTGGTGAAGCAGAAACGCTGCAGTGGGTGTTGGCCGCGCTCAACTCAATTGAGATGGTCACAGTGCCGTGGTGGTTCCTGACAATTTCAGGTCAGGCTGATAACGGGCTAGTTGGCTGGATGAACCAACGACTTGCCCACATTGAAAGGGTACTGAGCGAGCGTCAGTGGCTCGCAGCAAATCGCTTTACTGTCGCGGACCTGCTCATGGCGGATGTGCTGCGCGTCCCCCTTGTTCGCGCTCATGGCGCGCGTCCCGCAACCGAGGCCTACATCAAACGCATCACTGGTCGCCCCGCCTTCCTCAAAGCCCATGCCGACCAGATCGCGCATTTTGCGGCTGCTGACAAAACGCGGACGAAGATCAAATGATGGGTGGCGCAACCGACCAAGCCCTCCCTTGCCTAGTCCTGCAACGATGTCCGCCCCTGGCCCGCAGGCGACCTCAGTCGACGATCCTCGGATGACCGCTTTTGCGCTCGAAGCAGCCTCCGTTCCAGGCGGGCTTATGAATGCACAGCTAGCTAGCCAGCGGCCTTCCGCTTCTTCATGAACGGCTTCAACGCCTCGCGTGCGAGCTCGTCGGCGCGCTCGTTCTCTGCGTGGCCCGCGTGCCCCTTCACCCAACGCCACTCGATCTCGTGGCGTTTGCGCGCCTCGTCGAGACGCTGCCACAGCTCGGCGTTCTTGACCGGCTTCTTGTCGGCGGTCTTCCAGCCGTTGCGCTTCCAGCCGTGGATCCACTTGGTGATGCCGTCCTTGAGGTAAGAGCTGTCGGTGTGCAGCTCCACGTGGCTGGGACGCGTCAGCGCCTCCAGGGCCGAGATGGCCGCCATAAGCTCCATGCGGTTGTTGGTCGTCACCGCCTCGCCGCCGGAAATCTCCTTGCAACTGTCGCGGTAGGTGAGGATGGCGCCCCAGCCGCCGGGGCCTGGATTGCCCGAGCAGGCGCCGTCCGTATAGATCACCACCGGAGCTTTTTCGCTCATGCACCCTCGCTTGTGAGGCCATATTCCGAGATCGAGCGCACGCCCTGGTGAAAGCGCAGCCGGCGCACGTACTCGAGCGGGTTCTTGGGATTTACCAGCGCTTCCGCCGGCGTGTTGATCCAGTCGTAGGTCCGGGTCAGCAGGAAGCGCAACGCTGCGCCGCGGGCAAGCATGGGCATCGCCTCGCGCTCGGGCCGCGACAGCAGACGCACCTCCTCGTAGCCGCGCAGCAGCGCTTGGCCCTTGGTGATGTTGAACGACAGGTCCTTCTCGAAGCACCACGCATTGAGACAGACGGCGATGTCGTAGGCGAGCGCGTCGTTGCAGGCGAAGTAGAAGTCGATGAGGCCGGAGAGCTTCTCGCCCAGGAAGAAGACATTGTCGGGAAACAGATCGGCGTGAATGACGCCCTCGACGAGCCCCTTGGGCCAGCCTGCCTCGATGGCGCCGAGCTCGTGCTCGATCAGCTTGTCGAGCCCGGGCGAGATCCCCGCTGCCTTGTCGGCAACGAGCTCATACAGCGGGCGCCAGCCGGAAACGCCAAGGGCGTTGGCGCGCTTCAACGCGAAGCCGTCCCCGCCCATGTGCAGCTGCGCCAGCGCACGACCGGCGGCAAGGCAGTGAGCCGGCGTAGGACGGCGCACCCAGAAGCCTTCGAGGAAGGTCACCAAAGCGGCAGGACGGCCGGAAAGCTCATTCAAGTTGCGGCCCTCGAGGTCGCGCACCGGCGTGGGGCAGGACACGCCGCGGGCCGCCAGATGCTCCATGAGCCCCAGGAAGAACGGCAGATCCTCGCGTACGACGCGCTTTTCATAGAGCGTGAGGATAAATGGTCCGCGCGTGGCGTGGACAATGTAGTTGGTATTCTCGACGCCCTCGGCGATCCCCTTGAATGACAGCAGCTCGCCCAGGCCGTAGCCGGCAATGAAGGACGAGAGCTCCTCGTCGTTGACTTCGGTGTAGACGGCCATGGTGGGTCTTTGAGTGGTTGGGGCTTCGGGGTGGCCGGATCAGGTGGCCGGTGCGGTGCGTAGCTCACGCGGCACATTGAAGGCGATGCTCTCCGTCGCCGTCGTTACCACCTCGAGCGTCACGTCGAAGCGATCCTTGAAGGCCTCGATGACCTCCTCGACGAGGGCTTCGGGAGCTGAGGCTCCGGCCGTGATGCCTACGGATCCGAGCTCGCCGAGCGCGGCCCAGGGGATATCTTTTGCGCGCTCGATCAGCATCGCCTGCGGGCAGCCGGCACGCGTCGCCACCTCGACGAGACGCAGCGAGTTGGAGCTCTGCGGGCTTCCCACGACGAGCAGGCAGGCGATGCGCGGCGCGATTACCTTGACGGCCGCCTGCCGGTTGGTCGTGGCATAGCAGATGTCCTCTTTGTGAGGTCCAACGATGTTGGGGAAGCGCTCCTTTAGCACGGCGACGATCGAGGCGGTGTCGTCGACCGACAGCGTGGTCTGGGTGACGAACGCCAGCCGGTCAGGGTTAACGGGCGAGAAGGCGCGCGCATCCGCAACGGTCTCGATCAGGCGGACAGCCCCCTGCGGGAGCTGGCCCATGGTGCCCACCACCTCGGGGTGGCCGGCGTGGCCGATGAGGATGATCTCCTGGCCCTCCTCGTGGTGGCGGGCGGCCTCGATATGGACTTTGGAGACCAGCGGGCAGACCGCGTCGAGAACGAACAGTTTGCGGGCCCTGGCGGCCTCCGGGACGGCCCGGGCCACGCCATGTGCCGAAAAGATCACGGGCTGGCTGGTCGGCGGGATATCCTCCAGTTCTTCCACAAAAACGGCGCCTTTAGCCTTCAGGGATTCTACTACGAATCGGTTGTGTACGATTTCATGGCGCACGTAGACGGGGGCCCCGTACTTGGCTAGCGCCAGCTCGACGATCTGAATGGCTCGGTCGACGCCTGCGCAGAATCCGCGCGGAGCCGCCAAGTAAAGGGTGAGAGGCGGACGCTTCAGGCTTTGGTCCGGGGAAGAGGATACGGGCATTGATCTTTCGTGGTTTTTCGGAGGACTGCGTCGTAAGGCGCTTGGCCCGGTCTAAGGTGGGATGCTACGCTTGAATCGCAACAATACAGGAAGCCTCCACCGTCGGCCTAGGGGTTTGGGTCGCACCGGGAATGATGAGGCCGCTGAGGGATTGGGCCGGAGCGCAATGAGGCATTCCGCGGTGGTCGCTGCGCGGTGGGGAGCCCGTTTGGGCCTTTGCTCCCTGTTGACCGTCGGGGTCACCGGTTGCGGCATTTCCTCGATCACCTCGGGCCTCGGCAACAGCTCGATCTTCGGAGGCTCCTCCTCCCAATCCTCTACCCAGCCCGGCGTCAACGAGGAGCAACTGCTCTCCGCGGCCAAGACCAACGGCGACGGACCGGTTAGCCCGATCGTCGGCGAGATCGCGGCCGGCTGCCCGCGCTTGAGCATCTCGCCCCGCGGCAACAACCTGACCATCTACGAGGACGGCCGCGCCGGCGACGGCCTCGCCATCATGCACCGCGGCGAGATCACCAAGACCGCGCGCGAATGCCAGATCGAGCCCGGGCGCGTCACGGTGAAGTATGGTTTCTCCGGGCGCGTGCTTCTGGGGCCGCGTGGCAAGAGCGGCAACGTCACGCTGCCGATCAACGTCGTGGTGACCGATTCCAAGCGCGAGAAGATCACCAGCGATTCGATGAGTGTCGCCGTCGCCGTCGCCGTCGAAAACCCGATCGGCTATTTCTCGGCGGTGCGCTCGGTGACCTTCGACATCCCCGAAGGCAGCCGCCCCGGCGAGTTCGAGCTGTTCGTCGGCTTCGATCAGGGCGCCCCTGGCGCCGGCTAGGCTAGCGCCCATCCCCAACAACACTTACGCGCGCGCGTGACGTCAGCGCGCCGGCGATGCGCCGGCGGAAGTGGCGGCCGCAAAAAGTCGCGATTAGTTGAGCTTGTTCTCGAGGTCGCGGATGCTCGACTCGATGAGCGTGCTGGCCGCCTGGCCGGTCGCCCGCGCTTTCAGGATCTTCTCCGCCGCAGCGATCGCGCTCTCCACCGCGGAGGCACGCACCTCGCTCACCGCCTGCGCCTCGGCGCGCGCGATCTTCTCCTCGGCGAGCTTAGTGCGCCGCTCGACCGACTCGGTCAGGTTGCGGCGCGTCTCGGAGGCGAGCGCCTCGCTCTCGCGCTTGGCCTGATCGAGAATGGCCTTGGCCTCGTTCTCCGCTTCGCGGCTCTTGCGCTGGTAGTCGGCGAGCAGCGACTGCGCCTCGTCGCGCAGCCGGCGGGCCTCGTCGAGCTCGTTGCGGATCGCATCGGCGCGCGCATCCAGAGACCGCGTGATGAGCCCCGGCACCTTGTAATAGATCAGCAGCGCGATGAAGCCCAAGAAGGCGATCATCACCCAGAAGACTGGTTCGGCGGGATCAAAAAGCATCGGATCTCACTCGGCTGCGGGCTGCAGGACCTTCTTGACCTCGGCGGGGCTGACTTCCTCGCCGAGAAGCTTGGTGACCACGGCGCTCGCCGTCTCTGCCGCGATCTCGTCGACGCTCGACAGCGCCTTGGTCTTGGTGGCGGTGATGCGCCCCTCGGCCTCGGCGAGCTTGGCAGCGAGCTGGCTTTCGACGGCCGCGCGCTCCTTGTCCGTCTCGGCACCGAGCGCCTCGCGCATGTCCTTGGCCATCGACGAGGCCTTCTGGCGGGCCTCGCTCAGCGCCTGCTCGTAGGCGGCGAGCGCGGCGTCCGTCTCGGTCTTGAAACGATCGGCCGAGTCGAGGTCGCGCTGCACGCGGTCGCGGCGCTCCTCCAGAACCTCGCCGATGCGCGGCAACGCCACATGCGCGAGGATCAGGTAGAGCACGACGAAGGTCAGCGCCAGCCACACCAGCTGGGGAGAGAAGTCGTTCGGATTGAGCTGCGGCAAGCCCCCGGACTTCTCCTCGTGCGTCGTCGCGGCGGCAGCAGCCGTCACGATGAACGCGGGGATCGCTGCCATCATGGTTCTCTCCTCAAGGCGCGCACCGCTCTCTTCTTAACCGAAGAGGATGATGAGCGCGATCAGCAGGCCGAACAGGCCCGTCGCCTCGGCGAGCGCGAAGCCGATCAGAAGGTTGGTGAACTGACCGGGTGCTGCGGACGGATTGCGCATGGCGCCCGACAGGTAGTTGCCGAAGATGTTGCCGATGCCGACACCGGCACCAATGAGCGCGCTGCAGGCAAGGCCGGCGCCGATCATTTTTGCAGCTTCCAACTCCATCGTAGTCTTCTCCCTTTTAGGATGAGTGTGTTCAGTCGTGTTTCTAGTCGGCGCGCGTCCAGGCAGAGCTTTCTAGTGGTGCATGTGAAGCGCGTCGTTGAGATAAATGCAGGTGAGCACCGTGAAGATCAGCGCCTGCAGGAAGGCCACCAGGAACTCCAGGCCGGTGAAGGCGACCAGGAACGCCAGCGGCGCCCAGCCGCCGATGAAGCCCAGACCGATGACGAAGCCCGCGAACACCTTCAGCATGGTGTGGCCCGCCATCATGTTGGCGAACAGACGCACCGAGTGGCTGACCGGGCGGATCAGATAGGAAATGAGCTCGATCGGGATGATGACCGGCATCAGCCAGATCGGAATGCCCTCCGGCACGAACAGGCGCAGGAAGCCAAACCCGTGGCGGGCAAACCCGATCAGCGTGACCGTGATCCAGACCATCGCGGCGAACGCGAACGTGACGATGATGTGGCTCGTCACGGTGAAGGAATGGGGGATCAACCCGAGAAGGTTGAGGGTGAGAATGAAGATGAAGATCGTGAACACCCAGGGGAAGTACTTCATGCCTTCCTCCCCGAGGTTCTCGCGCACCATGTTGGCGATGTACTCGTAGGAGAGCTCGGCCACCGACTGCAGCCGCCCCGGCACCAGCGCGCGCCGGCCCATGGACAAAATGAGGAAGCCCGAGATCAGCACCACCGCGATCACCATCAAGAGCGATGCGTTGGTGAACGAGACGTCGTACCCGAAGATCTCCATCGGGACGATGCGCTCGATCTGAAACTGGGTCATGGGGCTGTGATGAGCCGCCCCTTCCACGCCTTCAGCCGCCAAGGTCCAATCCCCTACCTGTCGTCCTCGTCATCGCCCTGCACGGACGGTGTCGCAAGCTGCGTCGCCACCGCCTCTGCCTGCGCCTTCTGTGCGGCCCGGATCACGTTCATGAGACCCGCGGCAAAGCCGAGAGTGACGAACAGGACCAGGAGCCAGGGTGTCGTGCCGAGCCAACGGTCCAACGCCCAACCGATAAATCCTCCCACACCGACGCCGACGATCAGTTCGGCGACGAAGCGGAAGGCCCTAGCAAATGCCTCGCCGCGGGCACGCGCGTCACCCGACTGAGGCGGATTTCGGCGGGCTTTCACCTGGTCGAGCCGCTTTCCGAGCGAATCGGAGCGTTTTTGAAACGCTTCACGCTGCTCGGGGCTGATCTCGCCACGACCGGGGCTCGAGCCCTTCTCTGCGGCTGACATGGCGGTACCGGCCCGATGCGGCTTAAGAGGCTACCAAACGGCGGGTTTTCTCAACGGCGCGCACCATAGTGACGGCCCCTGGGGGTGTCAAGAAAGCGCCCAATTCATTGGGGGTACGGCGAAACCGCGCAGGGTGGGGCGCCGCTGGACCCCTCCCCGGGCGCCCGCCAACCGGGTCTGGAAAAGTCTCCGGAAAGCTTTAGGAGCGGGCGCGCGAACGGGTATCTTTCGTACCGCAGCGGGAGGGCCGGCTGCTTCGGGGGCGAAATGCGCGCATTGCATCTGTCGCACAACTATCTCGCGCAGTTCTTCGATGCAGCCCGCGTCCTGCGCGCGCCGCTGATCGTATCCGTGTTCGCCTTCGTCGTGCTCGGCCTGCCGCCGCAGACGCGCGAGGTCTACCGCGTGCTCGCCGACGACTTTCCCAACCAGCACTGGCAGGTCGCGCTGGGGTTCTTGGCACTTCTGGTGGCGAGCGGCTTCATCTGGCATTGCGGGCGGCAGGCGACGATCATCGAGCGCCAGAGACTGCTCGAGCAGACGTCCGTCGAGGGGCGGCTGTTGCGCTGGATGCCGCGCCTGCTGGCCGCCTCGGTGCCGCTGGGCGCCGCCCTCGGCCTCTACCTGACCATAAGAGACGCCGAGACGACCGCAGGCCTGGTCAAAAGCGTGGCCGGCCGCCGCGACTGGCCGGAGCTGGAGAAAGTCTACGAGCTCATCAATGTGTCGCCGTCGCGCCTGTGGATCGCGACGCTGATCGCCATCGGCCTGGTGGTCATCGTGCTGCTGGCGACGATCTTCCGCACCAAGGGCAAGCGCTGGAAATACAACTCGCCGGGAAAATGGCTGATCGGGAAGGAGACGACGATCTGCTCCACCGTCATGGCCTGGACGTGCGTCGGCACGTTCGCGCTGGCACCACCGTCGCTGGCGCAGGCCATCGGCGTCGTCGCGATCTTCGGGGTGTTTCTCGCCGTCCTCGTGGTCGTCTTGAGCAATCTGTTCGTGCTGGGCGAAGCGCTGCGCCTTCCCTTGATCTCGATGCTGGTCGTCGGCGCCATCGCTCTCAACGGGCTGGACCTCAACGACAACCACTTCGTTCGCCTCGTCGAGCACGAGCGCGATGCCGAAGCCACGGCGGAGCTGGGGCCCGCGTTCGAGCACTGGTATGATTCGCGCGGTGACCTCGACTACTACAGCTCTGCCAAAGAGCCCTACCCGGTGTTCATCGTAGCGGCGGCGGGCGGCGGCGCCTTCGCGGCGCACTACACCGCGACCTTCCTCGCGCGCATGCAGGATGCCTGTCCCAACTTCGCCCAGCACGTATTCGCCATCAGCGGCGTCTCCGGCGGCTCGATCGGCGCATCGCTGTTTGCCGGCCTCGCCAAGCTCAAGGCCAGGAACCAGGAATACGTCGGCTGCAACCTCGATCCCAAGGACAACTTCTTCGAGAAGCGAACGCAGAAGTTCTTCGAGCAGGACTTCCTGTCGCCGGTGATTGCCGCGGCGCTGTTTCCCGACTTCGTGCAGCGGTTCCTGCCGGTGCCCATCGGCCGCTTCGACCGCTCGCGTGCGCTTGACGCCAGCATCGAGGCGGCCTGGAGCGCCATGGCGGCCGACGCCGCCAAGGACGACCCCGACGTCGAAACCTTGCCCAACCCCTTCGAAGGGCCGTTCCTCGATTTATGGACCCCGGACCGGGACGACGAGGCGGTGCCGGCCCTGATCCTCAACACCACCGAGGTGGCGAACGGCTACCGCATCGTCATGTCGCCGATCTCGACGGGAGCGGTGGCGGGCATGCAGTGGTCGAAGATCGCGCGGCTGCATCCGCTGTTGCCGCGTGACGAGGATCCCGACCTCGAGCCCGACATCAAGCTCTCGACCGCGGCCGGCATGAGCGCGCGCTTCCCTTGGGTGCTGCCCGCGGCGTCGGTCGAGACGGGCCCGGATAGAAAGCGTATGCGCCTCGTCGACGGAGGCTACGTCGAAAGCTCGGGCGTCGATATCGCGCGCCAGGTCTTGAAGGCGCTCAAGGTCGCGGTCGACCGCACCAAGGACACGCCTAAGGCCATGAAGGCCAAGTTCTACCTCGTCGTGCTGATGGGCTACGAGGGCACGCCGGTTACAGATTCGAGCTTCGGCGAGGCCCCGCTGCCCATACGCACGTTGATCTCGACCTGGCAGACACGCGCCGAGATCGCCTTTCACGGTGCGTTCGTCGAGGCCTGCCCGGAGATGGCGGAGTGCATCGTGCACGCCGCGGAGGAGACGTCCTACCAGCGGGCGCTGGTCGAGTTGCCCGTCATTCCGCTCTTTCTCAACCTGCGTGACTTCCGCATTCCGCTGACCTGGCAGCTCACGCAGGCGAGCCGCGAGATTATCGCGATGCACGCGGGCAAGGCGCTGCGCTGCGAGCGCAACGACACCTTGATGATGACCTGGCCCGACGAGGGCGGGTCCTATGATCGCATCATCAAGGCACTGGGCGAGAATAGCTGCAGCTTGTGCACGATGGAGTTCCGGCTTGCGCACCGGTCGGAGACGCCCGAGTGGGCCGACGACCACATCTGCACCAAGTCGCCCGCCCCCGCGCCGCGACGACCAGCGCCATCAGCCGATAGCGTTATTGCGCGCCTGGCGTGCGACCCCCTCACCCGGAAGCTCATTGCATTCGCTTCCGACCTCTCCCCCGGGAGAGGTGTTGTCGCGCGGCCGCGGCCCTTTCACCTCTCCCAGAGGGAGAGGTCGGCCGCAGCATGCAAAGCATGCGCGGCCGGGTGAGGGGCTGCCGCCAAAGGACTATCGAAAACGTAACGCTGAATCGCTCAGCCCGCCTCGCGGAAGCGCTGCGCCGTCTCCAGGTCGACGGACACGAGCTGCGAGATGCCCCTCTCGGCCATAGTGACGCCGAACAGGCGGCTCATGCGCGCCATGGTCATCGGGTGATGGGTGATGACCAGGAAGCGCGTGGCGGTCTCCTCCGCCATGCTCTCGAGCAGGCGGCAGAAGCGATCGACGTTGGCGTCGTCGAGCGGGGCGTCCACTTCGTCGAGCACGCAGATCGGGGACGGGTTGGTGAGGAACACCGCGAAGATCAGCGCCATCGCCGTCAGCGACTGCTCGCCACCTGACAAGAGCGACAGCGTCGCCGGCTTCTTGCCGGGCGGCTTGGCGATGATCTCCAGGCCGCCTTCCAGCGGATCCTCGCCCTCGATCATTTCCAGCCGCGCCTCGCCGCCACCGAACAGCGTGGTGAAGAGCTTGCGGAAGTGGCCGTCGACCGCCTCGAAGGCCTCCTGCAGCCGCTTGTGCGCCTCGCGGTTGAGCTGGCTGATGGCGCCACGCAGCTTGGCGATGGCCTGCTCCACGTCGGCACGCTCCGCATCGAGCCCGGCATGCTGGGCGCCGAGCGTCTGCAACTCGTCGTCGGCCTGCAGGTTTACGCCGCCGAGTTGCTCGCGGTCGATCTTGAGGGCGGAGAGCTTGCGCTCGACGTCGGCGAGCGGCGGAAGCTCCGCGCCCGGCTCGACCTCGGCCACCGTCAGGCAGCCTTCGGGCGCGACGCCCAAACCTTCGCGGATCTGGCGCGACACATCCTGGCGGCGTGTGCGCGCGCCTTCCAGCAGCGCCTCGGTGCGTGCGCGGGCCTCGCGCGCCTCGGTCACGGCGCTTTGGGCGGCCCGTAGCGCCTGCACGCCGGCCTTGAGCGCGCCATCCGCTTCAGCGAGCGCGTCGGCGGCGGTCTGACGCTCGCGATCCGCCTCGGTGAGCGTGCTCAACAGCTTGCCGCGCCGCTCCTCGATCTTGGCCGGCATGTCGGCGAGGCTCTGCAACTCGGTCTTGGTCTCATCGAGCCGCGACCTCAGCGTATCGATCTGCTGCTCGGCGCCGGCGCTGCGCGTGGTCCAGCGCTCGTGCTCGACGCCGATCGCGGCCTGGCGCTCGGCGCGCCCGCGGCGCTCGCGCTCCAGCTCCTGGAGGCCGGCGCGCGCGTCGGCGAGCGCGGTGCGCCGCGATAGGACTTGGGCATGCGTCTCGGCCAGCTCCGGCTCGGGGTCAACGCTCGATGCGAACTCGGCAAGTGCGGTTTCGGCGGCGGCGACGGCGTCCTTGGCGACGATGAGATCCTGGTCGGCCCGCGCACGCGCGCCGGCCACGGTGGCAAGCTTGCTCTCGGTCTCGCGCGCGGCGCGCTCGATCGCGGTGAGCGACTTGCGCGTCTTGACGAGCATGCCTTGCGCCTCGCGCCACAACTGGCGCAGCCGCTGCTCTTCTTTTTGCGCATGCTGCAAGGCTTCCGCTGCCTCGCGCTCGGTCTCGGCTTTTTCAGTCGCGGCGGTACGCGCCTCGGCTTCCTCCAGCTCGATCGAGGACAGCCGGTTGCGCTCGGCGAGCCGCTGCGCGGCCGGTGTGACGCCTTCCGAGGCCGCCGTGAAGCCGTCCCACCGCCACAAGTCGCCTTCGCGCGTGACCAGCCGCTGGCCGGGCTTCAATTGCGCCTGCAGGCGGCGCCCGTCCTCACGCGAGGCGACGATGCCGGTCTGGCGCAGACGACGGTCGAGCTCCGGCGGCGCCTCGACGTGGGCCGCGAGCGGGTCGACGCCCGAGGGCAGCGCGCCGTCGTGGCGGCCGACCGGAACCTGGTGCCAGTGCACCGGCGCCTCCTCGGTGGCGGGAGCCTCCAGGTCGTCGCCGAGGGCTGCGCCGAGGGCCGCCTCGTAGCCGGTCGCCACCCGCAGCCGGTCGAGAATGGGAGGATACTCGGTGCCGCGTGCGCCGATCAAAAGCTTGACCAGCGTCTCGCGCTCGGCGCGGAGCGAGGTCAGCGCCAGGCGCGCCTCCGCGCTTTCCTCGCGTGCAGCGTTGGCCGTCGCGGCGAGGCGTCTGCGCCTTCTCCTCGGCGGCGATCGCCTGCACCTCGAAGCGGGAAATCTCCTCGCCGAGGCGTTTCCCGGCCTGGGTGATCTGGGCCAGCTTTTCGGCATCGGGTGCGCGGCCGGTGATCTCGCGCGTCTGGGCGTCGAGCTCGGCGAGCTGGCGCTCCAGCTTCGCTATCGTATCGCGGCGCTCGGCAAGGCCCGCCTCGAGGCTATTGCGCTTGGCGCGCCGCTCGGCAGCGTTCGCCGTCAGCTCGGCATGGTGCTGCTCGGCCGACTGTAGCGCGCTCTCGGCCTCGGCGAGCGTCGACTTTGCCGCGCCCTCGTGAGCGTCGGCGCCGGCCTCCGCCGTTCTCAGCGCCTCGACCTCGCGCTCCAGCCCGGCGAGGATCTCGCGTGCTTCCGTGATCAGCGCCTCCTCGCGGGCGAGATCGGTGCTGAGCTGCTCGGCGCGGGCTTCCAGCTCCCGCTGGCGGTCGGCCGCGCGCTGCGCCTCCTGCTCGAAGGTCTCCTGCTCGAGGCGCAGCCGCGCCACTATCGCCGCGCGCTTGGCCTCCTCCTCGCGCAACGGGTTCATGCCGTCGGCCAGACGCGCCTCCTCGCCGAGCGCCTGAGCCTCGGCCTGGGTCGCGTCGCCCAGTGTCGCCAGCGTCTGGCGCAAGGCGGCCTCCTCGGCGTCGACGTGGGCCTGCGCCTCGGTCCAGCTCAGGTGGAACAGCAGCGCCTCCTGGCGGCGGATGTCGCCGGAAATCTCCTTGTAGCGCCGCGCCGCGCGCGCCTGCCGCTTCAGGCTCTCGACCTGGCTGTTGAGCTGTCCCAGCACGTCGTTGAGGCGGGCAAGGTTGGTTTCCGTCGCCTTCAGGCGCAGCTCTGCCTCGTGGCGGCGGCTGTGCAGTCCGGCGATGCCGGCGGCGTCCTCCAGAATGCGGCGGCGCTGCTCGGGCTTGGCGTTGACGATCTCGCCGATCTGGCCCTGGCGCACCAGTGCCGGCGAGCGCGCGCCGGTTGCCGCGTCCTCGAACAGGATCTTGATGTCGCGGGCGCGCGCCTCGCGGCCGTTGATGCGGTAGGCCGAGCCTGCCTCGCGCTCGATGCGGCGCGTGATCTCTATGGTGTCGAATCCGTTGAACTCGGCCGGCGCCTTGCGCTCGGAGTTGTCGAGGAAGATCGTCACTTCCGCCGAATTGCGTGCAGGGCGGCTGTTGGTGCCCGAGAAGATCACGTCGTCCATCGCGGCCGCGCGCATGCTCTTGTGCGAGGTCTCGCCCATGACCCAGCGGAGCGCCTCCAAGAGGTTCGACTTGCCGCAGCCGTTGGGTCCCACGACGCCGGTCAGCCCCTGCTCGATCACGAGCTCGGTCGGCTCTACGAAGGATTTGAAGCCCAACAGCCTCAGGCGGGAGATCTTCATGCGGATCCTAGAGCTCGCAAGCGTAAAGCGGGACCGTGGCCAGCGCCGCCGGCTTTCAGTTCGGCGCGCCTGCCGCCGCAGTGGCGCGAGCCTTGAGGAGCGGCTCGACCATGGTGCGGATCTCCTCGATCGTGAGCACCTTTTTGACGAGCGTGCCCCCGACGAAGAAATTGGGCGTGCCGATGATGCCGAGCGTGCGCCCGCGATCCTTGACCCATTTCAACCCGTCGATCATGGCTTGATTCTCGCGGCAGGCGTCAAACTGCTGACGCGTCATCCCCACCTGCGAGGCGACCTTGAATATGGGGTCCCATCGCACCTCCTGGGAGACCCAGGCCGGCTGCTGCTCGAGGAACTTGCCGTAGAGTTCCAAGTACTTCTCCGGCTTGGCACAGCGCAGCGCGATGGTCGCCGCCCCCGACGTCTTGCCGATGGGGAACTCGCGCAGGATGTAGCGCACCTTGCCGGTGTCGATGAATTCCTTCTTGAGCTTGGGGAAGGTCTCCTTGTGGAAGCGCCGGCAATAGGGGCAGGTGAGGGAAGCATACTGCACGATGGTGACGGGGGCGTCGGCGCGCCCCCACGCCATCTCCGGCAGCGGACCGGTTTGCATGATCTGGGCGATCGTCGGGTCCTTGATGACCTCGCGGCCACCCGACACCGAGGTGGGGGGCGGATCGAACGGATTGAAACCGCCGTCCGCCGTCTTGGTGACGCCGGTCTTTTCCTGCGCGGTGTCGGCGGCTTGCGGAAGGTCTTCCGTCGTCATCCCGCCCGCGGAGAGCACGCCCTCCCCCGCACAGCCCGCGACCAGCACGGGCAGCACCAGCAGCGCGGCGAGTGCGCGCGTGATCGCCACGAGGCCCCTTATCAGCTCTTGGCCAGCAACGGCTCGATCATCTTGTCGAAGTTCGCGAGCGTCGGCGCGCCGTCCAGCTTCTTACCGTTGATGAAGAACGTCGGCGTGGCGCTGACGCCGAAAACATCGGAGGCGCGCGTGCGCCCGGCCGTGATGTTGTCGAGCAGCTTCTGGTCGGTCAGGCACTTGTCGAAGGATTCCTGCGTGAAGCCCGCCTGCTTGGCGATCTCAAACAGCTTCGGCACCGGGTTGCCCTCGGCGAAGGCCCAGTCGGCCTGCTTCTCGAACAGCACCTCGATCAGCGGGAAGGCCTTGTCGTTGCCGGCGCAGCGCGCCAGCATGGAGGCGGCAGCGGCGAGGTTGTCGAGCGGGAACTCACGGAACACGTAGTAGACCTTGCCGGTGTCGACGTACTTCTTCTTGAAGTCCGGCCACACGTCCTTGGTGAAGTGCGCGCAGTGACCGCACGTCATGGACGCATATTCGACTACCGTCACCTTGGCGTCGGGCGGCCCGAGGGCGAGCTCGCCGAGCGGGCTCGGCTTCATCAGCTCCTCGACCGGCACCTCGGAGGGGCCCTTCTGTTGCGCCAGCGCCGAAAGGGGCATCAGCCCGATACCGGCGGCCAGCGCCGAGAGACCGACGCCCAACAGAAGCGTGCGCCGTGACAGCTCTGTTTGGCCGAGTAGCTTATTTGATGCGAACACGTGCGTTGGCTCCTGCTTTCTTGGCTCGGGCGGCGGAGGTAAGAAGCCCCCTGCCCGCCTAGCATGCGACGAGCGTTGCAATAAGGCAAAAACCGCCTGAATGCCAAGTGAAGGAAGGGTAATCCGCCCGGATTCAGGCGGCCGGAGCGCGCGCCATGAGGCCCGATTTGAGGCGCGTCAGGGCCGCGCGCAGACGCTCGTCGGGAATCGAGGCAAGCTCGGGTGCCGCCACCGGCGGTGGCGCCTGCAGCGCCGCTCTCGGCGCTGCGGTCTTGGCGAGCGGGGCCTGCAAAATGCGCATTTCGGCGATGGCGCGGTAGCCGAAATAGCCGTTGATGCGCTCCAGGATCTGGCGCCCCTTGTACTCGATGTCGAGGGCGCGCGCGGGATCGACGCGCAGGATCAGCGTGGCGCCGGGGCGCCCCTCGGCGCCGGCCTCGACGTCCTCGCGAATGGCGACGCTGCGCGGCCACTTGAGGCGCTCGGGCGCGGTAAAAGCGGCGAGCTCCTTGCCCACGATGGCCGACCAGTCGGTGAGCAGGGTGGCCGCCGAAAATCCGTATTTCTCGAAGGCCTTGCGCGTCAGCTTGGGCACGAAGGAGCCGACCGCGCGGGCCGCCACGTAGCCCCGCTTCCCCGGTGCCGTGTGCGAGGTTTGCGTCGGGCGCATGGGGGAGGCGTTCGTCATGGTGTGGGTTCGACCGGCTTGGCGGTTTCCAGGGGCTCAGGCGACGCTTACCATCGGGGAAGCGATTCGCGGGAGCGCAGTGAGGATCATTTGACCGCTGTTGCGCGCAAGCAACTGCCGCTGCGGCCCGCCGGGCCGGATACGGTCGACGCGCTCCTCGCCTGGTACGACGAGGAGCGCCGCGATCTGCCGTGGCGCGTGGCGCCGGGCAAGCGCGCCGATCCCTACGCCGTGTGGCTCAGCGAGATCATGCTGCAGCAGACGACGGTCAAGGCCGTCATCCCCTTCTACCTGCGCTTCCTGAAACTCTGGCCCACGGTCGCCGCGCTCAGCTCCGCACCGCTCGATGACGTGTTGGCGGCCTGGGCGGGGCTCGGCTACTACTCGCGCGCCCGCAACCTGCACAAGTGCGCCCACGTCGTGGCGCACGACCATGGCGGCCGCTTTCCCTCGACCGTCACCGAGCTGCAGGAGCTGCCGGGCGTCGGGCCCTACACCGCAGCGGCCATCGCGGCCATCGCCTTCGGCGCGCCGGCGACGCCCGTCGACGGCAATATCGAGCGCGTGGTGGCGCGCCTCTTCGCCGTGCGCCAGCCGCTGCCCGCCGCCAAGAGTGAGCTGAGACGGCTGGCGGCGACGCTCACGCCAGACGACCGGCCTGGCGATTTCGCGCAGGCGATGATGGATCTGGGCGCCGGCATTTGCACGCCGCGCCGGCCATCGTGCCTCGTATGCCCGGTGCAGACCGACTGCGCCGCCAACGCGCGCGGGATCGCCGAGCAGCTGCCGTTGCGTGGCGTGCGGGCCGAGCGCCCGCTGCGCGTCGGCATCGCCTTCATGGCGCTGCGCGAGGACGGGCACGTGCTTCTGCGCCGCCGCCCCGAGGCGGGGCTCCTGGGCGGCATGCTGGAGGTGCCGTCGACGCTATGGGAGGACCTGCTGCCGCCCGCCAAGGACGCCCTGCGCGCAGCTCCTTTGAAGGCGGACTGGTGGAAGATGCCGGGGACGGTCACCCACACGTTTACGCATTTCAAGCTGGAGCTCGTCGTCTACCGCGCGCTGGTGGCCAACGATGCCACGCTCACCTTCTGGGCCGAGCCCGAGCGCTGCCGCTGGGTGAAACGCCGCGATCTCGCCTCCGCCGCGCTGCCGAGCGTCATGCGCAAGGTCATCGCGCACGGGCTAAGGGAGCAGTGAGGGGCGCGGGTCTCGCGCCACTCGCTGCCCGGCGTCTTTAGGATTGCTGCTTCTCCTTCTTCAAAGCCGCATGGTGATGATGAGAGGCGGCCGCGTGCTGCACGTTGACCTTGGACTTGTGCGGCGGGCCACCCTGCTGCTCGGTCCAGAAGCTCCAATTGCCGGGGTCGCCATTCCCGTAGCCGAGGTAGTAGGCGTTCGCCGCGCCGCTCGAGGCGCCTGCGAGCAGAGCCGCGGCAGCACAGCCGGCGGCAACGTTTCTCAGGGGATGTTTCATTGGATTGCTCCTTACTTTCCGCGCGTCGTCGAGGCGCGCCTGTAAAGAGAGATGTGCTGGCGCAGACACCGCCTCACAAGGCTCCGTTCGCCTTTCATACCAATGGGTAAGGCAACGGACAGATGGCGGTGAGGAGCGGCGGCGAGCGGCCCTTGTCAGCATCAAGAGCAGATACCGTGGCCGCAGAGACACCTTCAGTTAACGCGCTGCCGTTAATGTTTGTCTCCGGGACGGGTCCGGGGTTTGTAGCTGCGTTGCGCCGCGATCCTTGAGAGCAACTCTTGAGAGCAACAAAAGAGATCGAGGAGCCACAAATGCGGATCACACTTCTCGCCGGGGCGCTCGTTGGCGCGGGCCTTCTGTCAATCGCGCCGGCCGCGGCGATGCCGGGCTCCGGTATCGGCCAGGTCGCCAAGTCGCCGACGCTGGTCGAGAAGGTCGAGTTCAAGCGCCGTCCGGACGGCAGCGTCTACTACGTGCGCCCGCGCTTCAATACGCAAGAGACGCACTACTTCGCCTATCGCGGCTTCGCCTACCCCTACAATCCGGGCTACACGTATCGGCTGACGCGCGGCGAGCTGCGCCCGTCCGACAGGCTGCGCCGCTATCGGATCGCCGACTAGCTTTTCCTGGAATGATTGAGCAAACGGTGTCTGACCCTCCGGGTCCGACACCGAAAACGTTTGATCCCGTCACCCGTTGACGGCGATCGCGCTTTCCGTCGCTTCGAGCCCGTATCCGGCGGGATCGAACGGTGCGCGCGGCTCCTTCTCGGCGAGGATGCGGGCGCGACGGCGCAAAAGCGGCAGCAGGTAATGCGTCAGGCGGATCACCCGGCGCGTTGCCGCCGGGTTGACGAGGTTCGAGGTCGGCACCTTGAGACCGCGCCACTTGAGCACGTAGCCGATCGGCAGCTCGATCTCGTCCTGCATGGCGATCATCTCGGCGTAAAGCTTCGACGCCGGCGTGATCAGCGAGCCGATGCCGTTGCGCGCCTGCGCCCAGCCGACGATGTAGAGGTTCTTGACGGCATCGGGGAATGCGCCGCCGTAGACGTGCACCACGTCGTTCTCGACCGGCACCAGGCCCTGCGGCAGGAACGGGAAGCTGTTGTAGAATCCGGTGGCGGCAACGATCAGGTCGTACTCGCCCGTGCTTCCGTCCGTGAAGTGCACCTTGTTGCCGGAGAAGCGCTCGATGTCGGGACGCGGCTTGATGCGCCCCTGGCGCAGGTAGGTCAGGACGTCGGTGCCGAACGCAGGGTGGCGCTCGAACAGCTTGTGCGTCGGCCGCTGCAACCCGTACTTGCGGTAGTCGCCGATGAAGACGCGCACCAGCGCCTTGAGGATGAGCCGCTGCAGGAACACCGGCAGCTCCCAGATGGGCAGATCGGTGAGCGGCTTGCCGAAGGCGGTCTTGGGCAGGAACCAGTAGCCCGAGCGCAGGCTCCAGTCGCAGCTCTCGCCGACGCGTGCCGCGTCACAGGCGAGATCGCAGCCTGAATTGCCGCCGCCCATCACCAGCACGCGCTTGTCCTTGAGCTGGCGCGGCTCCTCGTAGTCCTTGGAATGGATCAGCGTGCCGGTGAAGCGGCCGGGGTACTCCGGCATCCGCTTGGACCAATGATGGCCATTGCAGACGACGACGCCCTTGTAGATGCGCTCCTCGCCTGTATCGAGCCGCACCTGCCAGCTCTCGTCGGAGAGCGGGACCGCGCTCACCACCTTCTTGCGGAACTCGATGGTGTCGAGCAGGTCGCGGTCGCGCGCGTAGTTTTCCAGATACTCGCGCATCTGCAGCGCGGACGGGAAGTCGGGGTAATGGCTCGGCATCGGGTAGTCGGCGAAGGCGGTCGAGCGTTTCGAGGAGACGATGTGCACGCCCCGATAGATGCCGTGACGCCAGTTGCCGCCAACGCCGTCGTTGGCGTCGACATGGTCATACGCCAGCCCGCGCTGCCGGAGGGCGTCGGCCATTGCGAGGCCGACGGGTCCAGCACCGATGATGAGCAGGCGATCCAGTCTCGATGCGGTGTGCCGCATGGCCCCTTCCGCCGTGATTGGCCCGAGTGACCCGCTGAATTAGCGGCTTAGCCTGCCCACGTCTACGGCGCCGTCCGGGAAAATGCCGTACCGGGCCGGGATTGCTCGTCAATTCAAGGGTCGAGCGCGGGCACGCCGAATTGTCGCAACCCGCACATCGTGGTTAGCGCTTACTCGGCGGCGACCAGTGCGGGTGTCGAGCTGAGGCCCAGCTGGCGCTTGGCCTCCTCACGCAGCAGGTCGATGGGCTTCAGCTTCCCGTCGACCTCGAAGTGCCAGTAGGTCCAGCCGTTGCAGGCCGTCTTGCCCTGGACCATGGCGCCGAGCCGGTGGATCGAGCCCTGCGCCCCGCCGGCCGTGAGCGTGCCGTCGGCCTTCACCTCGGCCCGGATGCGCTTGCGCGGATCGAGCAGCGTGGTGCCTGGCTCCAGCAGGCGCAGCTCCACGATGGTGCCGAAGGGCACGCGCGGCTCGGCGCGCTTGGAGCGCTGCGTCTCCAGGGCCGACGGGCCCAAGGGCGTGACCTTGGCGATGCGCTCTTGCGCAGCCTTGGCGTAGTCGGCATCGCGCTCGATGCCGATGTAGCGCCGCCCCAGCCGCTTGGCCACGGCGCCCGTCGTGCCGGTGCCGAAGAAGGGATCGAGTACCACGTCGCCCGGCTTGGTGGATGCGATCAGCACGCGGTGCAGAAGCGCTTCGGGCTTCTGCGTCGGGTGCGCCTTGCGCCCGCCCTCGTCCTTGAGGCGTTCGGGGCCCGAGCAGATCGGGAACAGCCAGTCGGAACGCATCTGCAGATCGTCGTTGAGCGCCTTCAGGCTCTCGTAGTTGAAGGTGGCGCGCGCCCGCTGGTCACGGGCGGCCCAGATCAGCGTCTCGTGGGCGTTGGTGAAGCGCTTGCCGCGGAAGTTGGGCATGGGGTTCACCTTGCGCCACACGACGTCGTTCTGGATCCAGAAGCCGAGGTCCTGCAGCGTCACGCCGAGACGGAAGATGTTGTGGTACGAGCCGATCACCCAGACGGCGCCGTCGGGCTTCAGCACGCGGCGGCATTCCTTGAGCCACGCGTGCGAGAACGCGTCGTACTCGGCGAAGCTTGCAAACTTGTCCCAGTCGTCGTCGACGCCGTCGACGCGCGTATTGTTGGGGCGCATCAGGTCGGCTGAGAGCTGCAGATTGTAGGGGGGGTCGGCGAAGACCAGGTCGACGCTGGCGGTGGGAAGGCTTTTCAAAGCCTCGAGGCAATCACCGACGATGACGCGATTGGTCGTGGAATCGGAGCGACGCAGAGCCATGGAACGCAACTTTCAACTGTACTGGAACTGACTGACGCGACCGCGAGCCGGCAATGTAAGCGCCGCCAGGATCGCTACTCGGGGGACGCCAACCATAGACGGGCGCCAGCGAGCTTGACCAGCGATTTAAAGGTAGTTGCAGCAACGCGAGCGCATGCGCCGGCACGTTTTGTCAGCCGGCCGTGCTGTCTTCCAGCACGAGGCCCAACGCCAGCTGCACGGTGCGGAACGAGCGGCGGTGATGCACCGTCACGCCGAGGCGGCGGATCGCATCTTGATGCTCTGCCGTGCCGTAGCCTTTGTGGCGTTCGAAGCCGTAGCCCGGATGCTTGGCGGCGAGCGCGATCATTATTCTGTCGCGCGTCACCTTGGCGATGATGGACGCAGCCGCGATCGACAGGCACCGCGCATCGCCCTTCACCAGCGTGCGCGCCTCGCAGCCAAGCTTGGGCGCGCGGTTGCCGTCGATCACGGCGAGCCTCGGCGTTGTGGGGAGCTGCGCCACCGCCTCGGCCATCGCCCACATGGTCGCGTAAAGAATGTTGTCGCGATCGATGCGCGTCACGTCGGCGATGCCGACGCCGACGACCGATGTCGACTTGATGCGGCGGTAGAGGACCTCGCGCGTATTCTCGTCGAGCACCTTTAAATCGTTGATGCCGTCGGGAATGCGCTCGGGATCGAGGATGACGGCGGCGGCCACGACGGGACCTGCGAGCGGTCCGCGGCCGGCCTCGTCGACGCCGCAGACAGGGCCGCGCTGGAGCTGCAGCTCGGCAGCCTCCAGCTCGAACGTCGGCATCAGGCGCGAATCGACGGTGCCCATGTCGGGCATGGTTTGCCGCCCGGGGCCCGGCTGTCAAAGGCGGGCGCCGCGCTGCCCGAAGAAAGCCGTTAGAAAAGCCGCATTTGTTGCCCGGCGAGCACGGGCGGGCGGAACAGATCGGTGCGCAGCGATTGGCGGCGCTCATTGAGGGCCAGGCGTTTGGCCGCGAGCCGGAAGCGTTTGCCGATCTGCTCGGCATAGGGCCCGGTCCCGCGCTGGCGCACGCCGAACTCGGAGACATAGTCGCGCCCGCCATGCATGGACTGCATCAGATGGATGACACGGCTTGCACGGTCGGGGAACTCGGTGGCGAGCCATTCGCGGAAAAGATCTTTGATTTCCAACGGCAGGCGCAGCAACACGTAGCCTGCCTCGGTGGCGCCGGCGTCGCGTGAGGCTGCGAGGATGCGCTCGATTTCCGCATCCGTGAGCCCCGGCACGATGGGCGCGACCATCACCGCGGTGGGGATGCCGGCCTCGCTCAACTGGCGCACGGCGTCGAGCCGCTTGGCCGGCGTCGCCGCGCGCGGCTCCATGGCGCGCGCGATGCGCTTATCAAGCGTCGTCACCGACAGCGCCACCTTGGCGAGCCCGCGCCGGGCCATGGCTGTGAGGATGTCGATGTCGCGCACGACCAGCGCCGACTTGGTCACGATGCCCACGGGGTGCCCGGTGCGCTCCAGCACCTCCAAAACCGAGCGCGTGATCTGCCGCTCGCGCTCGATGGGCTGATAGGGATCGGTGTTGGTGCCGAGCGCGATGGTGGCCGGCTGGTAGCGGGGATGGCTGAGCTCGCGCTCCAGCAGCTTGGCCGCGTCCGGCTTGGCGTAAAGCTTGGTCTCGAAGTCGAGGCCGGCCGAGTGCCCGAGATAGCAGTGCGTGGGCCGCGCGTAGCAGTAGACGCAGCCGTGCTCGCAGCCGCGATAGGGATTGATCGAGCGGTCGAAGGAGATGTCGGGACTGTCGTTGCGCGTGATGATGGTGCGCGCCGGCTCGTCGCGAACCTCGGTCTTAAAGGCGTCGAGATCGCCCAGGCTCTCCCAGCCGTCGTCGTAGGCCTCGCGGCGCTCCGCCTCGAACCGTCCCGTGGCGTTGGAGCGCGCGCCGCGCCCGCGCCGCCGTTCGGCCGCCACCGTCGGGTCCGCTCTGTCGTGCTCGTCGAGATCCATGCGCAAAGCTTAGGCGGCCATATCGAACAAAGCAAGAACATTGAAGGAGTCGGCCCCCCGGCAGCGATTGCCGGTTGTTGGGCGCGCCCACCCCGTGGCACAGAGGGGCGCATGATCTCGGTGGTAATCCCCACGTTGAACGCCCAGGCGAGCCTGCCCGACACCCTGTCGGCGCTCATTCCCGCCACCGTCGAGGGCCTCGTGCGCGAGGTGGTCATCGTCGACGCGGGCTCCTCCGACAAGACCTGCGAGATCGCCGATGCGGCCGGCGCCGATATCCTGACCACGCGCCCCAGTCGCGGCGGGCAGCTTGCCGCCGGCGCTGCCCGCGCCAAGCACCCCTGGCTGCTCTTCCTGCATGCCGACACCGTCCTCGACGTGGGCTGGGAGCGGGAGGTCTGGCACTTCATGGACCGCATCGACAGCGGCCGGGCGGAGCCCGCAGCGGCTGCGTTCCGCTTCGCGCTCGACGACGAGGGCATGGCCCCGCGCTTCCTCGAAGGCCTCGTCGGATTCCGGTGCGCGCTCCTGCGTTTACCCTATGGCGACCAGGGCCTGCTCATTCCCCGGGCGCTCTACGAAAAGGTCGGCGGCTATCGCGAGCTTCCCGTCATGGAGGATCTCGATCTGGTGCGCCGGATCGGCTCGCGCGGCGTCAAGATGCTGCGTGCCCGCGCGGTGACTAGCGCGCATCGCTATCAGCGCGAGGGCTATCTGCGCCGCGCCTTCAAGAACCAAATGTGTCTTGTGCTTTATGCTCTCAACGTGCCCGCAACCCGCATCTCGCAGTTTTACAGCGGAGCTGGTGCCGACAGCTGATTTCGCAGCTTTTGCCCCGTGTCGCCGCCCGATGGTCGTAATTCTGCCTTTAGGTTTGGGTGGTTTACCCCTTGTCCAAGCTTTCACTGGGGGGTGAAAGGCAAAGATCCTAATCACATGGCTCGCTTAGCGTCCCTTCCGTTGGCTCCTCACAGGGCAAAGCCCGTGCGCCGTCGCGTGCTGCGGGCAAGTGCGCCTTACGCTGCGCGCCTCGTGGTGATGCTCAAGGAGCCCGCCGTCGGTCGCGTCAAGACGCGGCTCGCGCGCGATGTAGGCGCGGTGCGTGCCACCAACTTCTACCGCACGACGTCGCGCGCCGTGCTCGCGCGCATCGGCAAGCACGGGACGTGGCGCACCGAGCTCGGTGTGACGCCCGATAGCGCCGTCGCCAGCGCGGCGCTGCCCAATGGCTTCCCGCGCCGCGCGCAAGGCAAGGGCGACCTCGGCGTGCGCATGCAGCGCGTCATGGACGCCTCGCCGCCGGGTCCCATCATCCTCATCGGCACGGACGTGCCATCGATCACGTCCACACACATTCAATCCGCCATAAAGGCGCTGGGCGCGCACGACGCGGTCGTCGGGCCCTCGCCTGATGGAGGCTATTGGCTCGTCGGCTTGAAGCGGCGCCCGCGCGTGCCGCGCGCCTTCGCCGATGTCGAGTGGTCGAGCGCCGCGACGCTCGATCAAACGCTTGCCAATCTTGCAGGTCTCAATGTCGCGCGCATCGCCTCGCTGCCCGACGTTGACGAGGCGCGCGATCTGGCTTCGGTCAAAGGCACGGTGGGTCGCATCGTCTTGCCAGCGGGGAGCTGACAACTGCGTGTGGTAGGCGTGTTCTAAAGAATAGGTCTGCGGCTGACAAAATGGCAGGCGTAACGTAAATTAGGTGGGTAGCGTTGGGGGTTCGTAAAATGGGACAGATGTCCGTACAGTACACGCCTGTGCAGGTGTTACAGGCCGCGCGCAGAGCCGAGGCCGAGGGCAAGATGGACTATGCCCTCCAGTTCTACCGTCACCTGGTCGAGCACCACGGCATGACCGCCGAAGCGCAGGAGGCGCGCGAAGGCTTGTTCCGCATTGCCGAATGGCGCTGGGGCGAGGCCCGCGTCACGCGCCGCCAGGAGCCGGCAACCCACCGCCGCAGCGTCACGAGCAGCAACGCCACGAGGCGCAACGTAACGATGCGCAACGGCACGACCCCTATGGCGCCAACGCGGTCGCCCAACAGGCCGCGCATCAGCAAGACTACGCCCCCGAGCCGTCCCAGCACCTGCCGCAGGTGATTGCGCGCGAGGCCGCCAAGGCTGCCGGCATGGCGGCGGAGCAGCCCTACAAGGCGCGCTATCGCGGGGCCACCATGGTCGCGAACCTGATCAGCGCCGTCGGCTGGGCCAGCGTGCTCACCGGCGTCATCGTGGCCGTGCTCGCAGTCGGCGGCTTCGTCGCCGACGTTTCGGCGGGCGGGCTCCTGGGACTTCCCGTCGGGGTTCTGCTGGGCGTTCCGGCCGCCGTGATCGGGCTCGTCCTGATCGTCACCGGCCAGCTCGCGACGGCTGTGTTCGAGAGCACCAACGCGACGTTGGAGCTCCTTGGCCGCGGTGGCGGGGCCAGCGCCTGAACGAATTGACGATGCTTTTGCTTTCTTAGTCGCTCGCCTCGGCGGGCGTTGCGTGCTGCAAACGCGGCATGATCTCGACGAGATTGCATGGCCGATGGCGGCTATCGAGCTGCCACTTGAGGATGCCGTTCCAGCCATCCTTGCAGGCCCCCGGCGAGCCCGGCAGACAGAAAATATACGTCCCCTTCGCCAACCCTCCGCAGGCGCGCGACTGAATCGTCGACGTCTCGACCTGCTGGAACGAGATCATGTGAAAGATCACGGCGAATCCCTCGATCTCCTTTTCGAACAGAGGCTTGACCGCTTCCGGCGTCACGTCGCGCGCGGTGAACCCGGTGCCGCCCGTCGTGATCACCACGTTGATGCCGGGGCTCTCGATCCAGGCTGAGACCTGCGCGCGGATGGCTGCTGGGTCGTCGAGCACGATGGTGCGTGCGGCCAGCTTGTGGCCGGCTTCCGTGATCATGGCCTCGAGCGTGTCGCCCGAGGTGTCGGACGCGCGGTCGCGCGTGTCCGACACGGTCATCACCGCGATGTTGAGCGGCTTGAAGGATAGGTCTCGTCGAGCTTTGCCATGGTCTCAATCGCTCATTGCTCAGGGCTGGTCTTGAGGCCCGCCTTGACGGCGAGCAGGTCGCGCCACGCCATGCCCTTGGCGGCCGGCGTGCGCAAGAGGTAAGCGGGATGCAGCGTGGCCATGGCCCGCGCTTTGTGGGGCCCGAGCTCGATAGCGCGCCATTTGCCGCGGATGCGCATGATCCCGTCGGCGGTGTCGAACAACTGCTTGGCCGCCGCGCCGCCCAGTGCCAGCACCACGTCGGGGGCGACGAGCGCGGCCTGGCGCTCGAGGAACGGCCGCGGCCAGCTTCTGCGGCGTCGGTGTGCGGTTCCGGGCGGGCGCCATCGACGATGTTGGTGATGTGCACGTCATTTTCGGAAAGTCCGATCGCCGCCAGCATCTTGTCGAGCAGCATGCCGGCTCGTCCCACGAACGGCTTGCCCGCGAGGTCCTCGTCGCGCCCCGGCGCCTCGCCGACGATCATCAGGCGCGCGCCATCGGCGCCGCGATAGAAGCACAGG
>CAVZNR010000044.1:0-37996 GCA_963776675.1 uncultured Alphaproteobacteria bacterium | reverse complement strand
CACCAGACGGTCGCAGCTCTTGCGCGTCAGCTCGCGCAGGCCTTTGCCTTCCGCGCCCAGCACCAGCGCGGTCGGCGTCGCGAACGTCTCGTCCTCGATCAGGTGCTCGGCGCCGTCGTCGAGGCCGAGCGTCACGACGCCCAGCTCCTTGAGCTCGGCGAGCGCGCGCGCCAGGTTCTGCACCAGCGCGATCGTCGACGTGCTCGAGCGCGCCCGAGGCCGATTTGGCGAGCGTGCCGTCGAGCGGCGGGCTGTGGCGCCGCGTCATGACGAGGCCGGCCGCGCCGAACACCGCGCAACTGAGCGCAGGATGGCGCCGACGTTGTGCGGGTCGGTGACGTGATCGAGCAGCACGAGCGGACCGGCCTCGGCACCCTTGACGGCGAGGTCGGCGAGCTCCGGCTCTTCCAGCGGCTCGGCCTCGGCGAGCACGCCCTGGTGCACGGTGTCGGGACCGAGCCGGCGGTCGAGGTCGCGCGGCGAGACCCGCTCGGTCGCGAGCTGGCGTCCGGTGAGCGCCTCCTTCAGTCGGTTCTCGGCGTTCTCCGTCAGCAGCAGCCGCTGGATCTTGCGGCGCGGATTGCGCAGCGCGGCCTCGACCGCGTGCACGCCATAAAGCAGCAGCGGTCCGTCGCCGGTTTCGGTCCGGCGCGGAGGCGGGCGGTGGCCGCCGGTGCGGTCGTGGTCTGGGCTTGCGCGGTTTGAAGGCGCGCGGGCCGTCGGGCCGGCGGGAGGGGTGGTTGTCATGGTCTGGGGGGCCGATGGGCTCGAGCGTTGCGGCGAAGCCCATCCTGCCGCTTTTCCATTTGACATCCAAGGGCTCGCTCACCATAAACCGCTTGCCCTGCCGCATCCACGCGCGGGGCGATTTCATTTGCGGGCCGCGGTGCCCTAAAGTGAAAGAGCGGTGCTCAAGGAGGGGTGCCCGAGTGGCTAAAGGGGACGGACTGTAAATCCGTTGGCTTCGCCTACGCTGGTTCGAATCCAGCCCCCTCCACCAGCGCGCTCTCGCGGTGTGCAACGCGCGGTGTGTAAGGGAGCCTTGCGGGTGTAGCTCAATGGTAGAGCAACAGCCTTCCAAGCTGATGACGAGGGTTCGATTCCCTTCACCCGCTCCAAAAATTGGGCCTCGGCTGCAGGCAATTTGGCATAATGGCATGGCGCGGCGACATAACCTTCTGACGCGCCGGCATGGCGTCCTGTCGCGCCGGCATGGTGGCCCATGATCGTTGTGACGACCAATGATCTGCCGGGCCACCGCGTGGTTAAGACGCTGGGCGTGGTGCGCGGGCTGACGGTGCGCTCGCGCTCGATCGTCGGCAATATCGGCGCCGGCATCCAGATTTTGTTTGGCGGCAATATCACTCTATATACACGTCTCGCCGAGCAAGCCCGCCAGGAGGCCTTCGAGGCCCTGATCGCGCACGCCCAGGACATGGGCGCCAATGCCGTGCTTGCCATGCGCTACGATGCCAACGAGATTGCCGCGGCGGTGACGGAGGTGCTGGCTTATGGCACCGCCGTGGTCGTCGAGGAGGCCCGTGGCCCAGGCTTTGAGGCATAAGGGCCACTAGCAAGTGACAAAGGCAAAAAGTTCCGCTAAGTATGCCGCCCCCGCGTGGGGGCGGCGCACGTCCACGCGAAATAGGGGTGTAGCTCAATTGGTAGAGCGTCGGTCTCCAAAACCGAAGGTTGGGGGTTCGAGACCCTCCGCCCCTGCCAATTTGTGTTGGTCGCTTGCCGGTCGAGGGCGCCGGAGTGGCCGATGGCCGGCGCTTTGGGTGCGTCAGGTTGTCGCAGTATGCCCGGGGATGACACTTTAATGGCCAAATACAACCCCGTGGAGTTTATTCAGGAAGTTCGCCAGGAGGTGGCCAAGGTTACTTGGCCGACCTGGAAAGAGGTGTGGATCACCACCCTCATGGTTTTGCTGATGGTAGCGCTAGCCTCGGTGTTTTTCCTTCTCACGGATCAAGCGATCGGGTGGCTCGTCCAGCTGGTGCTGGGCGGGAGCCGCTGAAGCGGTCAGGGCGGAAGCTGAACGTGTCCACGAATCTTGCGCAAACGCGCCCCGAAAGAGCGGCAATGGCGAAGCGCTGGTATATTGTGCATGCCTACACCAACTTCGAGCGGAAGGTGGCTGACGCCATCCGCGAGCGCGCCAAGGCGGCGGGGCTCGACCAACTGTTCGAGGAGGTGCTGGTCCCGACCGAGGAGGTGATCGAGGTCAAGCGCGGGCGCAAGGTGCAGTCGGAGCGCAAGTTCCTGCCCGGCTACGTGCTGGTCAAGATGGAGATGACCGATCCGGCGTTCCTGCTGATCAAGAACACGCCGAAGGTGACAGGCTTCCTCGGCGCCGAGAACAAGCCGATGCCGATCTCGGAGGATGAGGCGATGCGCATCCTCCACCAGGTGAAGGAGGGTGTGGAGCGACCCAAGCCCTCGATCACCTTCGAGGTCGGCGAGCAGGTGAAGGTTGCCGACGGACCGTTTGCCTCGTTCCAGGGGCACGTGGAGGAGGTCGACGAGGAGCGTTCGCGGCTCAAGGTGGCCGTTTCGATCTTCGGTCGCCCGACGCCGGTCGAACTGGAGTTCGGCCAGGTGGAGAAGGTGCCGGGCTAGGACGACAGACGCGAAGAAAGAGGTTTCGTCGGCGCGCATGGAATAGGCGCGCGAGTTTATGTCGAGCCGCAGAGACAGCCTCTCACGAGGCCTCCCTGCGGACTGTGCGGGAGGGCCTTGAAAGCCCGTTGGACCGCTAACCCTGGGAAGGAAGCTCCTTCCCGTCAAGTGCTCAGGGGAGACTATGGCGAAGAAAATCGATGGCTACATAAATCTGCAGGTGCCGGCGGGGGCGGCCAATCCTTCCCCGCCCATCGGACCTGCACTAGGCCAGCGCGGCGTCAACATTATGGAGTTCTGCAAAGCGTTCAACGCCAAGACGAAGGACATGGAGCAGGGCACGCCCATTCCGGTGAAGATCACCGTCTTCTCCGACCGGTCCTTCACCTTCGAGATGAAGACGCCGCCTGCGTCCTTCTTCCTCAAGAAGGCGGCGCAGCTCAAGTCGGGCAGCAAGGATCCGGGCCGTACGGTCGCGGGTCAGGTCACCATGGCGCAGGTTCGCGACATCGCGAAGCTGAAGCTCAAGGATCTGAATACCGACGACGTCGAGGCGGCAGCCAAGACGATCGCCGGCTCCGCCCGCTCTATGGGCCTCGAGGTCAAGGAGTAGAGCAATGGCGCAGAAGATGAGCAAGGAAGCGATCAAGGCGACGCGCGTGGCCGGCGGTAAGCGGCTCGCAGCGGCGCGTGGCGGCGTGAGCCGGGACAAGGGCTACTCGGTCGACGAGGCGGTGAAGCTGGTGAAGGAGCGCGCCAAGGCAAAGTTCGACGAGACCATCGAGGTGGCGATGAACCTGGGCGTCGATCCCAAGCACGCCGACCAGGTGGTGCGCGGCGTGTGCAATCTGCCCAACGGCTCCGGCCGCAAGCTGCGCGTGGCGGTGTTCGCGCGCGGTGCCAAGGCCGAGGAGGCGACGGCGGCGGGCGCCGACGTGGTGGGCGCGGAGGATCTGGTCGAGACGATCAGCAAGGGTCAGATCAACTTCGACCGCTGCATCGCGACGCCGGACATGATGGGTCTGGTGGGCCGGCTCGGCAAGGTTCTGGGCCCGCGCGGCCTGATGCCGAACCCGCGCGTCGGCACCGTGACGATGGACGTCACCACCGCGGTGAAGGGCGCCAAGGGCGGCTCGGTCGAGTTCCGCGTGGAGAAGGCCGGCATCGTGCACGCCGGCGTCGGCAAGGCGAGCTTCACCGAGAAGGCGCTCGCAGAGAACGTGAAGGCTTTCGTGGATGCCGTGGTCAAGGCCAAGCCGCCCGGCTCCAAGGGAACCTACGTGAAGAAGGTTTCGATCAGCTCCACCATGGGGCCCGGAGTCAAAATCGACTCTGCGGATCTCGGTGGGGGACAGGTCCTCGCGTAAGCGGGGCCGACACGAATTCGGGCGCGCCTCTGGCAACAGGTGCGCGTCCGGATGCCGGATCGGAGGCCAGTCCTCTTTGTCCGGCGCTGTCCGAGATTGTGGGTGCCGGCCGGTCTTTCGGGACCGTCCGACTTAAGCCTCGAAATAGCGAGGGCCCGCATGAGACAGGGAAGAACCCGGTTCGATTGCCCATCGATGGGTGAGACAGCCGGTTTGAACCTGGGTCAGCACCGTGCCGCCGGTTTGGGCGCGCGGACAGGACAGAAGAAGCGTCGCCTAAAGCGGGTCTTCCCGTGGACGGCGGCAAGGTGCAGCCCGCGGGACCCGTCAGGTGACGGACCCGCAAATTGGAGTGAGCAGGTGGATAGAGCCGCGAAACGTGAGCTCGTGACGTCGCTCAACACCGTGTTCAAGGACACGGGGTTGGTGGTCGTCGCCCACTATGCCGGAATGACGGTCGCACAGATGACCGACTATCGCCAGCGCGTAAAAGAGGCTGGCGGCAAGGTCAAGGTGGCCAAAAACCGGCTGGCAAAGCTCGCGGTGAAGGACACGACGTACGAAGCGATTGCCGATCTCTTCAAGGGGCCCACGTGCCTCGCCTATTCGAAGGATCCGATCGCGGCGGCGAAGGTCTCGGTCACGTATGCCAAAGGGAATGAGAAGCTTGTCATTCTCGGTGGCGCGATGGGCGCGACAGTCCTCGACGCGAACGCCGTCAAAGCGCTCGCCGAGCTGCCATCGCTGGATGAGCTCAGAGCCACGCTCATCGGTCTCCTCAACGCGCCGGCGACCAAGATCGCCCGCACGGTGATGGAGCCGGGAGCCCAGCTCGCACGCGTCATTCAGGCGAAGGCATCGCAGGCAGCATGACGGTAAGGGCGGCGCGATAGCGCCACGAAGTTCGAGCGCAGTTCTTCGGACTGCAGATGAGACAAAGGTTCAGACCGGAAGGAAGTTAAACCATGACCGATCTCGCAAAGATCGTAGACGATCTCTCAGGCCTCACCGTCTTGCAGGCGGCGGAGCTTGCCAAGATGCTCGAGGAGAAGTGGGGCGTGTCGGCGGCGGCAGCCGTCGCCGTTGCCGCGGCTCCTGCCGCTGCCGCTGCTGTTGAGGAGCAGACGGAGTTCACCGTCATCCTCAAGGCCGGCGGTGAGAAGAAGATCAACGTCATCAAAGAGGTTCGCGCCATCACCGGGCCTTGGCCTGAAGGAAGCCAAGGATCTCGTCGAAGCCGGCGGCAAGGCCGTGAAGGAGGGTGTCTCCAAGGACGAGGCCGCCAAGCTGAAGAAGCAGCTCGAGGATCAGGGTGCGACCGTAGAAGTGAAATGAGGCACGAGGCAGTAGGCAGTGGGCGCTCTCGCAGCTGAGTGCCCGCTGCCTCGCCAGCGCCTATCGAACGTTTCTCCGGAGGGTCTTTTGAGGGTTGATGCAACCCTCAAACGGGCCCTCCGGTGAGCCGTTTCTAAAAAGGCAAGCGAGGGTTGGCGGCCCTCGACCGGCAGGCAGCAAAGCGCGGGACCGTCCCCCCGCGCGACGACAAGGAGCGGATATGGCTGAGACGTACAACGGCCGCAAGCGCATCCGGAAGCAATTCGGATCCATCCACGAAGTCGCGGCGATGCCGAACCTCATCGAGGTTCAGAAAAGCTCGTACGACGACTTTTTGATGGTGAAGGAGCCTCCCGGCGGCCGTTCGGACGACCACGGCTTGCAGGCGGTGTTCAAATCCGTGTTCCCGATCTCGGATTTCTCCGGTCGGGCGACGCTGGAGTTTGTTCGCTACGAGTTCGAGCCGCCGAAGTACGACGTCGACGAGTGCATGCAGCGCGACATGACCTACTCGGCGCCGCTGAAGGTCAAGCTGCGCCTCATCGTGTTCGATGTGAACGAGGAGACGGGCTCCAAGTCCATCAAGGACGTGAAGGAGCAGGACGTCTACATGGGCGACATGCCGCTCATGACGATGAACGGCACCTTCGTCATCAACGGCACCGAGCGCGTGATCGTTTCCCAGATGCACCGCTCTCCGGGCGTGTTCTTCGATCACGACCGCGGGCGCACGCACGCCTCGGGCAAGCTGCTGTTCGCCGCGCGCATCATTCCCTATCGCGGATCCTGGCTCGACTTCGAGTTCGACGCCAAGGACAACGTCTATGTGCGCATCGACCGGCGCCGCAAGCTGCCGGTGACGACGCTTCTCTACGCGCTGGGTCTCAACGACGAGGAGATCCTGTCGACCTTCTACAAGCACATCACCATCAAGGAATTGAAGCGCGGCTGGAAGATGCCGTTCGTGCCCGAGAAGATGCGCGGCATGACGCCTCAAGCCGATCTCGCCGACGCCAAGTCGGGCGAGGTGGTGATCCGTGCCGGCGAGAAGCTCACCGCGCGCAAGGCACGCGAGCTTGCCGAAGGCGGTCTCAAGGAGGTGCTCGTTTCCTCCGACGATCTCGCCGGACGCTACATCGCCGAGGACATCGTCGACCTGGAGACCGGCACCATCATCGCCGAGGCCGGCGACGAGCTCGATGCGGAGCTGTTGGCCGAGCTCAAGGACCAGAAGGTGAAGGATTTCCCGATCCTCGACATCGACCACGTCAATGTCGGGCCCTTCATCCGCAATACCTTGAACATCGACAAGAACGCCAATCATGGAAGAGGCGTTGATGGACATCTACCGGGTCATGCGGCCCGGTGAGCCGCCGACGATCGAGGCGGCGACCAACCTGTTCACACGCCTTGTTCTTCGATTCCGAGCGCTACGATCTCTCGGCCGTCGGCCGCGTGAAGATGAACATGCGCCTGGAGCTCGATGCGCCCGACACCATGCGCATTCTGCGCAAGGAGGACATCCTCGCCGTCATCAAGACGCTGGTCGATCTGCGCGACGGCAAGGGCGACATCGACGACATCGACCACCTCGGCAACCGGCGCGTGCGCTCGGTCGGCGAGCTTATGGAGAACCAGTATCGCGTCGGCCTGCTCCGCATGGAGCGCGCCATCAAGGAGCGCATGAGCTCGGTCGACATCGATACGGTGATGCCGCAGGACCTGATCAACGCCAAGCCGGCGGCGGCGGCCGTGCGCGAGTTCTTCGGATCCTCGCAGCTGTCGCAGTTCATGGACCAGACCAACCCGCTGTCGGAGATCACGCACAAGCGGCGTCTCTCGGCGCTGGGTCCGGGCGGTCTGACGCGCGAAAGGGCGGGCTTCGAGGTGCGCGACGTGCATCCGACGCACTACGGCCGCATCTGCCCCATCGAGACGCCGGAAGGCCCCAACATCGGCCTGATCAACTCGCTCGCCACGTTCGCGCGCGTCAACAAGTACGGGTTCATCGAGAGCCCGTACCGCAAGGTCGATCACAGCAAGCTCACCGACAAGGTCGTCTATCTGTCGGCCATGGAGGAGATGCGCCACCACGTCGCTCAGGCCAATGCCGAGATCGACGCAAGGGCAGGCTGACGGGCGACCTCATCACCTGCCGCTACTCGGGTGACGTCGTGCTCGTGTCGCCCGACAAGGTCGACTACATCGACGTGTCGCCCAAGCAGCTCGTGTCGGTCGCGGCCGCGCTCATCCCGTTCCTCGAGAACGACGACGCCAACCGCGCGCTCATGGGCTCCAACATGCAGCGGCAGGCCGTGCCGCTGATCAAGGCGGAGGCGCCGCTCGTCGGCACCGGCATGGAGGAGGTCGTTGCGCGCGATTCCGGCGCTGCGATCGCTGCACGCCGCACCGGCGTCGTCGATCAGGTGGACGCCACCCGTATCGTCATCCGCGCCACCGAGGAGACCGATCCCTCGAAGCCGGGCGTCGACATCTTCCGGCTGCGCAAGTTCCAGCGCTCTAACCAGAACACCTGCATCAACCAGCGTCCGCTGGTGCACGTGGGCGACGCGGTGAAGGCCGGCGAGATCATCGCCGACGGGCCGTCGACCGACCTCGGCGACCTGGCGCTCGGCAAGAACGTGCTCGTCGCGTTCATGCCGTGGATGGGCTACAACTTCGAGGACTCCATTCTCCTCTCCGAGCGCGTCGTGTTCGACGACGTGTTCACCTCGATCCACATCGAGGAGTTCGAGGTGATGGCCCGCGACACCAAGCTCGGGCCCGAGGAGATCACGCGCGACATTCCCAACGTCTCGGAAGAGGCTCTGAAGAACCTCGACGAGGCGGGCATCGTCTACATCGGTGCGGAGGTGAACCCGGGCGATATCCTCGTGGGCAAGATCACCCCCAAGGGTGAGAGCCCGATGACGCCGGAGGAGAAGCTACTGCGCGCCATCTTCGGCGAGAAGGCGTCCGACGTGCGCGATACCTCGCTGCGGCTGCCGCCGGGCGTGTCCGGCACGGTCGTCGAGGTGCGCGTCTTCAATCGTCACGGCGTCGAGAAGGACGAGCGCGCCATGGCGATCGAGCGTGAGGAGATCGAGCGTCTCGCCAAGGACCGCGACGACGAGATGCAGATCCTCGACCGCAACGTCTATGCCCGTCTGCAAGAGGCCCTCATCGGCAAGGAGATTGCCAAGGGACCGAAGGCGGCGAAAAAGGGCGACAACGTCACCGAGGACATGCTGGCGGACGTCCCGCGCAGCCAGTGGTGGGAGTTCGGACTCAAGGACGAGAAGGCCCAGGCCGAGATCGAGGCGATCAACAAGCAGTACGAGGACGCCAAGAAGAGCCTGGAGCGCCGCTTCGTCGACAAGGTCGACAAGCTGCAGCGCGGCGACGAGCTGCCTCCCGGCGTGATGAAGATGGTCAAGGTCTTCGTCGCCGTGAAGCGCAAGATCCAGCCCGGCGACAAGATGGCCGGCCGCCACGGCAACAAGGGCGTCGTGTCGATGATCGTGCCGTGCGAGGACATGCCGTTCCTCGAGGACGGCACGCATGTCGACGTGGTGCTGAACCCGCTGGGCGTGCCGAGCCGCATGAACGTCGGACAGATCCTCGAGACCCATCTCGGATGGGCCTGCCGCGGACTGGGGCGCATCATCGACAATGCGCTCGACGAGTTCCACGAGAGCGGCCAGGCCAAGGAGCTGCGCGAGGTGATGCAGCAGGTCTACACCAACAACGAGATCAGAAGCTCGGCCAAGGACGAGGAGCTCGCTGATATCGCCGACAAGCTGAGGACCGGCGTGCCGATCGCAACGCCGGTGTTCGACGGCGCCAAGGAGCCCGACATCGTCGAGATGCTGACCTTAGCCGGCTTCGATACGTCGGGCCAGGTCACGTTGTTCGACGGGCGCACCGGCGAGCCGTTCGATCGCAAAGTGACGGTCGGCTACAAGTACCTGTTGAAGCTGCACCATCTCGTCGACGACAAGATCCACGCGCGCTCCATCGGCCCCTACAGCCTCGTCACCCAGCAGCCGCTGGGCGGCAAGGCGCAGTTCGGCGGCCAGCGCTTCGGCGAAATGGAGGTGTGGGCGCTCGAAGCCTATGGCGCCGCCTACACGCTGCAGGAGATGCTGACCGTGAAGTCGGACGACGTTGCCGGCCGCACCAAGGTCTACGAGGCCATCGTGCGCGGCGACGATACGTTCGAGGCCGGCGTGCCGGAGAGCTTCAACGTGCTCGTGAAGGAGATGCGGGCGCTGGGGCTCAACGTCGAGCTCGAAAGCGCCGCAAGTTCCGCCTCTTCCCGCCACCGGAGCCGGAGGAAGAGGAGCCTGCCGCCGACGGAGCAGCCGCAGCTTCCGCCGGCTGCCGAATGAGGATTTGAGATTGCCGCTCCGGGGTCGGTATCCGGCCCCGGGGCTTCAGCGCGCCACGGCGTGCAAGACGAATAAGGGGCCCGTCGACGAGGGGCCCGCGTTGGCGAGGATCGATGCGAGGCGATCTTCGCAACCTTGATACGGGGTGTCGCCCTCCCACCCCGAATGGAGAGACCGGATGAACGAGATCACCAACCTGTTCAAGACGCAAGCGCCGATCCCGACGTTCGATCAGATCAAGATCTCGATCGCGAGCCCCGACGACATCATGTCGTGGTCGTTCGGCGAGATCAAAAAGCCCGAGACCATCAACTACCGCACGTTCAAGCCGGAGCGTGACGGTCTGTTCTGCGCGCGCATCTTCGGACCGATCAAGGACTACGAGTGCTTGTGCGGCAAGTACAAGCGCATGAAGTACAAGGGGCTGATCTGCGAGAAGTGCGGCGTCGAGGTGACGCTGGCCAAGGTGCGCCGCGAGCGCATGGGCCACATCGAGCTCGCCGCCCCCGTCGCGCACATCTGGTTCCTGAAGTCGCTGCCTTCGCGCATCGGCCTGTTGCTCGACATGCCGCTCAAGGATCTGGAGCGCGTCCTCTATTTCGAGAACTACATCGTCATCGAGCCGGGCATCACCGCCTTCAAGGAGAAGCAGCTCCTGTCGGAGGAGGACTACAACCGTGCGCTCGACGAGCACGGGCCCGACAGCTTCACCGCCGGCATCGGCGCCGAGGCGATCCGCGAGATGCTCTCCGCCATGGATCTTCCCAAGATCCGCGACGACCTGCGCCAGGAGATCGCCGAGGCGACGACCGAGCTAAAGCCGAAAAAGCTCGGCAAGCGCTTGAAGGTGATCGAGGCGTTCCTGGAGTCGGGCAATCGGCCCGAGTGGATGATCCTCACCGTCGTGCCGGTGATCCCGCCGGAGCTGCGCCCGCTGGTGCCGCTCGACGGCGGCCGCTTTGCGACCTCCGACCTGAACGACCTCTACCGGCGCGTGATCAACCGCAACAACCGTCTGAAGCGTCTGATGGAGCTGCGGGCGCCCGACATCATCATCCGCAACGAGAAGCGGATGCTGCAGGAGGCGGTCGACGCGCTGTTCGACAACGGTCGTCGCGGCCGCGTCATCACGGGCGCCAACAAGCGTCCGCTGAAGTCGCTCGCCGACATGCTGAAGGGCAAGCAGGGCCGCTTCCGCCAGAACCTGCTCGGCAAGCGCGTCGACTACTCGGGCCGCTCCGTCATCGTGGTGGGTCCTGAGCTCAAGCTGCACCAGTGCGGTCTGCCCAAGAAGATGGCCTTGGAGCTGTTCAAGCCGTTCATCTATGCGCGGCTGCAGGCGCAGGGTCAGGCGACCACCGTGAAGCAGGCCAAGAAGCTCGTCGAGAAGGAGAAGCCGGAGGTCTGGGATATCCTGGATGAGGTGATCCGCGAGCATCCGGTGATGCTGAACCGCGCGCCCACGCTGCACCGCCTCGGCATCCAGGCCTTCGAGCCCACCCTCATCGAGGGCAAGGCGATCCAGCTGCATCCGCTCGTCTGCGCGGCCTTCAACGCCGACTTCGACGGCGACCAGATGGCCGTGCACGTCCCGCTGTCGCTGGAGGCGCAGCTCGAGGCGCGCGTCCTGATGATGTCGACCAACAACATCCTGCATCCGGCCAACGGCTCGCCCATCATCGTGCCCAGCCAGGATATCGTGCTCGGCCTCTACTACCTGTCGATCATGCGCGAGAAGGAGCCGGGCGAAGGCATGGTCTTCGGCTCGGTGGCCGAGGCGCGCCATGCGCTCGATGCCGGCGTCGTCAGCCTGCATGCCAAGGTGAAGGGCCGCTTCACCACCGTCAACGACGAGGGCGAGCAGGTCGTCGAGGTGCTGGAGACGTCGCCTGGGCGCATGATCCTCGCCGAGCTGTTGCCCAAGCGTCAGGGCATTACGCCGGCGCTGGTCAACCAGCTGCTCACCAAGAAGGCGATCTCCAGCATGATCGACGCCGTCTACCGCAACTGCGGTCAGAAGGAGACGGTGATCTTCTGCGACCAGATCATGTCGCTCGGGTTCCACCACGCGTTCAAGGCGGGCATCTCGTTCGGCAAGGACGACATGCAGATCCCCGACACCAAGGCCAAGATCGTGGCGGAGACCAACGACATGGTCAAAGAGTTCGAGCAGCAGTACAACGACGGCCTCATCACCCAGCTCGAGAAGTACAACAAGGTGGTGGATGCTTGGTCGAAGTGCACCGATCAGATCGCCAAGGAGATGATGGACCGCATCTCGGCGGTGCATAAGGATAAGAACGGCCGCGAGATGCAGGTCAACTCCATCTACATGATGAGCCACTCTGGCGCGCGCGGCTCGCCGGCGCAGATGAAGCAGCTTGCCGGTATGCGCGGTCTGATGACCAAACCATCGGGCGAGATCATCGAGACGCCGATCATCTCCAACTTCAAGGAGGGACTGTCGGTTCTGGAGTACTTCAACTCCACGCATGGCGCCCGCAAGGGTCTCGCCGACACGGCGCTCAAGACCGCCAACTCCGGCTACCTGACGCGTCGTCTCGTCGACGTCGCCCAGGACAGCATCATCTATGAGGACGATTGCGGCACCGAGAACGGCATCAGCGTGCAGGCCGTGGTCGACTCTGGCCAGGTCATCGTGTCGCTTGCCAACCGCGTGCTGGGCCGCACGGCGGCCGAGGACATCGTCGATCCTGCCAACCGGAAGTCGGTTTTGGTCAAGACCGGCGAGCTCATCGAGGAGCGCCACGCCGAATTGATCGAGAAGGCGCAGGTTCAGGAGGTGCGCATCCGCTCCGTCCTCACCTGCGAAACGGTCACCGGCGTGTGTGCCAAGTGCTACGGGCGCGATCTTGCCCGCGGCACGCCCGTCAACATCGGCGAGGCGGTGGGCGTCATTGCCGCCCAGTCGATCGGCGAGCCGGGCACTCAGCTCACGATGCGCACGTTCCACATCGGCGGCACGGCGAACGTCGTCGACCAGTCGTTCATCGAGTCCAACTTCAACGGTACGGTGAAGGTCAAGGAACAAGGCCGTCGTGAAGGACGGCCAGGGCCGCGTCATCTCCATGACGCGTACCATGTCGATCGTCATCGTGGACCAGAGCGGCAAGGAGCTCGCGGTCCACAAGGTGCCGTACGGTGCGCGCGTCCATGTGGACGAAGGCGCCGAGGTCAAGCGCGGCACCAAGCTGGCGCAGTGGGACCCCTACACCCGTCCGATCCTCACCGAGGTCAACGGCAAGGTGGACTTCGAGGATCTGATCGAAGGTGCCTCGGTGCGCGAGCAGACCGACGAGATGAAGGGCACGACCAACCGCGTGATCGTCGACTGGCGCGCCAACCCGCGCTCAGCCGATCTGAAGCCTGCCATCGTCGTCAAGGACGGCAAGGGCAAGCCCATCAAGGTCGCGCGCGGCGGCGACGCTCGCTACCTGCTGCCGGTCGATTCCATTCTGTCGGTCGAGCCTGGCTCGGACGTGAAGGCGGGCGACGTGCTGGCGCGTATCCCGATGTCCTCGGCACGCTCGGGCGACATCACCGGCGGTCTGCCGCGTGTTGCGGAGCTGTTCGAGGCACGCCGGCCGAAGGACCACGCCATCATCGCGGAGATCTCCGGCACGGTGGAGTTCGGCAAGGACTACAAGAACAAGCAGCGCATCGCCATCAAGCCCGACAATGAGAAAGAGGAAGCGGTCGAGTATCTGATCCCGCGCGGCAAGAGCCTCGCGGTGCAGCACGGCGACCGGGTCGAGCGGGGCGACTTCGTCTACGACGGCCATCCGGCGCCGCACGACATCCTTGCCATCAAGGGCGTGGAGGAACTCGCCAACTACCTGATCAACGAGATCCAGGACGTTTACCGTCTGCAGGGCGTGACCATCAACGACAAGCACATCGAGGTGATCGTCCGTCAGATGCTGCAGAAGGTCGAGATCACCGATACGGGCGAAACCGATCTGATCAAGGGCGAGCAGATCGACCGTGTCGAGTTCGACGAGAAGAACGCCGAGATCGAGAAGGCCGGCAAGAAGCCGGCAGTGGCGACCCCGGTTCTGCTCGGCATCACCAAGGCTTCGTTGCAGACGCGCTCGTTCTTCTCGGCGGCTTCCTTCCAGGAGACCACGCGCGTGCTGACCGACGCGGCCGTTAACGGCAAGATCGATCCGCTCGAGGGCCTCAAGGAGAACGTGATCGTCGGCCGGCTGATCCCGGCGGGCACGGGCGGAGCACTGCGGCGCCTGCGCAAGATCGCGGCCAAGCGCGACGAGCTGATCGCGCGCGAGCAGGCCAAGGTCGACGCCGAAAAGGCTCTTGCCGGTCCGGGTGCGGCCCCGGTCCGCCGTCGCCGCCGGTCGACGGAGGAGACGGTCGAGTAGGCTTCGGAGCGGTCTTTTTCGGCCAAGAAAGCGAGCGGCCGCCCCCCTGCGACGAGAGGGGCGGCCGCTGGCATTTGGAGGGTGGGGACGGCGAATAACCATCCCTTTCCGGGGCGTGCGGCGGCGGGCTCATGTCCTGTGGAGGGCCGCCTGGAACGGAACCTGGAACGGGCTTGAAAAAAATAACCTATTCGCACCGCGCCGGGTGTTGACCGGATTCGGTGCGCTGTATATAGGTCTCGCACTCTCACGGTAGGTGGTAGGCCAATTTCGCGTCCGTTTGGATGCACCCTTGGCCTAAACGCTACCGTCGCAAAGCAGAGGAAAAATTCGGACCACGATCTGCGGCTCTCAGACGAGCTGCATGATCCTCTGGTTTTTTCGTGCTGGGCTCGCTCTCGCAGCGAGGCTCGGCAGGCTCGGTTTGACGCACGCGTTGAGCCAGCAAAAGTGGATGAGACGAGGCGCATGCCGACGATACAACAGTTGATCCGGAAACCCCGGGGTCAGAAGACGTACCGCGAGAAGTCGCGGCACATGGAAGGCTGCCCGCAGAAGCGCGGCGTGTGCACGCGCGTCTACACCACGACGCCGAAGAAGCCGAACTCGGCGCTGCGCAAGGTTGCCAAGATCCGCCTGACCAACGGTCACGAGGTGATCGGCTACATCCCGGGCGAGGGCCATAACCTGCAGGAGCACTCCGTGGTGCTCATTCGCGGCGGCCGCGTGAAGGACCTTCCCGGCGTCCGCTACCACATCGTGCGCGGCGTGCTCGACACCCAGGGCGTCGCCGACCGCAAGCAACGCCGCTCCAAGTACGGAGCTAAACGTCCGAAGTGACCGCCTTTGGCGGTCGTCCCCGCGGAAGCGGGGTCCATGGGCCGGCTAGTCGGCCCATTGTTTTTGAGAGAACGAAGCGAAGGGCTGGAAAGATAATGTCCCGTCGTCATAGAGCCGAGAAGCGTGAGGTCAATCCGGACCCCAAGTTCGGTGAGATCGTCATTACCAAGTTCATGAACGCGGTGATGAACCAGGGCAAGAAGTCGGTCGCCGAGCGTATCGTCTACGGCGCATTCGAGCGCATGGAGACGAAGGCCAAGTCGAACCCGGTGCAGCTGTTCCATCAGGCGCTCGACAACGTCATGCCGGCGGTGGAGGTGCGCTCCCGGCGCGTGGGCGGCGCGACGTATCAGGTTCCAGTCGAGGTGCGGCCGGAGCGGCGCCAAGCGCTGGCGATCCGCTGGCTCATCACGGCGGCACGCGCCCGCAACGAGAACACGATGGTCGACCGGTTGTCGGGCGAGCTGCTGGATGCCGCCAACAACCGCGGAACGGCCGTGAAGAAGCGGGAAGACACGCACAAGATGGCGGAGGCGAACCGCGCCTTCTCCCATTATCGCTGGTGACGGAGCGCTAACTCATGGCCCGCGACTACGCAATCAAGGACTACCGCAACTTCGGCATCATGGCTCACATTGATGCCGGGAAGACGACGACGACTGAGCGGATCCTTTATTACACCGGTAAGTCCTACAAGATCGGCGAAGTCCACGACGGCGCCGCGACCATGGACTTCATGGAGCAGGAAGCCGAGCGCGGCATCACCATCACGTCGGCTGCCACGACCTGTTTCTGGCCGGGACGCGACGGCAAGATGCGCCGCCTGAACATCATCGACACGCCAGGCCACGTCGACTTCACCATCGAGGTGGAGCGCTCGCTTCGCGTGCTCGACGGCGCCGTATGCGTGCTCGATTCCAACCAGGGCGTCGAGCCGCAGACCGAGACCGTCTGGCGCCAGGGCGACAAGTACGGCGTGCCGCGCATCATCTTCGCCAACAAGATGGATAAGACCGGCGCCGACTTCTACATGTGCGTCAAGGACATCAAGGACAAGCTCGGCGCGCGGACCGTTCCCGCTGCAGCTGCCGATCGGTGCCGAGAGCGATTTCGCCGGCGTCGTCGACCTCATCAAGATGAAGGCCTACGTCTGGGAAGGCGACGGCAAAGACTCCAAAATGGTCGAGCAGGAGATCCCCGAGGATCTCAAGGACCGCGCCCTCGAGTACCGCGCGGCGATGATCGAAGCGGCCGTCGAGATGGATGATACCGCCATGGAGGCCTATCTCGAGGGCAAGGAGCCCGACGACGATACGCTTCGCAGTCTCATCCGCAAGGCTACGATCAGCACCACGTTCTATCCGATGATGTGCGGCTCGGCCTTCAAGAACAAAGGCGTGCAGCCGCTGCTCGACGCCGTCGTCGATTTTCTGCCCTCGCCCGCCGACCGTGAGGCCTTCAAGGGCATCGACCCCAAGACCGAAGAGCCCATCCTGCGCCGGCCCACGGATGAGGATCCGCTGTCGCTGCTCGCCTTCAAGATCATGGGCTTCGAGCACGTCGGAACGATCACCTTCTGCCGCATCTACTCGGGCAAGCTGGCGAGCGGGCAAGCGCTGGCCAACACCACGCGCGACAAGAAGGAGCGCGTGGGTCGCATGTACCTGATGCATGCCGACGACCGCGAGGAAATCAAGGAGGCCTATGCCGGCGACATCGTTGCCTTGTCGGGCCTCAAGGATACGCGCACGGGTGAGACGCTGTGCGATCCCAACAAGCCGGTGCTGCTGGAGAAGATGGACTTCCCCAACCCCGTCATCGAGATGAAGATCGAGCCCAAGACCAAGGCCGATCAGGAAAAGATGTCGATGGCGCTGTCGAACATGGCGCTGGAGGATCCCTCGTTCCGTGTCTCCGTCGATCCGGAGTTGGGCGAGACCATCCTCAGGGGCATGGGCGAGCTGCATCTCGACATCAAGGTCGACATCCTCAGGCGCACCCATGGCGTGGATGCCAACGTCGGCGCTCCGCAGGTGGCCTACCGCGAGACGCTCGTGAAGCCGACCGAGGTCGACTACACGCACAAGAAGCAGACGGGCGGTACCGGCCAGTTCGCCCGCGTGAAGCTCAGGATCGAGCCCAACGAGACCGGCAAGGGCAACGAGTTCGTCTCCGAGATCGTAGGCGGCGCGGTGCCGAAGGAGTACATCCCCGGCGTCGAGAAGGGCCTCAACTCGGTTTGGGAAAGCGGCGTTCTGATCGGCTTCCCGATGGTGGATACCAAGGTCACGCTGTACGACGGCGGCTTCCACGAGGTGGACTCCTCCGCGATCGCCTTCGAGATCGCGGGTCGCTCCGCCATGAGGGAAGGCTGCGACAAGGCCGGCGTGAAGCTGCTCGAGCCCATCATGGACGTCGAGGTGGTGACGCCGGAGGAGTTCGTGGGCAGCGTGATCGGCGACGTCAACAGCCGCCGCGGCCAGATCCGCGGTCAGGAGATGCGTGGCAACGCCACGGTGATCCGGGCCTACGTGCCGCTCGCCAACATGTTCGGCTATGTGAGCCAGCTTCGCTCCCAGAGCCAGGGCCGTGCGTCCTACACCATGCAGTTCGCGCACTACGCGGACGTGCCGCGCAACGTGGCGGACGAGGTGAAGGCCAAGTACGCCTGATCGACAGGCAAGTGGGGTGAGCCGGAAGGCACCTCAAGCAACGTGGATTGATGGGTTCCGAGAGGGACCAAAACTAAGAGTGGAGAGCCGAAGATGGCCAAGTCGAAATTCGAGCGGAACAAGCCGCACTGCAACATCGGGACGATTGGTCACGTCGACCACGGCAAGACGTCGCTGACGGCGGCGATTACCAAGATTTTGGCCGAGACGGGCGGGGCGACGTATACGGCCTACGACCAGATCGACAAGGCTCCCGAGGAGCGCGAGCGCGGCATCACGATCTCGACCGCTCACGTCGAGTACGAGACCAAGAACCGCCACTACGCCCACGTCGACTGCCCAGGTCACGCCGACTATGTGAAGAACATGATCACCGGCGCGGCGCAGATGGACGGCGCGATCCTCGTCGTCTCGGCTGCCGACGGTCCCATGCCGCAGACGCGCGAGCACATCCTGCTCGCTCGCCAGGTCGGCGTTCCCGCGCTGGTGGTGTTCCTCAACAAGGTCGACATGGTCGACGACCAGGAGCTCATCGAGCTGGTCGAGATGGAGGTGCGCGAGCTCCTCTCGTCCTACGATTTCCCCGGCGACGACTATTCCGATCATCAAGGGCTCGGCGCTGTGCGCGCTCGAGGACAAGAAGCCCGAGATCGGCAAGAACGCCGTCCTCGAGCTCATGAAGGCGGTCGATGAGTACATCCCGCAGCCCGAGCGTCCGAAGGACCAGCCGTTCCTGATGCCGATCGAGGACGTGTTCTCGATCTCCGGCCGCGGAACCGTGGTCACGGGGCGCATCGAGCGCGGCATCGTCAAGGTCGGCGAGGAAGTCGAGATCGTCGGCATCAAGGACACTGTCGAAGTCGACCGTCACGGGCGTCGAGATGTTCCGCAAGCTGCTCGATCAGGGCGAGGCGGGCGACAACGTGGGTTGTCTCCTGCGCGGCATCGACAAGGAGGCGGTTGAGCGCGGCCAGGTGCTGTGCAAGCCCGGCTCCGTGAAGCCGCACAAGAAGTTCAAGGCGGAGGCCTACATCCTCACCAAAGAGGAAGGTGGACGCCACACGCCGTTCTTCACCAACTACCGGCCGCAGTTCTACTTCCGCACGACCGACGTGACGGGCGTGGTGACGCTGCCGGCCGGCACCGAGATGGTGATGCCGGGCGATAACGTGACGATCGACGTCGAGCTCATCACCCCGATCGCCATGGAGGAGAAGCTGCGCTTCGCCATCCGTGAGGGCGGTCGCACGGTCGGCTCCGGTGTCGTCGCCAAGATTACGGAATAGAGGCAGAAGACGGGAGAGCGCCCGCGGTTCGGGCGCTTCTTTCTTTTGGAAGAGTGCGGGACATGAACGGCCAAAATATACGCATCAGGCTCAAGGCGTTCGATCATCGGATCCTCGATGCCTCGACGCGTGAGATCGTCAACACGGCGAAGCGAACGGGCGCCGAGGTGCGCGGGCCGATCCCGCTGCCGACGCGGTTCGAGACGCTTCACGGTGAACCGTTCGCCGCACATCGACAAGAAGAGCCGCGATCAGTTCGAGATGCGCACGCACAAGCGCCTGTTGGACATCGTCGATCCGACGCCGCAGACGGTGGACGCGCTGATGAAGCTCGACCTCGCCGCAGGCGTCGACGTCGAGATCAAGCTCTAGATGGTTTTTGGGGCCGCGGCGGTATCGCCAACGCTCGGATCGAGAAGGAAGGAATGCTCTCCATGCGTTCCGGAGTGATTGCACAGAAGGTGGGCATGACCCGCATCTTCACGGAGGCCGGGGAGCACATCCCGGTGACCGTGCTGAAGCTCGACAATTGTCAGGTCGTCGCGCACCGCACCAATGAGAAGAACGGCTACACCGCGCTGCAGCTCGGGGCCGGCACGCGCAGGCCGTCGCGGCTCACCAAGGCCGACCGGCAGAACTTCGCCGTCGCCAAGGTCGAGCCCAAGCGCAAGCTGGTCGAGTTCCGCGTGAGCCCGGAGAACGTGATCGAGGTGGGAGCGCAGATCACCGCCGACCACTTCATCCCGGGCCAGTTCGTCGACGTGACGGGCTCCAGCCAGGGCAAGGGCTTCCAGGGCGCCATGAAGCGGTGGAACTTCGGTGGCCTGCGCGCCACGCACGGCGTTTCGGTCAGCCACCGCAGCCACGGCTCGACCGGTCAGCGCCAGGACCCCGGCAAGGTGTTCAAGGGCAAGAAGATGGCCGGCCACATGGGGTCTGAGCGCATCACCACGCAGAACCTCGTGGTGGTCAAGACCGATCCCGAGCGCGGCCTTGTGATGGTGCGCGGCGCGGTTCCCGGCTCCAAGGGCGGCTGGGTGCTGGTGCGCGATGCCGTTCTGAAGAAGCCGCCGAAGGATCTGCCGCGGCCGGGCGCGTTCAAGGCGCGCGCCGGCGGTGCGCCCGAGGCGGGCGAAGCAGCTGAGCCGAAGGAGCAGGCGTGATGAAAGCCGACGTCACCACGCTCGAGGCCGCCAAGGCCGGCACGGTGGAGCTCGCGGATGCGATCTTCGGCCTGAAGCCGCGTCCCGACCTCATCCATCGCATGGTGCGCTATCAGCTCTTGAAGCGCATGGCGGGTACGCACCACGCCCAGGACCGTTCCGAGGTGAACGTCACGGGCAAGAAGATGTACAAGCAGAAGGGCACCGGCGGCGCCCGGCACGGCGACAAGTCGGTGCCGCAGTGGCGCGGCGGCGGCAAGGCGTTCGGCCCCAAGCCGCGCAGCCATGCGGTCGAGCTGCCCAAGAAGGTGCGCGCGCTGGCCCTGCGCCATGCGCTGTCGGCCAAGGCGCAGGCCGGCGACGTCGTGGTGCTCGACAAGGCCGTCTCCAAGGACGGCAAGACGTACGGCGCTGAAGGACCAGTTCGCCAAGCTCGACTGGAGCAACGTGCTGATCATCGACGGCGCCGAGGTTGAGGCGACCTTCGTGCGCGCGGTGCGCAACTTGCCCAACATCGACGTGCTGCCCGTGCAGGGCATCAACGTCTACGACATCCTGCGGCGCAAGAAGCTGGTGCTGACCAAGGCGGCGGTTGCCGCGCTGGAGGAGCGCTTCGCTGGTGCGACCAACGGCGCCGTGAAGGCCAAGCCCGCGAAGGCGGCTCCCAAGAAAGGCGCCTAAGGGCGGCGAGGAGGCCAAGCGATGATCAAGCTCAGCGCCTACGACGTCATCGTCTCGCCGGTGATCACCGAGAAGTCGACGCTCGTCTCGGAGGCCAACCAGGTGATCTTCAACGTCGCCCCCAAGGCGACCAAGCCTGAGATCAAGGCCGCGGTCGAGAGCCTGTTCAAGGTGAAGGTCAAGGCGGTCAACACGCTCGTGCGCAAGGGCAAGCTCAAGGCCTTCCGCGGCCACCGCTGCCCTGCAGCGCGACACCAAGAAGGCGATCGTGACCCTCGAGGAGGGACACTCCATCGACTTGACGACGGGCCTGTAAGGAGACGGGAACCATGGCACTCAAGACATTCCGTCCGACCTCACCCGGCCTGCGTCAGCTCGTGATCGTGGACCGCAGCCAGCTGTGGAAGGGCGCGCCGATCAAGACCCTGGTCGAGGGCAAGTCCAAGACGGGCGGTCGCAACAACGACGGGCGCATCACCACGCGTCATATCGGCGGCGGTCACAAGCAGCGCTATCGCATGGTCGATTTCCGCCGGCGCAAGTACGACGTGCGGGCAAGATCGAGCGGCTGGAGTACGACCCCAACCGCACCGCGTTCCTGGCGCTGGTGAAGTACCAGGACGGCGAGCTCGCCTACATTCTGGCGCCGCAGCGGCTGTCCGTCGGCGATGAGGTCGTCGCGGGCGAGAAGGTCGACGTGAAGCCGGGCAACGCCATGCCGCTGTCGGGCATGCCCATCGGCACCATCGTGCACAACGTCGAGCTGAAGCCGGGCCGCGGAGGCCAGATTGCGCGCTCGGCCGGTGCCTTTGTGCAGCTCGTTGGCCGTGACGCCGGCTGGGCGATCCTGAAGCTCAACTCGGGCGAGACGCGCCGCGTGCGCGCCGAGTGCATGGCGACCATTGGAGCGGTGTCCAACCCCGACCATTCCAACACGGTGACCGGCAAGGCCGGCCGCACGCGCTGGAAGGGGCGCCGCCCGACCGTCCGCTCGATCACGATGAACCCCATCGATCACCCCAACGGCGGCCGCACCAACGGCGGCAAGCACTGGGCGACGCCTTGGGGCAAGCCGACCAAGGGCGCCAAGACCCGCAAGAACAAGGCGACCGACAAGTACATCGTCCGCAGCCGCGCGAAGCAGAAAAAGAAGTAGCCGGCGGCTCCGAGGAGAGACTTATGACACGCGCAGTTTGGAAAGGCCCGTTCGTCGATGGCTTCCTTCTCAAGAAGGCGGAGAAGGTGCGCCAATCGGGCCGCAACGAGATCATCAAGATGTGGAGCCGGCGGTCGACGATCCTGCCGCAGTTCGTGGGGCTGACCTTCGGCGTCTACAACGGCCACAAGCACGTGCCGGTGGCGGTGACCGAGGACATGATCGGGCACAAGTTCGGCGAGTTCGCACCGACGCGCACGTTCCACGGCCACAGCGGCGACAAGAAAGCGGCGAGGTCGAGGTAAGATGGGCAAGCAGAAGCGCGAGCGCAGTCTGCCTGAGAACGAGGCGATGGCCGTGGCGAGAAACCTGAGGGTTTCGCCGCGCAAGCTGAACCTTGTCGCCGGCTTGATCCGCGGCAAGAAGGTCGACACCGCGCTCGCAGATCTCGAGTTCTCCCGCAAGCGCATTGCGCAGGACGTGCGCAAGTGCGTGATGTCGGCGGTCGCCAACGCGGAGAACAACCACAGCCTCGACGTCAACGATCTCGTGGTGTCGGAGGCCTACGTCGGCAAGAACCTCGTCATGAAGCGCTTTGCAGCGCGCGGACGCGGTCGCGCCAGCTCGATCATGAAGCCCTTCTCGCAGATCACGGTCATCGTGCGTCAGACCGAGGAGGACGGCGAGGGCAAGGGCCGGGTGAAGAAGGCCAAGGCCGAGAAGAAACCCGCCAAGGGCGCAAAGGACGGTAAAGGCGCCAAGCCGGCTGCCAAGTCGTCGGCAAAAGCGGCCAAGGCCTCCAAGGCCGAGAAGCCGGCAGCCGCCAAAACGAAGAAGACTGCCAAGGCCGGCAAGGCCTCGAAGGAGACGGAATAATGGGTCAGAAGGTCAACCCCGTCGGCCTGCGCCTCGGCGTCAACCGCACCTGGGACAGCCGCTGGTTCGCCGGTCGCGGCGAGTACGGCCGGCTGCTGCACCAGGACATGCGCATGCGCGAGCACATCCTGAAGCAGCGCCGCCAGGCCGGCATCGCCAAGGTCGTGATCGAGCGCCCGCACAAGAAGTGCCGCGTCACCGTGCACACGGCACGGCCCGGCGTGCTGATCGGCAAGAAGGGCGCCGACATCGAGAAGCTGAGGGGCCAGCTGGCCCGCTTCACGGACTCCGAGGTGCACCTCAATATCGTCGAGATCCGCAAGCCGGAGATCGATGCAACGCTGGTGGCCGAGGCGATCGCCCAGCAGCTCGAGCGCCGCGTTGCCTTCCGGCGCGCCATGAAGCGCTCCGTGCAGTCGGCACTGCGCCTGGGCGCGCTCGGCATCCGCATCAACGTCGCCGGCCGACTGGGCGGCGCCGAGATCGCCCGCACGGAGTGGTACCGCGAGGGGCGGGTGCCGCTGCACACGCTGCGCGCCGACATCGACTTCGGATACGGCGTGGCGCGCACGGCTTACGGCGTCATCGGCATCAAGGTCTGGATCTTCAAGGGCGAGATCATGGACCACGATCCCATGGCCTCGGAGAAGCGTAACACCGACATGCAGGAGAGCGGTGGCGGCGGTCGCCCGCGCCGTGATCGCGAGCGTCAGCCCGAGCGTGAGGCCGAGAAACCGGCCGAGCAGAAGAGCTGAGCGCCCACTAGGGAATAGAGACGATGCTGCAACCTAAAAAGACAAAGCACCGTAAGGCCTTCAAGGGCCGCATTCACGGTGCGGCCAAGGGCGGTACGGACCTGAACTTCGGCTCGCACGGCCTGAAGGCGGTCGAGCCCGAGCGCATCACCGCGCGCCAGATCGAAGCGGCACGCCGCGCCATCACGCGCCACATGAAGCGCGCTGGCCGCGTGTGGATCCGCATTTTCCCCGACCTGCCGGTGACCAAGAAGCCGCAGGAAGTGCGCATGGGCTCGGGCAAGGGTTCGATTGAGCTGTGGTGCGCACGCGTGAAGCCGGGGCGCATCATGTTCGAGCTCGACGGCGTGCCCGATCAGGTTGCACGCGAGGCGCTCGTTCTCGGGGCGGCCAAGCTGCCGATCAAGACGCGTATCGTGACGCGGCTCGGCTGACGATGATTTGTGAGGACGGACGATGAAGGCGGAAGCGTTTCGGGACATGTCGCTCGACCAGCTCGACGACCAGCTGGAGAAGCTCAAGAAGGAGCAGTTCAATCTGCGCTTTCAGGCGGCGTCGGGGCAGCTCGAGAACACCTCGCGGGTGCGCACGGTGCGCCGTGACATCGCCCGAGTGATGACCATCGCCCGCTCCAAGCGGGCCGGCGGCGCGAAAAGCGCTTCGAAGGAGTAGGACGATATGCCGAAGCGCGTGCTTTACGGGGTGGTCGTCTCCGACAAGAACGACAAGACCATCGTGGTGGAGATCGAGCGCCGCTACACCCACCCGCTGTTCAAGAAGACCGTGCGCCGTACCAAGAAGTACCACGCGCACGACGAGCAGAACGCTCACAAGATCGGCGATCGCGTTGCAATCATGGAAAGCGCGCCGATCTCCAAGAACAAACGCTGGGTGGTCGTCGCGGAAGGCGGCTGACGCAGCGGCGCCCCGAGCGGCGCAACTAGGAATTGAGAGCCGACCGGCTCTTTGAACGGATGAAGTGCCGCTCTTGAAGAGCGGACGTTGGAAAGGACGAGTGCGATGATCCAGATGGAGACGAATCTCGACGTCGCAGACAATTCGGGCGCGCGCCGCGTTCAGTGCATCAAGGTGCTGGGCGGCTCCAAGCGCAAGTATGCGACCGTGGGCGACATCATCGTCGTCTCCGTCAAGGAGGCGATCCCCAAGGGCCGCGTCAAGAAGGGCCAGGTGATGAAGGCCGTCGTGGTGCGCACCGCCAAGGGTGTGCGCCGTCCCGATGGCTCGCTCATCCGCTTCGACCGCAACGCCGCGGTGCTGATCAACCCGCAAGGGGAGCCGGTCGGCACCCGCATTTTTGGACCTGTCACGCGCGAGCTGCAGGGCCAAGAACCACATGAAGATCGTCTCGCTCGCACCGGAGGTGCTCTAGATGGCATCGCTCAAGATCAGAAAAGGCGACCACGTCATCGTCCTTTCCGGACGCGACAAGGGCAAGCACGGCGAGGTCGTCGAGATGCGGCCGAAGGAGGCCCGTGCGCTCGTCCGCGGAGTCAACGTCGTGCGCCGCCATCAGCGGCAGTCGGCCTCGCAGGAGGGCGGCATCATCTCCAAGGAGGCGCCGATCCACATCTCGAATCTGGCGCTCGAGGATCCCAAGGACGGCAAGCCGACGCGCATCGGCTTCAAGTTCCTGGAAGACGGCAAGAAGGTGCGCTTCGCCAAGCGCTCGGGCGAGGTCATTCCGGAGAAGTAATGAGCCATGGCTGACAAGGAAAAACCGGCGAAGGCGGCTGCAGGCAGCGGCAAGCCGGACAAGGCGAAGGGTAAGAAGAAGGTGGCGGAAGCTGCCGCGAGCCCGGCTGCGCCGCGTCCTAAGGACTACAAGCCCCGCATGAAGTCGCACTACGAGACGGTGGTGCGCGAGGAGCTGTCCAAGAAGTTCGCCTACAAGAACCACATGCAGGTGCCGCGCCTGGAGAAGATCGTCCTGAACATGGGCGTCGGCGAGGCCGTGAACGACCGCAAGAAGGTCGACAACGCCGCGGGAGACCTGGCGCTGATTTCCGGCCAGCGTCCGGTGCAGACGCGCTCGCGCAAGGCCATCGCCACCTACAAGCTGCGCGAGGGCATGCCCATCGGCGCCAAGGTGACGCTGCGCGGCGACCGTATGTACGAGTTCCTGGACCGGTTCGTGACGATCGCGCTGCCGCGCGTGAAGGACTTCCGGGGCTTGAACCCGAAGAGCTTCGACGGGCGCGGCAACTACGCCTGCGGCCTGAAGGAGCACATCGTGTTCCCCGAGATCGACTACGACAAGGTCGACCAGATCTGGGGCCTCGACGTCATCGTATGCACGTCGGCAAAGACAGACGAGGAGGCGCGCGAGCTACTGCGCGGCTTCAACTTCCCATTTCGCAGCTAGAGGACCTCGGGAGCACCCCGAAAGGCCTTTGGAGGATATAGATGGCTAAGACGAGTTCGGTTGAGAAGAACAACAGGCGGCGCCGCATGGTCGCCCAGTACGCCGAGAAGCGTAAGCGGTTGAAGGCGATCGCCGACGACCTCAAGCGCCCGGCGGAGGAGCGCTTTGCTGCGCGCATCAAGCTTGCCGAGATGCCGCGCAACTCCTCGGCCACGCGCATCAGAAACCGCTGCGAGCTCACCGGTCGGGCGCGCGGCTATTATCGGAAGCTCAGGATGTGTCGCAACCAGCTCCGGGATCTTGCCAGTCAAGGTCTCATCCCGGGCATGACCAAGTCCAGCTGGTGAGGGAACAGAACCAATGGCGATGAACGATCCCTTGGGCGACATGCTGACGCGAATCCGCAATGCGCAGATGCGGCGGCGTCCGAAGGTTGTGACGCCCGCATCCAACATCCGCGGACGCGTCCTCGACGTGCTTGCCGAGGAAGGCTACATTCGGGGCTATGCTCGCGTCGAGCAGAAAGGTGCCCTGCCGACTTTCGAGATCGAGCTCAAGTACCACAACGGCCAGCCGGCCATCCGCGAGATCAAGCGGGTGTCGACGCCGGGGCGGCGGGTCTATTCGCCGGTTCGCGACATTCCCACCGTGGCCAACGGCCTCGGCGTTGCGATCCTGTCGACGCCCAAGGGCGTGATGTCGGATTCCAAGGCGCGCGAAGAGAACGTCGGCGGCGAGGTTCTCTGCAGCATCTTCTAGGTGACGGTTGCCCGGCTCGGTGCCGGGAGCAAATTCGAGGTTTTGGAGCGGCCATGTCGCGCATCGGTAAAAGACCAGTCCCGGTTCCGTCCAACGTGACGGCGACGGTATCGGGCCAAGAGGTCAAGATGAAGGGACCGAAGGGAGAGCTCTCCTTCACGGTGCCCGAGGAGATCAAGGTCGCCAAGACCGACGGCGGCGTCGAGCTGACGCCTGTCGAGGACACCAAGATGGCGCGCGGGATGTGGGGCATGTCGCGCACCATGGTGGCCAATCTGGTGCAGGGCGTGACCGACGGTTATTCGAAGACGCTCGAGATCCAGGGCATCGGCTTCCGTGCCGCCATGAAGGGCAAGGACCAGCTACAGCTCAACATCGGCTTCAGCCATGACGTGGTGCACACGATCCCGTCGGGCATCGAGGTAAAGGTGTCGGGCGCCAAGCAGGAAGTCATCACCGTCATCGGGCATCGACAAGCAGATCGTCGGTCAGGTGGCGGCAAACATTCGCGCCTCGCGGCCGCCGGAGCCCTACCAGGGCAAGGGCATTCGTTATCAGGGCGAGTACATCTTCCGCAAGGAAGGCAAGAAGAAGTAAGGACACTGGCGATGACTACGCTCACGCAGCTGTATGACCGTCGAAAGGCCCGCGTTCGCCGCACCTTGCGTGCGCGCTCCGGCTTGCGGCCGAGGCTTTCGGTGTATCGCTCGTCGAAGCACATCTACGTGCAAGTGATCGACGACGCGCAGGGCAAGACGCTGGCCGCCGCCTCGACGCTTGAGAAGGACCTCAAGGGCTCGCTCAAGACCGGGGCCGACAAGGCCGCGGCCGCCGCGATCGGCAAGCTGATTGCCGAGCGTGCGGTCAAAGCGGGCGTCAACGAGGTCGTCTTCGACCGCGGCGGCTATCTCTATCACGGGCGCATCAAAGCGCTCGCCGACGCCGCGCGCGAAGGCGGCCTGAGCTTTTAGGAAGAGGATTGCATCGTGGCACGTTCCCCAGGAAGAGACCGCGGCCGGGATCGCGAGGATCGCGATAGCGAGTTCACCGAGAAGCTCGTTCACATCAATCGCGTGGCCAAGGTCGTGAAGGGCGGAAAGCGCTTCGGATTTGCCGCCCTCGTGATCGTGGGCGATCTGAAGGGCCGCGTCGGCTTCGGCCATGGCAAGGCGCGCGAGGTGCCGGAGGCCATCCGCAAGGCGACCGAGGCGGCCAAGCGCGCTCTCATCCGGGTGCCGTTGCGCGACGCGCGCACGCTCCACCACGACAGCCAGGGCCGCCACGGCGCGGGCAAGGTCGTGCTGCGTGCCGCCCCTGCGGGTACTGGCATCATCGCCGGCGGCGCCATGCGCGCCGTGTTCGAGATGCTCGGCGTGCACGACGTGGTGGCCAAGTCGATGGGGAGCACCAACCCCTACAACGTGGTCCGCGCCACGTTCGACGCGCTGGTGCACCAGGAGAACCCGCGCGGGGTTGCGGCGCGCCGCAACAAGAAGGTCAGCGAGATCGTCTCGCGTCGCCGCGACGGATCGGTGGCGGGCGAGGCCGGCGCCGAGGCCTGATCGTCGGGCCTGCGAAGATGCTAGGAACAAAGTGATATGGCTGCCAAGAAGACGATAACGGTCGAGCAGATCGCGAGCACCTGCCGCCGCGAAGGCACGCAGGAGCAGACACTGCGCGGGCTTGGCCTCGGCAAGATGCACCGCACGCGCACGCTGGAAGATAGCCCGGCCGTGCGCGGCATGATCAACAAGGTTTGCCATCTCGTGCGCATCGTCGACGAGCCGGCGGCCAAGAAGAGCTAAGGGAGCGCTTGCGCCATGCGCCTCAACGAGATCAAGGACAAGGTGGGCGCGCGCAAGGAGCGCGTGCGCATCGGACGCGGCATCGGCTCCGGCGTCGGCAAGACCGGTGGTCGCGGCGGTAAGGGCCAGACGGCACGCTCAGGCGTGGCCATCGGCGGCTTCGAAGGCGGCCAGATGCCCTTGCATCGCCGCTTGCCCAAGCGCGGCTTCAATAAGTGGCAGCGCAAGGACTTCAACGTGATCAATGTCGGCGCCCTGCAGCGGGCGGTCGACGACAAGCGCATCGATGCGTCCCAGCCGGTCGACCTGGCCGCACTCGTCGCCGCTGGGCTGCTGCGGCGGCCGAAGGACGGCCTGCGCATTCTGGGTGACGGCGAGATCAAGGCAAAGCTCACTCTGACCGTCGATCACGCCTCGGCTGCGGCCAAGTCGGCGATCGAAAAGGCGGGCGGCTCGATCAAGCTGATCGAGAAGAAGGTTCTGGCGGCGGATGAGGCCAAGCGGAAGAAGACGGCGGCAAAGAAGGGCCAGTTGGCCAAGCCATCGGCCGGAAGCAAGCAAGAGGCATAGACTTTCGCTCGAAAAAGCGGGGCGTTTGCCTATGGGCGCGCCCGGCGTTGCCGGATCCGGCACGGGCTCCCATTTTAGCCGAGGGGGCGTGACGGGGTGAGGCGCGCCAAGGGAAGCGCGAAGGTCGGGAGAAACGAACCATGGTATCCGCTGCCGAGCAGCTTGCCGCCAACCTGAACTTCGGCGCCTTCGCCAAAGCCGAGGACCTGAAGAAGCGCATCTATTTCACGCTGGGTGCGCTCATCGTCTACCGCTTCGGGACCTACATCCCGCTGCCCGGCATCAACCCGACGGCGTTCGCCCAGACGTTCCACGCCAACGCGTCTGGCATCCTCGGCATGTTCAACATGTTCGCGGGCGGCGCCGTGCGAGCGCATGGCGATCTTCGCGCTCAACATCATGCCCTACATCTCGGCGTCGATCATCATGCAGCTGATGAGCTCGATGTCGCCCAAGCTCGAGGCCCTCAAGAAGGAGGGCGAGCAGGGACGCAAGCAGATCAACCAGTATACGCGCTATCTGACAGTGCTGCTGGCGGCCTTCCAGGCGTACGGCATCGCTATCGGGCTCGAGGGCTCGACGAGCCAGGCCGGGTCCGTGGTCATTGATCCCGGCGCGTTCTTCCGCATCACCACCGTCATCACGCTGGTCGGCGGCACGCTGTTCCTGATGTGGCTCGGCGAGCAGATCACGCAGCGCGGCGTCGGCAACGGCATCTCGCTGATCATCTTCGCGGGCATCGTCGCGGGCCTGCCAACCGCACTGGTCGGGCTGTTCGAGCTGGCACGCACCGGCTCGCTGTCGGGCGTGCTCCTGGTCGCCCTGTTGGTGGTGATGCTGGTCGTGGTCGGCGTCATCGTCTTCATGGAGCGCGCGCAGCGGCGCCTGCTGATCCAGTATCCCAAGCGCCAGGTCGGCAACCGCATGTTCCAGGGCGATAGCTCGCACCTGCCCTTGAAGCTCAACTCCGCCGGCGTCATTCCGCCGATCTTTGCCTCCTCGCTGCTGCTGCTGCCCATCACGGCAGCGCAGTTCTCGGCTGGACAGGGGCCCGATTGGCTGGGTAGCGTCGTGGCCCAGCTCGGGCGCGGGCAGCCGCTGCACATCTTGCTTTACGTGGCCCTGATCATCTTCTTTGCGTTCTTCTACACGGCGGTGGTGTTCAACCCCAAGGATACGGCCGACAACCTGCGCAAGTACGGCGGGTTTTTGCCCGGCATCCGCCCCGGCGAGAAGACGGCCGAGTACATCGACTACGTTCTGACCCGCATCACCGTCGTCGGCGCCCTCTATCTCGCCGCCGTTTGCGTTCTGCCGGAATTCTTGATTACCTACGCGGCCGTGCCGTTCTACTTCGGCGGCACCTCCCTGCTGATCGCGGTGAGCGTGACGATGGATACCGTCTCCCAGGTGCAGAGCCATCTGCTCGCACACCAATACGAAGGCCTGATCAAAAAGGCCAAGCTCAGAGGCGCCACCTCAAGGGGCCGCAGATGAACCTAATCCTGCTAGGCCCCCCCGGAGCAGGCAAAGGAACCCAAGCCGAGGCCATCACCGAGAAGCGCGGGCTGGTGCAGCTCTCCACCGGAGACATGCTGCGCCAGGCGGTCAAGGCCGGCACCGAGATCGGCCAGGAGGCCGGCACCATCATGGAGGCCGGCGGCCTCGTCCCCGACGAGATCGTGATCAAGATCATCGCCGAGCGCATCGCCGCGCCCGATTGCGCCCAGGGCTTCATTCTGGACGGCTTTCCCCGCACGCTGAAGCAGGCCGCCGCCCTGGACGAGCTTTTGTCCTCCAAGGGCAAGCAGATCGATGCCGTCATCGAGCTCAAGGTCGACGACGCCGCCCTCATCGACCGCATCTCGGGCCGCTACATGTGCGCCAACTGCGGCGCGAGCTACCACGACACCAATTGCAAGCCCAAGGTCCCGGGGGTCTGCGACCGCTGCGGATCCCAGGATTTCGTGCGCCGCTCCGACGACAACGCCGAGACGGTCAAAAACCGGCTTATGGCCTACTATCGGGAGACGGCGCCCCTGATCGGTTACTACTTCGCCAAGGGTAAGCTTAAGACTGTAGACGGAATGGCCCCGATTTCGGAGGTTTCGAGCCAGGTCGAGGCACTTTTGGCCGGAGGCACAGGGCCATAAAAAAACCGTTATGTGGCGATTGACGGGCGCCTATGGCTCGGCTACAACACCGCGTTCTTAACGCACCTCTCGTGTGAGATCCGGCCTGATGGCAGGCAGGCTGGAGAGGTGCGTTTTTGGCGCAGGATCAAGGTACGAGGGGGGCCGGTAGGCTCGGGTTCCTCGGCGGCGGCATTCGAGAATTCAGGAGAGACGTGTGGCCCGAATCGCAGGCGTCAACATTCCGACGCAGAAGCGCGTCGTCATCGCGCTCCAGTACATCCATGGCATCGGCCCGAAGTTTGCTCAAGACATCTGCGGGAAGGTCGGCATTCCGGCTGAGCGGCGTGTAAACCAGCTCACCGACGCCGAGGTCTTGCAGATCCGCGAGACGATCGATCGCGACTTTATGGTCGAGGGCGATCTGCGCCGTGAAGTGATCACCAACATCAAGCGGCTCATGGATCTGGGCTGCTACCGTGGACTGCGTCACCGCAAGGGCCTTCCGGTCCACGGGCAACGCACCCACACCAACGCGCGCACGCGCAAAGGCCCGGCAAAGGCGATCGCGGGCAAGAAAAAAGCTTGATCGTTCATTCATCGGGGAGGGCCGTTGCCGCTCCCCGTTCGCGCATGACAGGCCGCGTAGGCCGCGGTCTTGGGAGAGCATAGGCAATGGCCAAAGAGCAGAGCACCGGGCGCGGCAAGGTGCGCAAGCGTGAGAAGAAGAACATCACCTCGGGCGTTGCGCACGTCAACGCCTCGTTCAACAACACCATGATCACCATTACCGATGCGCAGGGCAACACGATTGCCTGGTCGTCCTCGGGCACCAAGGGCTTCAAGGGCTCGCGCAAGTCGACGCCGTATGCCGCGCAGGTTGCCGCCGAGGATGCCGGCAAGAAGGCCCAGGAGCACGGCATGAAGGTGCTCGAGGTCGAGGTCTGCGGTCCGGGCTCCGGTCGTGAATCGGCGCTGCGCGCCCTGCAGGCGGTCGGCTTTCAGATCACGTCCATTCGCGATGTGACGCCGATCCCGCACAACGGCTGCCGTCCGCGCAAGCGCCGTCGCGTTTAAGTCGAGACGGGCACCGGGTTTGCCGGCGTCCGCAAGCGTTGCCGACAGGCAACCTATTTGAACTGCATCTTGAAAAGTCTGCGCTCCCCATCGGTGCAGGCAACACGTTAAGCGAGGCTCCCCGTGGTGAACGTGCTGCAAAAGAACTGGCAAGACCTGATCAAGCCGACCAAGCTTGAGGTGGTGCCGGGACGCGACCGCAACAAGGTGGCGACCGTGGTCGCCGAGCCGCTGGAGCGCGGCTTTGGCATGACGCTCGGCAACGCGCTGCGCCGTGTGCTGCTCTCCTCGCTCCAGGGTGCCGCCATCAAGACCGTGCAGATCGACGGCGTCCTGCACGAGTTCTCCTCGATCCCGAGCGTGCGTGAGGATGTGACCAACATCATCCTCAACATCAAGGAGATCGCGCTGCGCATTCACTCCGAGGGCGTGAAGCGCATGGTGCTCAAGAAGGAAGGCGGCGGCCCGGCCCGCGCCAAGGATATCGAGGCAGGCTCCGACGTGGAGATCCTGAACCCCGAGCACGTGATCTGCACCCTCGACCAGGGCGCCGCCATCCGCATGGAGTTCACCGCCGATATTGGCAAGGGCTACGTGCCGGCCGACCGCAACCGCCCGGAGGACGCCCCCATCGGCCTCATTCCGGTGGACAGCCTCTACAGCCCGGTCAAGAAGGTCTCCTACAGGGTCGAGAACACCCGCGAGGGCCAGATCCTCGACTACGACAAGCTGACCATGACGGTGGAGACGGACGGCTCGGTGAAGCCCGAGGACGCCGTGGCGCTCGCCGCCCGCATCCTGCAGGACCAGCTTACGGTCTTCATCAACTTCGAGGAGCCGACCAAGGCCGTCGAGGAGCAGCGCCACCCCGAGCTCGCGTTCAACGCGGCCCTGCTCAAGAAGGTGGACGAGCTGGAGCTTTCCGTACGCTCCGCCAACTGCTTGAAAAACGACAACATCGTCTACATCGGCGATCTCATCCAGAAGACCGAGGCCGAGATGCTGAGGACGCCGAACTTCGGGCGCAAGTCGCTGAACGAGATCAAGGAGGTCCTGGCCTCCATGGGTCTGCACCTCGGCATGGAGGTGCCCAACTGGCCGCCCGACAACATCGAGGAGCTGGCCAAGCGCTTCGAGGACCAGTATTGAGCTGACGCTGGCTAATCCGCCCGGAAAATGCCGGGCGGGCCAGCTGCGCGATTTTGCAACCGACGAGGTGAGGCCAAAGAACCTCCCCGTAACAACCTAAGAGAAAGCGAAACGACGATGCGACACAAGAAATTGGGGCGGCGCTTCAGCCGCGACTCTTCCCATCGCCAGGCGATGTTCTCCAATATGGCGGCCGCGCTCATTAAGCATGAGCAGATCGTGACGACGCTCGCCAAGGCCAAAGACTTAAAGCGCGTGATGGACAAGTACATCACGCTCGCCAAGCGCGGGGACCTGAACTCGCGCCGCCTCGCCGCCAGCCGCCTGCGCGACGAGGACATGGCCAAGAAGCTCTTCGACACGCTGGCACCGCGCTACAAGGACCGCGCCGGCGGCTACACGCGCGTCTTGAAGGCCGGCTTCCGCTACGGCGACAGCGCACCCGCGCGCCGTCATCGAGCTCGTCGACCGTGATGAGAGCGTCAAGGGCCGCGAGGACCGCGAGCGCCACGCCGCCGCGATGGCCGAGCAGGCGAGCGAAGCCTAAGGCACTCCTTGGTCGGGACTGTTACCCTGACGACCGCCCGGACACATCCAGGGCGGCGTTAAGCATTGTGCGGCCGGTCCGGGTGCGCAATCGGCGTCCGCGGGCGCACAGGTTGCCCGGTCGTGCAGTAACGCGCATAACTTCCCTCGGCAGCGTCAGCTGACAGCGTTCCGGCGAACGGAGGGAAAGCCCATGACCGCCGAGAAGGTTTTGGTGACGGGAGCCTCGGGCTTCATCGCCAAGCACTGCATTGCCGAGCTGTTGCGCCGCGGCCATCCGGTGAAAGCGACACTCAGAAATCTTGCGCGTGCCGACGAGGTGCGCCGAGGCGTGGCGCATGCGGGTGCCGACGCGAGCGACGTCGAGTTCGTCGTTGCCGATCTGTTGAGCGACGATGGCTGGGCGCAAGCCATGCAGGGGTGCACCTACGTGCTGCACGTCGCCTCGCCCTTTCCCATCACCGAGCCGAAGAACCCCGAGGACGTGATCAGGCCGGCGCGCGAAGGTGCGCTGCGCGTTCTGCGCGCGGCCCGCGACGCCGGCGTCAAGCGCGTGGTGCAGACGTCGTCCATCGTCGCCGTCGATCTGCCGTGGCCCGACGCGCCGCTGGAGCACGTGTTCACCGAGGAGGATTGGACCAACCCCGAGCGCCCCGACCTCACCACGTACGTGAAATCCAAGACGCTGGCCGAGCGCGCCGCCTGGGATTTCTGCAAGAGCGAGACGGGTGCGCCGGAGCTTGCGGTGGTCAACCCAGCGTTTGTTCTCGGGCCGGCGGTCGACCCTGACATTTCGACGTCGCACGAGGTCTTGCGGCTGATGGCGGTCGGTGCCTATCCCGCAGCACCCAAGGTCGGGTTTCCGATCAGCGACGTGCGCGACGTCGCAATCACGCACGTGCGCGTGATGATGCATCCCCAGGCTGCGGGCGAGCGCTTCCTCACGGCCAACGGCTTTCTGCGCCTCTACGAGATCGGGCAGCTGCTCGCCGAGGCGCTGCCGGACCTCAAGCGCAAGGTGCCGAAATTCGAGATGCACGACTTCACGGTGCGTATCATCGCACTGTTCGACAAGCGCCTCAGGGCCGTTCTGGCGGAACTCGGCCACCCGCGCCACGCCTCCAACGCCAAAGCGCATCGCATTCTGGAGCAGTCGTTCCGCTCGCCGCAGGAGGCGGTCAAGTCCGCCGCCGCGAGCCTGCGGGCCCTCCACGTGATCTAGAGGCGCGGCTTGGCGTCTCAGATCCCGGCTGCCCGATTGTGGCCGTTTGGATTGCGCAGGGTCTGTGGCTTATAGAGAACCCGCCTGTAGCAAGCTCCAGGGAGCCGGAGACACACGATGATGCTGGCGAGCATTTCGAGAACCATACGCATGGGCACGGTGGCGACGCTGTGCGCCGGCCTGATCGTCACGCTGGCCGGGCCCGGTCAGGCCCAGCGGCGCGAGCCCCCGCCCTCTCATGCAGCCTTGCAGTACTCCTACGCGCCGATCGTCAAGATGGCAGCGCCGGCGGTGGTCAACGTGTACGTGCGCTCGCGCGTGCGCTCGTTTTCGTCGCCCTTTGCCAACGATCCATTCTTCCAGCACTTCTTCGGACAGGGCTTCGGGGCCCCGCGCGAGCGCGTGCAGAGCTCGCTGGGCTCGGGCGTGATCATCAGCCCTGACGGCGTGATCGTCACCAACACGCATGTGGTGAAGGGTGGCAAGGATACCGAGATCCGCGTAGCGCTCGCCGACAAGCGCGAGTTCGACGCCCGGGTCGTGGCGCAGGACGACAAGACCGACCTTGCCGTGCTCAAGATCGAGGGCGGTGGCGGCAACTTTCCGTCTCTGCAGTTCTCCAACTCCGATGCGCTCGAGGTTGGCGACATCGTTCTGGCGATCGGCAATCCGTTCGGCGTGGGCCAGACGGTAACCAGCGGCATCATCTCGGCGCTGACGCGCACGGAGATGGCGCAGTCGGACAGCCAGGTGTTCATTCAGACCGATGCGGCCATCAACCCCGGAAACTCCGGCGGCGCACTGATCGACATGTCGGGCAAGCTCGTCGGCATCAACACGATGATCTTCTCGCAGACGGGCGGCTCGGTCGGCATCGGCTTTGCGATCCCCTCGAACCTCGTTCGGCTGTTCGCCGACAACGCCATTGCCGGGCGCAAGATCGAGCGGCCGTGGATCGGCGCCCAGCTCGAGACGGTGACGCGCGATATGGCGAAGAACCTGGGGCTGGAGCGCATCTCGGGCGCCGTCGTGGTGCGGCTGACCAACGATGGTCCCGCCCAGAAGGCAGGCCTGCAGCTTGGTGACGTCATCGTGGCGGTCGATGACTTCGATGTCAGCGATGCGCATTCGGTGCACTACCGCATGACGACGCGCGGGATCGGCAACTCGTCCAGGCTGCGCGTCATCCGCAGCCGCAAAACCATGGAGATCGCGGTGCCGCTCGTAGCTGCACCCAAGCCCGGGCGCGATGACGTGCGCAACCTGTCGGGCAATCATCCCTTCGATGGCGCGCGCGTGTCGAACATCCTGCCGAGCGTCGCCGACGAGCTCAATCTTTCGGACACCGAGGGCGTCGTTATCGTGGCGGTCCGCTCCGGCGGCGTCGCGGCGCGGCTCGGCTTCCAGCCGGGTGATGTGATCGTGCAGATAGGGCGCACGAAAATCACCGATGTCGTGCAGCTCGATGAGATCACGCGCGAGCCGCAGCGCGTCTGGCGTGTTACCATCAGCCGCAACGGCCGCGTCATGCAGCTGCAGCTTTCCGGTTGAGCCGTTCGCGAGGCGGACACTAGTGGCAACTCTGTTCGAAGCGGCCGGTCTGGAGAAAGGCGCTCCCCGCCCGCTCGCCGACCGGTTGCGCCCCAAGACGCTTTCCGAGGTCGTCGGCCAGGACCATCTCGTGGGGCCGCAAGGCACGCTGACGCGCATGCTGACAAGCGGCCGTCTTCCGAGCCTCATCCTGTGGGGCCCGCCCGGCACCGGCAAGACGACGGTGGCGCGGCTTCTGGCGCACGAGACCAAGCTCGAGTTCGAGCAGCTCTCCGCCATCTTCTCGGGCGTGCAGGATCTGCGCAAAGCCTTCGACCGGGCCAAGGCGCGGCGCGAGCAGGGTCGCGGCACGCTTTTGTTCATCGACGAGATCCACCGCTTCAACCGTGCGCAGCAGGACAGCTTCCTGCCGCACATGGAGGACGGCACCATCACGCTCGTGGGGGCGACGACCGAAAACCCCTCGTTCGAGCTCAACGGCGCCGTGCTGAGCCGCGCCAGCGTGCTGGTGTTCCATCGCCTGGAGGATGCGGCGCTCGAGGATCTGCTGGAGCGGGCGGAGCGCGAGGAGGGCCGACCGCTGCCGCTCGATGCAGATGCGCGCGAGGCGCTGATCACCATGGCCGACGGCGACGGGCGCACGGTGATCAATCTCGCCGACGAAGTTTTCGCCGCCGTGGCGGCGGGACAGGCGCCGCTCGACCGCGCCGGCCTCACCGGCCTCGTGCAGCGGCGCGCGCCGCTTACGACAAGTCGCGCGAGGGCCACTACAACCTGATCAGCGCGCTGCACAAGGCGGTGCGCGGCTCCGATCCCGATGCGGCGCTCTATTGGCTGGCGCGCATGCTGGTCGGCGGGGAGGACCGCTGTTCCTCGCGCGGCGGCTGGTGCGCATGGCGGTGGAGGACATCGGCCTCGCCGATCCTCAGGCGCTGGCGCAGGCCTGGCCGCCAAGGACGCGTACGAGTTTCTCGGCAGCCCCGAAGGCGAACTGGCGCTGGCGCAGGCGACGATCTATCTCGCCACCGCGCCCAAATCGAATGCGGCCTACGTGGCCCACAAGGCGGCCATGCGGACGGCCAAAGAGCACGGCAGCCTGATGCCGCCCAAGATCATCCTCAATGCGCCGACGAAGCTGATGGAAGAGGTCGGCTACGGCGAGGGCTATGATTACGATCACAACGCGCCTGACGCTTTCTCGGGGCAGAACTACTTTCCCGACGAGATGGCCGAGCGGCCGCAGTTCTACGATCCGCCC
>CAVZNR010000043.1:0-99179 GCA_963776675.1 uncultured Alphaproteobacteria bacterium | reverse complement strand
GGAAGGAACGCCGACGCGCATCCCAAAAGCACAGCGGCCGCAAATGAAGCAATTCTGCCTTTCGGCATCCGTCGTCCCCCGAGTTTGCCGGCCAGTATGGCCGCTCGGGGTGCGCCGGAAATGTCTTTGGTCCGCCTGTCCCCAGAAAACCTTCAGTACGCCAATGAGTTCCAACGGTTCGTCGAACATACTCGGTCGGACATCGAACTGACTTTGCAGGCCTGCTTGAGCCATCCGGGAACTGGCCCAAAGCTGCGCAGATCGACGCTCCTGATCAGCTCGAAAGCCCGGCTCGATCATATCGAGCCGACCAGCCTCTCAGCCGATGAACGACCGTTCCATTCTCTGCTGCGGAGGAGGATCAAGTACGATGCGGAATGAGGCCCACGTCCGTTGCTAGCCCAAACTCGGAAGTGCACCAGTCGGCGGCTTCTGAGGGAAGAGCTGACTTTGTGAATGCGAACATCGGAACCGCCTACAGCCGGTGAGCCGAAGTCCGGTATCTCGGCAAAGCCCAAAAGAAGGACGAGCCGGATCGTGCTATAGCGGACTTCCGCAAGGCGCTTGAGATTGAGCCGTCGAACCGACGCGCGAAAGAGTTCTAGAATTGTTGGGGAGGCGCCCGGGTGGCTAGAACTTCGAAACCCACCATTTGATCTGTTGTTTAAGGTGTTCAGCGTTTGCCGATGTCCGCTTTGGGTCGATGCTGTCGATGTGGTCGCACCTCACGACCGAAATTGGCCGTTCGCCGTCGTGGCCCTGACGGCAGCTTTCGGACGAGTGCCGACATAAAAGTCGCTAAAGGCAAAGCCGCCGCCTTCTGGCGTGAGTATACATGAACAGACATCGAGGCTGATGACCGGCCGACGATGGTCCGATGAAGAGGCGCCGAGCGCTTCATCCCAGAAACGGACATCGGCTACCCCATGATGGGCGACGGCCGTCCCGTCGCCGGCCATGTCCGATGTTCGGAGTAAATCCGCCGGAGTCGCGCGACGACTGTCGAGTGCTCCTGACCCATCGGACGTGACGCGGCGAATTCTTTCGCTCGCTGGTGTACTTCTGTTTCGCTGTGCCCAACCTCAGGTACGCGTCGATGGCCCGACGCGGTTGGTCTGTCAGCTCGAGATGCACCGCCTGCCGGTCTTCTTCTGCCGGATGGTCGCACGATCCATTGCATAGCCGCCCGGTGCTACATCATCGACGCGCAGGGGACAATTAGAGATCATAATGTGACAAACGCAGCGCGGCGGAGACCGAAGCCTCCGCCGCTCGATCGCCTCAGGACCGAGGCGAAGGATTTACGACGCGGTCGAACAGTCCGAACGGATTGGGCGCCTCTGAGAAGTTGACGCTGCCGCCGAACCAGTCGTTGGTGTCGTTGCACTTGGCCAACTGGCAGTTGCGGCCGTTGTCACCGGTCAGGAGCCGTCCAACGGGCATTCCGTTGATGAACACAACGCCACCGGTGGTTTCAGCCGGATTGCGCTGGCCGGTCTGCTCGCGGTTGATCACGGAGCCCAGATCACTTTTGCCTCCGTCCTCCATGGTCCGGCCGCGCCGTCGACGTCGCGGTGGGGGTGCACGCATCATCATTATAGTTAATCACAACGATGTCCTTATTAGGATGGATATGGTAAGCTGCGTGGCGTCGCCGTTTGCGTCGTACGACTCCACCGTTACCGATCCAGACTCGTAGTGGGCATAGCTGTTGCTGCTTCCGTCTTCGTAGAACGACAATTGCGCCGTCCTCCTCCTTCTTTCCTGCGGCGGCATCAGCCTCGGCTTGTGTAAAGGTCATGCTGCCGCTGCCGCCGTCTTGCATGACGTAGCTTCCGGGGGAGCGGCCGCCGGACGATGGAGCCTCTCCGCGGCGGGTACCGACGGCCGCCGATGCGCTGCCCACCATAGATAGGCCGCTGGGCTCATCATTCGAGCCATTGGCTTGGTCCGTTTGAGACCTGTCGAGGTCGGGATCGGAATACGACGGCGTGGTGCCTGCCGGCTCTGTCCACTCTGTGCCATCGGGCCCTACGAGACTCGGCGCACGTCCCAGCCAGCCGGGGAAGAGCTCGATTGCGCCCTTGCCGCCGGGCCTGCCATCGCCGGGAATGACGGGAACGCGCAAGGCGGCGTTGTCCTTGATGATGTCCAATTTATCATGCGCTAGCGGCACGGTCGTCACGACCGTCGTGCCACCAGGGTTCGGAGTTGCGTTCGACGCCGCTGCCGCTTGCTCGCGGAACTCGTCATACGGTCCCTTATCGCCATCAGACTTCTGCGTTCCATCCGGCTCGTCTGTCCGCACGGTGCTGACATACGTCTCTGTTTTTGTGGTGACGATAGAAGGCCCATCGCCACCCGCGGTCCGGATGTTGGGGTTGTAGACCTGCTGCGCCCCGGTGACGATTTCGACTTGCTTGCCATCGTCTCCGGCCCCGGTGACCGCTTCTGTGATCTCTTCGCGCGGATCTTTGACGGCATCGGCGAGACCCGGGTCGATCATGATGTTGTCCTTCTGATCGTCCTTGGCAGCGGCCATCTTTTCCATCGCAGCGCGCGCGGCAATCTTTGCAGCGATCTTCTCCTGAAGCGTCGGCGCGCCGCCAACCTTGTCGATGACGCGCGAGCCTTCGTTGCGCTTGTCTGCGAGTGCGCGGATTGCAGCTGCGGTCGCGCCGCCGGCCACCATGGGCCGCGTGCTCCCTCTTGTCGGGCCGGTGCGAATGCAATGCGTCGAACCCGGTCCACGAAGCGGTGGTGCGAGCCGGGCGAGTTGTGCGTGCCTGACGGTCGCCTCGGCGCGACGTGCCCGTTCATGGAGTTCAATCGGTTGATCATGCCCGACAGGCTCGGCCGCCTGCCGGTTGACGGAATGCGGTAGGTCGGGCTGCGGTTCGTTGCCGTGCCCTGCCCGCGGTTTGGTGGCGCAATCTGTACGTTGGGGCGACGATGGGTCGGCGCGGGTACGGCGTGCCGTGACAGGGCGCTATTGAGGGCGTTTGGGCTCGCGCCACGAAGCGCACCGAGTGCATTCAGGCGCCCCGGCCTCAGGTGAGTGAGGTCTGCAGCGAGCGCCGGGGGAATGAGGGCTGGCGCGAAGCAGCAGACCAATGCTGCCGGCTTGAGCACGAAGAGAGTGCGAGAAGCTGTCTTGAACATTGTCCATCTCCCGGAAATCTGAAGCTGCAATCGAAGAATCCCGCCAATTCGCGGGCCTTGATCAGTGGGTCGCGCCGAGCCGCGAAAAGGTTCAAGCCGGTGAGGAATTGAGAGCGCGCGCAAAGAAGGCCGCGTCGAAAGCGGACGCGGCCTTTACGTTGAGCTCGCTGGCGGGGCTCAGCGGCCGATCACATGCGGCCTGGAGCTGAGCGAAGGAACGGGACGGCGGATGCTCTCAGCCCCATAGCTCAGGCCCGGACAGGAGTTCTTCTTGTTGCGCACCGCGTCGCGTATTGGGCGCCCGTTGGCGAAGTATTGCTGGTGCTGCCACCAGCAGTTCTCGAAGTAGTAGGGGTTGCCGACGTTCTGCCAACCGGTGAAGTAGTCCGGGCGGATCTTGTCGACGTGCACGACTAGCGTCCGCGTTTCCGATTTGAGCGCCTGACCGAACGGCATGGCGCGCACGCCCTGAGTCCCGAACAGCAGAGCCACGAGCAGCAGCGTCGCAATCATCGCGACGGTGCGTTTTTCTCCAGAGACCAGCATCGCAATCTCCCATCGATTTGCTCAAGACGTGCGATGGGATTCGCCCAAAGCGCGCCGGCCTCCCTTCAGGGGCCTGGGCCTTGGTCGCGGTGGCACGCGATTTGGTTCAATGATCTGAAACGTTCCCGCCGGCACAGCTTAGTTACACGGAGCCAAAATCAGCCGAGCTCCATCGGGCCCCCGCCCCGACAATCGCTTGCCATCACCGTCGAGCTTTAGCTCTCCCTCGGAATATTGGTCCTCCTTCCATCGACGTCCCTTGCAATGGGCCGCAAAGGAAAACGTATCGCCCGATCCCGCGATTTTGACGGACCTGCAAATGTAACCGAGCGGCCCGTAGAACTGGGCTGTATTGGCGGCGCCGAACAGTACGAGACGCTCCCCACTTTCCATCAACTTTCTCGTCTCGAGCCCGCTGGCATCACAGACCCTCTGCTCCGTTGCCCATTTTCCGGTAAAGGGATGGGCGACGGGCACACCAAGTCCTGGCGTGCCTCTGAGCTCGTTGAGCTTCACGCGTGCCTCTCTCGCGAATGCCCCATGAGGAAAGCTTTCGAGATAGGCCTCGAGCATGTCTTCATCGCCGCTGTCCTTCACGGCGTCCCAGAAAGTCTTCTCGGCCTCGCGCGAATCGGGATCGGCTTGCGCAATCCTGAGACTGTCTCCGGCCAGAGCACCCGACCCTAGTGCCGAGACGCCGGCGCCTCCCGCAACCAGAACGGAGCACTGCAGCACGATAGACTACAGAGCCCAAAGCGCGCCCTAGTGCCGCTAACATGTTCCAACCCTCCTACTCACATCTCCTCAGCGCGAGCTCGACGCCGTCGGGTCCCCGACCCGTCATTCTGTCGCCCTCGGCATTGAACTCTGAGCGGACCTGAATCCTCCGGCGCTCCCTTCGGAAAGTAGAATGTCTTGCAATTTGCGGTGGCGGTGCTCCCTGTGATCTGCAATGGCCCGCAATCGTATCCGTACCCGAGCCGGAAGTATTCGCTGCGATCTGCCGAGGGAATGCGCACAATGCGATCCGATCTGCGCTTGATCTTGCCGACGCCCGATCCGCAAATCGCAGAGCGCGACGCCCAAGTTCCTTCGAACTGATGGTCAGCGCGCGGGCGGCGCAGGCCGATACCCGCACTCAATGAAACGGAAGGATGAGTACGTATTCTTCTTGTTTCTGAACCTGGTGCCGTCCTCGATCGCGATCGTCCGGCGCACGTCGGCCACGCGGTAGTCGATCTTTCCCGGATAGCCCATACGCTGACAGAAAGCGTCTCCGACGCCGTCCACGTCGAACTCCTTTCCCGCCGCCGGGCGCGAATCGAGGCGGACGCCATCGATTTCAGGATTGTCGAACCGCTTCGGCTCGATGCTCTCCGCGCTCTTCGGCTGTTGCTCTGTCTCACCGCGCAGCTCACCGAGCTTCGCTCGCGCTTGTTCGGCGAACCTGCCGTTGGGATAGCTTGCGAGATAAGCATCGATCATGTCGGGATCACCGCTGTCTTTCACGGCGTCCCAGAACGTCTTCTCGGTCTCGCGCGAATCGGGAGCGGCTTGCGCAATGCGCTCGACATGGTGTGCCGGTGACGAGCGCGTGCCGCGAGACGTGTGAATCTCTGCCAGACCAGCGCTGCTCGACAACATGCAGAGTCCGCTTGCCAGCAATGCCAATTTGCGCGTGAGAGATCGCAGATGCGGAGGCATTCCAGTCTCCTAATGTCATCCTCAGTGCTGAACAAAATGGGCGGCGCCCCCGATCAACGGGGCGCCGCCGCTCTTTGCGTCAGTGCTTCTTCAAACCCTGCAAGGCGTCGAAGAGCTTCTTGAGGTTCTGCTTGTCCTTCTGCTTGAGCGGAATGTTCAGCCTCTTGCAGTTCGGCTTTTTGCCGATGTAGCCAGATGGGCATGCTCCGCCATTGTCATTATTGGTGTTGCCGCCTCTGTTCGGGTTGATGCAGCCTCTGCCGCGGGTCCACCGCCATCCCTTCTTGATGCACTCATCGCGAGGGTTGGTCCGCTCGATCTCCCGGCACTTCGGCCACTTGCCCGTATAGCCAGACCCGCACGAGCAGAAGGGGAACTTGCCGACCGCGGGTGGCGGACAATTGGGCAGCGTCGGAGTTGGCTGCGTAGGCGGCGGCGTCACCTGGGGCGCCGGACGGTTGTCCTCCTTCGCGCACCAGATGCGACGCTTGCCCTTCCGGCGGCGGCTGACTTTGTAGCCCTTGCGCTTGTAGGACCTGACCTCCTTGCCACCGATCTCGAACCAGCCGCTCCAGCACCGGAGTTGCTCCTGAGACGGAGGGGTGTCCGTTGAAGGCGGAGGCGTCGTTGAAGGTGGCGGAGGAGGAGGCTCCTCACCACGTTGGGCGCACCAGATGGTCTGGTTGCCTTCGCGGCGCGGCCGGACCTTGTAGCCCTTCTTGATGAAAGCCTTCGTGTCCTCGGCATCAATCTTCTGCCAGTTGCTCCAGCACTCGGGAGTGACGGCCGGAGGCGGCGGAGGAGGAGTGGTTTGCCGATGTGCGCACCAGATCGTCTGGTTGCCTTCACGTCGCGCGCGGACCTTGTAGCCCTTACGTATGTAGGACTTCGTCTCCTTGGCCTCGATGTTCTCCCAGCCACTCCAGCATTCGATCGTTGACTGGCTGGGCTCATCCGGGCCGTTGCCTTCGCGTCCGCAGCGCTCGCCGTCCCAGCTGGTGCCGTGCGGGCAGCACTTGCCGGGCTTCGGCGTTTTCGTCCAACCACTCGGACACACGAAGTCGTCTTCGTCCTCCTTCTCGGACTTATCGTCTTCCTTGTCCTCGGCCTTTTCGCGCGGAGGCAAGGGCCCGATACGCTCCTCCAAATCGCGCGCAGTCGGCGGACAGAAGCGCTGGTCGCCTATGGTCTGCGGCGGGAATGACGCAATCGCGTCGTCCTTATCATCGCTCGAGTCCGTGTTCTGGGGAGAACCGGGCGCCGGCTGCACGATCAACGCCGTGTTGCCAAGCTGACAGGCGCCGCCAACGCTGGCAGGGGTCCAGATCCAGACAGTCTCCTGCACGAATTGATCGGGGGCCAGCCGCACCGCCGGCGTCGTACATCTGAAGTCGGGCGGACTGGTCGTGTTGCAGGCCCAGGAGAACGGTAGCTGCTGTTGCCAGCCCGCAGGAACATCGGTCCATGAATCCTCAATCTCAATCGGACCGTCGTGGAGGCCTGGGCCACGGTTCGTGATTTTGATCGAGTAAGCGCAAGTCCAACCCTTATTGTAGACCGTGCAGCTGCTCGGATCGGCCGATTTCTCCAGTTGCAGATTGGTCGTGGTGCCAATGCAGGCCGAAGCAGGGATGATGATCGCGGCAGTCGCGGAATCGTCTCCCGCATTGGTATTCTGATCGCTGCCGCCCGCAGGACTTACGACGCTCGCCCTGTTGCCGAGCTCGCATTGGCCGATGGTCTCAGGGACCTGGACGGCAACCGCCATGAAGACGCTGTCACCTGGGCTGAGCGACGCACCGGCGTAGGTGCAGTGGTAGTTGCTGCCACCGCCCGAGCATGACCATGAGGGAGAAAAGGCCGCTGTCGCGGCAGCCGACAGCGTCTCGTCAATCTCGATCGTCCCATTGAAGATGCCGGGACCCGTGTTCGTGACCTGCACGACGTATCCGCAGCCGTAGCCATGGTCGAGCACGCTGCAATGATCGCGCAACTTCCATTTCTGGATCTCGAGATTGGATTTTTCTCCTTCAGGCGGGGGCGCTGCGCACGGAGCCGATGGGATGGTCGCTGAAGCGAAAGCCACGTCGTCGGCCGGATCACTGTCGCCACCACCTGCGGCCCACTCCATCCGCGCCGCGTTCTCGACATAGCAACGCGGATCGTCGGCCGGAGACTCCACGGTCACGAATAGATCGACGCTGTCGCCGGGATAGAGCACTGCCGCAGGGTGCGTACACTGATACTCGCTGCGCGAGAGCATCGTGCAGTTCCACGGAGGTTGCGGAGAGAAATGCATGACGGTTCCGGGCGGCGGATCGGGCAGCCAATCCGTCAGCGTGATGTCGCCGAAGTACGCCGATGAGCTCGTGTTGGAGACGCGGATCGTATAGCCGCACTCCCATCCCATGCCTCCGGCCCAGCATTCCTTCGGTTGCGCGACCTTCGTAAGCGTCAAATTGAGGGCCTCCGTCGGCGCGGGCTGCGATGGCGCGGACGGCACGCCGTCCTTCCACGGCGGCAACTCGTAAACCAGCTCTGCTGCAGGTCCCTCGTTGGCGCATGGCTGCAGGACCTCGACATCGCCGACGTGTCCGATTTTTTCCGGATCCTCGGGAGTTCCGTCGTAGTGGACGAAATAGGCGACCGCAGGCGGCACGTTGTCGGGCCGGATCAGCGTGCGATCGTTGCCCTGCAGACCGTGCACGGAGGCCGGTCCGCCGGATGCCAGCTCGGCTGCAAATTCCTCACTAAGGCGGAGGTTGTCGCCGGTGGTCCAAACCGTCTGGCCGCAGGTGCCTGGAAAGACCTGACCCAGTTCGTCATAGCCGTAGCCGAGCGCAATGCCGCCCGACGTATTGCGGTAGTCCGGCGGAAAGCCGACGGCGTATTCATCTGGAATGGGATTCCAAGTCCCGGGCGTCTCGGTATCGTCCGGAAGCTCTCGCTTGAAGCGAAACACAACCGACTTCTTGGGCTCGGTGAAGGCTGAGTAGTCCCAACTCCCTTTGATGCCGCCTCGTTGAGCGACATACATCGCACCCTGGTTGTCGAACGCGATGTCGGAGATTGGAAAATTGCCTGGCGTGCCAATCACCTCAATCTCCCGGCGCGGGTCGCCCGCAAAGCTTCCGTCGAGATTGATGCCGACCGACCAAATCTCAGGACCACTGGCCACGGCGTAGTACAACCGACCGCCATGGAGGCCCAGGCCCCAAACCCGTCGCTCGGGTGGCGCCAAGCCCCAAGTGTCGGAGTTGAGCGCATCGAACTCTGGGCTCTGGATGTCCATTCCCTTGCCGTCGTCGGCAACAACAGGCAGCTCTGCAGCAGCACGACCCGTTTCGCCATGATCGAAGACGTCGATGGGCGTCCCGTCGCCGCTCAAACGATGAATGAAGCCGGTATCGAGATCAGAGACGAAGAACTGGCGCGTGGCTCGGTCGTAGACGATGTCGCCGATACCCGCGCCGGTGTTGCCCGGAATTGTTGCAAAGAGTGAGATTGCGCCGGTCTTGCCGTCCACCTTCCAGATCGAGCCCGGACCACCGTCGGGGCCAAACTGTCCGGGCATCCATTCGGCGTTAGGATGTCCGTTCGTCACGCGCTCCGGGCGTCCATCTCCATCGGAATCAGGAATCACGATCTGAATGCCGAAGGCGGATGTAGCGCCGAGGTAGATGTTGGGGATTGCCTCTTCACCGGCCGTCTCATCACCATCATCTAGAGCGATGGCAAAAACCTGGCCCACCTCGCTCGCCTTAGCTTTGAAGGTCGCCGGCGCGCTTATCATCTGGCCGTCAGGCGGACCCTTCGGTTCAGGCTTCTGGATCTGCACGGAGGCGCCATCGAGATCGATGAATGTCTCGTCAAGCGGGTCCCCGCCCGGAGCGGAGTCGGACTTCTTGATTCCCGAAAAGCCGGTGATGATGGCGTCGCCCTTCTCAAGCGGCTGAGCTCTGACGGGTCCAGAGACGAACACCATTACACAGGCTGCCGCCACGATCAGCGTCGCCAGCGCGTCGCGCAGAGCAAAAAGTCCACGCGCAACAATTTGTTTGGGCGGACATGATCCCCCACTGATGCGCCAAATTCGATATGCCGCGCTGAGCGGCACAAAAAATTGCAGTGCAGACTTTAGCAGCCATCATCGCATCGCTCCATCGGTTATCGCCGCGCTACGCGCAAACCATTTCGATGGGTCTGTCGCCGCGAGACACAGATCGGTTCAAAGCGAAGGTGATGCGTCGCGATTTCTCCCGTAGCCGCAGAGAAATCCTTGTTTTCAAATTTTTTTCTCGAACGCTCCAACGCATTGAACCCATCGAGCGCTCACAGCGACGTATGCAGCAAGGCCGGGGAGTTCGCTCCTGCCGACTGACATCAAACCGACATTCAAGGAGCCTTAGAAATGCTATCACTCCGCAATTGTCTCACCGTTGCTACAACAATGTTCACGTTGGTGATGCTTGCCGTCGGTCCGGCAAGTGCACAGGAAACCTGCATCACCGCCCGATCCTCTGCTGGCCCCATGCTGATCGAGAGCAAGGCGTTCAGCCGCGCAAACGACCGCCTGGGGACTGCAGCGCGCAATGCCGAGGCACAAATCCGGCGCGCTCACGCGGCAAATGGTTTCGTGGCGGGTGCAGTTCGCTATGGACGCGTCGCCATCAATTGCTATCAGGCCGGACCCGCTCAAGTTCAGAAAGAAATGCGAAGGTGTGCAGACGGTCTGCGTGAGCTACACCCAGACCCAGCGCTGTCCCGCGAACCAGTATTTCTCCCCCACGACTCGCCGTTGCGTAACGCTGCACTGAACGACGGCAGACAATTGCGTGTGGCGAGCGCCAGACTCGCCACTCGCCCTGTTAGGCACTCGTCATCGCTGAGACAGGTCCTTCCCGATATCAGGGCTGTTTCGGGCGCACGCCAATCTTCACGCCGACCGGAAGTGTTTCGCCATTGCGGTTGATCGTGAGCGTTGCCTGCGTGCCGGGGGCCAAGCCCCCGATGCTCTTTGCGACCTCCCGGGGGCTATCGGTCGACTGTCCCTCCACGGCGACCACGACATCTCCGGCGGCAAGCCCGGCCGCAGCAGCCGGGCTCTCGTCCGCAACGCTGACAATGAGCGCTCCGCTGGCATCGGGGAGCCCCAAGGCCTTGGCATAGTCTTCCTCGACCTTCTGGATCTGAACCCCAATCCAGGGGCGCTGGCTCGCCCGATCGGCAACAGCATAAATAGGACTGGCAGGCCAGCTCGCGGCGTCTATCGCCTCGCCTGCCACCCGGCTGGGCTGCGCCAGCCCCGCCGCCATCAGGAGAAGACCGCCAACGTGTGCGAACGTCATGACATTGCCCCCGCGAGTTGGAATTTGCTGATGCGAGCGAGGTTAACACGCAACTGCGGCGGCCCTCCACATGTGCCAGTCCAGGGTCGTGGTCAAGCCACGCGCGATGTGCCGTGATGCTTGGAGAAGACCGCAAAAGAGTCCATCATCGCTATTGAAACCTCGACGTCATTTGAGCCGCCTGCCCGTTTGAACCTTTTTGCGCGGGGCGGCGACAGAGTGCGAGTGGCGAAGGCGACATGCAGAAGCTTGCCGACGAGCGCGCATTGCTCAAGAGCATCGCCTCTGGAGATGCCAAGGCACTTGAGCGTCTGTTTGCCTGCACGCAAACACGCGTGTTTCGTTTTCTCATGCGGATGGTCAAGAGCGCGGCGATGGCAGAGGATCTAACTAATGAGGTTTTCCTGGCGGTCTGGCAGAACGCCCACCGCTACGAGGGGCGCTCCGAGCCCGTGACCTGGATTCTCTCGATCGCGCATAACAAAGCAGCCAGCGCGCTTAGAAAGAAAACCGAGGTGGTGGGCGTCGACGACGAAATGGCCGCTGCACTCATATCGGATGAGGATGCGCCCGACGTTGCGGCGCAGAAACAGGACAAGAGCACGATCATGCGCGCATGCATCGACGAGCTTTCCACCGATCATCGGGCGATCCTGGACCTCGTCTACTATCAGGAGCAGTCGGTTTCGGAGGTCGCCGAGGTGCTCGGAATTCCGGAGAACACAGTGAAGACGCGCATGTTCTATGCCCGCAAGAAGCTCTCCGAATTGCTACTCGCGCGCGGCGTGGACAGAGGATGGCCTTGATGAACGCGATGCAAAACAACAATGCGCAAGACGAGCGCGAGGAGATCGAGGCGCTGCTTCCCTGGTATGTGTCGGGCAAGCTTGAGCCTCACCTCACCGCCCGGGTGCGCCAGTATCTCGAGAGTCATACCGATCTCGCACGCCAGGTTGCAATCGCTCGCGAGGAGAGTGACGCGGCGATTGCTGCAAACGAGGCAGTTCGGCCCTTAGGTCCAGCAGCACTCGACCGCCTCAGGGCGAGCGTCGTTGCGCATCCTCGCAAGCCGTCCCTTACGATGCGACTGGAGCAGTGGCGCGGATCGCTTGCCGAAGACAATTGGCGCGTTGAGCCCGTCTCAAATCGCGCTCGCCGGCTCTGCCGCTGCACTCCTCATTCTCGTGCAGGCCGGAGTCATCGGCACCCTTGTGGTCGAGCGGCGCGCACCGGTCTACGAAACAGCCGCGGGCACACAAGACACCAAACCAGGCATTGAGTTGCTGGTCGGCTTCAAAGACACAGCAACGGTCGGAGAGATCGGCGCCCTCCTTAAGCAAATGGACGCCCGCATTGTCGACGGTCCACGCTCTGGGGTCTACCGCTTGCGCATCCCCGCAACCGATGAAAAGGACGGCGGTCGAGCAGGCGCGCTGCGTGTCTTGCAGCAGTCGGGCATCGTCGGTTTCGTATTGCCGGGGAAGTGAGGGCATCATGCGCGCCTTGCTTTGGGTGTTGGCGGCAACGGTGCTCACCGTGTGCGCAGCGCCCGCCGCAGGCGATGTGTCAGGGCGCAAGGCGTTCCAGCTTGCCGGCAATCAGAACAACGCACCCAACCAAGGCAACGTCCCCGCTCCGGTCACCCCCCCGTGTCCCACCGGGACTATAGGAAAATGGCCCGTCTGCATCCCCACCCAGAGCCCGAAATGCCCCAAGGGAATGGTCGGAACATGGCCCTTTTGCCATAAGCCTGGCGGCCATTGCCCAAAGGGGACGAGGCGGGTCGGCAAGAAGTGCATCAGGAAGAAGTGCCCGGATGGCACGTCAGGCAAGTGGCCCAACTGTGTCGCTCCTGGCGGTCGCGTTGAAGAGATGCAATCGGAGAGTTGCCCCGACGGCACCGTCGGACAATGGCCCCACTGCACTCAAGTGCACGCACCATGCCCGGATGGTCAGGTTCGCAAGAACAAGGTTTGTGTTCCGTTGGCCGGTTCCCAGCAAGCAGGATCATCGGGCGCCGAACAGCCTCCGGTCTTCGAGACGCCGGCGCCAGCAACGATTCCTCCTGCCATCGCCGCGCTGACAGCGAACCGGCCGCATCGGCTCCGCGAGATCATTGTACTGGTTGCGACCGCCAACGCGGATCAAATCAGCGCCCGGCTGGCGCGCGACTTCAACGTCATTGCCGATCCCGGGCAACCAATAGCCCTGCTCGGCGCTACGGTTCTCCGATTGAGGCTCGTCGACAACCGCCCCCTCGAAGCTCTGCTGGCCGCGCTTACCGCCGATCCTGACGTCGAGCTCGCCCAACCCAATTACGAGTACCAGGCAAGTGAACAAGGAGCGGCTGCGGCAACGCGTCTTCCGCAATATGCCCCCTCGAAACTACGCTTGCGCGAAGCGCACCGCCTTGCGCGAGGAACCGGCGTCAAGGTTGCGATCATTGATACAGCGATCGAGGCGGCCCACCCCGAGCTCGCAGGCTCGATCGCGGGACGTTTCCAGATTGCGGGCAACGCCCAGCCCAAGCCGGAGGCACACGGCACGGCGATCGCAGGGATCGTGGGAGCACATGCAATGCTCACCGGCACCGCTCCGGCTGCCAAGCTGTTGAGCGTGCCGGCGTTCAGTGGCGAAGGCGCAACGCCTGCTCAGTCGACATCGCTCATTCTGTTGAAGGGCATCGATTGGGCGTTCGCATCGGGAGCCAAGGTGATGAACATGAGCTTCACGGGGCCAAGCGACCCGCTGCTCGAACGAATCATCAAGGCGGGCGCCGGCAAAGGCGCCATTTTCGTCGCCGCGGCGGGCAATGGCGGCCCCAAGTCACCGCCTCTCTATCCAGCGGCCTACCCGGAGGCGATCGCGGTGACAGCGACCGACGAGCGCGACGCACTCTATGCCGATGCCAATCGCGGCGCCTACATCGCGGTTGCGGCCCCAGGGGTCGACATCATCGTTCCCACGCCTGGCGGCGCTTACGATTTGAAGTCTGGGACCTCCATGGCCGCCGCACATGTCTCCGGCATCATTGCCCTCATGCTGGAGCGCGATGGAAGTCTCGACTGGAAGAAAGCCAGTGCCGCATTGTCGGCCAGCGCCCGCATGCCAGATGGCAACCTTGCCGGAGACATTGGAGCAGGCATCGTCGATGCCGCACAAGCGCTTGGCTCCCTCTAGGACCAGCCACCCAGCGGCAACTTGGTGCCCCACAGGGGGCCGGGCACTTCATTTCGGCCATCATTGAACCTCTTCCCGGGTCGGCGCGACCCACGGGTATCGACACCACGAGGACAGCTTCCCCCGACGGGGAGACTGCCCCCGCCAGAGCGGTCAACCATGGGAGACGTACGATGAACTTTGCGAAATCAATCAATGCAGTGCTGACGACCTTGCTGTCCTCACTGCTTCTTCCGTCAATGGCGTGCGCGGATTCCGCCAGCATAACGAGCTTCAATCAGTTGTCGGGAGCTCAGAATGCGAACGGTACGTATCGATACGCCTTTTCAGTCGGGTACCGGGCAAGCATTACCTCACAAAACTCGATGCGTATCGGGATCTACATTGAGGAATTCGACAATGCCGGCTGTACGGGTGCTCACAGAACCATCGGAAACCAAGCCGCCTATCTTGGCAGAGGGTTGTCGAGCCAGGCTGTCAACGTGGCAGTGAACCAAACTCGGGGAGCGAGGGGATCGTTCGCACCGGGCATTGCGTACTTCCACCCACAAACCAGTCAGATTTACAGGCAGTTCGGAACGAACAACACGTTCTGTGTCAATTATGGCCTCTGGTAGAGCCAATGGGAAAATCAGCAACGGGGGTGGCTCGTCACCTCGACGAGCCGCTCCCGCTTCGATCTTCGTCTGCAAAGTCAGCGTTACCGATGGCTTGATGATATCCGTCGGAGGCAACTGGTTGATGAGCGACGATGCGGCTTATTGGACTTGTCCGCAAAGTCGCGGATGTCTCGATGCGCTTTAAGGTTGCCTCCGGCGTCTCTCCTGCCTGGGCTTCATACTGCTTTCGGGCCTCCTTTGGGATCTTCTTCAGACGCCGGCGCAATTTGACGAGAAGCTGGTCTCGTATCACGGCCCGGTGTTCGTCATCTGCGGCTTTTGCCAGCTCCTTGAGGAGTTGCGTCAGCGTGATCTGCGGATCGACGACCACGGGCTTCATTGTCGTGACGTCCTGCAGGTTCGGGTACAGGTCAACGGCATCGAAGATGCGGAACGTCTGTCAGGCCCGCAGCCCTCGCAGGTTCACTGCCACCGCGGTCTGCTGCTAAGCTGCCAGACTAGTTTTGAAGTTTTATAGCATTCCTGGGGGAGGAGAACGTGGCCAAGATTATCACGGTCCACGGTACTGGCGCGACCGGTCCAGAGGAAGGCGACCGGTGGTGGCAGAGGGGAAGTCAATTCGAGACGCACATTCGGCAGCTTGTAGAGAGCGAAGATGGCGCGTTGAGCTTCGAACCCTTCATCTGGGACGGCGCCAATAGTGAGAAATCTCGGAGGAGCGCAGGTAGGCAACTTCTTGGAGCGCTACTGAAACTCGAAACGTCCGCGCAAGATCATTGCTTGATTGGACACAGTCATGGGGGGTCCGTTATCTCTCATGCTCTCCTCGCCGCAGCCGCCAAACGAGCTGACCTGCCACACCTCAAAACGTGGATCACTATTGGAACTCCCTTCATCAAACTCAAACGGCGGTTCCTGCTTTTCTCTCGCGTCAACTTCTTTGGCAAAGCCGCAATAATTACAGCCATAACGCATCTGCTGATCTACCCCTTGCTCTTTCCGCTCGCCCTGACGGGGTATGCAATCTGGACTTGGCCTCTCTCGGACGCCATCTCAAGGCCGGCACCAACTGCGGCTCGTGCCAGCCCGAGATCAAGAAACTGATTACTCCGAGAAATGGAGCGAATGTCCTTGCGGCTGCCTCTTGAGATCCTGAAGGACGTCCGCCCGCGCAAAGCGGGATCGGTCGCGCTGGTCGGCGCCGGCCCCGGCGACCCTGGGCTGCTGACGCTCAAGGCGCTCGAAGCTCTGCGCGGCGCCGACGTCATCCTGTTCGACAACCTCGTCTCGGAGGAGGTGCTGGCGATGGCGCCGGCGAATGTCCGTCGCGTGCGCGTGGGCAAGAAGGGCTACGGCGCCTCCTGCAGGCAGGAGGAGATCAATCTGCTGATAGTGGCGCTGGCCAGCTCCGGCTGGCGTGTGGTGCGACTGAAGGCCGGCGATCCGTTGATATTTGGCCGTGCCGAGGACGAGATCGCCGCGCTGGAGCGTGCCGGTATCGCTTACGAGATCGTGCCGGGGATCACGGCGGCGCAGGGCGCTGCCGCAAGCCTAAAGCTGCCGCTCACGCGGCGGGGCAGCGCGCGCCGCTTCCAGGTCATTACCGGGCATGCGGCCAACGGCGGTTTGCCCGAGGACTACGACTGGGCCGGTCTTGCCGACCCCGGGGCGCTGACGGCCGTCTATATGCCCAAGGCCACCATCGGTCCCCTTTGCAGCGAGCTGTTGGATCGTGGGCTTCCGGCGGACCACCCCGTCACGGCCATTTTCGATGCGACGCGACCCAGCGAAATCGTCATCGTCGCGACGCTTGCCACGCTGCCGGAGCGTCTCGCTGCCGAGCGCCGCAGCGCGCCGTGCATCGTTCTAATCGGTGCGGGTGTTGGGGTGAGCGCGCGGATGGGCGTGGCGCACACCGGAAAGGCGGCTTGTCCATGCCTTTGAATACTCAAACCAGGTTGGCCAATTTCCGGGCAATGCCTGCCGATCGGGCATTTAGCAGCTTCTGCGCCACACTCGTTCCGAGCGTCACCCAGGCGAAGCTTTCGTCTTTCCCTGAATGGGGGGTGCCCAAGTAGCGTCATTCATGGATCGCGGCGTGAAGCTCCCCACGCCACTGTCCTTTAGTAAATGCGTGGGAGCACGAGGTGGTGATGTATGCGTTCTCGGAAGTTGGCGTGCGTTGCCGTCGCAGCTGTGTCGGCGGTCTCCGGTCTCTCATCGACTGCAAGCGCGGCGGATCTCGATAGCGACCTGCAGGCTGCCGTCAAAGGGGGCAAGTTCTGGCTCAAATCCCGCTACCGCTATGAGTACGTGGACCAGGATGGGCTGCCGAAGGACGCGCGTGCTTCGACGTTAGCGACCAAGGTCGGGGTAGAGTCGGGCCTGTTTCACGGCTTTCGCGCCGGCATCGAGGGCGAGTTCGTGGTCGAGCTCGGCCCCGACGACTTCAACAACACGATCAACGGCAAAACCCAGTACCCTCTGGTCGTCGACGTGCAGTCGGCCGAGGTCGATCAAGCCTACATTGAATCGCATCATATCCCCGGTGTCGTCATCCTGGGCGGCCGCTATCAAGAAGAACCTCGACAACATGCGCTACGTCGGGTCCGTCGCCTGGCGTCAGAACGACCAGACGTTCGACGGCGCCACGGCCACGATCACGGCGGTGCCGGGCGTCACCGGCTTCTACGGCTACATCGGCAACGTGAACCGCATTTTCAGCGACCGGTCACCGGCCGGAAATCTTAAATCCAACATTCACTTGTTCCACGCCGAGAGCAAGCCGTTCCCCTTCGGGACGCTGACGGGCTACGCCTACCTGATGGATATCAACGACGATGCGAAGCTCTCGAACGCAAGCTTCGGCGGCTTCCTTCAGGGCAAGCAGGACTTGGGCGGCGGGCTCACGTTCAACTACCGCTTCGAGTACGCGCGTCAGACCGACTACGGCAACCAGCCCGTCGCCTACGACGCGGACTACGTGCGCATCGAGCCCGGCGTAACGTGGAGCGGACTGACCACGACGCTTGTTTACGAGCTCCTGGGGAGCGACAACAACAAGGGCTTCCAGACGCCGCTGGCGACGGGACATGTGTTCAATGGCTTTGCGGATGTATTCCTGAATACGCCGGCGGCCGGCCTGCAGGACTATTATGTCGACGTCCGCTACAAAGTGGCGAATGTCGCGGGCGACTTCAGCTTCCTCAACGGGCTGCTGCTTGATCGGCCAGTATCACGAGTTCGAAGTCGGACGTCGGCGATGTCGACTACGGGTCCGAGTTCGACTTCTACTCCAAGCTGCCGCTGCGTGACGGCTTCTATGCCGAGCTCAAGTACGCCAACTATCAGGCCGAAACCTACAAGACCGACGTGGAAAAGGTTATCTTCGGGCTCGGGTACAGCTACTGAGCGCATCCCGCTGCTCTCGTGACCAGGCTCCTGCGACGGGTGCTGGTTGGGGGCGCAGCGCCCACAGCTGCGCATTCCGCCCTCGAGCGAATCGTTAGCTCGGCCCGATTATGCGGCTAGGTGTGGGCACGCGGCCCATTGCGCTTTTCCGCCTCGCGCGCGCTCGCTAGCCTTTTTCCATGATGCAGGATCAATTCGGTCCGCTTGAGGTGCACCCGCCGGTCGATCTTGCCGCCGTCGGGCGGCGGCCTGCGCGGGCGTACGAAAAATATCTGAGAGACTGGAAGGTCGTGAAGCGGGCGCGCTTCAACGCGGCCAAGCGCTTCGAGCGCTGCCAGAGCGCCAGCACGCTCGCCTTCGCATTCGCCGGTGTCATCGGCTTTCTGCTGCCGTTCTATGTTCTGCTCTTCAAGGACGGGCTCGCAGTCCACACCAAGAACGTGCTCGACTTCACCGCCTACGTCACGGGTGCGCTGTCGCTGCTGGTGGGGCTCATCGAGCAGGCGAAGGACTACCCCGCGAAGGCGCGCCGGTTCGATCAATGCGCCCGCCGCGTCAATGCTCTGGTGCGCCGCCTCGCGTTCGCCGCGCCGCACGACTACGACCTTTATCCTCTGGTCGAGCAGTACGAGCGCGCCCTGGAAGAGTGCGGCGAGAACCACGACGACATCGATTTCGCCATCGCCAAGGCGCAGCAGCAACTCGACGAGGCCTACGACAAGGAGGCAGCCGAACGCGATCTCCAGCGTCTGAAGCTCTTCGAGAGCGTAAAGATCTATTGGCTCTATGCCGCGACATGGGTCACGCCGGCGCTGTTTGGAATCCTGCTCTGGTGGACGCTCTATCCGGTCCCTCCGCTGCGTTAGGCAGCGAGACGCGTCGCCGCGGGGCCCTTGCGTCACCGTGGTGTCATACGGACATCAACCTCAAGGTAAGACTAGACGGGCATACCGCAGATCTGACGTCGCCAGCCGACCCGGAGGCCAAAGCGAGTCGTGGGACAGCCGCAGCCGAACGACACGACACGGAAGGGTGCGCCTGCAGCGCCTGGCGTCGATCTCGCCACCGATCTTGCCTGCGGCCTCACCTCGGAGGAGGCCGCCCGGCGGCTCGCACAGTTCGGCCCCAACGCGCTCATTGAGAAAAAGACCACCCTTCTTGACCGGCTGATGCGCTACTTCTGGGGGCCGATCCCCTGGATGATCGAGGCGGCGGCTGTCCTCTCCCTGGTCCTCAGGGATTGGAACGACTTCGCCATCATCACCCTGATGCTGCTGATCAACGCCGGGGTCTCCTATTGGCAGGAGGCGAAGGCCGAGGACGCCATCAAGGTCTTGCAGAAGCAGCTGGCGCCGGAGGCGCGCGTGCTGCGCGACGGCGTATGGAGCACGATTGTTGCGCGCGAACTCGTTCCGGGCGACGTGGTCGCGCTCAAGATCGGCGACGTGACGCCCGCAGACCTGAAGCTGGCGAGCGGCGACTACCTCTCGACCGATGAATCGGCGCTGACGGGCGAATCCCTTCCCGTCGATAAGAAGGTGGGGGATGCGGCCTATTCCGGCTCCATCGTGAAGCTCGGCGCCATGGACGGCATCGTGACGGCCACCGGCACCAAGACCTACTTCGGGCGCACCGCCGAGCTCGTGCAGTCGGCCGTCACGCGCTCGCACTTCCAGCGCGCCGTGCTGCGCATCGGCAACTTCCTGATCATGAGCACGATTGCGCTCGTCGTGCTCATCCTACTCGTGGCCATCTACCGTGAAGAGCCGTTCCTCGAGACGCTGCAGTTCTGTCTCATCCTCACCGTTGCGGCCATTCCGGTGGCGCTTCCCGCGGTCCTCTCCGTGACCATGGCGATCGGCGCGGAGCGCATAGCGCGCATGAAGGCCGTCGTTTCGCAACTCGTGGCGATTGAGGAGCTTGCCGGCATCGACGTGCTGTGCGCCGACAAGACCGGCACGCTGACCAAGAACCAGCTGACGCTGGGCGATCCGATTGCGGCAAAAGGCGAGGACGCTGCCGCGCTGCTGGCCGCTGCCGCACTCGCGTCTGATCGCGACAACCCGGATGCTATCGACCACGCGGTGCTCGCCGGTTGGGAGAACACGGGCGGCAAACCGCTGCCGCAGATCACCAAGTTCACGCCCTTCGATCCCGTGAGCAAGCGCACCGAGGCCGAGGTCGTGCGCGGCGGCAAGAAGGCGCGCTACAGCAAGGGCGCGCCCCAGGTCATCTTTGATCTGTGCAAGCTCCCCGATGCAAAGCGGGCGGCCTACGATCAGAAGGTCGACGGTTTGGGCGCGGAAGGCTACCGTGCACTGGCCGTTGCCGCCAAGGAGGATGGCAACTCCTGGCGCATCCTTGGCCTTTTGCCGCTGTTCGATCCGCCGCGCGACGACGCCGCCGAGACGTTGGCGACGACGCGCAAGATGGGCGTCGACGTCAAGATGGTGACCGGTGACCACGAGGCGATCGCCAAGCAGATCGCCGGCAAGCTCGGGTTCGTCGGGCCTATCCTCGCTGCCGACAAGGTCTTCGCGAAAGGGGCATCGGAAGCAAGCATTCGCCAGAAGATCGAGCACGCCGCTGGTGTTGCCCGTGTTTTCCCCGAGCACAAGTTCAAGATCGTCCAGGCGTTGCAGGCGGGCGCCGATCACATCGTCGGCATGACCGGCGACGGCGTCAACGACGCGCCGGCTCTGAAGCAGGCCGACGTCGGCATCGCGGTAAGCGGGGCAACGGATGCCGCGCGCGCGGCCGCCGATCTGGTATTGACCGCCCCAGGCATCGGCGTAATCACGCACGCGATCGCCGAGGCGCGCCGCATCTTCGAGCGCATGTCGAGCTATGCGACGTTCCGCATTGCCGAGACGATCCGCGTTCTCCTGTTCATGACGCTGTCGATCATCGTCTTCAATTTCTACCCCGTGACGGCGGTCATGATCGTGCTGCTCGCTATCCTCAACGATCTACCGATCATGATGATCGCCTTCGACAACGCGCCGACCGCTGAGAAGCCGGTGCGCTGGAACATGGCCCGCGTTCTCACCGTGGCGACCTCGCTGGGCGTCACAGGGCTGGTCGCAAGCTTCCTGTTGTTCTGGTACGCCGACCGCGTGCTGCACATCGATCGATCGGTGATCCAGACGCTTATCTTCTTGAAGCTCCTGGTGGCTGGCCACTTGACGCTTTACGTCACGCGCAACCAGCGCTGGTTCTGGTCACGGCCCTGGCCGAGCTGGAAGATGTTCGTGGTGCTCGAGGCGACACAGGTGATGGGCACTCTGTTCGCGGTCTACGGCATCCTCGTCACGCCGATTGGATGGACCTACGCGCTCATCATCTGGGCCTATGCGCTTGCGTGGCTGCCCCTCTCGAGCGCGGTGGCGATCTGCGTGCGCAGGCTTTTCGACCTTGAGAGCGCCCCATTTGTACGCCACCTGCATCAGGTCGAAAGCGATCTCAAACGGGTCTGAGCGACGCTCAGGACCAGCGTCCCGCCGCGGCCTTGTCGACGAACCAGATCACCTCGCCAAGCGGGCGGATGCGCCCGGCGGGCACGCTGGTGTCTCCCGACAGGATGCGATCGAGAATGTCGCGCTTCTCCTCGCCGGAAACGAGGAAGGCGACGACACGACTTGAGTCGAGCGCGGGATAGGTCAGGCTGATGCGCGGCTGCGGCCGGCCGTGCGGCACCGGCGCCACCCAGCGTTTCATCTCCTTGAGGACCGGCTGTCCGGGAAGCAATGAGGCCGTGTGGCCGTCGGGGCCGAGCCCAAGAAGTGTCAGGTCGAGAAGCGGCCGGTCGATGCGCAACGTGTTGCTGCCGTAGAGAGATTGCAGGGTCGCTTCATACTGCGCGGCGGCTTCCTTTAGATCGACGCCCTCGGTCGGGACCGGATGAACGTTGTGCTCTGGCACGGGCACGTGTGCGAGGAACGCGGCACGTGCCATGCCGTAATTGCTATCGGGGCTTGACGGCGGGACGAAGCGCTCGTCGCCCAAGACCCACTGCACGCGATCCCAGGGCAGGCGGTGGCGGATCGGATCTTGCGCGAGGAGCTCGTACAGGGGCTTGGGCGTCTCGCCGCCCGACAAGGCGATCCGCACCTGGCCGGGTTTGCGCTCGGCTGTCGCGCACAGGAAATCGGCGGCCGCACGGGAAAGTGCAGCAAGATCCTCATGGATCCGTAGCGTTCCGACTGCGGGTTTCATGAACGTGGATTCGGCAGGATCACCCATGGGACGCTCCCATTCGATTTTCGCCTGTTGTTGCTGCGACAGTTTTGCGTCCGGCCGGAATAAGAAAGCGTTTCGTGGTTCAATTAAATAGACAAGCCGCCGATCATTTCAGCTTGGAGTTTACGTATTTCCGCTAGCGTGCGCCTTGCTTGCGCCTGGGCGGGGTCACACATACCTCTAGAGTGCGCGAGGAACTGATTAGGCCGCGGCAAACGGCCGTCCCAAAGCGGAACTGGAGAGGGCTCATATGGGCGCCACCGATAGCAGCGCACAAGCCAAAGGTCCATTGACGCTCGCCTTCGACATCGGCGGCAGCCACCTCAAGGCCGGAATCCTCAATTCCGCAGGCGATATGATATCCGAGCGCGTGCGCGTGGTGACGCCCAAGCCGGCCGAGCCGAAAGCGGTGGTCAAAGGGCTTGTCGGCCTCGCAGACCAGCTCAAGCAATTTGATCGTATTACCATTGGCTTTCCCGGCGTCGTGCGGCGAGACACCGTTTATACGGCTCCCAATCTGGGCACCAAGCTGTGGCACGGCTTCAAGCTGGCGTCGGTCGTTTCGAACGAGCTGGGCAAGCCCGTGCGCATGCTCAACGATGCAAGCGTGCAGGGCCTCGGCGTCATCGACGGACGCGGGACCGAATGCGTGATCACCATGGGGACGGGCATGGGCTTTGCGCTGTTCCTGGACGGGCGCCTCGGCCCCCATCTCGAGTTCAGCCAGCAGCCCATCAAGAACGGAAAAACCTACGACGAGTACGTGGGCGAGAAGGCCCTCGAGAAGGTCGGCCACAAGCGCTGGAATCGCCGAGTACGTAAAATTATCGACCTGCTCGAAACCGTTGTGATGTACGACACATTATACATTGGCGGCGGAAACTCGCGGCTGATCGAACCACCCTTGCCGACGAACGTGAAAATCGTCTCGAACGAGGCGGGGATCACCGGCGGCGTACGGGCATGGGATGAGCGGATGGACCACCTCTTCGAGGCCGCTCCCACTGCTTTTGCGCTCGCTGCCGAGCACACGACCTAGTCTGGCCACTTCTGGTCGGAACTTGGAACTCATTCGAGGTCCGCCGCAGGCAGGCCGCGCAACGCGAAACGAACGTTTGCATAGGCAGTCGACGGCATGAAAGCGCACGAGAATATCGATCAGCTCGCGATCAACACCATTCGCACGCTGTCGATCGATGCAATTCAAAAAGCGCAGTCTGGGCATCCCGGCACGCCCATGGGCGCGGCCCCCACGGCCTATACGCTGTGGCAGCAGTTCCTTCGCTACGACCCCAAGGCCCCGCACTGGATCAACCGCGACCGCTTCGTGCTGTCGAGCGGGCACGCCTCGATGCTGCTCTACAGTCTCATTTACCTGGCTGGTATCAAGGCGGCCGACACATCCTATCAAAAAGCCGGCCGCGAGGCCGTGACGCTCGACGACATCAAGTCGTTTCGCGAGGAGGGCAGCCGCTGCCCCGGTCATCCCGAATACGGCTGGACGACGGGCGTGGAGTCCACCACCGGCCCGCTGGGCCAGGGCGTAGCGACCAGTGTCGGCATGGCGATTGCGGGCAAGTGGCTTGCGGCCACGTACAACAAGCCGGAGTTCGACCTGTTCGATTTCAACGTCTACGCGCTCTGCGGTGATGGCTGCATGATGGAGGGAATCTCCAGCGAGGCGGCTTCGCTCGCCGGTCATCTGCAGCTATCCAACCTGTGCTGGATCTACGACCAGAACCACGTGACCATCGAGGGGCATACCGACATCACCTTCACCGAGGATGTCGCGGCCCGCTTTCTTGGCTACGGCTGGAACGTCACGCGCGTCACGGATGCCAACGACACCGCTCAAATCGCGCGGGCCTACCAGGAATTCCTTGCCACCGAGGACCGGCCGACCCTGATCATCGTGCATAGCCACATCGGCTATGGCGCACCCGACAAGCACGACACGGCTTCAGCCCACGGCGAGCCGCTGGGTGAGGAGGAGGCCCGCCTCACAAAGCAGTTCTTCGGCTTTGATCCCGACAAGACATTCGTCGTGCCCAAGGGTGTGCGCGAGCATCTGAGCGCCGTTATGGGCAAGCGCGGCGACAAGGCTCGGCGTGATTGGGAAGCGCTCTTCAAACGCTACGCCAAGAAGTTTCCCGAGCTTGCCACCCAGATCGGGCACATCGATGCCCGCACGCTTCCGGGCGGATGGGATCGCAAGATCCCGGCCTTTCCCGCCGATGCCAAAGGCCTGTCGACGCGCGATGCGTCAGGCAAGGTGCTGAATGCGATCGCCGAGCAGGTTCCCTGGGTGATGGGCGGCGCGGCCGACCTTTCCCCCTCCACCAAGACGCGGTTGCTGTTTGAGGATGCCGGCGATTTCCAGCCCTACGGACGCCTCGGATCCTACTCCGGCCGCAATATGCACTTCGGCATCCGCGAGCATGCCATGTGTGCCATCGTCAACGGCATGACGCTGACGGGGCTCCGGGCCTTCGGCTCGGGCTTCTTGATCTTTACCGATTACGCGCGCGGCGCCATCCGCCTGTCCTCGCTGATGGACCTGCCGGTGCTGCACGTTTGGACGCACGATTCGATCAGCCTCGGCCAGGATGGACCCACCCATCAGCCGATCGAGCAGCTCGTCTCCTTGCGGGCGATCCCCGGCATGGTTGTCATACGACCGGCGGATGCCAACGAGATGGCCGAGGCTTACCGTCTCGTGCTGCCGTTCAAGCATCGACCGGTGGCGCTGATCTGCACGCGCCAGGCGCTCCCCATCGTCGACCGTAAGCAGCTTGCATCGGCGAGTGGCGTGGCGAAGGGGGCCTATGTTCTCGCTGACGCGCCGGGAGGCAAGCCGGATGTCATTCTCATTGGTACCGGCAGCGAGGTTTCATTGTGCCTGGCAGCGCGCGATCTCCTCGCCAAGGAAAAGATATCGGCGCGTGTCGTCAGCATGCCTTGCACGGAATTGTTCGAGGAACAGAGCGAGGCCTACCGCGCTAAGGTGCTGCCGCCGGAGATCACCGCGCGCGTAACCGTGGAGGAAGCCTCTCCCATCGGCTGGGACCGCTACGCAGGTCCCAAGGGCGTCGTGCTCGGCATGCACACATTCGGCATGTCGGCGCCGATCGACGTCGTCGCCAAGCATTTCGGTTTCACGCCTGAGCGCGTGGTTGGCGCGGCCAAACAGACGTTGGGCCGCAAGTAGGTTTGTCCCGTTCGGGACGTTCGAGACGATAGCGGAGTATGGAGTAGAGCGATGCAACTCGGGATGATCGGCCTCGGCCGTATGGGCGCCAATATGGTCGTGCGGTTGATGCGCGCCGGCCATGATCTCCACGTCTACGATACGCATGCATCGGCCGTGCAGGACCTCGTCGCCCGAGGCGCCAAGGGGTCGACGGATCTCAAGACGTTCGTCAACTCGCTTTCGAAGCCGCGCGCGGTGTGGATGATGGTGCCAGCCGGCGTGGTCGATCAGGTTCTCGGCGAGCTCGTGCCGCTGCTCTCCCCCGGTGACATCGTCATCGACGGCGGCAACTCCTACTATCAAGACGACTTGCGGCGGGCCAAGCAGCTCGCTGGCAAGAAGATCCATTACGTCGACGTCGGCGTCAGCGGCGGCGTGTGGGGTCTGGAGCGCGGCTACTGCATGATGATCGGCGGCGAGGACGACGTGGTCCAGCATCTCGATCCGGTGTTCAAGGTCCTGGCCCCCGGCGTCGCCTCGGCTTCGCGCACACCCGGTGCCACCGGCACACCGAGCGCGGCAGAGAACGGCTACCTGCACTGCGGTCCCAACGGCGCCGGCCACTTCGTCAAGATGGTGCACAACGGCATCGAGTACGGCGTCATGGCCGCCTACGCCGAGGGCCTCAACATCCTCAAGAACGCCAACGTCGGCACCGAGCACCGCACGACGGACGCCGAGACGACGCCGTTGCGCGATCCCGCGCTCTATCAGTACGAGCTCAATCTGCCGGACGTGGCCGAGGTCTGGCGCCGCGGCAGCGTGATCGGCTCGTGGCTGCTCGATCTGACGGCGGCCGCGCTGCGACAGAACCACGACCTGTCCAATTTCGAGGGGCGCGTGTCCGACTCGGGCGAGGGCCGCTGGACGTTGCAGGCGGCGATCGACGAGGGCGTCCCCGCCCCCGTCATCTCGTCGGCCCTGTTCAGCCGGTTCTCCTCGCGTGGTGATGCCGAGTTCGCCGACAAGCTCATGTCCGCCATGCGCTACGAGTTCGGTGGCCACCTGGAGAAGAAGGGCCCATGACCAGTCCAACGGTAAAAGGCAAGTCCGACGCGCTCGTCTTTTTCGGCGCCACCGGCGATCTCGCCTACAAGCAGATCTTTCCCGCTCTGTTCGGCCTGGTGCGCGACGAGGGCCTCACGTCGCCCATCATCGGCGTGGCGAAGTCGGGCTGGACGCTGGACCAGCTCAAGCAGCGCGCCAAAGAGAGCGTTGCAGCGCACGGCGGCAATACCAAGTCGGAATCGTTCGTGCAGCTGCTGAGCCAGTTGCATTACGTCGACGGCGACTACAATGATCCCGCCACATTCCAGGCGCTGCGCAAGCAGCTGGGGAACGCCAAGCGCCCGATGCACTACCTGGCGATCCCGCCAATTCTGTTCGCCACCGTGACGGCCCAGCTTGCCAAGTCCGGGTGCGCGGACAATGCCCGCCTCGTGGTTGAGAAGCCGTTCGGTCGCGACCGCAAGTCGGCCACCGAGCTCAGCGACTGCATCGACCAGTACTTTACCGAGGGCAACGTCTTCCGCATCGATCACTACCTTGGCAAGGAGCCGGTGCAGAACATCCTCTACACCCGCTTTGCCAATTCGATGTTCGAGCCGCTGTTCAATCGGGACAATGTGCGCTCGATCCAGATCACGATGGCCGAGAATTTCGGGGTGCAGGATCGCGGGAGGTTCTATGACGAAACGGGCGCCATCCGCGACGTCATTCAGAACCACATGCTGCAGGTTCTGGCCACGCTGACCATGGATCCGCCCACGGGCCAGGAGCACGAGGCCATGCGCGACAGCAAGGCAAGCCTGTTGAAGGCCGTGCGTGCGTTGCGCCCCGAGGACGTCGTGCGCGGGCAGTATCAGGGTTACTTGAAGGTGCCGGGCGTCGCGGCGGGATCGACGGTAGAAACATTTGCCGCTGCCCGCTTCGAGATCGACAACTGGCGCTGGGCGGGCGTTCCGATCTTCATCCGCGCCGGCAAGCTGCTCCCGGTGACCGCCGCGGAGGCGGTCGTCGAGTTCAAACCGCCGCCGCGCGAGACCTTCGGCGAGATCGTGTCGCCGGCGTCTGGGCACATGCGCTTCAGGATTCAGCCCAACGTTTCGGTTGCGCTCGGCGTTCGCGTCAAGACGCCGGGCGACCGCATGGTTGGCGAGGATGTCGAGCTGGTCTTGACGCGACAGCCCGCCGCCGACATGCCGCCATATCAGCGCCTTCTCGGCGATGCAATGAACGGCAACAGCGAGTTGTTCACGCGCGTGGACATCGTCGATGCCGAATGGCGCATCGTCAACGACATCCTCGGCAACGTGACGCCACTTTATTCCTACGCGCCCGGGACGTGGGGCCCCAACGAAACCGAGCAACTCGTCGGTGACGCCGGTCCCTGGCTCAACCCTAAGGCACCTGAGGCTACCTGATGCCGCCCGAGCACGAGATCGTCTTCTTGTTCGATGTCGACGATACGCTCCTCGACAACGATGCGCTGAAGGCGGATCTCGGGCGGCAAGTTCTCGATAATTTCGGAGAGGCCGCGAGCAAACGCTTCTGGGCAATCTACGAGGAGCAGCGCGACAAGCACGGCTACGCCGACTTTCTCGGCACGCTCGAGCGCTTCCGGCTGGAGCACATGGGCGAGCTTCGGGCCTTGGAGCTTTCCAACTGGCTGATGGCCTATCCGTTCGCCGACCGCCTCTATCCGCACGCGCTCGAGGCGGTCCGGCACGTTGCAAAGTGGGGGCTTCCCGTCATTCTGACCGACGGGGACGGCGTGTTTCAGCCCTACAAGCTGGAGCGGGCCGGCCTCTGGAAGGCCTTCGATGGCCGCGTCCTCGACTTCGTGCACAAGCAGCAGGAGCTCGATGCCGTGGCGCAGGCCTATCCGGCGCGCCACTATGTCGTGATCGATGACAAGCCGAGCATCCTCGGTGCTATCAAGAAGTCTTGGGAGAAATGTGTAACCACCGTCTTTGTCAGGCAGGGGCATTATGCCAATAGTCCCAGTGCTCTTGCCTCTGAGCCTTCGCCCGATCGGACGTTGGATAGCATTGCGGAGCTCAAGAATCAGGAATTCTCGGCGTTGCTGCCGGTGTGAGGAGGAGTGAAACCGTGAAAGCGACGAAAAAGCTGCACGATGTCGGACAGAGCCTTTGGATCGACGACATCACTCGCAACATGCTCGATAGCGGTACGCTCAAGAAGTACATCGACGAGTTCTCGGTCACGGGGCTGACGTCCAACCCCACGATCTTCGACAAGGCCATCTCCAAGAGCACGTTTTATGACGAGGCCATCCGCAAGCTCATGAAGAGCGGGATGAGCGGCGAGCCGTTATTCTTCGAGCTGGCGATCGAGGATCTGTCACGAGCGGCGGATCTGTTCCTACCCGTGCATCAGCGCACGTCGACCGTCGACGGCTGGGTCTCGTTGGAGGTATCGCCGCTGCTCGCTTACGATACCAAGGCGACCATCGCCGAGGCCAAGCGCCTCTACCAGAAGGCCGGCAAGCCGAACCTGTTCATCAAGATCCCGGGCACCAAGGAAGGCCTCCCGGCGATCGAGGAGTTGATCTTCTCGGGCGTGACCGTCAACGTGACGCTACTGTTCTCCGCCGACGATTATCTCGCCGCGGCCGATGCCTACATGAAGGGTCTTGAACGGCGCGTCGCCGCAGGCCTCAGTCCCGACGTGCGCTCCGTCGCCTCCGTCTTCATCAGCCGCTGGGACAAGGCGGTGCTGGACAAGGTGCCCGAAGGCCTGCGTGACAAGCTCGGCATCGCGGTGGCCAAGCAGGCCTATCGCGCCTATCGGGATCTGCTGAACTCCGATCGCTGGCAGCGGCTGGAATTGCTGGGCGCGCGTCCGCAGCGGCTCCTGTTTGCCAGCACCAGCACCAAGGACCCCAGGGCACCCGATACCATGTACATCACAGGTCTGGCGGCGCCCAACACCGTCAACACCATGCCGGATGAGACGCTGCTGGCCTTCGGGGATCACGGCGTCGTCGGCAGCATCCTGACGCCTGATGGCGGCGACTGCGAGAAGGTGCTGGGCGAGTACGCGAGCGCCGGCATCGATCCGCATGCCTTGGCGCGGCAGCTGCAGACCGAGGGAGCGAAGTCCTTCGTCAAGTCGTGGCAAGATCTTCTGGCGTCCATCGAGGCCAAGTCCAAGGCACTGAAGTAGGAGACCGCATTATGGGCCTCACCCCGCTCATCGGGACCGCGACGTGGCAGGCGCTCAGCGAGCACCAGGCCAAGATCAAGGACGTGCATCTTCGCAAGCTGTTCGCGGACGATCCGGGGCGCGCCGATCGCTTCACGGTCGAGGGGGCGGGCCTCGTGCTCGACTATTCCAAGAACCGCATCACCGACGAGACGTTGCAGCTGCTGTTGCATCTCGCCGAGGAGCGCAAGGTGGCGGAGCGGCGTGACGCCATGTTCCGCGGCGATAAGATCAACACGACGGAGAAGCGCGCGGTGCTGCACGTGGCGCTGCGCGCGCCGCGCGGCTCCGTCATCGAGGTCGACGGCCACAACGTCGTGCCCGACGTGCACGCCGTCCTCGACCGCATGGCGGACTTTGCCGACAAGGTGCGGTCGGGCGCGTGGACGGGCCACACCGGAAAGCGCATCAAGAACGTCATCAACGTCGGCATCGGCGGCTCGTATCTGGGGCCTGAGATGGCCTACCTGGCACTGCGGCCCTTCTCCGACCGCAGCATGACATTCCGCTTCGTTTCCAACGTGGACGGTGCCGCTTTCACCGAGGCGACGCACGACCTCGATCCCGCCGAGACGCTGTTCATCATCTCGTCCAAGACCTTCACCACGCTCGAGACGATGACCAATGCGGCAACCGCCCGTGCCTGGGTGGTGGATAAGCTCGGCGACGAGAAGGCGGTCGCCAAGCACTTCGTGGCCGAATTCGACCAATACTGAAGGTGTCGAGAAGTTCGGCATCGACACCTCGCACATGTTCGAGTTCTGGGACTGGGTCGGCGGTCGCTACTCGATGGATTCGGCCATCGGCCTGTCCACGATGATCGCTATCGGGCCAAAGAGCTTCCGCGACATGCTCGCCGGCTTCCATGCCATGGATGAGCATTTCCGCTCCACGCCGCTAGAGAAGAACCTGCCGCTCCTGATGGGGCTCTTGACCGTCTGGTACAACAATTTCTTCGGAACCGAGACGCTCGGCATCATGCCCTACGCGGAGCACCTCGCGCGCTTCCCCGCCTACCTCCAGCAGTTGCAGATGGAGAGCAACGGCAAGCATGTCGACCTGAGCGCGAACCGCGTCAATTATCAGACCGGACCCATCATCTGGGGCGAGCCGGGCACCGACGGGCAGCACTCGTTCTACCAGCTGATCCACCAGGGCACGAAGCTGATCCCGTGCGACATGATCGGCTTCTTGCAGCCGCTTTCTCCCCTCGCCGATCACCACGATCTCCTGATGGCAAACCTCTTTGCCCAGGCCGAGGCATTGGCGTTCGGAAAGACGGCGGCCGAGCTGACGGCGGAAGGCTCACCGGCCTTCCAGACGCCGTTCCGCGTCACCGAAGGCAACCGCCCGACCAACATGATCCTGGCAGACCGGCTCGATCCCAAGACGCTCGGGACGCTGGTTGCGCTTTACGAGCACAGCGTGTTCACGCAGGGCGCGGTCTGGGACATCGACTCGTTCGATCAATGGGGCGTTGAGCTCGGCAAAGTTCTGGCCAAGCGCATCATCCCCGAGTTGCAGGATGCAGCCGAGCCGCCGCTCAAGCACGACTCGTCCACCAACGCCCTGATCAAGCGCTACCGTCAGCATCGCTCTAAGCGCTAGAGCGCCTAGCTACATGTGAAAAGGGCGCCATCGTAGGGTCCCAGGTCCAAGATCGATGGCGCCCGTCATCCTTTGCTCTGTGCCGGACACGCCCCGGCGAGCTACGACTTCGCGAGAACGCCGGCCAAGGCCTCGGAAATTAATCCGAAGATCGCGCCGCCGATCATTGAAAGTGCAATCACGACCGCCGGATTGGTGAGCGTCGGGTCGACAAGACCCGCCACTGAGTTGGTCAGGAGTGCCAACGCGACCGTGGCGGCATAGCCGTAGACGGTAGCCGGGATCGCCGAGAAGATCGGAATCTTGCATCCGAGAATCATCAGGCCGACGCCGAATGCAACGCAGATGCCGGCCCAAATCGGCGCGGCGAGACCAAAGTCGAGATTGGAGAAGGCGATCAGTGTAAGCGCGCCCCAGATCACGCCCCACAGGTTCGCCAGTATGCTCGAGGTGAAGCCTTGGATCTTTCCGCCGCAGTGGTAGAAGCTCGCCCACGCGATGAAGGCTGCCCAGATCTGCAGCCCCAGGCCGAGAAAGTCGGAAAGATAGAGATAGGTCGCAGCGCCTCCAAGTAGGCCGATGCTGACCGCAAGTGCGGTAACGAGATCCATCGTGTGTTCTCCCCTATTGCGCCGGTTTGATTGATCGCTCTGACTGGCGTCCGGCAGGGGCATGTTAAACCGGTTCGGCGTGGCAGATTTGCAACTCAGTGACCTTCTCTGCCTGCATGAGAGGCAGGTTGCCCAAAATATCGCTGTGCAGCATCGCAGCCCCCTCAGATTGAAAGGCCTGTTCTTTGGAAGGAGGCGCGCGTCCGGTCGGCGGCAGTGAGGCCGGTTCGCGCCGTTTTGCGTCGCCAGAGCCCGATGTGAATTCGGGCAATAGACGCAATTGAACGGGTACTGATCATGGCACTTCAACCAAGTCGGCCTACCCATGCGCATTCCAAAACTCGTGGGACGTTCAATGGAGTGCGCCGACATGACCCCTAGATCGAAGCTCTTTCGCGGGCTCGCCATCACGGCGATGACGGCCCTCATATCCGCCACCGCCGCTGACGCGTGCACCGGCCTCATGCTGAGGAACGCTGACGGCAGCGTCTCACATGGCCGCACCGTCGAGTTTGGAATCCCGCTCGATTTTGATCTCGCCGTCGTGCCGCGCGGCTACAGCTTCGTCGGCCAGACGCCGCTCGGAGACGGGAAGAAGTGGTCCTCGAAGTACGGCGCGCTCGGCGTGATTGTTTTCGGAAACCTCGGAATCATGGACGGGATCAATGAGAAGGGGCTCGCAATCGGCGCCTTCTACTTCCCGACGGAGGCCGAGTACACCAAGACCACGGCTGCCAATCAGGCGCAGTCGATGTCGGCGGTGGATTTTTCCAACTGGGTTTTGACAAGCTTTGCCAACGTCGACGAGGTGCGCAAAGCGATCGAGGCGGGCGACGCCGTCGTGGCGCCCACGCTGCTGCCGGGGTGGCCGCAAACGGTGCAGCCGTTCCATTGGATCGTTTATGACAAGAGCGGCAAAGCGCTCGTCATTGAGCCCGTCGGCGGCAAGCTGGTCCTGCACGACAATCCTCTGGGTGTCCTGACCAACTCGCCCACATTCGACTGGCATATGACCAATTTGCGCAACTACATCGCGCTCGATCCCCTCGGCGCGTCCCCCGTCAAAATCGACGGCACGACGTTTCAGAGCTTCGGCATGGGCGACGGCATGCTCGGGCTGCCGGGTGATTTCACGCCGCCATCACGTTTCGTGCGTTCGGCTGTGTTCGCCGGGACGGCCAAGCCGGTTGCCAATGCGACCGACGGCGTCTTCAGCGGCTTCCACCTGCTCAACAACTTCGACATCCCCGTCGGCGCGGTGCGTGCAAAATCCGGCAACGCATCGGAGACCGATCAGACGTTGCTAACAGTCATGCGCGACCCGGAGGGCCTGCGCTACTACTACAAGACCTATGACGATCAGACCGTGCGCATGGTCGATCTCAACAAGTTCGATCTCGATGCCAAGGAGGTCCAGAAGCTCTCCACCAAGGGCGAGCAGACCGTGATCGACATGTCGGCCAAGTTCCAGAAGCGCAAGACGGCTGCCAACGCGCAGTAAGCACCGCTTCTCTCTGCATCGTGTCCCCCTCACCCCGCGTGAGGGGGATTTTTTGTCAATCGCCGTCGAGCGAGTTGAAGCCGAGCGAAAGCCCCGTCAGCGAGCCGAGTGCCCCTCTGCCCGTCTCCTCCGCGTTCTTGAGGGAGTAGATCATCGGGGCCAGCTTGGCGCGCGCGGGCGCGCTCGCAAACACATCCGGTGCGACCTCTATGGCACCGCGGCCCGCGCGCTCGGCAAAGCCGAGGTCGGTCACGACGCTGCCCAGGATGCTAATGGCCGACAGCGCCTTGTCGTCCTCCGCAAGGGCGGGATCGGTGAATCCACCCGCGGTGAGGAGATCGCGGAGGCCTTCGATGTTGGCGACCAGGTAGGGCACGCCGAGGCCGCTCTTAGGCAACAGCGGCTCGGTCTGGCCCGCCTTGCTCTCCAAGCTCAGAAGCGGCGCGAGGCGCTGCAAGCGCACGACCTCGAGCTCGGTGACGTAGGCCCGCACTAGCGCCTGCGTCGTCTCCGTAGCGTTCAAGAACGCGCGGTTGCCGGCGCCGGGGGACAGCCAGGCCTGCTTGAAGGGACCCTGCCAGGCGGCGAGCGTATCGGCGGCCATGTGGGCGATGCCATCGGCCAGCGCGTTCACGTAACGGCAGCGGAATGATGGGGCACCGGATGGCGACGCGAGCGCTTCTGAGCCTTTGCCCCAAAGCACGCGATCGATCGCGGTAAAGCCCTGCACGGCGACGCTGGCTTGCGCGAGCTTGTCGGGCGCGAGATCCGCGTCGTTGTGCAGGCGCAGGAGACGCGCGATCTGCTTGCGCGCAAACCCGCGCGGGTCTGGGTAGAAGATCAGCCGGTCGAGCCGTTTCTGCTCGGTGATGGGTCCGAAGCGGATGTGCTCGACGCGCCCCCACGCGATCAGGGCGTTGCGCGCCGCCTCCCGCGCCTCGGCGAGCGCGGTGGGGGAGGGGGCACGACACAGCGCGGCGGTTTTTTGGGAGAACGCCCGCGCCGCCTCGTCGAAGCGCGCGTAGCCGGGAAGAATATGCTGCTCGAGCGTGCGCTTGGCGACGGCTGCGTGGTCGAAGGCCAACGCCGGACTGACGGCGGCAAAAATCAGGATGCCGACGGAATGCCAACGCCAGCGCGCGGAAAGACGCTCGCGCGTCATAGCGAGTTCACGAAGGCGTCCAGCGCGGCGCGCTCTTCCTTCGACAAGGCCGCATAGCCATCGCGCGAAACCTGTGCCTCTCCACCGTGCCAAAAGATGGCTTCCTCAACGTTGCGTGCGCGGCCATCGTGCAGAAGGAAGGTATGGCCGCTCACCGTTTCGGTGAGACCGATACCCCAGAGCGGCGCCGTGCGCCACTCGCGCCCATCGGCCATGCCTTCCGGACGGTTATCGGCGAGGCCGTCGCCCATGTCGTGCAGCAGGAGATCGGTATAGGGCCAGATCTTCTGGTTGCTCAGATGCGGCTGCCCCTCGACCGTTCCCGTGGTGAACGAGGGCGTGTGGCAGGACTGGCAGCCGAGGTCGTAGAACAGCGCCTTGCCTTTCTGGACGGTTGCGTCCTTGGCATTGCGGCGCGGCGGCACGGCAAGGTTCTGAGCATAGAAGACGACGAGATCGAAAAGCTTCGATCCGACCTCCAGGCCGCCGTCGCGCTCGCTCTCGCCGTTGGGCGCGTTGAGGCAGAAGCTTTGCGCGGCCGTGCAGTCGCCCGCCGACTTGTGCACCAGCGGAGTTGACAGCCCCATGTCGCCGGCAAATGCCGATGCGGACTGCTGGCGGATCGAGGGGACGCCGGCTTTCCATCCGAAGCGCCCAAGCGCCACCTTGTCGCGCTCCATCGACCACACCTCGTTGGTGCGACCGGAGATGCCGTCGCCATTTTTGTCGTCGGGGTCGGCGTTCGCCCGGATCTGCGCCTGGGGGATGGCCTCGATGAGGCCGAGTCCAATCATCTGCGGCGCTACACGCGGCGACAGCATCGTCTTGGGATGCAACGCGCCATACTTGAGGTCGGTGATCGAGTAGGTCGGTTCGCGCAGCGTGAGGCTGGTCCCGTCAGCGAGCTTCACCGGAACATCCTCGTACTCGATATGCATATGGCCTTCACCGTCGTGGCCCTGGATGGCGAGGTTTTGCAACTGGCCGCCATAGGTCGGCTCGTCGATGGTGTTGAGCTTGTGCTCCGCCAGGAGGCGCCGCTGCTCGTCCGTCTCGGGTGGGATCGACAGACGCAGAAACATCGATTCTGAATTGTCGTCGGGATAGTTGGCGTGGGGCGGATGTCCGCGCCCATCCTTGAAATGGCAGCTTTGACAGGCGCGTGAATTATAGAGTGGGCCCAGACCATCGGAGCTCTTGGTCGAGGAGGGGGCCGACACCCACAGCTTGCGGAAGATGGCGTTGCCGATCTTGAACCTGGCTTCGCCCTCGAACCCTATGCCGTGTGAGAAGTGGGAAAAGGCATCGCGCGTGTTGACGCTTTCGTTCGTCGTTGCCGTCCCGCCCGGCCGATCCTCGCCCTCAACATCGGCCGGGGCGGCAGCCAGCGAGTCGTGCCCACCAACGCCGAGGGACGCAGCGACGCCGAACACGACGATCGCCAGGAGGCTCGGCAGTAAGAGCAGCGGCAGGCGCGGTGGCAGTTTTTCTTCTTGGGTCATGTGCGACCATGGTGATTGCGGCAGGGCGTCCTTCCCGGCGACGCAATGTGCCGCATGGGCAGCGCTCTGCCCATGCGGTGCAACGTCTGGGCCCAAACGCCGCAAAACGGGCGCTCGCGGCGATATTCTTAGTTCTCGGACTTGACCTTCTCGGGATGATCGAGGCTGTCGGAGCCCTCGAAGTCGATGGCCTTGAGGTCAAGAGCGACAATATCACGCTCGAATTCCTTGGCCTGAGCGACAAGCGCCTTGATCGCGCTATCGACGGCGGCATTACCTTCCGGGTTGTCCTCGCCGATCATCTGATCGTAGGCCTCGCCCGCAGCGGCGCGCTGCACGATGGCGTCCATGCGCTTCATCGTCTCGTCGATCGCGGTGCGCGTGCGCGTGTCTGCTTCAGCCGACTTGGCCTTGACGAGATCGGACGGGCTCGGGCCTTTGATCTCCGAGCCGTCGGTGCGCTTATAAGCGCCGAGGTAGACGTTCTGCATGCCCTTGGCATCGTAGTAGTGCGAGGCGTGCGTGTTGTCGGAGAAGCAGTCGTGCTCCTCCTCGGGATCGTGGATCAGGAGCCCGAGCTTCATGCGCTCGCCGGCCATCTCGCCATAGGAGAGACTTCCCAGGCCTTTGAAGATCGCCACCAGCCCGGCTTTTCCGCCGTCGGCCATCACGGCCTTGCGGGCGGCGCCATCGGGACCCCACTGCTTGGTCATCCAGGCGAGATCGTCGACCAGAAGGTCGGTTGCCGCCTCGAGGTACTGGGCGCGGCGCTCGCAATGGCCGCCCGTGCAGTTTTTGGTATCGTAGTCGGTGGCGGGCCGGTTGCCGGCACCGGGGCCCGTGCCGTTGAGATCCTGTCCCCACAGCAGAAACTCGATGGCGTGATAGCCGGTGGCGACGTTGGATTCGATGCCGCCTGCCTCTTGAAGCTTGTCGGCCAAAAGCTCCTTAGTGATTTTCGAGGTGTCGACCTCCTCGCCGGCGATCTTAATCGAGGTGTTGGCGATGACGTTGGCGACGTAGAGATCGTTCTCCGGCGATTCATCGCCGTAGTCGGCAGACACGTAGTCGATGAGGCCCTCATCGAGCGGCCAGGAATTGACCTTGCCTTCCCAGTCGTCAACGATGGCGTTGCCGAAGCGGAAAGCTTCCGTCTGCATGTAGGGGACGCGGGCTGCGCGCCAAGCTTCGCGCGCCGCTTTCAAATTGGCGTCGGTCGGCTCCTTGACGAGCGTGTCGACAGCCGTCTTAAGCTTGCGCGCTGCAGCGAGCGCGTCTGCGTAGCCGGCTTCGGCGATGTTGGCGTAGTTCTTCACGACTGCGGCGGTATCGGGAGCTGTGTCCGCCATTGCCAGCGGGCTCACCGTACAGAATGTGGCAGCCACCACGGCCGCGATCTGAATGCGCATCGTCGACGTCCTCTAGTTCTGGCCAAGCGGGGCCATTTGCTATCTTGGCCGTTCGATCGGTTGGAAGGTTCGTTGCGATCTGAATGATTTCCTACTGATTAAGTCAAGAATATTTTTCTGATTGAAGCCGGCTTCGCACCGTGGCGTTCGCACGCGGCATGGGCGATGCTATTTTGAATGCTTCCAATGAGAGCCGTGCGTGCTCACGAGGCCTGGGAGAGGATTGCGATCCGTGTCGAGATGGGCATCAGCCGTTGGTCTTCTGCTCCCAATCGTTTTTACCGCAGCGTACGCTCCCGCAGGGGCTGCGCCTGCACTGCCAGAGATGACGGCACGCGTCATCGATACCTACGTGGTGCCACGCTTTGCCGAGCTAAAGAGCGGTACCGATAAGCTTGCGAGCGATCTCGAGGCGGTTTGCGGCGGTAAGACTGAACGCTTGTCGGCTGCCCGCACCGATTTCAAAAGCACGGCGCTTGCCTGGGCCAAGGTCGAGTTTTTGCGTTTCGGTCCCATGTCCGTGACGGGGCTGCCTGAACGCTTCTCTTTCTGGCCGGACCCGCGCGGCGTGATGCAGCGTCAATTGCGCGCATTGGTCGGGCGGCGGGATCAAACGGCCCTGGGCGCCGATGCGCTGCGCCAGAAGAGCGCGGCAATTCAAGGGCTGCCGGCACTCGAGGCGCTGCTCTGGGACAACAAGCACCCTTTGACGAGCCAGGACGAGGAGGGGCGCTACCGCTGTGCGCTGGCAGCAGCGATTGCGCACAATCTTTCCAACATTGCAGGTGAGCTTTCCGCGGGCTGGAGCAGCACGGGCGACTGGCGCCGCAAGATGCTGAAACCGGGCCCGCAGAATGAAAGCTACAAGACGCCGGCCGAGCCACCGGCGGAATTTGCCCGCGCGCTGATCACGGGACTGCAGATGGTGCAGGATCGGCAGGTGGCCCCGTTGATGGAGGCTGAGACGAGCCCGGGCAAAAAGGCGCGGCTGCCGTTCGCCGCGTCGGGCCTCAGCGCGGACTACATTGCCGCCTCGCTGGCGTCGTTGCACGCGCTCTACGAGGCTATGGGTCTTTCCGCCACAGTGCCGAAGGCCAAGGACTGGATGCCGCGCTGGATCACAACGGCGTTCAAGAGGCTGGCCGAGGATGCACCCGCTGCGGTAAGAGAGAAACCGAGCGCAGGCAAGGATCCTGAGCGCTTGCGGCGTCTGCACTTCGTTCGCTTTCATGTGGAAGGGATCCGCAAGCTCGTCGGGCGCGAGCTTGCTCCGCTTGCCGGTCTGATGATTGGGTTCAACGAGCTCGATGGCGATTGATCGAAGACACTTCCTGATCGGCTCGGCGCTGGTGCTGGCGTCGGCATCGCGCTCGTTCGCGGGCATGCTCGACACGGGCGACGGTGATGCAGTGGAGGCTGGCGATCTCATTGCTGCCTGCCGACGGCCCGACGGGACTTACTCGGTCGTCATTCTCACGCTCGACGGCGAGATCGTACGGGAATATCCGCTGAAGGAGCGCGGTCACGACATCGCGCTCGACCGAGCCAGCGGGCAGGCTGTCGTCTTCGCCCGCCGTCCGGGCTCCTTCGCCCTCGCCTTCGACATTCACGGTCGCCGCGAGCCGGTGCTGTTTACGACGCCGGCGAACCGCCATTTCTACGGTCACGGCGTCTTCTCGCACGACGGACGCTTGCTTTATGCGACTGAGCACGATGCCGAGACGCGTCAGGGACTGATCGGCGTCTACAACGCAACGGCCGGTTACAAGCGCATCGGCGAGCTGCCGACGTACGGCATCGGTCCGCACGAGGTGATCCTGCTCGCCGACGGCAAGACGTTCGCGATCGCCAACGGAGGCATCGAGACGCATATTGAGACGGGGCGCGAAAAGCTCAACCTGGACAGCATGATGCCCTCGCTCGCTTTCGTCGATGCAGAGTTGGGGGCGTTGCTCGCCCAGCACAAGCAGAGTTCGGCGCTGCACAAGCTCTCCATTCGTCACGTTGCCGCCGACGCGCGGGGCGCCGTCTGGTTCGGTTGCCAGTGGGAAGGGGAGACGGCCGAGTCGCCGGAGCTGGTGGGCTGTGCCTCCATGGACAAGCCTCTGCGCATCATTGAACCCGACACACCGCACGGGGCTTCGTTGGCCGGCTACATCGGCGCCGTGGCGTTCGACGGCGCCGGGCGGGTGCTCGCTGCTTCAGCACCGCGCGCGGGGCGCATCATCTATGTCGATACCGAGCAGGGGACCGTCGTCGGCGAGACGCAGCTGATGGACAGCTGCGGCCTTACCGGCATCTCGAAGTCCGGCTTTGCGCTGAGCTCGGGAATGGGTGTCATACAGAGCGAGCAGCCCGACCACACACACCTAACCGTGGCCTCGTTTCCGGGCCGCGCCTTCGACAATCACCTTCGGATGATCCGCTAGCGGGTCACGATAGCGGGCGTGCGGTGCCTCAGCGCGGGCCGGAGCGGCCGCGCCGGCAGCAAGCGCGCGCGTGGTCGCCGCCTCGTCGGCACTGCGGCAGGCGGTGCGGGTTGCACAGCGCTGGCGGCGCTCATCAGGCCCCAGATGATGGCCATCAGCAGATAGAAGTGGCGCCAGTGGTCGGTATCGACGATCAGGCCCTCGAGCGCCACGCCGACAAAGGCGGCGTAGGCGATGAGAAAAAGCGGGCGCGCCTCTGTCGCCTTCATGGCGTGCCGGATGCCGAGCGTGAGTGTCAACGCGACGAGGATCCAGTAAATGCCGCCGCCGAGCCAGCCAGCATTGAGGAGGATGCTCAGATAGACGTTGTGCACTTCCTCGGGGTGGTGGCGGGTGGAAAACTCCTCCGCGCCGATGCCCAGCGGGTGCTCGACGATGAGATCGATCGCCTTCTGCTGACCGCCGAACCGCCCTTCGGGTCCGACGTCATAGGACATCGCCAGGTTGGCGCGCTCGGAAAACATGTCGGAGATCGTGTCGGAGGTGAGCGCCACGGCGACGACACCGGCGGCCAACAAAACGCCAGCCATAATGAGCGCCGCGATCTTGAGACGCGCGGAGGCGCGCGCGCTGGTCAGCAGCGCCAGATAGCCGTAGACGAATGTCGCCACGCCAAGGTTCATCCAGGCGCCGCGCGAGAACGTTAAAAGCACCGTCAGCGACAGCAGGCCGACGATGCTGAGCGGCACAATCATGCGGAGCGCGGAGCGCTGCAGCGCCACGTGCAAAAGATAAAGTATCGGCGCGATGAGGAACGGTCCCAGCACGTTCGGGTCCTTGAATGTCCCGCTCGCGCGATCGAACTTCGTCAACAGGTCGTAGGCGCCGGGCACGAGCGCGAAATAGCCGACGAGCGCCGCGATCGCCACCACCACCGCCGCCCAGGTCCACGCCTTGAAGATGAGCTCGGTGTGGCGGATGGGGCTCTTGGCCACGAATCCGGCAAACACCACCGAGGCGAAATAGAGGTAGAGCGTCACGCCCACGTGGGTGAGTGTCAAGCTGAGGTCGAGCGACAGCGTTGCGGCGAGGATCGCGGCAGCGCCCGCCACTGCCCACAGGGAGAAGTAGACGAGGATCGCCGGATTGAAGGCGACCAGTCCGACGGTAGGCAGCAGCACGATCAGGCCGATGGTCAACGCATCGACGGGTGCGGGCTCGGTGAACACGATTCCGCTGGAGGCAATCGTCACTGCGACGAGCGCCAAGACTAGCCGGTGCACCCAGCTCTTGCGAACGCTAGGCGCTGCGCCGGCAAGGCCGGTGCTGTCGTATGCGATGCTGACGGCAGACATGGTACGCGGTACTCGAACTTACGCGTCGCTCAGTAGGCGTTCTCCGATTTGAGAAGCGCGAACGGGGTCTTTATGAGGATGTAGAGATCGAGAAGCAGCGACCAGTTCTCGATATAGTAAATGTCGTGTTCCACCCGCTTCTGAATCTTATCGGGCGTATCGGTCTCGCCACGCCAGCCGTTGATCTGCGCCCAGCCGGTGATGCCCGGCTTAACCTTGTGGCGGCCGAAGTAGCCATCGACGACTTTGACGTAAAGCTCACCAGCCGCCTTGGCCTCGAGCGCATGCGGGCGCGGGCCGACCAGCGATAGCGATCCCGCAATCACGTTGAAGAGCTGCGGCAGCTCATCGAGGCTGGTCTTGCGGATGAACCGGCCGATGCGGGTGACGCGCGGGTCGTCCTTGGTGACGAGCCTCGCTGCATTGGCGTCGCAGCGGTCGACGTACATCGAGCGGAACTTGAAGATCTCTATCAGCTCGTTGTTGAAGCCATGGCGCTTCTGCCGGAAAAGCACCGGACCGCGACTGTCGAGCTTGATGGCGAGTGCGACCGCGGCCATGACCGGTGCGAGCAGGGCCAGCGCGAGGAGGCCGACGACCTTGTCGAACGTCCACTTGCCCACTGTGCCCCAGTCGGCGATCGGCTTCTCGACCAGGTCGATCATCGCCACGTTGCCGACGCGAGAATAGGTGTCGGAGGTAAAGCGCAGAGCCGAGGAGCGTGCAGGCAGCTTGACCTCGGTGGGGAGCACCGACAGCGAGCGGGTGACGTCGATAAGGCGCTGCTCGGCGGTGATGGGCAGAGCCACGATGACGATGTCGAGGCGCGTGGAGCGGGCGAACTCGACGAGATCATCGAGCTTACCGAGTCGCGGATAGCCCGCGACGATCCGGTCGACGCGGTCGTCGCCGCGGTCATCGAAGATGCCGGTAATGCGCACGTCGCTGTCGACGTCGATCTCGAGCTCGCCGATGAGCTTCTCAGTCAGTGTGCCGCCGCCGTAGATGGCCGCGCGGCGATAAAGGCGCCCCTCGCGCGTCCAATGACGCACGAGCGCCGATACGGCGAAACGCTCGGTGACGATCGCTGCAGCGCCCGCAGTGTACCAAAGCGCAAACCACACGCGCGAGAACTCGTGGCCCATCTTCATGAAGAAGACACCGGCGATGAGGAGCGCGAAAGCGGCGGTCCACCCGAGCAGCAGGCGCGGCATCTGCCGCAGCACCGAGGTGAAGGCGGGGAGCGTGTAGAGACGCAGAAGCTCGAAGGAGGCAACCGCGGCGAGCCCCACCGCCGCGACGGCTAGCAGGAACGCTATGCGCCCTGCGACGATCGGCTCCGAAATGTAAAGGAGCGCGATCGCCAGTCCCAAAAGGACGACTGTCCCGAAATCGAGCAGGCGGACCGCGCCGCGGATCACCACCAGGGACACGAGGCTCGACTTATCGTTAAAGCGGAAGTCGGCCAGGCGTGGGCGCGCCAACGGCAGCATTCCGAAGGCGGACTGCGCGCTTTCTGCGATCGAAGCTCTGGCCGTGTTCAGCATTATTAGGTGCTCGTCTCGTGCTGACCTGATGTTTACTGACTACCAAAGCAGGCATCGTGCCACCGGGCGGCGCCCGGGAGCCTCCATTCGTAAGGTTTTCCGTTAAGGTTAGCGGGTCAGCAGCGTGCCGTAGAAATCCAAGACGGCCGCGGCCTTCATGTCGATGGCGAAGCGCTTTTGCACTGTCTGCTTCAGCCTCTGCGCACGCGCCATAGCCTTCTGCGGATCGTCCAGAAACGCATTCATCGCCCGCACAAGTGCGTAGACGTCGCCGGGCGGCAATAGCTTGGTGTCCGAGCCCTCGACGATCTCGGGAATGCCGCCGGCCTCGGTGGCGATCAGCGGCATCGCCGCCGCCGCCGCCTCCAGCACGATATAGGGCAGGCTCTCCGCCCGCGAGGGCACGACGATGGCGCGTGCACGGCGGAAGGCGAGCTGTGCTGGCATGGCGCCGGCAAACGTGGCGACGCGCCCCAGTCCAAGCTCGTCGGTGAGTTTCAGGAAGAGATCGCGGTCGGGGCCAGAGCCGACGATGAGGAGCTGCACGGGGTGCGCCCGCGCCACTTCGGCCAGCGCGCGCAAGAGAACGTCGACGCCCTTCAAGCGGCGCAGCTCGCCGACGAACAGGAAATCGACGGCATCGGGGGCCGGCACGTGCGGGGCGAAGTCCGCCGGCTGCAGCGCATTGGTAATAACCTGGGTCGGGGCGACGCTGCGGCCGACGCGCTCTTCGTAGAGACGGCGCATGTAGTCGCTCTCAAAGATCAGCCCGTCGGTGAAGCGGGCCAGGATCTTCTCGATGGCGAGATAGAGCATGCCCGGCGCCGATGTGGGCGGGTAATGCAGGCTGCCGCCGTGTGGTGTGTAGATCGACACCGTCTGCCGCCCCTCGCGCTTCAACGCGCGTGCCGCCAGACGCGCATAGGCTCCGCCCTTGGCGCCGTGGCCATGCAGTACCTGGGCGTCCTGGCGTCGTGCAATTTGGTGGACGGTGCGGATCACCGCAGCGTCGCCCAGACCCGGCAGGCGGCTCATAGGAATGCGGGCGACGCCGAGCGAAAGGCGGGGTGCGACGCGCACGAGCCGCTGATCGGTGAGGCGGTCGCCGGTGTTGGCGTCGATGATAAGACCGACGTCGTGGCCGCGGGCGGATTGCTCTGCGCTCAAGTCGAGGACGTGGCGGAAGAGGCCGCCGACCGGGGCGCGCAGACAATGCAGGATGCGCAAGCGCCTCGTCACGCTCACCTGCCTCCTCGGCTCCACCCTAGAAAAAGCGTTCAAAGACGTAGACCGTATCGCCAGGCTGCAGCGCGTAGTCGGACGGCGCCTCGATTTGATCGACGAGGCCGTCAAAGCGGCGGGTGATGCGGAAGCGGCGCTCGCTGGCGCGTTCGGTATAGCCGCCTGCAATCGCCACCGCCGTTTCGACCGTCATGCCGGACACGTAGGGGTACTGGCCGGGAAGCCGCACCTCGCCCAGGATGAAGAACGGGCGGTTCTGCGCGACATCGACCGTCACGAAGGGATCGCGCACGAAGTCGCGCGCGAGCCGGGCGCTGATGGCGCGGGCGAGCTCCGTGCTGGTGCGTCCGCGGGCGCGAACATTGCCTATGAGCGGGAAGGGCACATCGCCCGCCTGATCGACCGCGTAGACGCGCGACAGGTTCGGCTGCCCGTAGACGAAGATGCGCAGCTTGTCGCCGGTGCCGAGGATGTAAGGGGCGTGCGGGTTGGGTGCCACGAAGGGTCCGGCAGGAACCACGACCGGCGGGCCCCAGGGTACGGGCGTCGGCGACACCATGGCGCCCGCAGGAATGATGCTTGTCTCACCCCAGCCGCCGCCCATGTCGGCCACGGGAATCGGCTGCCCCGGAGGGGGGCCGGCCTGAACCGGCGCATCGAAGATGATGTCGGCGCCGACGAGGGCACCGAGGCCCAGCTCGTCCTGAGCGCATCCGCCCAGTACGAGGAGCAAAGTCGCTGTGAATGGTGCCAGCCATCGGGACATGGTGATGCGGTGCCAGGAGATCGTGGTTTCACCCACAATCTGGGGTCCGACTGGTTAAGAAAGGCTGACCGGTTGTCTTTTCTTCGGACGTTTAAGGAAATTCTTACCTGGCCGCGCTCTAATTTGGCGCAACGATTAGGTCTTCCTTCGAGCCGGGTCCCATTACATGACTTCTGCGTCCCCCGACGACATCGACATCACCGCCATCTGGCGCGCCCTGCGGGCAAGCCTGCCCAAGCTTCTCCTCGCCGCATTGGCGCTGGGGATCATCGCGTTCGCTGCCCTCTCCTTCGTCGTGCCACGCTACACGTCGGAAGCGCAGATCCAGGTGGTGCCGCCCGAGCGAGAGGGGACAACTGCAGAGTCCGCCTCCGGCGGTTCTTCCGACGGCGTGGCCGCCCGCCTCGACAAGGAGGCGATCAACACGCACTTGCGTGCGCTCATGTCGCCCGATCTTGCGAGCCAGATCATCGCCAAGGAAGGGCTTGCTAGCAAACCAGAGTTCAACAGCGCGTTGCAGCCGCCGTCGCTCGTGGGTCGGATCCGCAGTGCTCTCGATTTCAGCCAGGGAAATCAGAGCGATCAGGACCGCGTACTACAGGCCTATTTTGATCGGCTAAATGTCTACTCCCCCAAGGAGAGCCGCTTCATTGGCATCCAGTTCAGCTCTCAGGATCCGAAGCTGGCAGCTGAGGTGGCCAACCGCATCGCTGAGACGTATCGCACTTCGCTGGCGACGCGGACCGTCGCCGGCACCGACGAGGTGCAGAAGGCGCTGCAACCCAAGATGGACAAGCTGATGAAAGAGGTCAGCGAGGCGGAGGCGGCCGTCGAGCGCTTCCGCGGGCAGGCCAACATTTTCAAAGGCGGTCCCAACGACACGGGGCTCAATCAGCAGCAGCTCGGTGAGCTGACTGCAGAATTGAGCAGAGTGCAGGCGGCCCGCAACGAGGCGGAGGCACGCGCCCAGTCGGTGCGCGACATGGTGAGCGCCGGCAATACCGAGGCGCTACCCGATGTGCAGAAGTCGCCGCTGATTCAGAACCTGGTGCAACAGCGCGTGCGCCTGGAGCGGCAGCTTTCCGAGCTTTCGGCGACGCTGCTCCCAGGGCACCCGCGCATGCGCCAGATCCGCGCCGATCTCGCCGGCCTGCAGCGGCAGATCAAGGCCGAGGTCGGAAAGATCGTGGAGGGTATCGAGAAGGGTGCCTCCGTTGCGACCATGCGTGAGGCCGCGGTCCAGAAAAGCATCGACGACCTGAAGGTGCGGGTCGTCGGCACCGGCGACAATCAGGTGAAGCTGCGCCAGCTCGAGGCGGTCGCCAAGTCGAAGCGCGCCGAGCTAGGGCGTTTGCAGGCGCGCTATGAGGCTAATCGCGCCCTGGCTGACAGCCGCGCTGTTCCCACCGATGCGCAGATCATCACGACGGCGCGTCCCACAGGTGTTCCGAGCTTCCCCAAACGTATCCCCTATGCCGCGCTGGTCGTAGTAGCCGTTCTCCTGTTTGGCATCGCGATCGTCGCAACCAAGGCCCTGTTCACGGCGGCGCGCGGTCCCAAACCGGCGTGGTCGCCCGCTGCAGCCGGACTGGTTCGCACGTCACCACAGGCGCCGAGCCCTGCCGCACCTTCGGCCGTCAAGTCGGTCGGTGCCGTCAGCACCGTTGATTCAGTGGCGGCACTGGCAAACGAGCTGCTGGTACGGCCGCCCGATGTCGGCGGGTTCCGCACGCTGGTTACCGGGGAGATCGATGGTGTCGATTCCGGTCCTGAAGCGGTCGAGCTGGCACGGACGCTGGCTGACTCCGGCGCCGATGTCATGCTGGTCGACTGGAGCCTTGAAGGTCATGGCATCGCCGAATCCCTGGGTGTGCCGCCGCGTCCGGGCCTTTCGGAGCTTCTGATGGGGGAAGCGAAGTTCGAAGACGTGGTCGCGCGCATTCCCGCAAGCAACGCGCAGATTATTGCCGCGGGAGGTGGCACAGACGCGCCGGACGATCTGCTCGATCCCGATCAGCTCAACCTTGCTCTCGATGCACTCGACACCGCCTACGACCACATCATCGTGGTGGGCCGTACCGAGGCTGCGCGGGCGCTGTTCGAGGCAATCCAGGGTCGCTTCGACGCCGGCGTGATCGTCGCGGATGTGAAGCGGCGCACTTCGAAGCTCCCGGATGCTCCGGGTACGTTCCTTGGCTTCGAGGTGACCGACATCGAACTCTTCCGCCTCGAGCGGCCGGCCTTGGGGCGGCTCGCCGCGGAACGGCTGGCGCGCTTCATGTCGAAAAGCAGTGCGGAGGCGAGCCCCGTTTGATGCGCGGGGGCGGCCATTCTCCTTTCTCAGTGAGGGTTCATTAACCTCAGGATCGAGACGCTCAGCTCCGTTCATGGAGTTGAGGGCCCGCGTGCATGAGAATTGCGATGAGCTCGGGGTGCCGACTAAGGCGCCCCCGAGTTGTTCTGTATCCGCAATTTTCAAGTCCGAGAATGAGCCGGCGAACCACCAAGCTTCTTAAGGCAGCACTCGCTGCCGTCCACTATTCGGGCGCGGAGAATTTCCTCGGGCCGCTGACCAAGGGTGTGGGCGTTATTTTCATGCTCCACCAGGTTCGCCCCGAGCCGCCGCTCGCGTTCGAGCCAAGCCGCATCCTCAAGGTCACGCCCGACTTCCTCGAGGCCGTGATCGAGCAGATCCGCGATTCTGGCTTCGACGTCGTGTCGCTGGACGACGTCCCCGGCCGGCTGCGCAATGGAGGGGAGCGACCATTTGCATGCTTCACCTTCGACGACGGCTATCGCGACAATCGCGACTTCGCCTATCCGATCTTCAAGCGTCATCGTCTGCCCTTTGCCATCTATGTCTCGACCGACTTCGCGGACGGTCGCGGAGACTTCTGGTGGTTGACGCTCGAGCGCGTGCTACGCGTGGCACCTCACATCACGCTTGCCATGAACGGAGAGGGGCATCACTTCCCGCTGGGGACGGTGGCGGAGAAGGAGAGAGCCTATTTCGAGATCTACTGGTGGCTGCGCTCGATCCCCGAAGCGCTGGCGCGCGCCGCCGTTGCCGAGCTTGCCGCCGCGCATCACATCGACTATCGCGACACGCAGAACGGCCTCATCATGTCGTGGGACGAGCTGCGCGCGCTCGCTGCGGACCCGCTGGTGACGATCGGCGCCCACACCAAGTCGCACTTGGCTCTCGGCAAGCTCTCCGAGCGCACCGCGCGCGCGGAAATGAAAGAGAGCATTGCGCGTCTCGAAAGCGAGCTGGGCCGTCCCTGCCGCCACTTCAGCTATCCCTATGGATGCACCAACAGCGCCGGCGCCCGCGAGTTCGAGATTGCCAAGGAGCTGGGCCTCCTCACCGCCGTCACCACGCGGAAGGGTCTCCTCTACCCGGAGAACGCCGAGGCGCTCACTGCGCTGCCGCGGCTGTCGCTCAATGGCGATTTTCAGGACCTCCGCTACGTAAAAGCGCTGCTTTCGGGTGTTCCCTTCGCCCTAATGAACACGTTCCAGCGCTTGTCGGGCTATCACCAGACCCCCGCTTGAGCCCCCGCGCGTCTTGGGCGCATTGATCACCGGGCCCGCGCCGCCTATCACGCTCGCCTAGTAAGCCTGGGGTTTTGAACGTGGCGCTTTCCGCAACGCAGCAATACGCAGGGCCGCAAGCGGCGACATCGGCCGATGTGGCCGTTCGAGCCTGGCTTTGGCTGGTGGCCGGGCTCGTGTTCGCGATGGTCGTGGTGGGCGGCGCGACGCGTCTCACCAACTCCGGTCTCTCGATCACCGAGTGGAAGCCGATCCTTGGAGCCATTCCGCCGCTCGGCGATGCCGACTGGCATTCTGCCTTTGAGAAGTACAGAGCGACGCCCGAGTACGCGATCGTAAATGCGGGAATGTCGCTCGCTGAGTTCAAGTTCATCTATTGGTGGGAGTGGACGCACCGATTCCTCGGGCGCTTTATCGGCTTCGCCTTTGCCGTGCCTTTGGTCGGGTTCTGGCTCGCGCGCGTGCTGCGCCCCGGCTTCGCTGCCAAGTTCCTCGGCGTGCTGGCGCTGGGCGCTCTGCAAGGCGCGATCGGCTGGTACATGGTGATGTCCGGGCTCGTCGATCGCGTCGATGTCAGCCAATACCGGCTGGCGCTGCACCTGTTGGTTGCGTTCAGCATCCTGTCGCTGCTGGTCTGGCTCGCGCTCGATTACGGGCCCGCAGCAGAGCGGGGCCGCGCTCCGACGGTCACACGAGGGGCGCTATGGCGCGCGCGCGCGCTTTACGCGCTCGTCTTCGTCCAAGCGGGGCTCGGCGCTCTGGTTGCCGGCCTCAAGGCCGGCCTCACCTACAACACCTGGCCACTGATGGACGGACGTGTGATCCCGGAGGGTCTGGGAACACTTTCGCCCTGGTACCTCAACCTATTCGAGAACATGACCACGGTGCAGTTCGACCATCGCACGGTGGCCTATGTCGTCGTCGCTCTGGCGCTAACCAACGTCGTGATGCTGGCACGTGCGCGAACGGACGAGCGTGCCGTCGGGTCTGCGGGTCTGCTTGCCTTAGCGCTCTTTGTCCAGATGGGGATCGGCATCTGGACGCTGGTGCACGGCGTTCCGCTGGCGCTCGGGCTTGCGCATCAGGCCGGCGCCGCGCTCGTTCTCGTGGTCGCCACGCTGCACCTTCACGTGGTGACGCGCGCGGCTTCCCCCGCCTGACCTTGCTCAACGCCGCCCGGCGTCTCGAGCCCGAGCATCAGCCGTATGTTCTGCACGGCCGCTCCGGCGGCTCCCTTGCCGAGGTTGTCGAGGCGCGCCACCAGCACAGCCTGGCGCAGCTCCGATTTTCCGAACACGAACAGCTCCATGCGGTCCGTACCGTTGAGGGGCTCGGCGGCAAGCCGCGTCATGGCCGCCGCGGGCTCCTGCACGACGCTGATCAGATCGGAGCCGCGATAGTGTGCAGCGAGCGCCAGCTCGAGATCGCGCAGGCACGGGCTTCCCGGCAGCGCATCGAGATGCAGCGGGATCGACACCAGCATGCCCTGGTGGAAATTGCCCACCGACGGCACGAAAATCGGCCGCCTCTCGAGGCGAGCGTAGCGCACCAGCTCGGGGATGTGCTTGTGCTCCATGGCGAGGCCGTAGAGCTCGAACGAGGGCGCGGTGCCGGTCTCGTACTCCTCGATCATCTTGCGCCCGCCACCCGAGTAGCCGCTGACCGCATTGATGGTCAGGCTCGTGTCGGCGGGTAGCAGCCCGGCATCGACCAGCGGCCGGATCAACGCGATGGCACCGGTCGGATAGCAGCCCGGGTTGGCGACGCGCTTGGCTGCAGCGATCGCGCCCGCCTGATCCTTGTCGAGCTCGGCAAAACCGTACACCCAGTCGGGCGCAACCCGATGCGCGGTCGAGGCGTCGAGGATGCGCGGCGCGGCGGCGCCTAGCTCGTCGGCGAGGGCTACTGCCTCGCGCGCAGCCTCGTCAGGCAGGCACAGTACGACGAGGTCGACATCGGCCATGAGGGCCTTGCGCGCGCCCGCGTCCTTGCGCTGCGCGGCGTCGATGCTCTTAACGGCGATGTCGGTCGCCTGCGCCAGCCGGTCGCGGATCTGCAGACCCGTCGTCCCGGCCTCGCCGTCGATGAAGACTTTCGGTTGCGCCTTGGCGGCGCCGTGCTGCGCGCCCACGGGCTCAACTCCAGCTTGCGAATGTGCGCCGGCTCTAAATCCTGAGCCGCCGTGCTGTCAACGGCTAAGGGGCCGGGGGCAGCACCTCGACGGGCCCGGGGCCGATGCCGAGCAGTTGCAGGATGCCTTCCCACAGGGATTCCGAGCAGCCCGCCCCGAAGCCCCGGCACAGCACCTCGTGCGACCCCTGATAGATCATGCTGAGCGCCACCCAGAGGATGATCAGCAGCCCGATCCAGGTAATCCAAGGATACTTGACCAGCAGTCCGGCAATGAAGTGGGAGGCAACCGCCATAAGCACGATCGCGACCGCAAGGCCGATCACGAGCACGAGCGTGGAGCCCTTGGCGGCACCGGCCACTGCGAGCACGTTGTCGAGCGACATGGAGACGTCGGCGAGCGTGATGAGGCCAACGGCATGCCAGAAGCCGAGATTTCTATCGGGAGTGGCGATGTCCACGCCGTTGTGCATGTCTCCCGCGGTGACCTGCCGGTACATTTTCCAACAGACCCACAACAGCAGAATTCCGCCGGCGAGGGTCAGACCGATGATGGACAGCAGTTGAAGCGTGATCGCGGCGAAGAGGATGCGCAGCACGACGGCGGCGGCGATGCCCCAGAAGATGACCTTGGCGCGGATCTCCGGAGCGACCCGGGAGGCGGCAAGTCCGACGACGATGGCATTGTCGCCCGCCAGCACCAGGTCGATCATGGTGATGTTGAGCAGGGAGACGAAGTTCTCGCGATACCAGTCGAGGCTCACGAGGTTGCCGGCCTCGTCCATGACCGAGCCGAGCATCGCGAGCAGGTCTTGCGTCAGCCACTCCATCGTACCAACCCTTGTGTGAGACCCCCGTCGACGTCGCAACGTCTGAACGGGGCAATGTTTCCCCCGGTGGCCTCCCGCATGTCAGGTGCCGACGTCGTATGTCGCATTGCCGCCGACAACGGGCAAGCACTGGGTTGGCGGCAAAGCAACAGCCCGCCGCGGAGCGGCGGGCTGCTGAGGAGCAAACAGGCTTGGTCCGCGCTTAGCGCTTCGAGAACTGGAAGCTGCGGCGAGCCTTCATGCGGCCGTACTTCTTGCGCTCGACGACGCGGCTATCGCGCGTCAGGAAGCCGCCCTTCTTGAGCACCGCGCGCAACTCCGGCTCGAAGTAGGTGAGCGCCTTGGAGATGCCGTGACGCACCGCACCCGCCTGGCCCGACAGACCGCCGCCCATGACGGTGGCCATGATGTCGTACTGGGTGTTGCGGTTCGCCGCGGTCAGGGGCTGCTGCAGCAGCATCTGCAGGACGGGCCGTGCGAAGTACTGCGTGTAGTCCTTGGTGTTGATGGTGATCATGCCTTTGCCGGGCTTGATCCAGACGCGAGCAATGGCGTTCTTGCGCTTGCCGGTGGCATAGGCGCGCCCCAGCTTGTCGAGCTTTTGCACGTACTCGGGTGCGGCCTCTGCGGGCGGCGCAGTCTTGATCTCGCCGAGGTCTTCCAGAGACTTGGTTTCCTGAGCCATCTCGTTAGACCCTCACGTTTTTGCGGTTGAGCTTGCCCACGTCGAGCGGCTCCGGGTTCTGGGCGGCATGGGGATGCTCCGCGCCCTTGTAGATCTTGAGATTGCGCATCAGCTTGCGCTGCAGGGGCCCGCGCTTCAGCATGCGCTCTACGGCCTTCTCCACCACGCGCTCGGGGAACTTGCCTTCGAGGATCTCGCGCGGCGTGCGCTGTTTGATGCCGCCGGGATAGCCGGTGTGGCGGTAGTAGATCTTGTCGGTGTGCTTATCGCCGGTGAAGATCACCTTCTCGGCGTTGACGACGATGATGTTGTCACCGCAGTCGACGTGGGGCGTGTAGATGGGTTTGTGCTTTCCCTTAAGGCGGGTCGCGATGAGAGCGGCCAGCCTGCCGACGACCAAGCCGTTGGCGTCGATCAGGATCCACTTCTTCTCCACCTCGCCGGGTTTGGCGACGAAGGTCGTCATGTTCTGGGCTCCGTATATTTGGATCGGGCGGGCCGCGTTGCGCGCCTTAGTCGGCGTGTCGCGCCCGGTTCAAACCAAATCATACGACTCCTGTCAATTGAAACGTGATCGAATTTAAAAAGAGCGTGCAAAATCAGCGGTGTAGGTCATGGTGGTAAAATAATACCACTATGAGGTAATATATTACCAAACCAGTCCCGGTTGCACTTGCGGCGTTCCTGAACTTGTTGAAGATGGCGCCGAGCGCCTGCCTCGGCATTTTGGAGAGGATTTGCCGGCGCAACCGGACATGGGCCGCATCGCGCACCTCACACTCTGGGGCCGCCAGAACCGGCCGCGCCGGAACGGGTTCAGCAAGGAGGGATGCCACGTTATGCGACACGTTGTGCACGCGTTTGCAGTCTGCGTTTTGGGCCTGATGGCGGGTCTGACGCTCCATGGCACGGGCGTCCTCGCTCAGGACAGCGCGCAGGCGGCGCCCGAGGACGGCCTGAAGCAGATCAAGCTCACCGAGGCGCAGGTGAAGGGCTTCATTGCAGCCCAGCCTGAATTGACGGCTATTCTCCCCAAGTTGCAGGCGACCGGCGATGAGCCGGCCCCCGCGCTCGAGGCAGAGCTCGATGGGCTCGCCAAGAAGCATGGTTTTTCGGATTTCTCCGAGCTCGATGACGTTGCCGCCAACATCTCCATCGTGATGGCCGGCATCGATGCCGAGACGGGAGAGTTCACAGAGCCCGTGGAAGCGTTCAAGAAGGAGCTGGCGGACGTCAAGGCGGATGATTCCATTCCCGAAGCTGATAAGAAGCAGCTGGTTGATGAGTTGACCGAGGCCGTCAAGACGACTCCCATATTGGAGCATCGCGAGAACGTGGAGCTGGTGAAGGCGCATCGCGAGGAGCTTCAAAAGGCTTTGGAATAGGGCTGCGATCGCGCGCCCTGAAAGGATGATTAGGCGATGCAGGAGCGCACGTCTGCCATAGAGGCTGGCAGCAAAGGCAATCAGCCGTTGTTGCTCGTCGCGCGCCCGGAGCCGGGCGTGGCGGTGCTCACCATGAATCGCGCGGCGTCGCGCAACAGCCTGTCGCTCGCGATGATCGAGGCTGTAAACATTTCCGTGGTCGAGCTGGGCAAGGATACGGCCGTCGCCGCCATCGTGCTCGCTGCCGACGGACCTGTCTTCTGCGCCGGCCACGACCTCAAGGAGCTCACGGCCCATCGCGCCGACTCCGACGGCGGCCGCGCGTTCTTCGCCGACACCATGACGCGCTGCTCCGCCATGATGCAGGCGATCGTCGCGTGCCCCAAGCCGGTGATCGCCGCCGTGCAGGGCACCGCGACCGCCGCCGGCTGTCAGCTGGTGGCGACCTGCGACCTGGCCGTCGCCGCCGACACCGCAAAGTTCTGCACGCCGGGCGTCAATATCGGGCTCTTCTGTTCCACGCCCATGGTGGCCCTGTCGCGCAACGTCGGCCGCAAGCGGGCGATGGAGATGCTGCTCTTGGGCGAGATGCTCTCCGCTGCGGACGCAGCCGACTATGGCCTCGTCAACCGCGTCGTCCCGCAGCAGCGCGTTCTCCCGGAAGCGTTGGCCCTTGCAGGAAAGATTGCCGAGAAGTCGCCGGCTACGGTCGCGATCGGCAAAGCCGCGTTCTACGCCCAGGCCGAGATGCCGCTCAGAGAGGCCTATGCCTACGCGTCGCAGGTCATGACCGAGAATATGATGGCGCGCGACGCAGCGGAGGGAATTGGGGCATTCCTGGAAAAGCGCAAGCCCGAATGGAAGGGCTGCTGATTTCCAGCAGGGGAGACTTACATGGAGCCGCGGCTGACTCTCATCACGCTCGGCGTGCACGATATCGCGCGCGCTCGCGCCTTCTACGAGGCGCTGGGGTTCAAGGCGGGCCGCGCGTCTCAAGAGTCCGTCACCTTCTTCGATGCGGGCGGCATCGTGCTGGGGCTTTTTGGGCGCGAATCCCTGGCCGAGGATGCCACCGTTGAGGACAGCGCGCCGGGCTTCTCCGGCGTGGCGCTCGCACACAATGCACGCAGCGAAGCCGACGTGGATAAAGTGCTCGCCGAGGCGGTCGCGGCCGGAGCCAAGCTGATCAAGCCTGCAGCCAAGGCGTTCTGGGGCGGCTACTCGGGCTACTTCGCCGACCTCGACGGCCACTTGTGGGAGGTCGCCTATAACCCATATTTCAAGCTCGACTCGGACGGCCGTGTCGAGCTGGAGATGTGATCGGGCACGGGCGACGCATGAGCCACGACGTATATAGCGACGATTACATCGCCGACATCTTGAGCGCGGCGCGCACCTTCGCGTTCGTCGGTGCGAGCGCCAACACGAGCCGCCCGAGCTATTTCGCCATGAAGTACCTTATGGGCAAAGGCTACACGGTGATCCCCGTCAATCCCGGCCTCGCCGGTCAGCAGATCCTCGGGCAGACGGTCTATGCCTCGCTCGCTGATGTTCCGGACCCCGTCGACGTTGTCGACATCTTCCGCAATTCCGAGGCCGCGCTCGAGACTGCGCGTGAAGCCATTGCCCTGAAGGACAAGCTCGGCTTGAAGGTTCTGTGGCTGCAGCTCGGCGTGCGCAACGACAAGGCGGCGGAAGAGGCGGAGGCGGCCGGCCTCAAGGTGGTCATGAACCGCTGCCCGAAGATCGAGTACGGGCGCCTGTCGGGGGAGATCGGCTGGGCCGGCGTGAACTCCGGCAAGATCTCCAGCCTGCGCCCGAAGCTCGCCGCACATGGCGTGCAGAGCCACGTGCTGGCTACCAAGCGCTGAGCGCCACCATCATCGCCGTGGACGGCGCGCTTGCCCAAGCCTACGTTCGCACGAGCGGGTAGGTTCATGGGTGTTCTGAACGACGGGGCTTGCGCGTGGGAGTCATCATTGCACGCTACCTGCCGCTGATATTGCTCGCGGCGGGTGTTCTCATCCTGCTGCTGACCGGCCGGCCGCTCTTCACGGACGGGGCGCTGTCCGCCAGGCAGAACAGCTTCCGATCGCTCGCTGCGGCCTCCCCAGTGCTCGAGGCGTTGATCGGGATCTCGGTGATCGGCAAACCGTACCTCGAGCATCTGCAGAAGAACGACTGGCAATCCGATCTGCTTGGCCCCACGCCATTGCTTGTCGTCGTGATTGTCTTGGTTGCGAGCCTTTGGGCCACGATCGGGGGCATCCTTTTCTTTTTCTACCGCGCCATCCGCAACATCAACTTCTTCAGCGGGCGCCGGATGCGCGCTCCCTACTCGGCGCTCTTCATGGTGGTGCCGATCCTCAATCTGGTCGTCATTCCCTACGTGCAGTATTTCACCTATCGGCGCAGTCGCGCCTTTGCTTGGCCGCAGCACGCCTCCGCTCTCGGTGCCGCTCTTCTGGTGACTGGCGCCTTCGGGCTGCTGCTCATCAGCGTGATCTGCGGCTACGCGGGCGAAGAGGTCGCGGAGGGTGCGGTCTACGACACCGCGAGCCTCTTGGTGATCGGCACGCTGACCGGACTTGCCGCCGGCATCCTCCAGGCGCGCATCGTCGCTGGCATCGCGCGGGCCCAAGAGGCCCACGCTGTCGAGATCGGCGCGCTGGCAAGTGCCCGCACGGTCGCTTCCGCCAAGCCGGAGAGCCGGGCACGCCGAGCCCTGCAATCGGTGGCCGTGGGCGTTCTGGTCGTCCTTGCGGTTATCGCGGCGATCAACCCGCCGCTTGCCTCCCACACCGGCCAGCTCTTCCTGCAGCTGCTTAGGGGCGCGGTACCGGCGTAACCCGCGGAACAGCGGATCTTTTCGAAAGCCGTCATGGAAGGGGCGCTTTGCTCAAGGACGGAACGGAAAGGATCACTCCCATGGACCATATCGTCTCGGTCGGTCTCGATACCGACACGCTCAAGCAGCTCGACGACCTGCGCCGCGCCCACCCCAATGTTCCTTCGCGCAGCGACATCATCAAGCGCCTGATCTGGGCCGCGCACGCCAAGATCGCGGTATCGGCTCCCAATCTCGCCGGCTAGGCCGGCAGCTCGGGGCTGGTCCCGGCAACGGCGCCCCATCGGCACTGAGATCGCCGGCCTGCACCCCTTCAGGGTTGCGGGCCGGGCGGCGTTTCGGCCCTCGCGTCGGCCCGTCCGCGGACCAGGGTTGGGGACCCCGAGGCGCCAATCGTAACGGGGGTGGCGCCCCCGGGGACAATTTTGCCCGCCACGGGCCAGAAATAAACAAGCAAAATCAGTAATTTGTAACTTTTATCGGACCTGTGCCTGGCGGAACAGCGGCCCTCGGCGTCGCCCCCTACTGTCCAACTCAAGGATCGAGAGAGGACAGACCAATGACCGCCGCCAACCAGACCAACGTAGAGACGCTGAACGCCCCCGCCAAGGACCAGACCATCCGCTTCCAGGGTGGCAAGGTCGGCGTTCTCCTGCTGCACGGCCTGGGCGGCACGCCCGCCGAGGTTCGCTTCGTGGCCATGGGCCTCAACAAGGCCGGCTATACGGTTCACACCCCCCAGCTCGCCGGCCACGGCACCAACTCCGACGGCGACACCAAGTGGCAGGACTGGTACCGCAGCGCCCGCGCCGCTCTCGTCGAGCTGCGCAAGGAGTGCGACACGGTGATCGTCGGCGGCCTGTGCATGGGCGCCATCCTCGGCATGCATCTCGCAGCCCGCCAGCCCGATAAGGTTCAGGGCGTGGCGCTGTTCTCGCCGACCCTTTGGATCAACGGCTGGGCGATGCCCTGGACCATGCGTCTGTTCAACCTGTGCCACAGCCGCCGCATCGCCAAGATGATGACCTTCCCCGACGCGGAGTTGCTCGGCATCAAGTGCCCGCGCGTGCGCCAGTTCGTGAAGCATGCTCTCGAGAGCTCGCCCGACTACGGCAAGTCTGGCGTGCCCGCCACGATGGTTCTGGAGCACCGCCGCATGGTCAAGGCCGCGATCAACATCCTGCCCCGCGTTCGCCAGCGCACCCTGATCGTGCACTCGCGCCAGGACGACTACGCCGCCCTCGACAATGCGACGTTCCTGCAGGACACTCTGACCGGCGGCGTCGACATGGTGGTGCTGGAGGACAGCTACCACATGGTCACCCTCGACAAGCAGCGCCACGTGGTGGTCGAGAAGGCTCGCGCGTTCCTCGACTCCATCGTCAGCGACCTGGCCGCCAAGGCGGCCAACGTCGCCGCCCCGGCCCTGCCGCTGGCCGCTTAAGGAAAGCAGCACGCCTCGATCCAGTAACGGCGCCGCCCTTGTGGGGGCGCCGTTAGCCAATCCAGAGGGCTGTCGCTCGCCGCAATAGCTCCGTGCTAGGATTGGTCTTACTTTGGAACTTCCCAACATCGTTTCTTGCACCGCTCGGGTGACGGGATGAGCGCTGACGCGCGTACGGCTGGCGGCAACTTCTGGAAAGCGGGGAGCCGGCTCATTGCGCCGGCGCCGCCGCTTGCCGGCGACCGCACCGCCGATGTCGCCGTCATCGGTGCCGGCTACACCGGCCTTGCCACCGCCTATCACCTCAAGTGCGCGGATCCTTCGCTCGACGTCGCCATCCTCGAAGCCGAATCCTGCGGCTTCGGCGCCAGCGGCCGCAACGCCGGCTTCGTCATGACCTTGTTCGGCTCCTCGCTGGCGGCCATGCGCGCAAGCCACGGCGACGACTGCGTGCGCGCGGCGCACGCCTACATGGAAGGCGCCATCGACGCGCTCGAAGCCACGATCGCGGAGCACAAGCTCGACTGCGACTTCGAGCGCTCGGGATTCCTCAAGGTGGCGACCACGCCCACCTACGAAACGCGCATCCGCAAGGAGCTCGACGCGTTCGATGCCCTCGGCATCACCGGCCTCGAATGGCTCGCGGCCGACGCGGTGGCGCAACGTGTCAAATCTCCGACGTTCCGCGGCGCGCTGTACGAGCCCGGCTGCGGCCTCATCAACCCGGTCAAGTGGGTCGAGGCCCTGCGCGGGCTCGCCATCACCAAAGGCGCGCGGCTCTATGAGGAGACGCGAGTCGAGGCTGTGCAGCGCGACGGCGGCCGCTTCCGGCTTGTCACCCCCGGCGGCACGCTCGAGGCCGAAAAGGTCGTGTTCGCCACCAACGGCTACACCCATCTCATTCCCGGCCTGCGCTCCAAGCAGCTGCCGGCCTTTGCCTACATCGTCGTCACCGAGCCGCTGCGCGCCACGCAGCGCGAGGCGATCGGCTGGGCGGGGCGCGAGGGCATCGAGGACGGGCGCAATTTCATGCACTTCTTCCGTCTCACGCCCGACAACCGCATCCTCGCCGGCGGTGGCCCCGGCTGCATCCCCTTCGGCTCCGGCATGGACCACGACGCCTCGCCCAAGGCGTGGGCGCATCTGGAGCGCTTCATCGGCGAGACGTTTCCCATACTCGCCGACATTCGTATCACGCACCGCTGGGGCGGGGCTTTCTCGGTCACCTCCGACTCCACCCCGCAGATCGGCACGGCGTTCGGCGGGGCTGCGTTCTATTCCATCGGCTGCACCGGGCACGGCGTGGCCATGACGCACCAGAACGGGCGCATCCTCGCCGACCTGGTGCTGGGCCGCCGCACGCAGCTGACGGATCTGTGGTTCGTCAACCGCCGCTCGTTCCCGCTGCCGCCCGAGCCGTTCCGCTGGATCGGCACCAAGGCCGTCACCACCGCCATGGCGCTCGACGACTGGTGGTGCGATCGCGGAGCCGAGGAGCCGTCATGAGCGACAAGGGGGGCGTTCGCAAAATCGCCGTCATCGGCGCCACCGGCATGCTGGGGCAGCCGGTGACGCGCGCGCTGGTCGCGGCGGGCTTCGAGGTCACCGCGCTCGTACGCAACATCACGGCCGCGCGCCGCTCGGTGCCGCCGGAGGTGGCGCTGGTGCATGCCGACGTCAGCGACGCCGACAGCCTGCGCCGCGGGCTCGCCGGACACGACGCCCTCTACCTCAGCCTTTCGATCCAGCCGCACGAGCGCAAACGCGACTTCCACACCGAGGCGCAGGGCCTCGACCACATCGTGAATGCGGCGCGCGCCGCCGGCATCACGCGCATCGGCTACCTGTCGGCGCTGGTCATCGACAGCGACGACGGCAAGTGGTGGGTGCTCGACGTGTGGCGCAGCGCGGTGCAGCGCCTCAAGGCGAGCGGCATCCCGACGACGGTGTTCTATGCCTCCAACGTCATGGAGACGCTGCCGCAGCGCCACAAAATGGGCCGCGCGCTGGTGCTGGCGGGCGCCTCGCGCCATCCCAACTACTGGATCGCCGGGCGCGATCTCGGCGCCCAGGTGGCGCGCGCGTTCCAGTTGCCCGAGACCGCGGGCCGCGATTACGTGCTGCAGGGGCCCGAGCTCGTCACCTACGAGGAGGCGGCGCGCCGCTATGCGCAAGGCAACGGCGTGAAGATGCGCGTCGTCACGCTGCCGCTCATCCTGTTGCGGCTCGCCGGCCTGTTCTCCACCTCGATGCGCTTTAATGCCCGCATCCTGCGCACGGTCTTGCGCTATCCGGAGGTGTTCAAGGCCGAGGACACCTGGCGCGACCTGGGCGCGCCCACCATCACCATCGACGAGTTCGCCAAGGGCGCGTGAGGCGGCCCATCCCGCGCTTCCATAATTCAACGTCATCCTCGGGCTTGTCCCGAGGACCCAACGCTCGGCTTGCTCCGGCGCAGGGAAATCGTGGCGCTCGTTGCCCAACTGATCCAAACCTGAGCTTGTTGAGCCGTGGGTCCTCGGAATAAATCCGAGGATGACACGTTGGGTGTGCACCTTTAGCCTCGCGGGCGTCAGCCCCGAGGGTTTGCGAAAGAAAGGGAGCGCGGGCGCCGAAGCACTGCGATCCTGTTGCAACAAATGGGGCAGCCCTTCAGCGCCCGCGCCGGTTGCTGCCGTGCCGAGGGTGCGGTCACATCGTCAGCGGGCTCATCGGTCCGGCTCTCGCTCCTTCGGCAGAGCCTCTCGCGTCCAGGACCTAGAGCTGCTGCGCTCCGAAACATAGGAGCGCCGCTGCGCGACGGGCGTCCGTGCAGTGTGTTGCCACGCCTGCACAGCCTCGATCCGCGGCCCCGGAATCCGAGGTGAGCTACCTCGCGTCAAACGCCCGCGACGGTACGGACGCTGCCTCATCCGGGTCACCGCCCCCGCCCCGCAAAGCCGCTCAGCTGTGCGTCCCATGTGGACAGGGGTGAGGGCAGTATGGGGGAGGCGCGAGGCGCGGGGATTAGTTTTTTGTGTTCCCTCTTTCGCAGGACGCCGCTCAGCACGGAGTGCCTGTAGAGGCGCCGTAGATGCAGACAGCGTAGAAGAACGGCCACTGAAGCACATAGGCGACTCCGACCATCACGACGGCAATGGCGACGACGAGCATCAGGAACCGGCCGAGTTTCACGTGCCGCTTCCCTCTGATGAAGCAGAGCCAGCTCAATCCTTCTTCTTGAGCTTGTCGAACGCCTTCTTCAGGTCGTTGATCGTCTTGTTCTGCTTCTTCTGCTGCTGCTGTTTTTTCTTCAGTCCGAGCTTGTGGCAGTTGGGCCATTGGCCCACGTATCCGGGCTTGCAGTGCTTCTTCGGCTTGAAGCCGAGCTTCTTGCAGTTGGGCCATTTGCCGACGTAGCCCTGCTTGCACTTCTTCGGCTCAAAGCCCAGCTTCTTGCACTTCGGCCACTTGCCGACGTAGCCGGGTTTGCACTTCTTGTGCGGCGGCTCGTCGAGCTTCTTGCAGTTGGGCCATTTGCCGACATAGCCCTTCTTGCACTTGCCGATCTTGGGGATGCACACGCCGCCGACCCAGAACCAGCCCTTCTTGTGGCACTCCTTCTTGGGGTTGTGGCCGCCACCACCGCCGCCGCCGCCATGGCCCTTGCATACGAAGGCGTGCGGGCCGACGCGGTGGCGCTTCTTATTGCCGGGGCAGACGCAGCGCCAGCGCGGGGGCAGCGTCTTGAGCAAAATGGTCTTGCCGCCGCTGCACTGGGGCGGGAGCGGGATCGAGATGCCGGGCGGCTCCTCGAAGACGCGATGGGCGCAGCGGATCGTGCGGTCGCCGCGGCGGCGATGCTTCACGCGCCAGCCGTCCTGGTGCCAGCCGCGCGGCACCTGCTTCCAGCCATCCCAGCAGTGGAGCGGCGGGCCTCTATCGGGCGGCTCGGGTCCGGTGTCGTCGTCATCGTCGACGGTGACGTCGTCCGTCGTCCTCGTCCTCGTAGACGGGGCCGTCGGGCAGCGTGCCGTCGACGATCTCGTCGGCGGTGAACACGGGCTCGGGATCGACCTCGGGCGGCGTCACGACAAACGGAAAGGCCGTCTTGAACGGCAGATCGCCGGTCGGCAGGTCGCCCCATTTGGAGGGGTCGCTGACCACGCCGTCGGGCGTGATGCGCATGAGCTTGCCCGGCTCGTCGAGCTCGTTGCAGCGATCGGGCTCGCTGCAGACCTCGATGGCGCCTTCGAGCAGCAACAGCCACGAGACGCCGCTCGCCTGCACGTAGACGTCGAAGATGGTGCCGCGCACGGTGATGGAGGCGGTGGGCGTGCGGATGACGTAGGCCGGCTTGGCGGCGATGCCGGTGATGAAGCGGAAGGCGCCCTGCACCAGGTCGAGCACGATGGCGCCGCCGGAGATGTCGGGATTGTAGACGAACTGGTCGAGCTTGAGGCGGGCGCCGGGGCCGAGCGCCAGCTCGGTGTCGTCGCGCAGGCGGATCTCGCCGATGCCGTCGTCGCCGACCTCGATCACCTCGTCCTGGCGCACGGCATCGCCCTTGGCGAGATCACGCTTGTCCTTCTCGTACTCGCCGGTGACCAGGTTGACGATGCGCACGGTGGCGCCGATGTCGTCGCCGGGAGCCGCAACGGCGGGAGCGCCGCGCGCGCAAAGCGCGGCCAGCAGCACTAGGAATGCAAGGCGCATAATGCTCCGATCATCAGCTATCAGAGCATCAGATTAGCAGGATCGCACGCGCCATGGTGTTCCCTGGGGAACAGGGTCTTGCCCTTCGACCCGATGCGGGACGCGCGCGCGGATATGTGGCTGTCACAACACGTGATAGAAGGGCGCCCGCGTTTCGCATGCCTCATAGGGAGTGACCCGATGCTGCCCAGGTCCGCCTCGTCTGTCGCCGCTCTCGCCCTGGTGCTCGCTGCCGCCGTGCCGGCCGCGGCCGCAGATCAGCCGATGCGCCGCGTGCTCGTGTGCATCGGCTCCGACGCCAGCATGGAGCTCTACCTGCCGGAATCGATCGTCGGCGGGCGCGGCGCCGACAACGTCCAGCTCGAAAAGCCGGTGATCGGCGCCTACACGCTCGACCTCACCGGGATCGGCAAGGGCAAGGTGCTGGAGTGGGTCCGCGTCAGCCTCGCGGACGGCGGCAAGACGCTGGTCGTCGACCAGTTCACGCGCGGGCTGCCGCCGACGCACATTCCGCTCGGCGGCGGCACCGTGGATTTCGACAACCGTTTCGGCGGCAACGCCAATTGCGCCGCCTTCAACGAGGATCCGGAGATCGACTAGGGCGCGCGGGATCGTATGGCGAGCAGCCCCGCGGACTTGGTCTTTGCGGCCGGCGGGCGCATGATCGGCGAAAGCATCGAAGGGAGCGAGATGGCGCTGCGCGCGACAGCTGTGCTCAGGCTCTGCGCCGCGTCGGCGGCCGCACTGTGCGTCGCGGCGCTGGGCGCGGGCGCCGCCGACATGTCCCTGCGCGATATCGTGGTGATGCTGTTCAAGGCGCCGCCCGGCAGCGCTCCCGATCTGTCCGGCAAGGACTTGCGCTATCTCGACCTCAGCACGCTCGACTTCAAGCGGGCGAACCTCTCCGGCGCCAACCTGCTGGGCGCCAACCTCTCCGACGCCAACCTGTCGTACGCCAACCTCGCCGGCGCGCATCTGGATCGCACCCAATTGAAGCGCACCAACCTCGAGCACGCCGATCTGTCCGGCGCCACGCTCTATCACGCCGTCGGCATCCTCAACATGGCCGCACCCGCCCACGACGCGCCGAGCCTCGCCGGCGCCAACATGTCGGGCGCGCGTATCATGGCGAACTTGAGCCGCGCGAACCTGAGCGGGGCGAACCTGTCGAGTGCGCAGCTCGGTCCCCCGCCGGAGGGCAATGAGTTAAAGACGCCGCAGCATACGGACCTGTCGGGCGCCAACCTGGCCGGCGCCGATCTGCGTCGCGCCGACCTGTCGCGCGTCAACCTGGTGTTCGCGAACTTGTCGGGCGCCGATCTGGAGGGCGCCAATCTGAGCGGCGCCGATCTCTCTCGCGCAACCTTGAAGGGCGCCAAGGTTGCCGGCGCCGACTTTACAGGCGTCGACCTCTACGGCGTGAACCTGAAGGGTGTCGACGGGCTGGAAAGCGTGCGCGGTTGGGAGACGGTGCGGAATAGGGAGAAGGTGGTGGAGTAGGGTCGGCGCGCTCCCGCTGACGGCACGCCGGCCGAAGTATCGGCGGGAACCACCTGCATCCACAACCCGGGTCTTGCGGGGACTGGGGTGGCGGCGCGAACGCGCCTCAACGCGGCGCGCTTGGCACAATAAAAAACGGCCGGCCGCTTATCGAGCGCGCCGGCCGTTCTTGTGGTGCTTTGTTCTGTCGTGCTTCTTATCGGAAAACCGGCTTCCACTTTTCCGGAAGCACTTTGGTGCTTAGCGTACCTCGATGGTCTGCACCGAAATCTTGCCGCTCTTGCGGTCCTCGCCGGCTTCGAAGGCGACCTTCTGGCCCTCGTTGAGGCTGTGGATGCCGGCGCGCTCAAGCGCGCTGGCGTGGACGAACACGTCGTTGCCGCCCTCGTCGGGAGCGATGAAGCCGTAGCCCTTCTGGGCGTTGTAGAATTTCACGGTACCGTTGGTCATCAGATGCGTTCCTAAGAGACTATGAGGCTACTTATTCCGGGGCGCGGACGCTTGCCGCGAGACCGGCCGGTTGTTTTCGGTTGATGGGTGGGTTGAAGGATACGGGGCGCGCTGGCTGGGGCCTGAAGCGCCGCGGCTCGGTCATCCGCCCATAAATCGAGCGCGGAAAATGCGCGCAAGCCGCCGATTGCGCAAGTCGCAACTCGGATGCCCGTGTTTGCTGGGGTTTTCGCGTCGCATCCGCAACCTTTGGCTTGCCCGGGTGGGGGCGGCGGAGTAGGGCAATCGCATGAGCGACAAACCGATTCTGCCCGGCCCCGGCGGCTACGAGCCCATTCTCCTGAAAGATGCCTTGGAGGAGCGCTACCTCGCGTACGCGCTCTCCACCATCATGCACCGGGCGCTGCCCGACGTGCGCGACGGCTTGAAGCCCGTGCACCGGCGCATCCTCTACGCCATGCGCGAATTGAAGCTCGACCCGGCGTCGGCCTACAAGAAGTGCGCCAAGGTCGTGGGCGAGGTGATGGGCGGCTACCACCCGCACGGCGACCAGGCGATCTACGACGCGATGGTGCGCCTCGCGCAGTCCTTCGCCGTGCGCTACCCGCTCGTCGACGGCCAGGGCAACTTCGGCAACATCGACGGCGATAACGCCGCGGCCATGCGCTACACCGAAAGCCGCCTCACCGAGGTGGCGCAGGCGCTGCTCGGAAGGCATCGACGAGGAGACCGTCGATTTTCGCCCCACCTACGACACCTCCGGCAGCGAGCCCGTTGTGCTGCCCGCCGCCTTCCCCAACCTGTTGGCCAACGGCTCGTCCGGCATCGCGGTCGGCATGGCGACCAACATTCCGCCCCACAATGTGGAGGAGCTGTCGAACGCGCTGCTCCACCTGATCAAGCACCCCAACGCGACGATCGAGAAGCTGGTCGAGATGATCCCGGGGCCGGACTTCCCCACCGGCGGCGTGCTGGTGGAGCCCAAGGAGCAGATCCTCGAGGCCTACAAAACGGGGCGCGGCGGCTTCCGCCTGCGCGCCAAGTGGGAGAAGGAGGATACGGGCCGCGGCACCTACCAGATCGTCGTCACCGAGATCCCCTACCAGGTGCAGAAGGCCAAGCTGATCGAGCGCATCGCCGAGCTTCTGCAGGAAAAGAAGCTGTCGCTCCTGGGCGACGTGCGCGATGAATCGGCGGAAGAGATCCGGCTGATTTTGGAGCCCAAGAGCCGCACCGTCGATCCGGTCCTGCTGATGGAGAGCCTGTTCCGGCTGACCGAGCTGGAGCTGCGCTTCGGGCTCAACATGAACGTGCTGTCGGCGGGCCAAGTCCCCAACGTGCTTGTCCTTGCGCGACGTGCTGCGCCAGTGGCTGGAGCACCGCATCGAGGTGCTGGTGCGGCGCTCGCAGTTCCGCCTGAGGAAGATCGAGCACCGATTAGAGGTGCTCGACGGCTACCTCGTCGCGTTTCTCAACATCGACGAGGTGATCCGCATCGTCCGCTTCGAGGACGAGCCCAAAGCCAAGCTGATCGCCAAGTTCAAGCTCACCGAGGTGCAGGCGGAAGCCATCCTCAATTTGCGCTTGCGGTCGTTGTCGAAGCTGGAAGAGATCGAGATCAAGGCCGAGCACGACAAGCTGTCGAAGGAGCGGCGCGAATTGAAGCAGCTGTTAAAGTCCGACGAGCTGCAGTGGGACAAGATCGGCTCGGAAGTCAAAGAGATCCGGGAGCGCTACGCCAAGTCGACGCCTCTGGGTGCGCGCCGCACCTCGTTTGCCGAGGCGCCCGATATCGCCGTCGACCTCGACCAGGTGCTGATCGAGAAGGAGGCGGTGACGGTCGTGCTGTCGGAGAAGGGCTGGATCCGCGCGCTCAAGGGGCACCAGGACGACCTCGCCAAGCTCGACTTCAAGCAGGGCGACAAGCTCAAGCGCGCGGTGAAGGCCTACACCACCGACAAGATGTTGCTGTTCGCCACCAACGGCAAGGTGTTCACGCTGGAGACGCACCTGCTGCCGGGCGGGCGCGGACACGGCGAGCCGGTGCGCCTGATGATCGACCTGGAGGAGAACCACGACATCGCGGAAGCGTTCGCCCACGAGCCCGGTCGCAAGCTGCTGATCGCGTCGACCGCGGGCTACGGCTTCGTCGTGCCGGAGGACGAGGTCGTCGCCGGCACGCGCAAGGGCAAGCAGGTTCTGAACGTCACCGAGCCGGACGAGGCGAAGGTGTGCGTGCCCGTCGACGGCGACAGCGTTGCCACGATCGGCGAGAACCGCAAGCTGCTCGTCTTCAAGCTCGACGAGGTCAACGAGATGACGCGCGGCAAGGGCATGATCCTGCAGCGCTTCAAGGACGGGGGCTTGTCGGATGCGCGCGTGTTCAAGAAGGCGGACGGGCTGACCTGGCTCGATTCGGCGGGACGCACGTTCACGCTTTCCTGGAGCGAGCTCAAAGAGTGGGTGGGCGTGCGCGCGCAAGCCGGCCGTATCGCACCCAAGGGCTTCCCGCGGTCGAACAAATTCGGGCCGGGGTTTTGAGCCGCCCGCATACCAATTTCTCGGCTAGTTTTTGCTGAACCGTCGCGAACTCCGGCTAAAGTTGCCTCGTAACCCGGCGCGGCCCTTTGTTTTTGTGCGAGTAGTTTTTTGATGCAGGGTGTTTTGGTCCAACTCAGAACCGACGTAAGTCGCCGCTGGCACGCGGTCGTTCTCGCTGCCGTGCTGGCCGTCTATATGGCGGCGATCCACTATGCGAGTGAGTTCCTGGGCATATTTGGCTTCTTGCTGCTGACCAGTCGTGTCGTCAGCGGAACCGGATTTCAGATCGCGTCGGCCGTCTATGTGAGCCTACCCGCGATTTTCCTGATCGCAGGAATTCTCGTCGGACGCAGCAGAGTGGGCGATTTCCTGATTTTGGCGGCGCAAATCTTGGCTGGAATTGCGGTTTGCATCGGGATCATCGATCTCGGCGTAGCTCCCTTAGTCGGTGGGGCGTTCGGAACGGAGGCAGCCCTACTTGTCCAATTCGTCACGGCTCTGAGTGCCCTGTGTTGTGGCAGGCTCTTGTCTTTTCGTGGGCGCGGCAGCTTCGACGTCCAATACCCAAGTCGCCTGTGCAGATGACCCGCGTTAGATGCCTTCTCCTGACGCCAATCATCGCGGCAATGGTTTGGTCGCTCGGCTCTGGCGCTGTTGCCGCGGCTCAGGCGTATTCCATAGCGGGTAGGAGACCGTACTGTATCGCGACGACCGGGGCCGGAAAGATCGCCAACCTGGTGGGAGGCATGTACAGTTATGGTCCTATTACGCGATTGGAAGAGCTGCGAGGCGTTCGATTGTATACGATGGAAACAGGCTACAAGAGCACGAGCCATTGGTATTTCAACGCCGTACTTTTAGTGGGCGAGGATGGATCTCGCGAGTTTTGGAATTGGTCGATCCGTCGTATGAGGTTTGAGCGCTTTGTCGAACCCGACCGCTTCCTCCTGTCAGTGAAAGATGCATGTCGGCCTCTGAACTCCTTTCTATCCCGCTTGTCGTGGTTTTAGAGTTCACTTTAAGCGCCCAAGGACTTCCCGCGGTCGAACAAGTTCGGCCCGGGGTTTTAGAAATCCGAACATGGAAAAGGGCTCCGGCGATGTGCCGGAGCCCTTTGAGCCTTAGACGCGTGACTGCTTAGTAATTGCAGTAGCGGCGGCCGTGACGGTAGTAGCAGTCGCGATACTCGGAATCGGCGATGGCGGCGCCGACGGCGGCACCGAGGATGCCGAGCGCGATCCACTTGCCGTCCTTATAGTAGCCGCGGCCGTGATGGCGGGCGTGGTGTCCGTGGTTATGACCACGATAGTGGTGGCCGCGCTTGCCGGCGTCGGCCGCGGGAACCATCGTTCCCGCCGTCATGGCAACCGCCAGTGCGAGCGTTGCAAGCTTTGTGCTCATAGTGCTCATGATCGAACTCTCCTTCGTTACAAGGCTCTCGGCTCGCTTATGGCGCGAAGCTCGAGATGGAACCTGTGGTGATTAACGCGCTCACTCCCGATAGGTTGCGTCGGTTGCGCGGTGTGGGCCCATTGTCGCAAGGTGCAAGAAAAGGCGCGCCGCATCTTGAATCGGCAGATAGAGCAGGCCGGGCCTCTTGCACCCTGTGAGGGCGCGCATTCGAGCAGGTGCACAGAATTGTGAAAACCGAGACCGAGACGTTTCGCGTCGCCGTCGTGGGTGGCGGACCGGCGGGGCTGATGGCGGCGGAGGTGCTGGCCGCTGGCGGTGCTGCCGTCACCGTCTACGAGCGCATGCCCTCGCTGGCGCGCAAGCTCCTCATGGCCGGGCGCGGTGGTCTCAATCTGACGCACAGCGAAGATCAAAGCCGGTTGCTGGCGCGCTACGGCGGGGCGCAAGCGCGGCTGCGTCCGCTGATCGACGTGGTCTCACCCGCCGCCCTCACCGCCTGGTGTGAGGCGCTGGGCCAGGAGACGTTCGTCGGATCGAGCGGGCGCGTGTTTCCCAAAGCGATGAAATCCTCGCCGCTGTTGCGGGCCTGGCTCAGGCGCCTCGACGCCGCCGGCGTGCAGGTGAAGCTGCGGCACACGTGGCGCGGCTGGGACGACGCGGGCCGGCTGCTGTTCGATTGCCCGGACGGCCCGGTGACGATTGCCGCCGATGCGACGGTGCTGGCCCTGGGCGGCGCCAGCTGGCCGCGGCTCGGGTCCGACGGCGGCTGGGTCGAGGCGCTGAGCGCCAGCGGCGTCGCCGTGACGCCGCTGCAGCCGTCCAACTGCGGAGTTCTGGTTCCCTGGACGGACGTGTTCCGCAACCGTTTCGAAGGCGAGCCGCTGAAGCGCGTGGCGCTTTCGATCGGCGACCATAGGGTGCTTGGCGAGGCCGTGATCACGCGGTCCGGCATCGAAGGCGGCGCCATCTATGCGCTGTCGGGGCCGCTGCGCGCGGCGGTGGCGCAGGCGGGAGAGGTCGTGATGCACGTCGATCTGCGTCCCGACATGCCGCTGGCCGAGCTGGTCACGCGTCTCAGCCGCCCGCGGGCCAAGCAATCGCTGTCGACCTTCCTGCGCAAGTCGGCGCACCTGGCGCCGGTCGCCATCGGATTGTTGCAGGAGGGCGCGGTGACGTTCTCCGCGCCGCTCAACGGGCTCTCGCCCGTACAGCTCACCCAACGCATCAAGGCGGTGCCGGTGCGCGTGACGGGCATGGCGGCCATCGACAAGGCCATCTCGACCGCGGGCGGTGTCGCCTGGGAGGCGGTCGATGAGACCCTGATGCTGCGCGGGCGTCCGGGCACGTTCGTTGCCGGGGAGATGCTGGACTGGGACGCGCCGACCGGCGGATACCTGCTGCAGGCCTCGTTCGCGACGGGCGCGGCGGCCGGGCGGGGCGCGCTCGCCTGGTGCGCGGCGGCGCGCCAGGCCTGATCGGATCGGCGTGGTCAGGCGGCCTTGCGGAGCTCATAAGCGAATTTGATAGAGGCGCGCCGCGCCGCCGCCCTATGCTTGGAGACCAGACCGCTGCCGCAAGAGCAGCGGCAGCAGGAGGAGCCCTTGATGCGCGGACATGCCATTGGTGCAGCGATCTGCCTTTTTCTCATCGCCGCCGCCGCGCCGACCTCGCAGGCGCAGGACCTGCTGCAGTACCTCGACCTCAAATCCGATGAGTTCACCAAGGCGGACCTGACGCGTGCCGACGTGGAGCAAGCGATTGCGGCTGCAGGCGCCGGCGGCGGTGTGGACCTCAGCGGCAAGCGGCTCAATCGGCTCGATCTCTCCGGCCTCGATCTGCACGGTGCCAACCTGCAGACGGCACGGCTCAACGGCGCCCGCCTGAGCGGCGCCAACCTGAAGGGCGCGACGCTCGATTCGGCCTGGGGGCTCAATGCCGATCTTTCAGGCGCCGATCTGGAAGGCGCGAGCCTCGTTTCGGCGCAGCTCATGGATGCCAAGCTGGACGGTGCAGATCTCACGGGCGCCCGCGTCGCTTCCGACCTCTCTCGCGCCAGCCTGACGCAAGCTCATCTCGACGGCATCAACCTCGCGAACGGCAAGCCCATGCGCTACAGCCGCCACCACCGCCTGGTTCTGCGCTCGGCCAAGCTCGACGGCGCAAGCTTGAAGAACGCGGGGCTGATCGGCACCAACTTTGAGTTCGCGTCGCTGCGCGCGGCCGATTTGTCAGGCGCCGTCCTCGCCGGCTCAGCGCTCGCTGGCGCCGACCTCACAGACGCCAACGTGGCGGGTGCGGACTTCAACGGAGCCGATGTAACGTCCGCACACCTGCAGGGGCTGAAAGGGCGCGACGCCGCCGTCAATTTCGACAAGGCCAGGAATTTGGAAAAGGCCTACATGAATTGAGAAGATGCAATCGACGCGCCCTGCGTCGGTGCGTCTTGACTTAGCCGCTCTCGATCTCCTCGCGCTTGATCTCCAGCTCGAGCCATTGCTCCTCGGCCGCCGCAAGCTCCGATTGCGCGCCCGCAAGAGCTCCTGTGGTCTCTACGAAAGCGTTGGGATCGCGCGCATAAAGGTCCGGCGCCTCGAGGCGACGCTGCAAGTGCGCGACGCGTGTCTGCAGCGTGGCGATCTCGCCGGGCAGCGTCTTCAAGGCGTGCTGGTCTTTGAAGCTGAGGCGCGGCTTGCCGGAGCGAGGCGCGCGCGTTGCCGGTGCTGCCGCCCCCGGCTTCGGCTTGGCAGGCGCCTTGGCCGCGGGCGCAGGCTCGCGCTGAGCCAGCATGTCGCTGTAGCCGCCGGCATACTCGGTCCAAAGGCCGTCGCCTTGCGGTGCGATCACCGCATGCACGACACGGTCGAGGAAATCGCGGTCGTGGCTGATGAGGAGGATGGTGCCGGCGTACTCGGCCAGCATTTCCTCGAGCACGTCGAGCGTCTCCAGGTCGAGATCGTTGGTCGGCTCGTCGAGGACGAGGACGTTGGAGGGCTTGGCCAGCGCGCGCGCCAGCATGAGGCGGCCGCGCTCGCCGCCGGAGAGGACGCGCAGCGGCGTGCGCGCCTGCTCGGGCGCAAACAGGAAGTCCTTCATGTAGCCGACGACGTGCTTCGACCGGCGTCCCGATCGAGACCATGTCGCCGCGCCCGCCGGTCAGCGCCTCGGCGAGCGTCCAGTTGGGGTCGAGGCTGTCGCGGCCCTGCTCCAGCGTCGCCATCTCGAGGCCCGAGCCGAGGCGCACCTCGCCGCTGTCAGGGGCAAGCGGCGCCGGTGAGCAGGCCGACGAGGGTGGTCTTGCCGGCCCCATTGGGGCCGACGATGCCGATGCGGTCGCCGCGCATGATGCGGCAGGAGAAGTCTTCGACGATTTTGCGATCGCCGAAGGCCTTGGAGATGCTCTTGGCGTCGATGACGAGCGCGCCGGACTTTTCCCCCTGCGCGGCGTCGATGACGGCCTTGCCGGCCGTCTTGCGGTAGTCGCGGCGCGACTGGCGCAGCTTCTGCAGGTCCGCCATGCGGCGCACGTTGCGCTTGCGGCGGCCCGTCACGCCGTAGCGCACCCAGTGCTCCTCCGCGACGATCTTGCGGTCGAGCTTGTGCTGGGCGACCTCTTCCTCCGCCAGCTGCTCGTCGCGCCAGGCCTCGAAGGCGCCGAAGCCGAGCTCGATGCGGCGTGCCCTGCCGCGGTCGAGCCATACGGTGATGCGCGACAGGTTTTCCAGAAAGCGCCGATCGTGGCTGATGAGAACAAGGGCGCCGCGTTGGGCCGCGAGCGTGCTCTCGAGCCATTCGATGGTGGGCAGGTCGAGGTGGTTGGTGGGCTCGTCGAGCAGCAGAATGTCGGGCTGAGGGGCAAGCGCGTGCGCGAGCGCGGCACGGCGCGTTTCGCCGCCCGACAGCGTTGCCGGATCCTCCTCGCCGGTGAGACCGACCTGCTGCAGGAGATAGCGGGCCTGGTGTGCATCGTCGCTGGGGTTGAGGCCGGCCTCGACGTAGGCGAGCGTGGTCGCATGACCGGAGAGATCGGGCTCCTGCGGCAGATAGCGGATGGTCGCGCCCGGCTGGATGAAGCGCTCCCCGCGATCGGGATCGATCAGGCCGGCGACGATCTTGAGCAGCGTCGACTTGCCCGAGCCGTTGCGCCCGACGAGGCAGACGCGCTCGCCCGCCGCCACCGCGAGATCGACGCCGTCGAGCAGGGGATCGCCGCCGAAGGTGAGCGCGATGTCACTGAGCTGAATGAGGGGAGGTGCCATAGGGGGCGGACGCTCGTGCCAGTTGGACGGCGCGCGCTGGCAGGTGCCGAGACACCGGTCGATGGCAGCGCCGCTGTGCGGGAGTGGTGGGGACCCTATATCATTGCCGGTCGCGAACCGGCAATCGGGTCGACGCCGCGCGGCTAGGCGCTGAGGCGCTTCTCCGGGGTCACCAGCAACGGGCGCTGACGTGTCTCGTCGGCGACCACGCGATTGCGTCCCGACTTCTTGGCGATATAGAGCGCCACGTCGGCGCGCCCGATCGCTTCGGTCAACGAGGCGATCACTTGGGCGACTCCGACCGAAATTGTGGCCGTGCGGAAACCGACATCGGAAAAATCAATGGCCTCGACGGTGGCGCGAAGCTCTTCCGCGACGTGCTCTGCGGCGTCGAGGTCGGCATCGAGCAGGATCGCGAGGATCTCCTCGCCGCCATAGCGGATGGAGATATCGGCGCTGCGCAGACGATTGCGGATGGCATGGGCGATGCGGCGGATGACCTGATCGCCGACGGGGTGGCCGTAGGTGTCGTTGACGGCCTTGAAGCGGTCGATGTCGATCATCGCCACGCAAAGCGGATATTGCATGCGCTTGGCGAAATCGACGATCCCCTTCTCTTGCTCCTTGAGGAACCGGCGATTGTAGAGCCCGCTCAGCGCATCGCGCAGCACCAGCTGGGATACGGTGCGCTCGGCCTTGCGGCGCAGCCAGTCGTTTCGCTCGATCACGATGGTGCAGAACGCGATCATGATGGAGGCCGTCAGGATCGTGACGATGACGAAGGCGGGAAGGGCCCGACCGGAGGTCGCGCTAATCTCATGCACCGCGTAGCCGCCGACGAAGACCATTGTCGCGATCACTGCGATCTGCAGCCGGCCGAAACGACCCCCGTCCCAAGGGCTGCAGATGGCCCGCATGACACCGATACGGGCGCCGAGAAGCAGTGGTGAGGTGGCGAAGAAGAGGCCGATGATCGCCGTTGTGAGTGACATCTGGCCGTAGAATTCCGATGCGCCATAGGTGTAGCCCGTCAGCGCCATCAAGCTGGGCGCCATGCCGGCCGCGGCGACGATCTGGCTCATGCGGCTATGCTTGCGGGTGCGCAGCAGGAACGACAGCGGGATCAACACGAACATCACCGCGCTGTTCCACCCCATCGACACGGGCGTTCCTTCGGCGGCCTCGCGCGCCAGCGCCTTGGGGAAGGGTGAGGCGAGTTGCAGGACGCTGACGCCAGTCGCGATTTCCATCATGCGGCCGACCGCCACGAGGGCCACGACCAGGAGGGCGGCAAGCGCGAAAGGCGGTACGCGCGTCGCTCGCACCGATGCGACCGCGGCACCGCCGATGATAAACAGGATCGCAGTGAGGGGGTGCGTCGAGGGCCCATCCACTACGGGTCGCCAGATGACCTCGACGTTGAGCGCGTAGGCGGCGAGGACGAGAACGCCGCCTGCCATCGTGATCAAACCGAACAGGTGGCCGAGCCGGATCAACGCTGCCGCGTCCCTGGCGGCGCGGCGGCTGGCTACGGCATGTTTGCGAAGCTTGGCAGGCTCATAGGCACTGATCACGGGCGGACGCGCTCTTTTGTTCGTTCTTCGTTGCCAAGAAGGCTAGCGCCCACCGGCTAACGTACGCTGAGTATCAATGATGGCATTCGAGCTAGGCAGCGCACTAGCTGCGGTTAGAGCGCTCTATTTCGGCTCCAGGAGCCCCGGCAGGGCGCTCCCGTCCGGCCCGATCTCGCGCAGCGCCTCCTGGCAGCTCAATTGCAGGGTAATCCTGCATTCGTTGGGCCCGCCGGCATTTCTGCACGTCTTGGCCGTGTGCCAAGCGGCAAGAATCCGGCTCGCCTCCGCGTCGAATTCGGCAAGCGCGTCGCCTTCGTATTGCGACCGCAGCGTCGCTGCCCGCTGCGTGATCCTGAGCCAATCGCAGGCATATACGGCGCCCGCGGCTTCGCCGCCACGGCGACCGGCGTCCCGGGGCGACAGGCGCGTTGTCTGACCTGGTTGCGTGGAGGCGCGCTGCAGCGTTGCGGGTGCGCCCGCGTCCGCCGGGGCCGCGGCAGCGAGCAGCGTTACCAAGAAAGGCACCGCAGGGATCACGCGCATGACGTGCATCGATGGCTCCTCTCTCAGTCGCCGGTCCTACCAGGGGACACTTTGCATAGCTAAGATCGGCGCGTTGTTTAATCGGGACCAAAGTCGGACAGAGGAACAAGCATTACGGCTGCGAACCGGCAACGCGGGGTCCGGCATATGCGAAGGTCAGGCGGTCGGTGAGGCGCCGGGCCAGAACGCCGGCGTCCCCGGGAACTGCGGAGCCGGCCCCGGGGGTGGCTGCTGTGGCACAGTCGGGCGGGTCCTTTGCCCAATGCGCAGGCTCTTGGCGCCATCTTGCCGGCCGCGCTTGCTCAAAAATCGGGGCACGGCTAGGACTTGGTCCATGGGACGGACGGGGATCCAGATATACTTAACTGCGGCGCTGTTGCTGCTGTTTGTGGCCGGCGCACACGCTCAAGCGACGCCGGCCACGGCGCAGGCGTGCGCCAAGTCGGAGTTCGAGGCCGTCGTCGACGAGGCGGCTGCCGCCTTGCGCGACCTCAACATGAAGAACAAGCCGGACTTCCAGGAGAAGCTGCGCGAGCTGAAGGAGAAGCGTGGCTGGAGCCACGATCAGTTCCTCAAGGAGGCTGCGCCCTACGTGCGTGACCCAAAGATCGCCGTGTTCGATCAGGACTCAGACCGGCTCTTGAACGACATCTCCTCGCTGGGGCAGGAAGGCGCGGACGCCAAGACGCCGGACTGTGCGCTTTTGCTGGAATTGCGCGCGCGCATGAAGGTGCTGGTCGAGACCCAGACCGCCAAGTGGACCTACATGTTTGAAAAGCTCGACGCCGCGTTGGCGCAATAGCAGATCGCAGCCCGCCGGGCCGATATCGACGCGCACGATTCCAAATTGCGCAAAAAGCTATGATTGCCGAAAGCGAGCGGACGAGCAGGGCGCCGGCGCCGTAACGCCAGCCGGTTGCTGCCCGCCCCATGTGGCGTATAATTCTCACGCACCGCTTTTATTGGGTGCGAGAGCGTTATTTCATGGAGGTCATTATGAAACGCGTTCTGTTTCTGAGCGCCGCTGTTGCGCTTTTCGCTCTCCCGCTCATCACAGCGATGCCGGCGTTCGCCGCCAAGGAAGGCGAGGACTGCGGTGGGATTCGCTGGCATACCGTTGCGACGCAGGAGTTTTTCTGCGAGTTACCCGGCGGACAATGCGGCGTACCGCCGATCTCGAGGGAAAGTGCGTGCAGATGCCCGACGGTCTGCACGGAAGCAATCGTGCCTAGGTGTGCGGCTGTGATGGCAAGGAGTACGAGCAACGACTGCAAACGCATGATGGCCGGCGCGCAGAAGGATCACGACGGTGCGTGCAAGAAGACCCGGAATCGACCGTTAGCTAGAGCAAGACGGCGCGATTGCGTATCAGTCGCGCCGCAGCCAGCCGTTGGGGCCCAAAAGCTCCTGCGGCTTGAAGCGCATCTTGTAGCTCATCTTGCGCGAGCCCGAGATCCAGTAGCCGAGATAGAGATACGGCAGGCCCAAGCGGCGTGCGTACTCGAGATGCTCGAGGATCATGTAGGTGCCGAGGCTGTAGTTCTCGGCCAGCGGGTCGTAGAAGCTGTAGACCATCGAGATGCCGTCGGAGAGCAGATCGCACAGCGCGGCGGCGACGAGCGGCCAGGAGTCCGGCTCGGAGTTCGAGCGGATGCTCGGGCTTGACGCGGTACTCGGTGACGAAGGTGTTGATGACGCTGTCCTCGACCATCATCGCGTAGTCGAGCACCGTCATGTCGGCCATGCCGCCGTCGGCGTGGCGCGCATCGATGTAGCGGCGGAAGAGGGCGAACTGCTCCGACGTCGGCTCGGGCGGACGCCGCAACGCGACAATGGTGCTGTTCTTGTCCATGACCCGGCGCATGGAGCGCCCCACCACGAACTCGTCGACGATGACGCGCACCGAGATGCACGCGTGGCAGCCCTCGCAGTAGGGCATGTAGGCGATGTTCTGGCTGCGGCGGAAGCCGCCGCGCAGCAGATTGTCGATGAGGCTCGTCGGCTTCTCGTGGGTGAGGTGCGTGAAGAGCTTGCGCTCCAAGCGTCCAGAGAGATACGGGCAGGGCTGCGGCGCAGTGACGTAGAACTCCGGAAAGTGCTTTTGCTGTTCCGTCATTCGCTCGCGTCCCTCGCTGGGCCGGGCGTAGCGGGCCGGCAACCGTCATGGGATGATAAGAGAAGCTGATGGGCGTGATCAAGACGGCGCGTGCGTCGGATGCGCGTATTCCGCAGTGCAGAAGTCGACTGTGGCATGGTCGCCCGCCTCTCCGTCATCCTGAGCCTTACCCCACGCCTTTGGTGGCGGTTTGGCCGTAGGATGCGTTCTGCTCCAAGAAATCGATGATGCGGCCGGCAACATCAAGGCCGGTGGCCCCTTCGATGCCTTCCAGGCCCGGAGAGGAGTTAACCTCCATGACGAGGGGGCCGCGGGCCGAGCGCACCATGTCGACGCCGCTAACGTTAAGCCCGACGGCGGCGGCCGCTCGCTGGGCGATCTGGTGCTCTTCCGGGCTGAGCTCGATGTGGACCGCAGTGGCGCCACGGTGGATGTTGGCACGGAACTCGCCGTCGCGACCGATGCGCTTGATGGCGGCCACCACCTCTCCGCCGACGACAAAGGCGCGGATGTCGGTGCCGATCGCCTCGCGCACGAACTCCTGCACCATGATGTTGACGTTGGCGGCCGAGAACGCCTCGACGATCGACTTGGCCGACCCTTCCGTCTCGGCCAGGATCACGCCCATGCCTTGCGTGCCTTCGAGAAGCTTGATGACGACGGGCACGCCGCCGACCTCCTTGATGACATCCTCGGCCTTGCGGGGCCCGTGCGCAAACGCGGTGACGGGAAGCCCGATGCCTTCGCGTGCGAGAATTTGCAGTGCGCGCAGCTTATCGCGCGAGCGTCCGATGGCCACGCTCTCGTTCAGGGGATAGATGCCCTGCATCTCGAACTGGCGCAGCACCGCGAGGCCGTAGTGGGTGATGGAGGCGCCGATGCGCGGGATGACGGCGTCGTAGATGGGCAGCCGCCGGCCGTTGTAGCGCAGCACCGGCTGGTTGGACGTGATGTTCATGTGCACGTGCAGCGTGTTGACCACGTCGATGGTGTGGCCGCGCGCGCGCGCCGCCTCGCACAGGCGCACGTGCGAATAAAGTCCGGGATTGCGGGCGAGCATCACGAAACGCATGGAGCTTCCCTGGAGCGATCCGCAGCCTGACAGGCCTTGAGCCTGCTCGGGCCAGCCATGCCATTAGAATGGTGCAGCCCTAACCAGCCGTGAACCCGAACCTTCAGTGCATTCCCGGGAATTGAGCGCAAAGTGAGGCTATCGCACCACGCGCGGCTCCGTGTCCCGCGTGGCCTTTGCGGTCGTGCCGACGTTTAGGCGCGCTGGGTTAGCTCAGGCCAGGGACGGGATGTGCGTCCAACTGTGAGTGGGAGAAGGGCGCCGGCTGAACCTCTTCCTCTATGGAGGCATAGAGCAGGCTGGCGGCAGCGGCGACGAACACAAAAAGGATAAACAGACCGAGAAGGGTGCGCCGCAGGGCCCAGGCTAGCGTGGGCGCTTGCACGGCCACAACATTGCCCCCCTCCACGCGCGATGGCGTCGTGGTCATGCTCATACGGGTTACACTCTCTGTGCTTTGGATGTTGTGGCAGCGGATGTTGTGGTAGCGGCGTTCCCTCGCCGATCCGCGTGAAGCGGCCGGACGTGCCTCCATCCATGAAAGAGCCGGGCGGTCCGGTCAAGAGTTGTGGTTAACAAGACTGTTTTCCTTGGCCGTTGCGTGTTGGCCGCGCCACGGTCGGCCGGCCACGGCCGGTGCATCACCCCATAATAGGCTGAAACTCTAAAGGAATGGCCGCGCCTGGCGCGCCAGCTCCTGAGTTGCCTGCAGGTCGACCTTGCCGGAGGCGAGCACCGGGATCGAGGCGACCACCAAAATGGCCTTCGGCACCCAGAGCTCGGGAAAGCCCTCTTTGCGGGCGTGCGCGAGCAGGGCCTCCTTGGCCGCCTCCGGCCGGTCGGTCACGAGGACGAGCTGCTCGCCTTTGCGGGCGTCGGGAAGGCTCAGTGCCACATGCTGCGCGTCCGGCCATAGGCTCGCCGCCAGGCTTTCGACGACGGCGAGTGACACCATCTCCCCGCCGAGCTTGGCAAAGCGTTTGGCGCGTCCGCGGATGGTGACGTAGCCATCGTCGATGGTGACGATGTCGCCGGTGTCGTGCCAGCCGTCGTCGGGTGGGACCAGAACGCCGGGCTGGTCGGGGAGCAGGTAGCCGGCCATGACGTTGGGGCCGCGCACAAACAGGCGTCGCCCTTCCGACAGACCCGGCACCGGCTCGAGCCGTGACTCGATTCCCGGCAGCAGCCGCCCGACGGTGCCGGGGCGATTGGCACCGGCCTGGTTGACGGCGAGCACGGGCGCGCATTCCGTGGCGCCGTAGCCTTCCAGGATATCGGTGCCGATCTTGGCCCACAGCTCCCGCGTTTGCGTTTTGACGCGCTCGGCGCCGGCGATGACGTTGCGCAGAGTGTCGAGCTGGCCAGGCTCGGCGGCGCGGACGTAGCCCGACAGGAACGTATCGGTGGCGAGCATCACGGTCGCCTTTACGCGCGCGATCACCTTCGGCACCTGCCGGTAGTGCAGCGGGCTCGGATAGAGCACGACCTTGACGCCACCGAAGAGCGGCGTGAGCGTCGCCGCGGTCAGCCCGAAGCAATGGAACATCGGCAATGGATTGAATACGATCTGGTCGGGCCCGAGAATATCGTGCATGTGGTCGAGCATCTGAGCGGCATTGGCCATCAGGTTGGCATTGGTGAGCACCACGCCCTTGGGCGCGCCTTCGGTGCCGGACGTGAACAGGACGACCGCCGGCTTCTGTGCCTCCTCCGCCCTGCTGCGCGGAACAAGCTCGGCGAGGCCCGCGCGCAAAGCGCCTGCGATCTTATCGGTGAGGCCGAGCGAGGCGCGCACGTCCTCCAGCGCGACGAGGCGAACCTTCTGCCCCGGCGCCCATTCCGTGTCCGCAATGGCGTCTGCCAGCTCGTCGAGCTTTGCCGCTTCCAGGAAGCGCCGCGAGGTCAGCACGGTGCGGATGCCGCCGGTCTTGAGGGCGGAGGCGATCTGCTTCTTGCCGGCGGTGAAGTTGAGAAGGGCTGCGACGCGGCCGAAGGCGTTGAGGCCGAACAGCGTCACCAACATGCCGACAGCGTTCGGCAGCAGCAGGCCGACGATCTCGCCGGGCCGGGTGTCGCGGGCGAGCCGCCCACCGAGCACCAAGCTCGCGAGCACCAGCTTGCGGTAGCTCAGCGTCGTGCCGTCGGCGTCCTCGACGATGATCTTGTTGGGTCCGTGACGGCGCCCGGCCGCAACGAGGGCCGCAAAGAGCGATGTTTGCGTCAGGTCCGGGTGGAAGGGCTCATGCATTGCAGGCATAGCGCGTTGCGCGGGGCCAAAATCGCAGCGGAGCCGCTGCCCGAGGTGCCGTCGACCTTGGCGGCTCCGTCGGCAAAGCGCAATCGCCGGAGGGACTCAAAAAGGGGCCTTTGACGGGACCGCGCGCCATTGTGCGGCGCAACAAAAAGTGCATTAAAAATGAGCAATGTTGCTGCGACGCACAATCGCAGCCCCTCGGATCCCCACCGCGCGTGATCGCCGACTTAGCAGTATTCATGGGCCCCTGCTCGCTCTCTTGGGCATTTATATTACAAGATCTTACTGAATGGGTTTTGTGCAGGAGTTGCACATGATTGAAACTTGAGCACCCGCCGATTCGCGACTACGCTTAAAGCAACAAAACCAAGAAAACCCGGGGACCCGACCAAGGCGGAACCGACCCTCATTGAGGGTTATTCGGCGGAACCTTGGAGGTGTCCAATGATCGAAGTTGTCGCTCTGGTTTGCACCATGCAGGCCCCGCTGCGTTGCAAGGACGTATCACTGAGCTTCGCAGCCGATAACGTCACGCCCCAACAATGCATGATGTACGGCCAGTTCGAGCTGGCCAAGTGGACGCGCGAGCATCCCGGTTGGGAAATCAAACACGGGTTCAAGTGCGGCCGCGCCGGACGCTACGCCAAGATCTGATGCAGCGGGGAACGGGGGCTCGGCGCGGCGTCGTGGCTGGCCGAGTGGGGGTTATGGTGCGGGAGCGCTGGCCGGCCAGCATCTCTTTCACCGGTTGAGCCCAAGGGATGCGCTCGCCCTACGCGGGAGCCACCCCATCTCACGTTTTCCAGGTTGACTTGGTTGCCGCCATCGCCTCCCTAGGGCGAGCCAAAAGTGCTCGTTCCTGATCGGGAGGGATCAATGTCGGAGACTGCCGCACCGCCCAAATTTGCAACCCTTGCTGTGCATGCGGGCGCTGCACCTGATCCCTCAACCGGCGCGCGCGTGACGCCGATCTATCAGACGACCTCCTTCGTCTTTAACGATGCCGACCACGCCGCCGCCCTGTTCGGGCTGGAGGCGTTCGGGAACATCTATACGCGCATCACCAATCCCACCGAGGCCGTTTTGGAGGCGCGCATCGCCGCGCTGGAAGGCGGCACGGCGGCGCTGGCGGTGGCCTCCGGCCACGCCGCGCAGTTCCTCACCTTCCACACGCTGCTGGAGCCGGGCGACGAGTTCGTCGCCGGCCGCCAGCTCTACGGCGGCTCGATCAACCAGTTCAACCACTCCTTCAAGAAGTTCAATTGGAACGTCGTGTGGGCGGACGCGACCGACCCGGCCTCCATCGAGAAGGCGATCACGCCGAAGACGCGCGCGATCTTCTGCGAGTTGATCGCCAACCCGGGCGGTGTCATCGTCGATCTCGCTGCCATCGGTGCGATCGCCAAGAAGGCGGGCATTCCCTTCATCGTCGACAACACGCTGGCGACGCCCTACCTGTGCCAGCCCAAGGAGCACGGGGCCGATATCGTCGTGCACTCGCTGACCAAGTTCATCGGCGGCCATGGCAACTCGATCGGCGGCGCGCTGGTCGATTGCGGGACCTTCGATTGGCTCGGTGCCAAGCACCGCTACAAGACGCTGGTCGATCCCAACGCCTCCTACGGCGGCATGAAGCTCGCTGAGACGTTCGGCAACTTCGCCTTTGCGATTGCGGCGCGCGTCATGGGCCTGCGCGACATCGGCCCGGCGATCGCGCCGATGAACGCATTCCTGCTGCTGACGGGCTCGGAGACGCTGCCGCTGCGCATGCAGCGCCACTGCGAGAACGCGCTCGCCGTCGCGAGCTGGCTGGAGAAGCATCCCAAAGTCGCCTGGGTCTCCTATGCGGGGCTGCCGTCCAGCCCCTATCACGCGCTCATGAAAAAGATCTGCCCTAAGGGCGCCGGCGCCGTGTTCACCTTCGGCCTCAAGGGCGGCTACGAGGAGGGCGTGAAGCTCGTGTCCTCGCTCAAGCTGTTCTCGCACCTGGCCAACATCGGTGATGTGAGGAGCCTCGTGATCCACCCCGCTTCGACGACGCACCGCCAGCTCACCGACGAGCAGCGGGTGGCGGCCGGTGCCGGTCCGGACGTGGTGCGCCTGTCGGTCGGCATCGAGGATATCGACGACATCATCGCCGACCTGGAGCAGGGGCTGGCGTAGGTGGGGTGAGGGTGCGTGCGCGTTCGACCGCGCGCACAACCCGCTCAACCAGTATTGGCGCCTCACTGGGAGCGTGCGGACGCAACCGGCAGGCAGCCAGAGAAGCGCTCGCGTGCCGTCTCCGGCAATACGCCGAGCACGGCGCCGGGTTGCGAAAAATCCTGTAAGGCTTTGACGCGCGGCTCCGGCAGGGCCACGCAGCCCGAGGTCGTAGTGTCGGGCGTTTTCCAGACGTGGATGAAGATGCACGAGCCGCGCCGAGTGGCGCGATCGCTTCCGTAGTCGACGAACAGCCCGTTTCGGAACAGCGAGGTGTCGGCCATGATGTCGACCTTGGTCTGCGGCGCCAGCTGCGCGCGCGTCGTGATCGTATTGTAGAGCGGCGAGGCGGGGTCCTCCACGCACACTGTCTGGCCGGGCTCGACCTTGATGTAGCCGGCGCGCGTTGCGTCGGCGAAGCCGAAGCTCGGCCCCAGCTTGAAGAACCCTGCCGGCGTGCGTTTGTCCCCTTCGAACTTCTCAGGCTCGCCGTCGTGCTTGTAGCGTGCGAACGCGTAGCCCCATGCCAGCCCCATTTTGCCGACCATGGCGGGCTCGCCGGCGCTGACTGCACGCCAGGGCTCGGCTGGGGATTTGCGCTCAAAGAGCTGCAGGCGCGCCTGGGAGCTGTCCATGTCGGCGGTGGTGACGAGGACGAGCCGCAGCGCCGCGTCGAGCGGCGGCGGGCAGCCTTGTGCGAGCGCGGGGGCTGCTGCGCTTGTGGTGGCCGCGAGGGCAACAACGGTCAACTTCGACATAGCGGGCGTACCTTGCCGATAGGTGCGGCGCTACGACTGCGCGCGATGCGGTGTGGCTTGTCGGGACGTCCATGTGGAAACGTGGAGTACGATCGCCAGGAGGGCCAGGGTAATGAGCGAAGCATAAGCTCGCGGCAGGTCGAGTCCACCTTCGGACACAGGCTTGGTCAGCAGATCGCCAAAGGTGGCGCCGAACGGCCGCGTGAATATGAACGCAACCCAGAACAGCAGCACGTGGTTCAGGCGTGTGAAGTAGTGCAGCGCGGCCACGACGAGAATGACGCCGGCCGTCACCAGCGCACCTTCAATGAAGGACAGGCCGACATCGTCGACGAGGAAATCGCCGAACGCGGTCCCGAGGCTGTTGGAGAACAACACAGCGATCCAAAACATGATCTCGGCGTCTTTCCTTACGATCGGATAGACGCTCAAGTCGCGGTCCCGGTAGTACCAGATAGCCAGAGCGCTAACGAGGCCGAGGACGAGAATGAGCGATCCCAAGACGTAGCCAAGCCCGAGCGAGCGATCCATGAAATCGGAGATTTCCGTGCCGGCCGTGGTCGTGGCGATGATGGCCGCCCAGAACAGAGCGATGTGGTAGCCCTTCCAGCCGATCTGGAAGAACAAGATGATGGCCAGGATCACAAACGTTATCGCCAGGCCGGCGTAGTAGCCCAGTCCGAGTGTCATCGAAATGAAGTCGCCCGCTGTCTCTCCGAGCGTGGTGGCGAGCACCTTGGCGATCCAGAAGTAGATCGTGACTTGGGCGACCTTGGATATCGTCTCTGATCTTGGCGTCTGGCTCGTGCCGGTCATGTTCGGATCCAGTGACACAAAAGGGGCGCGTGGCGAAAACCATGGAGGTTGGTCTTTGTTGTGGCAGAGCCTCCCGCTGAGGGTGGCCGTGACGCGATTCGGTCTTTAAGCTGATCGCCGCCCACCAAGGCAGAACCCCGCAGGACCCATGGATTTCACGCATCTCAATCAGGACTTCGCCGCTTTCACCACACAGCTCTGGGTCTGGGCAGGGAGCGCGCTGCCGAACGTCATCGGCGCCATTCTCATCCTGGGCATAGGCTGGTGGCTCTCGGGCGTGGGCTCGCGCGCGATCGGGCATGTCGTCGAGTCGCAGCCCTACGTCGATCCCACGCTCAAGGGCGTGCTCAAGCGCATTGTCCGCTGGGGCTTGCTCGTTCTGGTGATTGTGGCCGCGCTCAACCAGCTCGGGGTCGCCACGACCAGCATGCTGGCCGCGCTCGGCGCCATCGGTCTCGCCATCGGCCTGGCCCTGCAGGGCACGCTCGCCAACATCGCGGCCGGTATCATGATCCTGTGGCTGCGGCCGTTCCGCATCGGCGACTACATCGAGGCGGGCAGCGCCGCCGGGACGGTCAAGGACGTCGGGCTCTTCGCCTCGCACATGACGACGTTCGAGGGCGTGTCGCTGTTCGTGCCCAACTCCGAGCTGTGGGGCACCAAGATCATCAACTACACGCGCTCCGATCCGCGCATGGTGCGCTTCACATTCGGCATCGCGTATGAGGACGACATCGGCAAGGCGCGCAAGGTTCTGCTCGACATGGTGGGCAAGGACGAGCGCGTGCACGACGATCCGGCGCCCGCGATCTATGTCAGCGAGCTCGGCGACAACGCCGTGGGACTGGAATTGCGCGCCTGGACGGACGGCCCGAACTGGGTGCAGCTGCGCTTCGACATCATCGAGCGCGGCAAGCTGGCGCTCGATGCGGCGGGCATATCGATCCCATTCCCGCAGCGCGACATCCACATCAAGGATGGCGGCTTCGCGGACGCGCCCAATGACGATGAGGGCAATTCGACAAAGAAGTCTGCCGCCTAGTCTAGATCGAGGCGGCGTTGACGCGCTTTGACAGCTCCTCGGCGCTCTCCTTGCGCTCGCTGTAGCGATCGACGAGGTAGGGCGTGCGATCGCGCAACAGCAGCGTGAACTTGACGAGCTCCTCCGTCACGTCGACGACCCGGTCGTAGAAGGAGGACGGCTTCATGCGGCCGTCGTCATCGAATTGCTGGAAGGCCTTGGCGACGGAGGACTGGTTGGGGATGGTGACCATGCGCATCCACCGTCCCAGCACGCGCATCTGATTGACGGCATTGAACGACTGCGAGCCGCCGCTCACCTGCATGACGGCGAGCGTCTTGCCCTGCGTGGGGCGCACCGCGCCGATTGACAGCGGGATCCAGTCGATCTGCGCCTTCATGATGCCGCTCATGGCGCCGTGACGCTCGGGCGACGACCACACCTGTCCCTCCGACCACGCCGCCAGTGCGCGCAGCTCCTCGACTTTGGCGTGGGTTGCGGGCGCGCCGTCGGGGAGCGGCAGGTCGCGCGGGTCGAAGATGCGCGTCTCGGCGCCGAACGCTTCCAGAAGACGCGCCGCCTCCTGCGCGAGAAAGCGGCTGTAGGACCGCTCTCTCAGCGAGCCGTAGAGCAGCAGGATGCGCGGCTTGTGGGTCGCGGTCCTGCCGCCGCCCAGCCGGTCGAGCGACGGGACGGCGAAGTGGTCGGCGGCCACGTTGGGCAGGTCGCGCAAGATGTCGGTGGGCAAACTCACATACCTCCGGAAACGCAAAAGTGGGCTCGTCAGGCCTTCTCGGGCGTCGCGGCCTTGCTGCGCCCGATCTCGTCCAGACGGCGCTGCAGCGACAGCGTGTCGAGCGAGGTCAGCGGCAGGTTCACGAAAATGCCGATGCGCTGATACAGCATGCGATGGGTATCGGCGAAAGCAAAACGCCGCTCCGATTCCGTGCCCTCTGCGGCAGACGGGTCCGGCAGGCCCCAGTGCGCCGTCATGGGCTGCCCCGGCCACACCGGGCAAACCTCGTTGGCGGCGTTGTCGCAGACCGTGAAGGCGAAATCCAATCTCGGTGCATCGGGGCCTGAGAACTCCTCCCAGGATTTGGAGCGCAGGCCGCTGACGTCGTAGTTGAGGTGGCGCAGCAGATCGAGCGCATAGGGGTGCACTCTGCCGCTCGGCTGGCTGCCGGCGCTGTAGCCCTTGAAGCGGCCGGCGCCGAGCCGGTTCATCACGCACTCGGCGATGATGGAGCGCGCCGAGTTATGGGTGCAAAGAAAAAGCACGTTGAGCGGAGACGGGTTTGTCATTTTGATCCTCCCTTACTTGCACGCGACTTTGCGGGCCGCGGTAATCATGCTCCCGCACAACTCCGGCTGCCCCCGGCAGCAATCCTCCGTGAGATAGTCGAGCAGCTGGCGCATGCCGTCGACGTGGACGGCATAGCGGATGAAGCGTCCCTGGCGCGTCGCCGTGACGAGCCCGGCGCGGTCGAGCTCCTTCAAGTGAAAGGAGGTGCTCGTCGGGCTGATGCCGACCTTCGCGGCGATCGCGCCGGCGGGGACACCCGACGGCCCCGCGATCACCAGCAAGCGAAAGATGCGCAGGCGGTGCTCGTGCGCGAGGGCGGAAAGGGCTGAGACGGCGTGGTGCTCTTGCATGGAAACAACAATACAAGGATTGTTGAAATGTGCAAGGGTCCAGTGGGGATGTTCCGCTATGCGTCTTGGTGCTAGTCGCTTCGCTGCGACGATTCCGATGGAGCACGGGGATGAAGGCCGAGGACAAGAAGGCGGCAAAGGCCGCCTACAAGGAGCTCGACGTCGCCGCCGGCATCTACGCCGTGCGTTGTGCGGCCACCGGCGAAGTGTGGGTCGGGCGCGCTCCCAACGTCGAGAAGATCCAGAACCGCGTCTGGTTCACGCTCAACCATGGTAGCCACCCGAGCCGCAGCCTGCAGGAGGCCTGGCGCACACATGGCAGCGACAGCTTCACTTTCGAGGAATTGGAGCGGCTGGAGGACGAGGAGCTCGCCTACGTGCGGGACGCCCAACTGAAGGACCGCTGCGCGCATTGGCGCGCAAAGTTGGGCGCGCTGGCGATCTGACAGGTGAACAGAGCGCCTAGCGAAACCCTGCGAAACGATGAGGCGCCCCGGATGAGCGGAGACGAGCCGGAGTTCTGCCTTCTCGCTCCCGATGACATGGCGCGCTTCGAGGAGATGGTCTCCATCTATCAGGAGGCCATCATTCCTTCGGAGCAGAAATCTCCCGCCGAGCTCGCGAAAATGCTGCGGAACCCGAGCTATCGGGTCGTCTTGGCAAGTCTTGCCGGCCGCATTGGCGGCTTAGCCATCAGCTTCTTTTCGGCCCGCAGCCGCTTCTGGCTGCTCGAATACATGGCGGTCGATCGCAAACTGCGTTCGCGCGGGCTCGGCCGCGATCTTTTCTTGGCCGCCAAGCGCGATGCCGCCAGTATTGCGGGCGCGTCGCCGTGCGTGCTCGAGGTGGACCAGCCCGCTGTGCCGGCCGTGGCAGATAGCGACCAGTCTCGGCGCCTGCGGTTCTATGCGCGGGCTGGGTGCCGAAGGATTGAAGGGCTCAACTACATCATGCCGCTGGACGTTGCCGGCACGCCCCCGCCGATGTGGCTGCTCGTGCTGGGTCTCGACGATCGCGAGGCGGTGTCCACGTCTGTAGTCGCTGGCTGGCTCACGACGATCTATGTCGAGGTCTACGGCCAGCAGCCCGATGACCCGCGTCTGACGCAGATGCTGTCACACGCCAAGGACAGGCATGAATTGATGCTGGAGCCGTTGGACGCTACTTCTTCGCCTTGACGTAGGAGCCGGGCGCGTCCTCGATCGTTCCCAGCTTCTCGCCGGGATCGCGCGGCACGGTCCAGTCGCCCGCGTATTGGCTGAGCCACTCGGCCCAGTGCGGCCACCACGAGCCCGCATGCTCGGTTGCCGCCTTGGTCCACGCTTCGAGCGACTTCGCCTTCTTGGGATTGGTCCAGTACTGGTACTTGACCTTGTCGGGCGGGTTGACGACGCCGGCGATGTGGCCGGACCCCGACATCACGAACTCGACCGGTCCGCCGAACAGCTTGGCGCCCGCGAACACCGACGGGGCAGGAGCGATGTGATCCTCCTTGGTGGCGAGCTCGTAGACGGGGAGCGTCACCTTCTTCATGTCGAGACGTGTACCGGCGAGCGTCAACTCGCCCTTGGCGAGCCGGTTGGCGCCGTAGAACTGGCCCAGATAGAAGTTGTGATTGGCCGCCGTCATGCGCGTCGAATCCTGGTTCCAGTAGAGCAGGTCGAACGGGAACGGCTTCTTGCCGAGCAGGTAGTTGTTGACGATGTAGGGCCAGATCAGGTCGCGCGGGCGCAGCATGTTGAACACGTTGGCCATGCGCGAGCCGTCGAGATAGCCGCGCTCCGACATCAGGTCGTTGAGCTCATCGAGCTGCTCGGGGTCGGTGAACAGCAGCAAATCGCCGGCGTGCTCGAAATCGATCTGGGTGGCGAGGAAGCTCACGCTAGCGAACGGCTCCTCACCGCGCGCGGCGAGATACGCGAGCGTCGTGGCGAGCAGGGTGCCGCCGACGCAGTAGCCGACGACGTTGCACTGATCGACGCCCGTCTCGCGGCGCACCGCGTCGGCTGCCGTCAGGATGCCCTCCTGCATGTAGTCCTCGAAGGACTTGTGCGAGAGGTGCTCGTCCGGGTTGACCCAGGAGATCATGAAGACAGTGAAGCCCTGGCCCACGAGGAACCTGATGAGGCTCTTCGCCGGCGTCAGGTCGAGGATGTAGAACTTGTTGATCCAGGGCGGCACGATGAGCAGCGGCCGCTCGCGCACCTTGTCGGTGGTGGGCGCGTACTGGATGAGCTGCAACAGGTCGTTCTGGTAGACGACCTTGCCCGGCGTGGTGGCGAGGTTGCGGCCGACCTCGAAGGCGCTGGCGTCCGTCTGGCTGATGCGCAACAGGTCGCCGGAGTGACTCATGTCCTCGGCGAGGTAGGTCATGCCCTGCACCAGGTTCTCCGCGTTCGACGCCAATGTCTCGCGCAAGACCTCGGGGTTGGTCATGGGGAAGTTGGACGGCGACAGCGCGCTCGACACCTGGCGCAAATAGAATTCGGCCTTCTGGCGCGTGCGCTCGTCGAGCCCGTCCGTCTTCTGCAGCATGTCCTCGGCCCAATTCGCCGTGACGAGATAGGCCTGCTTCCAGAAATCGAAGTAGGGGTTTGCCGACCACTCGGGGTCCTTGAAGCGGTTGTCGCCGGGCTCGGGCTCGGCGACAGGATCCACGTCCTGCCCGAGCATGCGAAAGAGCGTGTTGTTCCACAGGTCGGCATAGGCACGCATGAGCGAGCCCTGCGCTTCGGCGAAGCGGGTCGGGTCGGCCATCCAGTGGCGCGTCAGGTCGGTCAGGGTGTTGGTTGCCTCGGTGATCTCGGAGGCGGCCGAGTACGGCCCCGCCTTGGCGTCGGCTCGCTCGATCATTTCAGTTAATACGCGACCGCCCTGCTCGAAAAGCCTCAAGAGATTGAGGCCGAGCTCCTCGGCGTTGACGATCTTGTAGGCCGAAAATTCGGCGTCCGTGTCGCTGCGCGGTTTCTGCATGTAGCCTTCTGAACCGAGTCTTTATTTCAGCGTGTGTGCCCGTACGGCATCTACCCATCCGCTGCCAAGGTTTTGCGACATTGCGGACCTAGTGTCACTGTGACTTGTGGATAAGAGGGATGCTAGGTTGACGCTGTGTCGGGGCATCCGAATCGCGCAATTCTGAGCTGTGCGCAAGGGTAGAGAGCGTATGAGGGCAATGCAGCGGGGGAAAGGCAGTCACTGGGCCACATATTGCGTCGCGGCGACGCTGCCCGCGGCCGGGTTGATGCTGTTGCTTCTCGGCGGGTGCAGCACCTCCATCCAGACGCCGCTTCCCGATCTCGGGCCCACCTCCTCGACGGCACTGTCGCCGGAGGAAAGGAAGAAGGCGGTCGACGAGCTTAACAGAGTAAGAGTGACTCACGAGCAAGATGCCGAGCAGCAGATCGAGCAGTCCCGCTAAGGATGGCGGGCGAGATCTCAACGCCCTTTGACGGGATACCCTGGCCGGGCGTAAACACGCTTCAACGACCGCTTGCCAGAGCTGCGAGGCTGCCTTGCACCAGGAGTTCCATCGGATCAAGCGCTTACCGCCTTACGTCTTCGCCGAGGTCAACCGGCTGAAGGCAGCCGCGCGTGCGCGCGGCGCCGACATCATCGACCTGGGGATGGGCAATCCCGATCTGCCCACGCCGCAGCACATCGTCGACAAGCTGATCGAGACGGTCTCCAAGCCGCGCACGCATCGCTACTCGGCTTCGAAAGGCATTCCCGGTCTGCGGCGCGCGCAAGCGGCCTACTACGACCGCCGCTTCGGCGTGAAGCTCGATCCGGAAACGCAGATCGTCGCCACGCTCGGCTCCAAGGAAGGCTTCGCCAACATGGCGCAGGCGATCACGGCGCCGGGCGACGTGATCCTGGTTCCCAATCCGACCTATCCCATTCACGAGTTCGGCTTCCTGTTGTGCGGCGCCGCCATCCGCCACCTTCCTGCCGGCACCGGCGAGGAGTTCCTGCGGCTGGTGGAGCGCGCGTGCAAGCACACGATCCCCAAGCCCTTGGCGCTGGTGCTGTCCTATCCGTCGAACCCGACGGCGATGACGGCGGACCTCGACTTCTACAGGGACGCCGTGGAGCTGGCGAAGCGGCTCGACCTGATCATTCTGTCCGACGTCGCCTACGCAGAGATCTACTTCGACGGCAATCCGCCGCCGTCGGTCCTGCAGGTGCCGGGCGCCATCGACATCGCGGTGGAATTCACCTCGCTGTCCAAGACCTACAACATGCCCGGCTGGCGCATGGGCTTTGCGGTGGGCAACGAGCGCCTCATCGCGGCGCTGGCGCGCATCAAGTCGTATCTCGACTACGGGGCCTTCACCCCGGTGCAGGTGGCCGCGGCGGCGGCGCTCAACGGGCCGCAAGCGTGCGTGGAGGAGATCCGCACCACCTATCACAAGCGCCGCGACTGCCTGGTGGAGACCTTCGGGCGCGCCGGTTGGGAGATTCCGCCGCCGCCCGCGACCATGTTCGCCTGGGCCCCGCTGCCGGAGCCGTTCAAGGCGCTGGGCTCGGTCGAATTTGCCAAGCTTTTGATCGAGCAGGCGGGCATTGCGGTGTCGCCGGGCCTCGGCTTCGGCGAGTATGGGGAAGGCTTCATCCGCATCGCGCTGGTGGAGAACGAGCACCGCATCCGCCAAGCCGCCAGGAACCTCAAAAAGTTCCTCGCTCAGGCCCCGGAAACCATGCATAACGTGATCCCGATTCCGCAAAAAGCCAGCCGGTAATCCATCACGTTCGCATGCAAAAGCCTCTTACCCTGGGTGTCGCCGGCCTTGGCACCGTCGGCGCAGGTCTCCTCCAATTGCTCGATCACCATAGTGAGCGGCTCGCCGAGCGCGTCGGGCGGCAGATCCGCGTGGCCGCCGTATCGGCGCGCAGCAAGGGTAAGGACCGGGGCATCAAGCTCGACGGCATGCGCTGGGTCGACGACCCGGTAAAGCTTGCCGCCGATCCCGACATCTCGGTTTTCGTGGAGCTGATCGGCGGCGCCGAGGGCGTCGCCAAGGCGGCCGTCGAGGCGGCGCTCAAGGCCGGCAAGCACGTGGTCACCGCCAACAAGGCGCTGCTCGCCGAGCACGGCGTGGCGCTTGCCAAGCTCGCCGAGGCGAACGGCGTCGCCTTGAACTTCGAAGCCGCAGTTGCCGGCGGCATCCCCGTCATCAAGACGCTGAGGGAGTCGCTCAGCCGCCAACGAGGTGCGGCGCGTCTACGGCATTCTCAACGGCACCTGCAATTACATCCTCACCACCATGGAGGACGAGCACCGTTCCTTCGCGGAGGTCTTGAAGGAGGCGCAGGCGCGCGGCTACGCGGAGGCCGATCCCACCTTCGACATCGGCGGCTTCGATACGGCGCACAAGCTCGCCATCCTGACGAGCCTCGCCTTCGGCACCGAGGTCGCCTTCGACCAGATCCACGTCGAGGGCATCGAGACGATCACCGAGGCCGATATCGAGGCGGCCGAGGACATGGGCTATCGCATCAAGCTTCTGGGCGTCGCCACTCGCAGCGAGGGCGGCATCGAGGGGCGCGTCAATCCGGCGATGGTGCCCAAGGACTCCGCGATTGCCGAGGTGTCGGGTGTCACCAACGCGGTCGCCATCGATGCCGACTACTGCGGCAGCCTCCTGCTCATCGGTCCGGGCGCCGGCGCCCACCCGACGGCCTCGGCCGTCGCCAGCGATATTCTGGACATCGCGCGGGGCGGCGTCATGCCGCCGCTGGTGACACACACCCGCAACCTCAAGCCGTATAAGAAGGCCAAGCTCGGCGAGCATCAGGGTGCCTACTACGTGCGGCTTTCCGTTTTCGACCGGCCCGGCGCCATGGCGGCCATCGCCAAGCGCATGGGTGATGAGGAGATTTCGATCGAGAGCATCGTGCAGCGGCGCCCGCGCTCGGCGCTGCCGGGCATCGGGGCGCGCCTGAAACCGGGCGCACCGGCGCTGGTGGTGATCATCACGCACGAGACCACGGAGGAGGCGATCCGCCGGGCGGTGGGAGCGATCGAGAAGGACGGCAAGGTTTCCGAGCGGCCACAAGTCATCCGCATCGAGAAGCTCAACGGGGACGACCGGCCATAGGCGGCGGAGGGACAGCCATGACAGAGCACAACGTCAAGTCCGGGCTCGACCGCGTGCTCGTGCTCGAGGTGACGCGGGTGACGGAAGCCGCAGCCATCGCTGCTGCCCGTCTGCGCGGGCGCGGAGCCGAGAAGGCCGCCGACAAGGCCGCCGTCGATGCCATGCGCCGCGAGCTCGCGAAGCTGCAGATCCGAGGCACCGTCGTCATCGGCGAGGGCGAGATGGACGAGGCGCCGATGCTTTACATCGGCGAGAAGGTGGGCGCGGGCGAGGGACCCGAGGTCGACATCGCCGTCGATCCGCTGGAGGGCACCACCATTTGCGCCAAGGCGATGCCGAACGCGCTCGCCGTGCTGGCGATCGCCGAGCGCGGCGGCCTGCTGCACGCGCCCGACATGTACATGAACAAGATCGCCATCGGCCCCGGCTACGCACCGGGCCTTGTCGATCTCGACGCCTCGCCCGGCGACAACCTCAAGGCGCTGGCGGCGGCGAAGGGCGTGCCGATCGGCGAGATCACCGCCTGCATCCTCGACCGTCCACGCCACGCCGATCTGATCGCGGCGGTGCGCGAGGTGGGCGCCGCGGTGCAGCTCATTCCCGACGGCGACATCGCCGGCGTCATCTGGACCACCGATCCGGACGAGACCGGCATCGACATCTATCTGGGGCTCGGCGGTGCGCCGGAGGGCGTGCTGGCGGCGGGCGCGCTGCGCTGCATCGGCGGGCAGATGCAGGGCCGGCTGATGCCGCAGAACGACGACGAGCGCGTGCGTGCCAAGTCGATGGGCATCGACGACATCAATCGCAAGTATCTGCTGGAGGACATGGCTTCGGGCGACGTGATCGTGTCGGCGACGGGCGTCACCGACGGCTCGCTCTTGGACGGCGTGCGCTTCCGCGGCGACTTCGCCGAGACGGAATTGGTCGTCATGCGTGCACACACCGGCACCGTGCGCCGCGTCAAGACGACCTTCCGCGATATCGGTTCGCGCTTCATTGGCTGAGGTGCGAGTAGACTTCAGGCAGGCGATGGCGCTGCCGTAAATTCATGCAATGACGCTTAGTCTGTCGTGATGCTCGTCCGTCCCGGGCAGGCAGCCGCACGCATCTGTCCGCTTTTTTGACGGAGAAAGGCGCGGCCGCCTCATCTCCGGTTGACCCGCCGCCGCTTTGCCCGAAGATGGCGTCATGGCGCATTCGGAAGAAAAGAGCGTAGACGAGCGCAACGTCGGGGGCTACTCGGTCACCTACAACCGTGACGAGATCCAATTCCCCGTCTACGTCGTCGCCATCATGGGCGCCGTCATGCTGGCGGGGGCGTGGGTCTCGGGGCATATCGTGTGGCTCGTGCTCGGCGTCATCGCGACGGCCATCGCCTACTACAACTTTCCCCTGCTCGAGACGGGTCGCCCCACGCTCGGCGCCAATCAGTACGGCATTTTCATCCAGGGCTTCGGGCTCATCCGCTGGCGCGCGATCGACCGCATCGCGGTGGTGGAAATCGCGCAGCGCGCCAGCACCATTCACGAGCTGCAGATCGGGCTCAACATGCTGTTGTCGCAGGCGCTGGTCGCGGACTGGCGCAAGCTGCCGTTCCATCGCTCGTTGATGCGGCTGCCGTGGTCGATGGGCGCGAGCAACGTGGTGCGCGTGAACCTGGAGCCTTTCAACCAGCCACCCGCAGAGATCGAGCGCACGCTGGTGCGGCTGTGGCGCTACTACCGCAGCTAGATCAGCGGCGGTACTGGCGCAGGCGCCGCAATAGGTCGGCCACGGGATAGTCGACCCAGGCGTGCGTGACGAGATCGCGATGATTGATCTTGGTGGTGGCGCCCGTGGCACCGGGAAAGATGGTGACGCTGCCGGGATCGAGGCGCGACTCGAGGGCGGTGTCGATGTCGACGGCGCGCTCGGCGAGGACACGCTCGAGCTCGGCGTTCTTGTCCTCGGTCGAGCCCAGATAGGTCGAGACGAAAAAGGCCGAGCGGTCGCGCGCGATCCAGGAGGCGAACTTGTCGACCTCGCCATAAAGCGCGTCGAGCAGGATGACGCCGCGCACGCGCGGGCCCAGACCGCCTTTGGAGGCGCACCACGCAGCCGGTAGATAGCCACCGCTGTAGGCGACGAGCACGATGGGCATGGAATCGAAAGTGCCGATCGAGCGCCGATCGCCGTGCAGTGCCGCGAGCTTCTCGGCGGCCTCGTCGATGAAACGGCGGAAGGCGCCGGGCTCCCAGAACTTGCCGGCGCTGGAGTTGGCGGCATTGACGGCGAGCTGCGGTGCGACCAGCACCGCGTTGACGCCGGACGCGGTGATCTGTGCGGGAACGCGCTGTCGGCGCAGCACGTCGCGGCGCAAGGTGGCGCCGTGGCCGTGGAAGAAGACGATCATCACCGACGGCTTGCGGACGTCGAAGCCCTTGGGGATGTGCAGGAGCACGCGGCTGTCAGAGTAGGTCTCGTCCTCCCAGTAGAGGCGGCCGAAGGGCGTCTTGTGCCCGCGCCGGCCGTCCTCCTCCACGTCGAGGAAGGGTTTGTCCGTGCCGGCGATCAGGCCGTCGTAGGGGAAGGGCGCGGTCTTGAAGGGCACGAGCTCGGTGCGGCTCTTGCGCAAAGGCGCGCTGCGCGCGTAGACGCGCTGCGGCGCCGGCACTTGCAGGCTCACGAGCAAATCGTTGATCGCGTCCGCCGAGACGCCAACGGGCAGGAGCAGAAGGCTCGCGCCGATGCACGCGGCGGCGATCTTTCCTCGCAAAAGCTGCATTTCCCCCTCTCCGTTCCCTTTCCGGACAGTGTCCCCGGACAGTGCCTTAGGGGCCTTAAGTTTGAACCAACGAATGATGTCGAGACGATGGGCGGAAGCAGGCGCTTTGCCGCCCCTGCCCGGAGCCCGGTACCGCCCTGACGGTGCAATTCGGCAACTCGATTGGGACAAATCAGTTAGCCAATTGTCGGAGCAGATACGGTCTTCTAGGCTTCTCCAAGGCACGAACGCCCACACGCCCAAGGCTCCTCCATGGCAGTCGCGAGCACCATTGGCGCCCCCGCCTCCGAGGAGCGCCCCGCGGAGGTGCGCAACGTTTCGACGGTCACGGCGGCGGCCGTTGCCGTCGCCGACATGATCGGTATCGGCGTGTTCACCAGCCTTGGCTTCCAGGTCGCCGACATCCCGTCCGGATTCTCCGTGCTGCTGTTGTGGGTGGTGGGCGGCGTCGCGGCCTTGTGCGGAGCCTTGTCCTACGCCGAGCTCGGTGCGGCGCTGCCGCGCTCGGGTGGCGAGTACAACTTCCTGTCGCGCATTTTCGGACCGGCGGTCGGCTTCGTCGCCGGCTGGGTTTCGGCGACCGTCGGCTTCGCCGCGCCCGTGGCGCTCGCCGCCATGGCGTTCGGGCAATACTTCGCCGGTGTGGTCCCGGGCGCGCCGCCGCTGGCGCTCGGGCTCGCGGCCGTGTGGCTGGTCGCGCTCGTGCATTTGCGCGGCGTCGGTCTTGGCGCCACCTTCCACAATGCCGCGACCGGACTCAAGCTCGCGCTCATTCTGGTGTTCATCGTCGCCGGCTTTGCGATCGCCGATCCGCAGCCGATCTCGTTTGCGCCCTCCGCCGCCGATCTGCACTACGTGACGGCTGCACCATTCGCGGTGGGGCTCGTGTTCGTCATGTATGCCTACTCAGGATGGAACGCGTCGACCTACATCGTCGGGGAAATCAAGGATCCGCAGCGCAGCCTGCCGCGCGCGCTGGTCATGGCCACGCTGGTGGTGCTGGGGCTCTACGTCGGGCTCAACGCCGTCTTCCTCTATTCGACGCCGATCTCGGCCATGGCCGGGCAGATCGACGTGGCGCTGATCGCCGGCAAGCACATTTTCGGGGAGGCGGGCGGCCGCATCGTGGGGGCGCTGATCTGCCTCGGGCTCGTCTCCTCGATCAGCGCCATGACCTGGATCGGCCCCCGCGTCACCATGGTGATGGGCGAGGACATCCCCATGTTGCGCCCCTTCTCGCGGCGCAGCGCCAACGGGGCGCCGGTCGTCGCCATTCTCTTCCAGCTGACGGTCACCACGCTGCTGCTGCTCACCGGCTCGTTCGAGGCCGTGCTCGAGTTCATACAGTTCGCCCTGACCCTCTGCTCCTTCGTGGCCGTTCTCGGCGTGATCGTGCTGCGCGTGCGCCGGCCCGATTTGCCGCGCCCCTACCGCATGTGGGGCTATCCGGTGGTGCCGCTGGTGTTCCTCGCGGTCACGGGGTTCATGATGTATTACTTGGTCGTGGAGCGGACGAGTGAATCGCTTGCCAGCATCGCGGTGATGCTGGCCGGACTGGGCATCTACGCAATCGCGCAGGCGCTCTCTGGGGGGACTGCAAATGAATAGGCGTTTGCTGAAGGGAGCGGGCGCGCTGGCCGCGACGCTCATACTGGTCGTCGCCGCGCAAGCCGAAGAGCACGCCAGCCCCGCCGATACCGCGCGGCTCTTAGCCGGCATGCCGCCGTCGGCCGGATCGCCACTGGACTCCTTTACGCATGACGGCAGCTGGCAGCGCCACGCCAAGCGTTTCGACACCGCTTGGGACGCGCTGGAGAAGCGCCAGCTCACGAAGATCCGCGCCTGGTCGAAAGAGCACATCCCGCAACGCCAGCCCGTCCTCTACTACATGTTCAGCGGGCCTGATTTTCTCTATGCCGATGCCTTCTTTCCCGACGCGGCGACCTACGTCTTGAGCGGGCTGGAGCCGGTTGGCCCCGTGCCCAACGTCGAGGGGCTGTCGCGGGGCGCCCTTGCCGGCGAGGTCGGACGGCTGCAGCGTTCGCTCAACTCGGTTTTGAGCTTCAGCTTCTTCATCACCAAGAAGATGAAGCACGAGCTCAGAGGCGGCCGGCTGACCGGCACGCTGCCGATCCTCTATGTATTTCTGGCGCGCGCCGGCAAGACGATCGACGACGTGAGCCTCATTACGCTCGACGCCGACGGCCATGAGCATCCCGATGAGGGCAGCAAGGCGCGCGGCGCGGCGGAAGGCGCCAAGATCGTCTTCTCCGGCGCGGACGGCAAGAAAAGCACGCTCTACTATTTCTCGACCGACGTCTCCGACGGCGGGTTCGATCGCAGCGGCTTTGAGGCATTCTGCGCCAAGCTCGGGCGCGGCGACGCTCTGTTGAAGAGTGCGTCCTATCTCATGCACTCGGGCAACTTCTCCAAGGTGCGCGACTTCGTGCTCGCCAACAGCGAGGCGATCGTGCAGGACGATTCCGGCATCCCCTTGCGCTATTTCAAGCAAGATACGTGGCGGCTCTATCCCTTCGGCAACTATCTGGGGCCGATCAGCATCTTTCCGCGCAACTATCAGCGCGATCTGGGCGCGCTCTATCACCGCGAGCGGGCCGGCCCGCTCGACTTCGGCATCGGCTATCGCTGGCGTCCGCGCCAGTCGAACCTGTTGCTGGCGGTGCGCGGCGGGCGCGTGACCCAGCAGGATCGCTGACGGCCCGCACGTCCGCCGGCAAGTTGGGGAGAACGTGTTGCGGTGTCTCGCCAACCCGAGCGCCAGATGTTGCACTGCGCGACAAGGCGAATCAGGGGATCGGGACCATGGGCGCGGTGCGCAAGAAAGAGGTGCTGTCTGTGGACGAGCGGCCGCCGTTCCTCGGCGTCGGCGCCTCCGCACGCGGGCTTGCATGGCGCGAGCGTCTCGGGCCCGAGCAGGCGCCGCAGGCCGCCGCCATCAGCCAGCAGCACGGACTGCCCGAGCTGCTGGGCCGCGTGCTTGCCGCGCGCGGCTTTGCGCTGCAGGACGTGCCAATCATGCTCAACCCCACGATCAAGGAGCTGATGCCGGACCCCTCGACGCTGCGCGACATGGATGCCGCCGCCGCGCGCCTTGCCGACGCCATCGAGAAGCGCGAGCCGGTGGCGCTGTTCGGTGACTACGACGTCGACGGCGCCTCGTCGTCGGCGCTGGTCTACCGCTTCCTCAGGCATCACGGGGTGCAAGCGCGCATCTACATTCCCGACCGCCTGTTCGAAGGCTACGGGCCCAACGTGACGGCGATCGAGACGCTGATCAAGGAAGGCGCGCGCCTCATCGTCACCGTCGATTGCGGCACGACGAGCGCCGAGCCCTTAGCGCGCGCCGCGGCACTGAAATGCGACGTGGTCGTCATCGATCACCATCAGGCCGACGAGGAGCTGCCTGCGGTGGCCGCACTCGTCAATCCCAACCGCCAGGACGACGTGTCGGGGCTGGGCAACCTCTGCGCAGCCGGGGTCGTTTTCCTGGTGCTGGTGGCGACCACGCGCGAGCTACGCCGGCGCGGCTTCTACGCGAAAGGCACGCCCGAGCCCGACCTGATGAGCGAGCTCGATCTGGTGGCGCTGGCGACCGTTGCCGACGTGGTGCCGCTCACCGGCCTCAACCGCGCCTATGTTTCGCAGGGCCTGCAAGTGATGCGCTGGCGGCGCAACATCGGCCTCAAGGCTCTGATCGACGCGGCGGGCTTGAACGAGGCGCCGACGCCGT
>CAVZNR010000042.1:0-139523 GCA_963776675.1 uncultured Alphaproteobacteria bacterium | reverse complement strand
CGCCGGCGATGCCCTTGATGCTCCGACGCGCACCGCGCAGCTCGTCCTCCAGAACCAGCCGGTTCTCCAGGCGCGGATCGCCGACGTCGAGCTCCACGACGAGCTCGCCCCCGGCGGTAATGCGCGAGGAGAACGCCAGGTGGTGCTCGCGCCAGCGGATCTGCTGGTGCGCGACCTCGAGACTGCGGTGGCTTCTCAAGATCGCCTGCAGCGCCAGGACGGCCACCAAGTCGCGATTGTGGCCGATGACGCGCGCCGCGGCATGCGTGGGCAGAAACAGAAAGGGGAGGAATGTCCGGTTCATGAGCTCTCCTTTGCAGACATGCAACCGCGCATGCGCCATCGCACGCGCGGGCATGGGGTTTTCTGCAAAGGGAATGGCTAGCTGCTCATCGCAGCTTCTTACGGCGCGATCGCGGCGGCGTCAACGGGTGCGCGTTTCGCTTCTTGTTGCACCTCGGCGGCAATACCACTCCCGCTCAGGTGCCGGCGGCGCCGTGGTAGAGCCGGCGGATCTCGTCGAGATCGACGGTGGGCTCAGGCCAATGCGGGTGCATCTCGCGAAGCGTATCGGCGATGATCTGCGATACGGCGAGATTGCGGAACCACTTGTGGTTGGCCGGGATCACGTACCAGGGCGCGTGCTTGGTCGAGCACTTGGAGAGTGCCGCCTCGAAAGCCGCGATATAGGCATCCCAGCGTTCGCGCTCGGTATAATCGGCCTTCGATATCTTCCACTGGCGGGCGGGATCGTCGAGACGGCGCTTGAAGCGCTCGAGCTGCTCCTCCTTCGAGATATAGAGGAAGAACTTGAGGATGGTGGTGGCGTTCTGCTCCACCAGCAGCTGCTCGAACTGATTGATGATGTCGTAGCGCGCCTCCCACATGGGACGCGGCACGAGTTCATGCACGCGCGCCACCAGCACGTCCTCGTAGTGCGAGCGGTTGAACACGGCGATCTCGCCCTTGGCGGGCGCATGCGGGTGAACGCGCCATAGAAAGTCGTGCGCAGATTCCTCGGGCGTGGGCTGCTTGAAGCCGGTGACTTTCACGCCTTGGGGATCCATGGCGCTGATCACGTGCCAGCAAGTGCCATCCTTACCGGCGCCGTCGATACCCTGCAGCACAATCAACAGCGCCTTGGAGCGGTCGCCGTAAAGCGTGCGCTGCAGCCGGCTGATCGCCTCCCTGTAGCTATCGAGATCGGCCTTCGCCGCGTTCTCGCTGGCATGGGGGCCCTGATAGCCGGGATCGATCTTGGCGAGCCTGATGTCGCTGCCGGGTTGAACCGCAAACTCGGAGCGAAAATCCATAAAGGCCTCCGGAGGTGGGCGTCACCCTCCAGTCATGAGGCCTATTCGCAACCAATTCCTGAACGATGGTGCGCGCTCATGCCGGCGCTTGGAAGTCTTTCGTCAACAGGACCCAGCGCCGGCCCTCGTTGACCCAGCCCTCTTTGACCATGTCACGCTCAGCGCGCTCGCGGTAGCCGCAGCGCTCGTAGAGACGCCGCGCGCCGGTGTTGGCATCGGAAACGATGACACTCAACCCGCGCTTGCCGAGCGCCTCTGCCGTATCCTGCGCCACGCCTAGGAGCGCGGTGCCGAGGCCGCGGCGGCGAAATTGCGGCCGCACAGCCAGGACGTTCACGTACCAGGTGGCCGGGGCCAAGTTCTCCAAGTCCTGCAAAGGCACGAACATGGCGGGCATGTCCGGCGGGACCGGCTCGGGCGCATCGGGGATCTCGTAGCCGATGAGCGCGCCCGCGCATTGGCCCTCGCTCTCGATGATGACGGTGTTGCGATAGGAGAAGCTGCCATCCTCGCGCGCCGCGCGCCGCCGCCCAACATCCCAGGCGTCCTCGCCTGGCGCCGCCAGCGTGGTCCACAGATAGAGCGGCAGACCTTCGCCGGCGTAATTGACGAGTTCGACCAGCGCATCCGCGTCGTCGATGACGGCGGGGCGGAGGGGAGGCTTGAGCTGGATCATGGTCCTCGATCATGCCGCCTCGGTTCGCTTGGAGCCTGTCTAGGCCGCCTTCTTGCGCACCGTACTCTTCTTGCGCATGGGCTTGGTCTTGCGGGCCGCACGCGACTTTTCCTGTTTGCGCGCTTCGCGCGTGTGGTCTGCCTTGCGCGCTTCGCGCGATTGGCGTTCGCCCCACTTCATCCCTTCGAGCTTCAGCCCGTCGGGATCGAGGAAGAACACCGCGTAGTAATCGTCATAATACTCGCCGGCCGGATCGACAATCCTTGCGCCAAGTTTTTTGACAAAGGCTTGCAGCGCGTCGACGTCCTTACGACTTTGTAGCTCGAATGCGTAGTGATGGAAACCGATGTCGCCGATGCGATGTGCACGCTTGCGTCCTTGCGCGTCCGCAGCGCCGATCCAGAAGCGCGTCTTGCCGTTGGTCCAGCCCATGGTATCGGGATATTCGTCGAGCACCTTGAAGCCCAAAAACTTGAAGAGCTTGCCGTAGAACTCCTTCGACCGCGCGTAATTGCCGACGCGGATCGAGATGTGATCGATACCCACGACGCGGACCATGACGCCTCCTTTGCCCGTCTACTTGGCCTCCGGCACATCCATGTCGAGCGGAAAGCCATCACGCATATAAGCAATGATCTCCCACATTTCCTGCTGCGACAGCTCGTCCTTGAAAGCCGGCATCTGCGAGCCGAACTGGGCGCCCCCTTCGGAGATCGACCACAGCAGATAGCGGTCAACGGCAATGGGGCGGGTGATCATGTAAGCGAGCACCGCCGGCGACGGCGACAGCGACTGCCCGGCGTCGCCATCGCCCAGGCCGTCGGGACCGTGGCAGGCGGCGCAGTTCTTCAAGTAAAGCGCGCGGCCCGCCGCAATCACCTTGTCGTCGGCTTTGACCGTGGATTGCGCATCCTCGTAGGCCTTGGGTACGCCGAAGTTCAGAAATTCCGCGTGCCGCAGCATGCGCGCCGACATGGTGGGCGACATCGGCCCCGGGCCGCCGGGCTCGCGCATCATCCATTCGGGCAGCCACGGATCGTGCTTGGTGAACGGTGTCGCGTCCTTGGTCGTAGCAAGGGCGGCACCCGCCGCGAGGGCGGCAACGGCAATCAGGGCTGCGCGCGCGATACGCGCACGGGCAAAGCGGGTCATGGCGGCGGCTCCCGGTGTCAACTCGGCTAGGCTCGCGTCCTAGCAGGTGCCACCGTTGCGACATTGACGCCCGTCAACGCCGACCGGTTAACGCCACTTCTGCCACGCCCACAAGCCGAGCAGGAACAGGATCGACCCGACGAAGGCTGAGACGATGTCGCGCAGGGAGATAGCAATGCTCTCCAGACCGGGGAGAATGCCGAAAAGCTGGAACAGCAGACCGCCGACAAAGGCGCCGACCAGGCCTATGCCGAGATTGGCCCACCAGCCGAAGCCCTCGCGCTGCCAGCGCACCAGCGCGCCCGCGAGCGTGCCGCCGGCGGCGCCGATGATGATCCAGACGACGATTTGCGACAGCGTGATCGACATGGGGACCCTCCCCGCTGCTGGGGCCTGAGACAATCAAGGGCGCCGCTCTTGACGGCGCCCCCGATGATTTTCCGCTTCGGCTGCGGGCTACTTCGCCTTTTCGGCAGCAGATGTGTTCGTGGGCGGGCTGTCCATCGACACACCCTTGTCCCAGGCCATCTTCTGGTAGGCGTCGCCTTGCTTGGCGATCTTGGTCGTCCAGCCTTCACTCCAGGTGATGACTGCGGCGCCGTTGTCTTCCTTCCAGGTGCCGGTCAAGGCCTCGCCGCTGCGATTGGCGCTTGCGTTCCCGTCCTCCGTCAGCACGATCTCGAACGGCGCACCCGAGGTGTCGGACACCTTCCACGTGCCGGCGAGGTCGCTCTTGGCTTCAGGCGGCGAGCAAGCCGCGATCGACAGCGTCAACGCCGCCGCCAGGATCAGGGCTGTCGCTTTCGCGATCTTCAACATGGGCATTTCTCTCCTATACGAGCACCAACTCAAGTGCTCCCAACCGCAATGGTTCCCAATCTCGTACACTGTGCAAGTTCTCAAGATCTAAAATGATCGCGAACAATACGAGCGAGCCGAAGGAGGTCTCCCGGCATGGAGTTGCGCCGCGCACGAGCAGAATCCGGATTGCATGTGGAACTCCGCGCGCCGCAGGGCTGGATCTCGGTTACCAAGACGTTGACCCGCATGGGGATTTCAGACACCGCGGAGGCGCACCGCTGGAGCAGCGATATCGTCGCCCTGCTCGGCAGCGAGCCCGAGTTGCGTGCGCGCCTTGCCGAGGCGGCCGCCGATATGGCGCCCGAGCCCACGCGCGATAGCGATGTTGTGATCCCGTTTGAACCCCGCTCATTTCGCGATTTCATGCTGTACGAGGCCCACGCGGTCGCGGCGGCGCGGGGTTTCGTGCGCCGTTTCATGCCGGGCGCGGCGCGACTCGTCGGCGCCTACGAGACGCTGACGCGCCACACGTTTCCCAAATTGAAGCCGCACGCGCTGTGGTACCGCCAGCCGATCTACTACCTGGGCAACCATCTCAACGTCGCGACCGACGGCGACGCGATCGCGATCCCGTCCTACACGCGCGCACTCGATTACGAGCTGGAGCTCGGCTTCGTTCTCGCCAAGCCGCTGCACGATGCGGCGGCGGAGCATTGCGAGGCGGCGATCGGCGGCTTCGTGGTGCTCAACGACTTCTCCGCCCGTGATGTGCAGGCCGCCGAGATGGCCTCGGGCTTCGGGCCGCAAAAGGCCAAGCACTTCGCCTCCGCCATCTCCAAGGTCGTCGTGACGGCCGACGAAATCCTGCCGCGCTGGCGCAGCCTCGAGGGATCGGTGCGCCTCAACGGCGACCTGCTTGCCCGGCCGACGACGGCGGGCGCCAAGTGGTCCTTGGGCGAGGTGCTGGCGCACGCCTGCCGCGGCGAGCGGCTGCAGGCGGGCGAGCTGTTCGGCTCCGGCACGCTGCCCGGCGGCAGCGGCATCGAGACCGGACATCTTCTCAAGACTGGCGATCGGATCGCGCTCGCGATAGAGGGGATTGGAACGCTCTCGAACCGCATCGCCTGATAGGAGCGCGTGCCTTGCAGATCATCGATCTTTCCAAGCCCATTCAGTTCAACCGCGGCGATCCGCGCTTCATGCAGGTGCGCATCAAGCACAAGCCGCACGGCGCAGCGAAGCTCCTGGTATGGCTCCTGGGTCTGCCGCGCCGGCTCTTCCCCAAGGACTTCGCCGGCTGGGCCGACGACACCATCACCAAGATGGGCGTGCATGCGACCACGCACATCGATGCGCCCTGGCACTACGGCCCGCAATCGGGAGGAAAACGCGCGCAGACGATCGAGGAGATCCCGCTGGAGAAGTGCATCGGCCCCGGCGTCGTGCTCGACATGACGCACAAGGCCGACGACGACCCGATCACCGTCGACGACATGAAAGCGGCGCTCGCCAAGACCGGCGCCACGCTCGACGCCAGCACGATCGTCTTGATCCGCACCGGGCGCGACAGGCTCATGGGCACCAAGGCGTTCTGGAAGACGGGCACCGGCATGAGCAAAGAGGCGACCGACTGGCTGCTCGACCAGGGCCCGACCGTGATGGGCATCGACCAGTGGGGCTGGGACCTTCCGTTTCGCGCGCAGATCGCCAAGGCCAAGGCGACCGGCGACGACACGCTGTTCTGGGAGGCGCACCGCGTCGGCCAGCGCCGTCCCTACTGGCACATGGAGCAGTTGACTAACCTCGGCGCGCTGCCGCCGAAGGGCTTTGAGGTGATGGTGTTTCCCTTGAAGATCGTCGGCGCCTCGGCGGCGCCGGCGCGCGTCGTCGCCGTCATTCGGTAGCCGAGCGCGATAAGACGTCCTCCCTCCCCCTTGACGGGGAGGGCCGCGGAGGGGGTGGTGCACATCGCGCGAAGCTGTGGACACCCCTCTCCCTGAGACCCTCCCCCACAAGCGGGGCGGGGATCGATTGGTTTCACCGCGCGTCAGCGTGCGGCGCACCGCGTCGTGCCAGGCTTCCAGCTGCGCCTTGCGCGCGCTGCCTTCGAGCGCCGGGGTAAACCGTCGATCCAGCGCCCAACGCGCGGCGAACTGATCCGGTGGCGGGTAGAAGCCCGATTGCAGGCCGGCGAGATAGGCTGCGCCCAGCGCCGTCGTCTCCAGCACCGTCGGCCGGTCGACCGGCACGTCGAGAATGTCGGCGAGCCGCTGCATGGTCCAATCCGACGCCGCCATGCCGCCGTCGACACGCACGACGCTCTTGACCGCTTCCGGCCAGTCGCCGTGCATGGCCTTCAAGAGATCCCAGGTCTGGAAACAAACGGAATCGAGCGCCGCCTTGGCGAGCTCGTCAGGGCCGGTGCTGGCCAGGCTTCCAGCTGCGCCTTGCGCGCACCGCGTCCAGCGCCGGAGTGAACCGCCGATCGAGCGCCCAGCGTGCCGCAAACTCTTCCGGTGGCGGGTAGAATCCCGATTGCAGCCCGGCGAGATAGGCTGCGCCCAGCGCCGTGGTCTCCAGCACCGTCGGCCGGTCGACCGGCACGTCGAGAATGTCGGCGAGCCGCTGCATGGTCCAATCCGACGCCGCCATGCCGCCGTCGACACGCACGACGCTCTTGACCGCTTCCGGCCAGTCGCCGTGCATGGCCTTCAAGAGATCCCAGGTCTGGAAACAGACGGAATTGAGCGCCGCCTTGGCGAGCTCGTCGGGGCCGGTGCTGCGCGTCAGACCGAACAGCGCGCCGCGGCAATCGGAATCCCAATAAGGCGCGCCGAGCCCGACGAAGGCCGGCACCAGGACCACATTCTGCGCCGGATCGGCGGCCGCAGCCATGGCACCCGAAGCATCCGCGCTTCTGATCACCTTGAGGCCGTCGCGCAGCCACTGCACCGCGGCGCCGGCGACGAAGATCGACCCTTCGAGCGCGAACGTGCGCACGCCTGCGAGCTGATACGCGATGGTCGTGAGCAACCGATGCCGCGAGGGCACCGCCTCGGCCCCCGTATTCAGCACGGCGAAGCATCCCGTGCCGTAGGTCGACTTGATCATCCCGGGCACAAAGCAGGCCTGGCCGACGGTGGCCGCCTGCTGATCGCCCGCCATCCCGCGGATTGGAATGGGCGCACCGAACAGCTCGGGCGCGGTGACGCCAAACTCGGCGGCGTTGTCGCGCACCTCCGGCAACAGGCTGCGCGGCACGCCGAAGATTTGCAGAAGCTCGTCGTCCCACTGACCGGTGTGGATGTCGAGCAGGCAGGTGCGCGCCGCGTTGGTCGCATCCGTTGCGTGCACGCGGCCGCCCGTCAGCCGCCACAACAGAAAGCAATCGATCGTGCCGAAGGCGAGCGCGCCCTTATCCGCCTTGGCGCGCGCGCCGGGCACAGAATCGAGGATCCAGGCAATCTTGGTGGCGGAGAAATAGGGATCGATGCGCAGGCCCGTCTTTTGCGTGACGACTGCCTCATGTCCCGCGGCCGTCAGCTTCTGACAGGCCTCGGCCGTGCGCCGGTCCTGCCAGACGATGGCATTGTGGATGGGCTTGCCGGTCGCACGCTCCCAGATGACCGTGGTTTCGCGCTGGTTGGTAATGCCGATGGCGACCACGTCCGCCGCGCTGGCGCCAGCGGTCTTGAGCACGTCCCGCACCGTCGCGACGACCGTGCGCCAGATGTCCTCGGGATCGTGCTCGACCCAGCCCGACTTGGGGAAGTGCTGGGCGAACTCCTGCTGCGCGAGCCCTGCGACGCGGATCTCCTCGTCGAACAGCATGGCCCGGGACGACGTGGTCCCCTGATCGATCGCCAGAATATAGCGCCCCATGCCGCTCCCCCACGTGCCGCCGCATTGAAGCCACTCTAGCATCGACAGATGCCGTGGGGCTTAGTAGCAAGCCGACAACCCGCCCTCATCCACGCCCAATGAGAAAGACCACATGACCGCGCCGTCCGAGACCGAGCCAGACCGGCGCGTGCCGTTCCTCGAGGCGCTGACGGTCTATCTGCGCCCGGGCGTCCTCGTCATCATGTTCCTGGGCTTCTCCTCGGGGCTGCCGCTCGCCTTGTCGGGTGAGACGCTGCGCGTGTGGATGTTCGACCGCGGAGTTGACCTTGGCACCATTGGGCTGTTGTCGCTCGCCGGCCTGCCCTACACCCTGAAATTCCTGTGGGCGCCCATCGTCGATGCCTGGCAGGTCCCGTATCTGTCGCGCCGGCTGGGGCGCCGCCGCGGCTGGCTGGTCGCCTCGCAGCTCGTGCTGATGGCGACGATCGTGTTTTTGGGCACGCGCGATCCGCTGGTCGCGCCGCTGATGATCGGTTTCGCCGCGCTCCTCGTCGCATCCGCCTCCGCGACCCAGGACATCATCGTCGATGCGTTTCGCGTGCAAAGCCTGCCGACCGACGAGCAGGCCGCTGGCATGGCAAGCTATGTCGCCGCCTACCGCATCGGCATGCTGGCCTCGGGCGCCGGTGTAATCGGGTTTTCGGCTTGGCTGGAGTTGCAGGGCCTGAGCAAGGATGCCGTGTGGCCGATCGCCTATGCCGCCGCCGCGCTCCTCGTTTTGGTTGGGCTTGCCGCGACGCTCTTGGCGCGCGAGCCCGAACGCTCCGCAGACGAGGTGGCGGCAGAGGAGGGCGGCAGCGCGCTGCTGCGCCTCATTGCGACCGCGAAGGGGGCGTTCTCCGAGTTCCTGTTGCGCGATGCGGCTGTGGCCATTCTCGCCTTCGTCCTGCTCTTCAAGCTGAGCGATGCGCTCGCCGGCACCATGACGGCACCCTTCGTGCTGTCGCTGGGCTACAGCAAGGCGACCTATGCGGCGGTCGTGAAGGGCGCGGGCCTAGTGGCACTGCTCGTCGGCGGGTTTGCCGGCGGCGCGGTTGCTCGCGCGCTGCCGCTCGCCACCGCGCTCTGGATCGGGGCTATCGTGCAGACGGTCTCCATCCTGATGTTCGTGTGGCTGGGCTGGCAGGAGCCGAGCACTTGGGCACTGATGATCGCCATCGTGATCGAGAACTTTACCGGCGCCATCGGCACGGTGATCTTCGTCGCCTACCTCTCCGCGCTGTGCCGCAACCCGCTGCATACGGCGACGCAGTACGCGCTGCTGACGGCGCTCGCCTCGACCGGGCGTACGCTGTTTTCCTCGGGCACGGGGTTTGCGGCGCAAACGCTCGGCTGGCCGCTCTACTTCGTGGCGACTACGCTCGTCGCGCTGCCGTCGCTGGCGCTGTTGTTGTGGCTGCAGAAGCGCGGACACTTCCGCGCGCTGGAAGCTGACGGCAGCAGCGACGTCTAACGCTGCCACTGCCGCGAGCCGGATCTAGTCCGCGCTGCCTTCCACGTCGTTGGCGGAATCAGACTGCAGCTGCCCGTAGTTCTGAATGCCGATGCTCTTCAAGAGATCGAGCTGCGTCTCGAGAAAATCGATGTGGCCTTCCTCGTCCTTCAGAAGGTGCTCGAACAGGTCCATGCTGACGTAGTCCTTGTGCGAGCGGCAGATGTCACGCGCCTTGGTGTAGAACTCCTGCGCGACGTACTCGCCCTTCAGATCGCATTCCAGCACCTCTTTCAGAGTCTCGCCGATCATCAGCGGGGCAATCTCCTGCATCTTCGGCAGCCCCTCCAGGAAGATGATGCGCGTGATCAGCTTGTCGGCGTGCTGCATCTCCTCGATCGATTCAGCGCGCTCCTTTTTGGCGAGCTTGGTGAAGCCCCAGTCGTCAAGCCGGCGGTAATGCAGCCAGTACTGGTTGACGGCACCGAGCTCCAGCTTCAGCGCCTCGTTCAGCGCCTCGATAACCTCTTTATTGCCCTTCATGGCTGCCCTCCGTGCTTGGCGAGAAAATAGGTAGGAATGCTGAGTTGAACGGCGGGCTGGCCGCGTCGTGACTCAGTAGGCGTGCCTCGAGCGAGGCCGCATGCTGATTGTGGTTGGAGATGAGGTGGGATGCCAGCGCAAAAAACGCCGCGACGCGGCTTATGCCACCTTGCGAGAGGTGTCGTCTTTCTCGGAAGGAGCGGCAGCGGCGTCCTTCTTCTTGCGGCGCAAGCGCGGACGCCAGGCTGAGATCTCGAGCAGTCGGCTGCGCGCGGTCTCGCAAACGTTCGGAGAAATCAATCCCTTCCGCTCGAGCTCTTCGACCTTGTTATAGATCGTCTCGACCGCAAGCGGCGCGCATCCGCAGCAGTTCATCCGCTTCTGCAAGTGACGATAGACGACACCCGGAGTCGGGATTGGTGCGTCAGGGCGATTGAGGATTTCGAGAAGCGCGGCCTCGATGTCGCGATCGGTGATGACGGTGCATGAGCAGATGATCATGGCGCGCACCGTCCGCAACGCGCGCATGGTGTCGGCCGGAGCACCGCTCCGGCGATCTCAATGCCCGCACCTGCCACTTCGTGTCTCATCGTCCGCTCAAATCAGGATGGCTCGCAGCTTCTAGCATGCCCCTAATATGGAACCTCAATTTCATGTTTTGAAGGGTTTACGAGCCCTGTCAAGGGCTCCGGGCGCCGCAGCGGCCCTGGGCCCCGCTCCGGAGGGCGCCTTCAAAGGCCGCCGAACGCCGATCAGCGGGCAACGGTCTGCTGCGGACCCCGGCGCACCCGGGTCCCCGGAGGGGCCGCCCGCAACGCTCCCTTAATGGGCGCGCGGCCGCCGGACCCCGTCTCGGAGGCCGCCTGGCCGGCCTTGGCCATCTCGGCCAGGGTGTGCTGGTCCAGCACGGTGATAAAGGCCTCGAGCGCGTCGTCGACGATCTGGCTGAGGCTGCCGTTGCTGCCCGGTTTCGTCTCGTCGATGCGGGTGAATTCGATGGCGCGCACCACGTCGCCGATGCGGATCTTATTGGGGGGCGAGGCGAGCCGTACGCCGCCGTTGCGCCCGCGAACCGAGGCGAGAAAGCCAGCCCGCGACAGCAGATGTACGATCTTGAAGGCATTCTGCTGCGTGATATCGAGCCGCTGCGCAATATCTGCGACTTTGATCAGCCGGTCCCCGGACTTGGCGCAGTCGATCAGAATGCGGACGGCGTAGCTCGTTGATTTGTTGAGGCGCATGCGATTCTTTTGGTCCGGAGCCGACGATATGGCAGCGTTACGTCAGATCGAGCGATCTTGGCAACTGCCGTGTGCGGATATTGTGTCGCCGGGTCTCGCCCCCTGACCCGCTTGCGCACTTTAGCAGGTCCGCCGACCCACCGCGCAGCAGAAACCGGAGCGCATCCGGCGGAATCCCAAGCGACGGCAATTCATTAAAAGTGCCGAGAAAGGGCCCCGGCGGCCGCCGACCCGTCGGATCACGGATTATTGCAGGGTGACCCGCACATTTGGCGCCTGTCGGCACCGCGCTGAAAAAGAATCTGCCCTGTTCCGGCCGGAACAGCGCCCGGGGCGGGATGCCGGCATTGTCGGCCTCAGGGACACAGCCAAGGGGCAAACGCCCCACCTGAGGAGGACTTAAGTTATGACCAAGCAGATCATCGCCATCGCGACCGCCATTCTCGCCGCCGCCACCATGCTGACCTCGACTGCCGAGGCCGGATTCAAGGCCCATTTTGGCTTCGGTGGCGTGCCGCCGTACCTGACCAACTACAACAAGGAAGCCGCCTACGAGACCCGGAAGCGGGCCGAGAAGCGCGCCTATCGCGCAGCCCGCCGCCACGAGACGGCCCCTGCCAAGATCACCAAGAAGTCGGCCCCGGCCGTCGCCAAGGTTGAGGACAAGGTCGAGGAGCAGGCCGAGACGGCCGCCGTCTCTGAGAATTCCTCGATTTCCGTGGCCCAGGTCGAGCCCAAGCAGGTATCGGCCGCTGAGCCGGTCGAGACCGTGGCCGCCGAGAAGCCGGCTCGCAGCATCGACTGCAAGAAGTTCTTCGCCACCGTCGGCATGACGCTTTCGGTGCCTTGCGAATAAGCCTTCCAACTCAACAGCTTGGGCCGGTTGAGACCGCGTCCCCCCGCGCAGAGCCCCCGGCCCCTCGACCCCGATCGCAAGATCGGGGTCGAGTTTTTTGTGTCTGGCCAATGAGTTAGCCTGTCTGCGCGCGAAATCTGCAAATAATTTTTGGCTTGTCACTCGCGAAACAGCGCCGGCGGCCGCCTCCCGGCATGATCCCTTGCAGAGACGAACACCCAGCCAAGGAGACTAGCCGTGACCAAGACCCTGACCGCCGCCGCCGCCGTTTTCTTCGCCATCGCCGCCTTCATCGGCACCGGCGCCGAGGCTGCCGGTTTCAATGTGCGCCTCGCAGCGCCTGCGGGCTTCTCCACCCTCGAGAAGGCCGGCTGCCACGGCGGGGGCTACTTCCGCTCTTACCGCAAGCGCACTCATCGCTCCGCGCACCGCAGCGTGAAGCGGAAGGTCCGGGTCGCCCGCAAGCCGGTTGAGGAGAAGGTCACGGTTGCCAAGGCCGAGCCCGAGACCAAGATCGAGACGGCCGCCCCCGTCGTGTCGGAGAACTCCTCGATCTCCACCGCGACCGCCAAGGTTGCCGAGGCCAAGCCGGTTCGAGACGGTCAAGGTAGAGAAGGTCGCGGCTGCCAAGGAAGTCGGCTGCAAGCAGTTCTTCCCCGCGGTCGGCATGACCCTGTCGGTGTCCTGCCAGTAACCACCCCCTTCTGATGCAAAAAACGCGATCCCGGCCGCAAGGTCGGGATCGTTGTGCATTTTGGGGCAAGCGGGCTTGGCGCAGAATCTTTCCGCTTGTTCCGCACGACACAGCGACCTCATACGCGCGCAGCGAATATCGGCCTCCGAGATTGATGCCGCGCGCGCCGCGGCAAGCCTAGGAGGACGCCCATGACCAAGTCCGCAATCGCGCTTGTCACCGCCATTCTCGCCGCAACGGCGCTGCTCGGCTCCACGGCAGAGGCCGGCACGAAGGTCCGTCTGGGCTTCGGCTACCCGCTCGGCAGCTTTACCGCCCACGGCAACGGAAACTCCGGCAGCAGCTCTCATAAGTCGCGCCGCGCCAAGCGACACCACGTGCGCCGTGCGGTGGACGAGGACGTCCAAGTCTCGAAGAAGCCGGCTGCCGCAAAGCCGGTCGCCAAGGCCGAGCCGGAGACCACGGCCGAGCCCGTCGACAAGACCGCCACGAGCGAGAACTCGTCCATCTCCACGGCCCAATCTCAGCCGGATGCGCAGGGGGACAGCACCGAGACCGGCAGCTCCGTCGAAGCGGCGCCGGCCAAGAAGTCCAACTGCAAGCAGTTCTTCCCGTCCGTGGGCATGACCCTCACGGTGCCGTGCGAATAACACCGGAAAGAAAGCTGAGGCCGGTTTTGAGAATTCGTCCGCCCGTGTTCCCCCCGGAACAGAGCGACCGGCCAGGGACGACCATTATGGGTCACATGGATCACGCCAAGTCGACCTATCGAAGGAGACAGCTATGAACAGGATCATGATCGCCGTCGCAGTCGCCGTTTTCGCGATGAGCGGCATGCTCGCCCGGCCGGCCGAGGCGGGCATGAAAGGTCGCCTGGCTATCGGCTTGGCGATCGGCGCCATCGGCGTGATGGCCCATCAGCAGCACCAATACGAGAAACGCCAATGGCGCAAGAAGCACTACCAGGCGCGCCGCCGGGCAGCGAAGAAGAAATCCTATGTCGCCAAGAAGAAGTCGACGCCCAAGGTCGAGGAGGTCGCCGTGGTCGAGCCCGCGCCGATGCCCGAGCCCAAGCCCGACTTCCTGGTCGAGAACGAGAACTCATCGATCGCTACGGCGGCCCTCGAGCCGATCGAGGACACGGCCTCCATCGACAACAGCGAGCCTGTTAACGTTGCGACCGACGCCACCGACTCCGAGCCCGCAAACGCGCCGAAGACGGCCCAGAAACTGGACTGCAGGAAGTTTTTCCCCACCGTGGGAATGACGCTTTCGGTGCCTTGCGAGTAAACAAAACCCAAGCGGGCCGGGTTGGCCGGCTCGCGGGTTCATGACACTCTCCCTCGATCCCGGCCCAACGGCCGGGATCGAGACTTGCGAAGACTTCCATCAACCACCACGGGACGCCATCCTGGGGCGAAGGAACAAGCGATGCAGGCGAACACCGATATATTGGCGGCAGCGGGGGGCGACCCAGCGGGCAAGCCGAAGACCGTCAAGATGGCGGGCAAGCTTGCCTACCGGAATCTCTTTCACGACAAGCTGAGCCTCTCCGTCACGCTGATCGGCATCGTGTTCTCGGTGGTGCTGGTTGCGGTTCAGTGCGGGCTCTACATCGGCTCGGAGCGCATGATCGCCGCCATGCTCGATCAATCGAAGGGCGACCTGTGGGTCGTGCCGTTCGGCACCAAGAGCTTCGACGATCCCTCGCTCCTCATCGGCCACGAGAAGTACGCCGTCCTCTCCACGCCCGGCGTCGCCGAGGCCGAGGAGCTCGTCGTCGGCTTCTCCGCCTGGCGCAAGCCCAAGGGCGGATCGACGGCGGTGCTGCTCATCGGATCCGATCACGAGAACGGCTCGCTGAAGCCGTGGAACGTGGTCGACGGCAGCGTGGCCGAGCTCAAGGCTCCCACTTCGGTCGCCGTCGACGACACCTATTTCACGGACCTCGGCGTCGACGGCCTCGGCGATGCGGCCGAGATCAACAACTCACGCGTCAGGATCGGCGCGGTGACCCACGCCATCCGCTCGTTCACGACGCTGCCCTATGTCTTCACCTCGCTGCAGCGGGCGCGCACGCTGCTCGACGCCGGCGCCAACCAGGCCTCCTACACGCTGGTACGGCTCGCCCCAGGCGCCGATGTAGAAAAGGTGCGCTCGACCCTCGTTGCACGCCTGCCGGACCGTGAGGTGCTGACGCAGGCCGAGTTCAGGAAGCGCAGCGTCGATTACTGGCTATTCCAGACCGGTGCCGGCGCGGCGCTGATTGCAGGCGCCGCACTGGGAATGATCGTCGGCGTCGTCATCGTCGCGCAGACGCTCTACGCCAGCACCAAGGACCATTTGAACGAGTTCGCCACCTTGCGCGCGCTCGGCGCCTCGGCTGGCTACATCCACAAGGTGATCCTCATCCAGGCGCTCATGAGCGCAGTGCTCGGCTACGGCGTCGGCATGATCCTGAGCCTGATCGTCATCTGGGCATCCAAGGACACGACATTGCTCATCGTGATGACGCCGGGCCTCGCCGTCCTTCTTTTCGCGTTGACGATCGGTATGTGCGTCATTGCCGCAATATCCGCCATCTTCAAGGTGACGCGCATCGATCCCGCAGGAGTGTTCAGCCGATGAACGACGCAGTTAAAACCGTCAACGGGCAGAAAATTCTTCTCGAGGCGACAGGCATCGTGAAGGTCTTCGGCACGGGCGAGCACGCGGTCAAACCCTTGAAGGGCATCGACCTCAAGCTGCGCGCGGGCGAGCTGACCCTGCTCATGGGACCCTCGGGCTCGGGCAAGACAACGCTCCTGTCGATCCTCGGATGCATCCTGTCGCCGACCGAGGGCAACCTCGACGTCGCCGGCAACCCGACCCTGGGACTCGACGCGGAAGGGCTTGCCAGCATTCGGCGCAGGCACGTGGGCTTCGTGTTCCAGGGCTACAACCTGTTCCCGACCATGACCGCCAGCGAGAACGTGCTGCTGGCACTCGATGTGCGCGCGGCCCCCGTGGTCGATCCGCCCAATCACGCCGTACAGGCGTTGACTGCGGTCGGGCTCGCCCATCGCGCCAAGGCCTTCCCTTCCAAGCTTTCGGGCGGTGAGAAGCAGCGCGTCGCCATCGCCCGTGCGCTCGCAGGCCGGCCGTCGCTCATCCTCGCCGACGAGCCGACCGCCGCGCTCGACGCCGAGAACGGCCGCGCCGTGATGGCGCTGCTGTCGCAAGTCGCCAAGGACCCCAACCGTGCCGTGCTCGCGGTCACCCACGATCATCGCACGATCCCTTACGCCGACCGGATCATCAGGATCGAGGACGGCTACATCGTGAGCGAGGAATGCCCGGACAAGTCCGCGGGCGCCACGCACGATGCCACCCCGGAACATTGACCCAACAGCGATAGACCCCATCGCCCTTACAGGATCAGGCGCCATGCTTAGAACGATCGCAATTGTCATAGCCCTCGCCGCCGCCGCGTTCGGCGGCTACCTCCTGAGTGAATCGCTCTACGGCTCGGGCGGCACCACGAGCTCGTCGGCGGAAGCCAAGACGGAGCTGCCGTGGGTCGCGGCCGCGCCCGGGCGCGTAGAGCCGGGGTCGGGCGAGTTCCGTCTCGGCGCGGCCATCATCGGCAAGGTCGCCGACGTCCCGGTCAAAGTGAACGACGACGTGGAAGCCGGCGAGCTTCTGGTGCGTCTCGACGACGAGGAGTCGCGCGCACGCCTTGCCGCCGCGGAGGCCGATGAAGGATTGCGCCGCCGCGAGCGTGACAATCAGCCCAAGACCTCGGGCCGCGAGGACGTGACCAAGGGCGAGGACGGCGTCTACTCCGCCGAGCGCGAGGTCACCGGCGCCCGCTTCGAGCTCGACGCGGCACTCGCCGCCAAGCGCCGCGGCGAGGCCACCGACCAGCAGCTCGCCGATGCGCGCCGCCGCCTCGAGAAGGCCGAGGAGCGCGTCGACCGCGAGCGTCTCGCCTATGCGCAGGCCCAGGCCAAGTCCGATCTGCCGGCGCCCAACCAGTTCGAATCGGCGCTGACCGCGGCGCGCGCCAACGTGGCGCTGGCCGCCACCCAGCTCGACAAGACTCGCATCCGCGCGCCCAAGAAAGGCACCGTGCTCGAGCTCTACGCCAAGCAGGGCGAGATCGTATCGCCCTCGCCCGAGCAGCCGCTCGTGGTCGTCGGCGACACCTCCGTGCTGCGCGTCAAGGCCGAGGTCGACGACGGCGACGTCGCCAAGATCAAGGTCGGACAGAAGGCGTTCGTGCGCTCGATCAACTATCCCGGCAAGGACTTCGAGGGCACGGTGACGGCGCTGGCGCCCACCATGGCCTCGCCGCGCATCAGCCCGCGCGGTCCGCGCCGCGCCTCCGACATCGAGGTGCTCGAGTTGACGATCAAGCTCGACGGCGAAGTGCCGCTGGTGCCGGGCATGCGCGTCGACGCCTTCGTGCGGCCGAACTAGTAGCGCCGCATCTGCGAGCGACAACAAGCAAGGGTCAGACCTCCGGGTCTGGCCCTTTTGCTATGGCTCGATGCCGAGCTGCCCGAGCAGGACGGCGCGCGCCTTGGTCTCCGCGCTGCCCCACGCCGCCACCTTGGAGGCGACGAGATTGGCCTCCGAGCGCAGGATCACGCCGTCCTCCAGCACCTTGAGCCCGTTGGCGGCGAGCGTCGCCCCCGTCGTCGTGATGTCGACGATGATGTCGGCGGTGCCCGCCGCGGGCGTGCCTTCGGTGGCGCCGAGGCTCTCCACGATGCGGTAGTCGATCAGCCCCTTGGCGGCGAAGAAGCGCCGCGTCAGGTTCACGTACTTGGTGGCGACGCGAAAAGGTCGGCCGTGCTCGCGCCGGAAGGCGACGGCCGCAGCCTCCAGATCCACCATGGCGGCGACGTCGATCCAGCAGCTGGGCACCGCCACCACCACGTCGGCGCGGCCGAAGCCCAAAGGCTTCAGAAACTCGACGCGCTCGGACGCGTTGGAGATGTTCTCGCGCACCAGGTCCTCGCCGGTGACGCCGATGTGCGCGCGCCCGCGATTGAGCTCGGCCACGATCTCGGAGGCGGAGACGAACGCCACGTCGACGCCGGCAAGACCTTCGATCTCGCCGCGATAGCCGCGGTCGTGCCCCACTTTGCGCAGCTTCAGCCCCGACTTCGCCAGGAACTCGGAGGTCTGCTCCATCAGGCGCCCCTTGGACGGGACGGCGAATACCAGCGCGCTCATCGCTTGCCCCCGCGCACGGCCGCCAACAGACGCTCGGTGTGAATGGCGCCGCCCACCGCGGGCACGTTGCAGCCTGCGCCGACGGCCTGCAGCAGGCCGTCGTAGCGGCCGCCGCCGGCGATGGGGCTCGCAGGCCCGAGCGCAGGCGCCACCACCTCGAACACGAGGCCCGAGTAGTAGGCGACGTTGCGTCCGAACTCGCCGGAGAACGGCACCTGCGCCATGTCCACGCCGCTCTCCTCGAGCAGCGTCCGGCGCCGCTCGAAGGCGGCGATCGCGGCCGTGACGCCCGGCGCGCCCTTGCCGGCGAGCGCCGCCACTTGGGCCGGCACCTGCGGCGTGCGCGCCTTGATCTCCAGGTAGCCGTCGATCATGGCGGCGGTTTCCTGCTTCAGCGGCGCGGCCCTGGCATCGGCGGCAATCGCGAGCAGGCCCTCGGCAATCTCGGGCACGGAGCGCACGCCGAGCACGTCGATGGGCGCCTTTTCCAGGTACTCGGCCACCATCGCCTCCGCGCCGGCCGGATCGGACGGATCGAGCGCCTCGATGAGCGCGCGCGGCAACGTCTCGGCCGACCGGGCCGGATTCGTCGTCAGGCGCTTGAGCTCGGCGCGGAACGCCTTGGCGCGCCAGAAGTGGTGGCGCAGACGGCGGCGCCAGCGGTCGGGCATCTCGGCGGCGTCGAGAACCGCCTCGAACAGCCCCAGATCGCCGATGCGCAGGCTCCAGTCGCGCAAGCCCGATTGCGACAGCGCGGTCAGCACCAGCGCCAGCGTGCGGCCCTCCGCCTCCTCGCGGTCGGCGACGCCGAAGGACTCGATGCCGGCCTGGCGGAACTCGCGCGGGTGGGCGGCGTCCGCACCGGCGGGCTGGTAGCGGAACGCCGGTCCGTTGTAGCAGTAGTACGCCTCGGCGCCGGGCGTCGCGTGGCGCTCCAGGTAGAGGCGGCAGGTGGGCACGGTGAGGTCGGGCCTGAGGCACAGCTCCTCGCCGTTCAAGTCGGTAAATACGTAGGTGCGCCCCCGCAGCGCCTCGCCCAGCACGTCGAGGAACACGCCGGCGGGCTGGATGATGGGCGGGGCCACGGCCTCGTGCCCCGCCGCGACGAACACGGCGAGCAGCGTACGAGCCTGGGCCTCGAGGGCCCCGAAATCGGCAGGCGGCGGCGCGCCCATGGTCATCACCTCGTCAAGGCACGCCTTGTGGAGCAGCGCACGCCTTCGAGCAAGGCCGTTGGCGCGTGCCAAGCGTCAATTGTGGCACCCAGGTCGCTACCCCCGCAACGTTTGACCCGGGCAGCAGGGACGTGCCTTACTGACGTTAACAACGTATGATGTTGCTGCTACTGCCCTGACCGGACGTCGTGGGATCTCAGAGTTTCTCAGGGGGCCGATCATGAAACGCTACCTCGTCGCACTTGGCTTGGGCGTCGCCGCGCTCGCCGCCGTCGCTGGAACCTCGCTCGCCGTCAGCCCGCCGGTGCCGCAAGCCGCCGTGCCGCCATCCGCGCAGACCAAGGCGCCCGTGACCTGGCCCATGCCGGTGGAGGACTTCCTCGCAGGCGAGTACCTGCAGCGGGCCGACGTCGTGCTGACGCGGCGCTCCGGGAGCCTGTCGTCGTGGCTCATTCGCTGGTCGACCAACTCGCCGTTCTCCCACGCGGCGCTGGTCTTCACCGGACCGCAGTTCGAATCGGGCTTCTCCAACACCTTCGTCATCGAGGCCGGCACCAGCGGCGTCGATCTGACGGACCTGCGCGACTACATCGCCGACAAGAGCACCTACCTGGCGGTCAAGCGCATGAAGCGGCCGTGGTTCGACGTGCCCAAGCAGAGCCGCGTGCGCGGCCTGCTGCTCGACAAGATCAAGGCGACCTACGACTACTGGGCCGTCGGCCAGCTCGCGCGCAACCTCTGGTTCGGCGTGGAGCGCAGCGTGCGCGGCGACAAGCCGACGCTGGAAAGCTTCCAGCAGCGCGACTGGGACGCACCCAACGAGTACATCTGCTCCGGCCTCGTGCAGCTCGGCTTCTTCGAGGCGATCATGGAATACATCAAGGCCGACGAGCTGCCGGGCTCGGTGCTGAGCCAGGTCGTCTTCGACAAGGAGGCCAGCGCCTACCTGCCGCAAACCGAGGAAGACTGGAGCTACGTCGACCCCGAGCAGGCCAAGTCCATGGCGGTGCTGTTCTACAAGCAGCAGCACCTGCGCTTCAACTCGGTGACGCCGGAGAATCTCGCCTCCAGCGACAAGCTCGAGTGGCTCTACTTCATCAAGGACGGGCTGGTGTACAAGGTCTCGACCTACGACGAGGTGCGCAAGCTCATCGGCGAGTGAGACGCATCACGGACTGAGGAGCAGCTCCTTGCGCTTCTCGTCGCTGGTGCTGGCCTTGGGCGACTTGTCCTTTTCGGCTGGCGGCAGCCCGGTCATGCGCTGGACGACCTGGCCGGCACGGCCGGGGCAGCCCGCCTCGCAAATGACGTCGTTGTCCAGCTCCGCCGTCTGTGTGCCCAGCTTGGCCGGCCGCGGCGGTCCGTAGCGCACGCTGCCCATCTTGCCCATGCTCGGCAGGTAGCCGCCGACGCGGGCGGTCTTAGGCCCAGGAAGGATCTGCACGGCGCTTGGCTTGCCCGGGCATCCAGCCACGCAGATAACCACGAACTTGCCGGGATGCGCAGCGAGGATGGGTCGGACGCGCGGGTTGGAGGCCGGCATGCCGGCATTCACGCCAACGTCGTCGAAGCTGCCGCCCTCGTCGAGCGTCACCTCGTCGGCAGCATGGGCGGAATTTCCGCCAAGGATCAAGAGCGTCATCAGGCCCAGCGCCGAAAGCGCAAGCCAGGCCACGCGTTGCATCTGCTCGCGGGACTGAGAACGCACCATGGCGCGCACGGGCGCGCGTCTTGCGCTGGCACCGGGATGGGGCTGTTGGATACGCACGTTACGCTACGCTGCAAGCCGCCTTCCGGCGCTCGTCCTCTGACCGACTGGGCGAGGAGTGTCGCAAGCGCAGGTAAACGAATCCCTTCGCGTTGACCCGTTAGGGCTCTCCGCCCCGTCAGGGCGAGCCTGGATGTGCCGCGTAGCGCCAGTAGGCGCCGTGATCGGTATCGACGCGATCGGGCTTGAGGATGCGATCCTCGGGCGGGCGCTTGCCCGTCTCGATCAGCTCGCCGATGTCCTCCAGAACCTTGGCGTTCTTCGCATACTCCGAATGATTGAGCGCAAACACGTCGGTGCTCGCCGCCGTCACGTCGATGGTGTCGATCCCCGGCAGCACCAGCGGCCCCTCCGCCGGTACGTCGCCGGCGCGCGTGTGCCCCCAGAAGTTTCGCGACACGATAAGCGCACGATCGTTGGAGGCGGCATAGAGCGTGACGCCCTTGGCCATGCCGTTGATGGCCTGCGCCAGGTTCGCGAAGTTGTCGGCATCGACGTCGGGCGCGGCGAAAATGATCTGGGAGATGACGACGCCCTCGGGCGCCGACGACTTCATGTCCTTGAGCACGCTCAACAGCGGCTGGTTGCCCATGGAGTGCGCGATGATGCTCACCGACTTTGCGCCCGTCTCCTTCACGACCATCTCGAGGAACTGGCGCATGTAGGGCTTCGACGCTTCCGCGCTCTCGCGGTCGTAGGTGTAGCTCGCCACGGCGCCGCCCGACGGCCAGCTGTAGAGGAACGGCGCGCCGTCGAATTTCAAATCGTAGGCGATCTGCGCCGTGCGGTAGACGGCGTTGTCGAAGGCGGTGTTGTAGCCGTGCACGAACACCAGCGCCTGGTCCTTGAAGCGGCTCGACGTGGCGAGACGCGCGCGCACCATCTTCAAGAGGTCGTCCTTGGTGAGCTTCTTGATCTCCTGCATGGTGAAGTGCTTGTTGGGGTCCTCGGCCTCCTCGTAGATCGTCACGTTGAAGTAGGGGATGCGCAGCGCCCACGGCCGTTCGATCTGCGGCACCTCATGCAGCTTCGGCACGGTGACGAGGGCGCGCCCGAGCTGGAGCCGGTGCCCGCGGTCGGAGCCGTAGGACAGGCGCTTGGGGTTCGCCTCCTCGGCGCGGTCGGTGCCGAAGTACACCGGAACGACGTCCCATTTCTCACTCTGCGCGGCGGCAGCCGGCGGAGCCGACGGGGCCGCATCCCGCAAGGCCTCCGGCGCTCGGCTCATTGCGACCGGTGGCACGGGCTCCTCCGCCGGAGCTCGCTCCGCCAGAGGGCGCCGCCATCTTTTCCTCGGGGGCAGCACCGCCGCCCGACTTTTCGTCGAGCACGCCGCGCTCGGTCGTCATCGGCGCCGATGGTGCGGCCGCTCCCGGAGGTGCGGCCCGGCGGTAAGCCCGGGCCCTCGGCTTGGAGAACTTTTTGAACATGCCGTCGGAAGGCGCCGGTGCGTTGGCCGTGGGAGGCGCCGCGTCCTCTTTGGCCGCGGTCCTCGCCTCCGATTCTTGCTGCAGGCGGTGACGCTCGGCTTCCAGCTGTTCGAGCGCGCGACGCCGGGCAGCCTCGGCCGATTGCTTGGTTTCCTCCGCCTTCGCCCGGTCCGCCGCCTCCTTGTCCTTGGCGTATGCCTCGGTTTTCTCCTGAGCCGCACCCATACCGTTTCCGCCCTCGGGCTTGCTCTCCGCCTTGGGGGGCGACGCGGCAACGATTGCCGGCTTGCGGCCAGGTCCTGGTCGGTCACTCAACGCGGCCGACCGCTTGAGCAGCGACTCCGCCTCGGCGGTGCGACCCTGCTTTTTGTAGAGGCTGGCAAGTGCGTAAAGCGCGTCGCCGAGCTCGGGACTGTCGGGTCCCGCCTTCTCCCGGATCGCGACCGCGCGCTTCAGGAGCGGCTCGGCGTCGGCGTAGCGCTTCTTCTCGATCAAGAGCTCGGCCAGCGTCGTGAGTGCCTGTGCCGTGGCGCCGCCGTTGCGGCCGTGCCGCCGCTCGGTGAGGCTCAGCGCGCGCTTGGCGACAGCGATCGCCTCGTCGGTCTTGCCGGCCTGGCGCAGCGTCGCCACGCGGGCGTTGAGGGCGTCGATCTCGCTCTGCTTGGGAACCGCATGGCGCTTCTGCTTGGCGCGCGCCGCCTTCTCGGCCTCCCCGTAGCTCTGCCACGGCGGCCAGCGCGTCTGCGCGCCGGCGACATCGCAGACACCGACGACGAGCAGCCCGACAAGCAAGAGGAATCCGGTGGCTCCAAAGTGCTGACGCGTGCTCACGATACGGCCCTCCTACACTTCACCCCTCATTGCCGGCGCGGACATTCCAAACTCCCTGTGGCCGCATCAGGGCGCCGTGTAACGCCAGTAGTCGCCCCGGTCGGTCGTCACCCGCTTGAGGATCGGCAGACGCACATCGGGCGGGCGCTCGCCGTTCTGGATGAGCTTGCCGATATCCTGCAGCAGGTCGTTGTGCTCCGCGTAGCCTGAGTGATTGAACGCGAACACATCCGTGCTCGCGCCGCTGATGTCGATGGTGTCGATGCCCGCACGATGAGCGGCCCGCCTGCCGGCACGTCGCCGGCGCGCGGGTTCTGCCAGAAGTTGCGCGAGATGATGAGAGCGCGATCGTTGGAGGCGGCATAGAGCGTCACGCCCTTGGCGAAGCCCTCGATCGCTGAGGCGAGGTTGGTGAAATTGTCCGCGTCCACGTCGGGCGCCGCCAAAATCATCTGATTGATGACGACGCCATCGGGCGCCGCCGAGTGCATGTCCTTCAAGACTTCGAGCAGCGGCTGGTTGCCCATGGAGTGCGCGATGATGCTGATCGCCTTGGCGCCGGTCTGCTTGACGACGAGCTCCAGGAACTCGCGCAGATACGGCCGCGCGGCGCCGGCGCTCTCGCGGTCATAGGTGTAGCTCGCCACCGCGCCGCCCGATGGCCAGCTATAGGCGAAAGCCGCGCCGTCGAACTTGAGGTCGTAGGCGATCTGCGCGGTGCGATAGAGCGCGCTGTCGAACGCCGTGTTGTAGCCGTGCACGAAAATAAGCGCGTGGTCCTTGAAGCGGCTCGAGCCCGCGAGCCGCTCGCGCACCAGACGCAGGAAGTCGTCGGTGGAGAGCTTCTTGACCTCCTGCAGCGTGAAGTGCCGCTGCGGATCCTCGGCCTCCTGATAGAGCACCACGTTGAAGTATGGGACGCGCAACGTCCATGGGCGCTCGATCTGCGGAACCTCGTGGGTCTTCGGCACGGTCACCAGCGCCCGTCCCAGCGCCAGCCGGCGGCCGCGCTCCGAGTTGTAGGCGGCGCGGTTGGGATTGGGCTCCTCCGCACGGTCCGTGCCGTAAAACACCGGCACGACCTGAAAAGACTCGTCCATGTCGGAGCCGGTCGATGCCGAGCGCGACCGGAGCTGCGCCGCGGGCGCTGAGGGCGCGGCGGCCTCCGGCATGTCCTCACGCGCGGCAGGGGCCATGGCCTCCGGCGCCGCGGGCGTTGTCGCTTCGGGCCCCGATGGCGTTGTCGCTTCCGGCGCCGATGGCGCCATGGCCTCAGGCGCAGGTGGGGCGGTCGCCTCCGGCGCCATGTCCTTCTCTGGCGGAGGCTCGACGATCATCGGCTTGCTCGTCGACTTGCCGCCGGCCAAAGGAGGCATCGCCTCGACGGCGTCGCGCTCGGACTCCTCGCGCGGCAGGCGCTCCTCCAGCGCCTTGTCGCGGGTTGCCATCGGGCTTTCCAGCTCCGTGTCGACCCTGTCGAAGCGGGTGGCCGGCGCCAGCACCAGAAGCAGCGGCGCAAGAATCAGCACGGCGAGGCCGCCGCGCACCAGAATTTGCATCACCAGCGCGCCGCCGCGCGTGGCCCGCCAGGCGAAGACATAGACGAGCACTGCGACGAGGACGGCAAGCGCGGCCCAAACTACGCCTGGAATATCCGGCATCGGCGCCTCCCCCTGAATCCGGCCGCGTATCCGGCCTTCACAACACCCTGAAAAATAGCATGAGCGGCCGGCAAGCCGCGACTTTCCTTACACGAATTATGGCGACGTGTGTGCCAGTTTGCCGTGGCAGCCCCATGACGCGCTTGCGGATGTGGATTCTTTCCCACTATCACGGGCCTATCGACGACGACAGAGGAGTGGAGATGCCCAGAGCCGCGACGGCCGCACCGAGGCTGGACGACTACGTTGCCGGGGTACGCTCGGGCGACCGGGCCATGCTCGCCCGCGCGATCACGCTTGTGGAAAGCACCAAGCCCGAGCACGCGGCCCACGCTCAGGCGCTTTTGCAGGCGCTTCTGCCGGCGACGGGGCGGGCCCTGCGTCTCGGCGTCACCGGCGTGCCAGGAGTGGGCAAGTCGACGACTATCGATCAGCTCGGCATGAACCTCATTGCGCAAGGCCACCGGCTGGCGGTGCTCGCCGTCGATCCCACCTCGAAGCGCACCGGCGGCTCCATCCTCGGCGACAAGACGCGCATGAGCCGGCTTGCCCAGGAGCCGAACGCCTTCATCCGTCCGTCGCCCACGTCTGGCACCCTTGGCGGCGTGACGCGCAAGACGCGCGAGACCATGGCGCTGGCGGAGGCGGCCGGGTTCGATGTCGTCATCGTGGAGACCGTGGGCGTCGGCCAGTCGGAGATCGCGGTCGCCGACATGGTCGATTTCTTCCTGGTCATGCTGCTGTCGGGCGGCGGCGACGACCTGCAGGGGATCAAGAAGGGGATCATCGAGATTGCCGACATGATTGCCATCAACAAGGCCGACGGCGACAACGTCACCCGGGCGGAGCGCGCGGCGGCGGAGTATCGCGCCGCGCTGCAGATCCTGACGCCGCGCTCGGCCACCTGGGCGCCGCCGGTTGTCACAATTTCCGGCCACGAAAACAAAGGGCTCGACGCGTTGTGGGGCAAGATTCTGGAGCACCGCGACAAGACCAAGGCCTCGGGTGAGTTCGCCCTGCGCCGGCAGCGCCAAGCCGTGGAATGGATGCGCGACATGCTGAGCGACCGGGTGATGGCCGGACTGAAGGCAATGCCCAAGGTGGCCGAGCGGCTGCCCGTTCTGGAGGCAGAGGTCCGGGCGGGAAAATTGTTGCCCACACTCGCCGTCGACGAGCTAATAATCCTGGCGGGTATGGGCTCCAATTGAGCAATAACGATAGGCTCTTTATCGTGTCGGCATGAACGCGCGTCCCGCCATTGTGCTGACCGGCTTTGGAGCCTTTCCCGGCGTCCCCGTGAATGCGACAGAGGCTCTGGTTCCGCTTTTGGCGAAGTCGGCGCGCACGCTGTTTCCGACCCACGAAACGATCGACGCGATTCTGCCGACCCAATGGACCGAGGCGCCGGCGCGGTTGGCAAAGCTCGTCTCCGCCAGCAACGTCGTGCTCGTCTTGCACTTCGGCGTCACGCAAGACACCAGCGGTTTTCAGTTGGAGCTCGTCGGCCGCAATCTGCGCACCTCGCGAGAGGATGCGGCGGGTCATCTGCCAACGAGCGCATACGTCATCGATGACGGACCCGATCTGCTGGCGACGAACCTGCCGGCCGAGCACATCGCAGCCCGTCTCATGGGCCTCGATCTGCCGTGCACCACGTCCGACAATGCCGGCAGCTATCTGTGCAACGCGCTGCTCTACCATTCGCTGTCGGCGGCCCGCAACGCGCCGGTGCCGCATCTGGCGGGCTTCGTGCACCTGCCGGCCAACCTCATCGGGCATGGACCCGACGGCCAGCAACCGCACCCAAGCTGTCCCCTCGATTGGCGCGGCGCCCTCTCGGGCGGGGTGGAGATCATCACCGCCTGCATGGACTACCTGGCCGAGCAGCGGGCGCCGGTAAAGCCGGGTTAACCGCCCATAGGGTCAGACTGCCGGGACGTCCCCGCGTCTCGGAGCCGATATGCCCCTCGATCGTCGTAGCTTGCTGTCTGCCGGCCTCGGTGCCGGCGTTGCCACCGCCACAGCGGTGCACGCGGGCCCGCGCCGGGACGCCGCGTCCGCGACCGTGCTGCGCGCCGCCTTCTCGCCCGCCGATCTGGGCCTGGAGCCGGGCTCCCAGCGTGACCAGGCCGCCGCGCTGCAGGCGGCGATCGACGAGGCGGCCAACCGCGGCGTGCCCGTGTTGCTGCCGCCCGGACGGTTTCTTACGGGCCAAATCGTCTTGCGCCGCGGCACGCGGCTCATCGGCGCTGCCGGCACGACCATCCTGGAGCATGCCGGCGAAGGCGCGTTCCTGACGGGCGAAGGGGCCGACGGCGTGTCGGTTGAGGATCTCGTTCTCGACGGCGCCTATCGAAAGCTCGGTGCCGACGCGCTCCTCAGCTTGACGTCGAGCCGCGGCGTGACGCTGCGCCGGCTCGAGGTGATGCGCAGCGCCGCCAACGGTCTCAGTCTCAGCGCCTGCGCGGGCAGCGTCAGCGATTGTGCGATCAGCGGCGCCATGCAGGCGGGCCTGCACAGCCAAGACGCCGCCGGCCTCGACATCGTGCACAACGAGGTTGTCGACTGCGCCAACAACGGCATCCAGGTCTGGCGCACGGCGCCCGGCGAGGATGGAAGCCTCGTCGCCAACAACCGCATCGCGCGCATCCGCGCCGATGGCGGGGGCACCGGTGAGAACGGCAACGGCGTCAATGTCTTTCGTTCCGGCAACGTGCTGGTGAGCGGCAACCGCATCGCCGACTGCGCCTATTCGGCGATCCGCGGCAACGCCGCCTCCAATATCCAGATGATCGCCAACTCCTGCACCCGTCTCGGCGAGGTCGCGCTCTATGCCGAGTTCGCCTTCGAAGGCGCGCTCATTGCCAACAATCTGGTCGATCGCGCGGCGACCGGCGTGTCGGTGACGAACTTCAACGACGGAGGGCGGCTCGCGATCGTGCAGGGCAACATGCTGCGCAACCTGTTCCGGCGCGAGGCCGAGCCCGAGGACAAGCGCGGCGAGGGCATCACGGTCGAGGCCGATACCATCGTCACCGGCAACGTCATCGAGAGTGCCCCCACCGCCGGCCTCGTCATCGGCTGGGGCACCTACGTGCGCGAGGTGGTGGCGACGAACAATCTCATCCGCAAGGCGCGCGTCGGCATCCTCGTGTCGCAGGACGCCACCAAGGGCGGCTGCCTCATCGCCAACAACATGGTCGTCGGCGCCACCGAGGGCAGCATCCGCGCCATGGACGCCAGCGGGCAGCCGACGGGACCCGAGCTCGCGGGCTCCGAGGGAAGCCGCCTGTCGGTCACCGGCAACGTCGCCGTCTAGCGGCGCGGTCAAACCTTGAGGGAGGCGAGAGCGGCATCGAGCGCGGGAGCGGAGCGGATGGCGCCCACCTCCACGCCCCACCACGTCTTGACGGCGCCGAGCGGCATCAGCCCGCGCGCGGCAGGATAAAGCCGCTCGACCAGCGCGATCGCCGTGCCCGCCGCCGCGCGCTTGGTGCCGTCGTCGATCTTGAGCGCGAAGCCGAGCCCCAGCTCCGGAAAGGCGCCGCAGTAGACGCCTTCGGCCCCCGTCTTCAGGAACACCTGCCTTGGGAGTGCGCGCATGACGACGGTGTCGGCGCGTCCGCGCCCTGCGACAAGCTCGGGGTGCTCCCAGCACGCTGCGAGGATGCGCTCGAGCGCCCGCCGGCGCTCACGCGCCAGACCCTCGCCCGTCGCGAGGCGCGCGAAGGTGCGCGCGAGCCGCGACAACGGCATGGCCCAGTTGGGCACCGAGCAGCCGTCGATGCCCTGCACGTCCGGCCCGAGCGGCGCGCCGGAGATTTCCTCCAGCGTGCTCCGGATGCGCTCCTGCACGGGATGGTCGGGCTGCCAGTAGCCGGCGGTCGGCTCGTGCATGTGCAGGGCGGTTGCGAGCATGCCCGCGTGCTTGCCGGAGCAGTTGTTGTGGAGCTGCGTCGGCGCCACACCCTCCCGGATGAGCGCGGCGGCGGCGCCCGTGCCGAGCGGCGCATGCGCGCCGCAATGCAGGTCGTCGAGCCCGAGCCCGGCGCGCACCAGCATCGCGGCGGCAAGGCCCGCGTGCTTCTCGGTGCCGGTGTGCGACCCGCACGCGAGGGCGATCTCGGCGGGTCCGAATCCGAAGTGATCGGCCGCGCCCGTTTCCAGCATGGGCAGCGTCTGCAGCGCCTTTACCGCGGAGCGCGGATAGACGGGACGCTCGACCTCGCCGATCTGCAGCGCCAGCGCACCCGACGGCGCGGCAATCGCAATGGCGCCGCGGTGCCAGCTCTCGACCAGGCTCCCGCGCGTCGCTTCGATGAGAATCGGATTGACCATGGCCCCCGCGCGCGTGGTGGATGTGGTGGATGTTGAGTGCGGCTTGCCGGCGCAGCATCGGGGGTGCGGCGCATCGGATCAAGTCTCATGTGGCGATTGACCACCCGTGTTGCGCATCCAGACACGCGAAGGCCCCGCCGGCGATGAGCCGCGGGGCCTGATCGTGCGCATGCCTTGCGCTCTTACACCTGCCGGAAACCGGCTACTTGCTCTTGCACTGGGCGAGCGCCGCCTCGCGCTGCTGCGCCATGGTGCGGGAGACGTCGGGTCCGACGCTTGCGCACCACGCGGCGTGCGCGCCCTTGTCGACCGACCACTCGGCGCCGGTGAGGCCGCACTTCATCTGGAGGTTGCGCTGCTGCTGCTCGAGCGCGGTCTTCACGTACCAATCGCAGTTGGCGCTGGCGGCAGTTGGCAGCAGCGCGAAGGCGCCGAGGGCAACCATCCCCGAGATCGCAGCACGCAGCCGAACGGTCGTCATTGTCCTTATCCTCACGTTTTGGCTCTGGCCCATCGGGACCTTCGATGCCTGTCGCAACTTGATGGTGATCCTAGCGATTAAGCCATGAACCCAGTCTGAATGTTGATTGCGGCTGTAGTTCAGCCTGCCCCACGCCCGCGCCCCCGCATCCGCTCATATACCGCAATTTTGCGGGCGCGCGAGTGGCTGAGCGGCGCCAATCGCCGTCTTTGCGGCTTTCCGGCCCCCAGATCCGTGTACCCCCTGGAACAGCGCGCCCCCGCCGCTTGGGCCAATATCCCTCCAACAGCCGGCGAGACCGGCACCGTCAAACAAGGAAGGGTGTCATGTACGGACGGATCACCAAGTTCAGCGACACGGTCGGCTTCGGCGTCATCGAGGCCGAGAACGGCGCCAAGTACCGGTTCGACAAATCCGAGATCAAGAACCTCAACGGCCGCCTCGTCGGGCACACCGTCGACTTCCTGGTCGCGACCCGCCAACCCAAAGAAATCTTTCTGATGACCGGCTCGCCCTGGACCGCCTTCGGCGGCAACGGCGCCTAACACACACACTGGGAGTTACGATCATGGCGATGACCTGGGATCTTACCGACGTTCCGACCGTAGCGACGGCCGACCTCGCCGCCGCCATGCAGGCCCTTATCGACAACGAGCGCGGCCTCGTGCTGCTGCGCGGCCTCGCTGACGAGGATCTCGACACGGTTCATGCCACGCTGCAGCGCCGCTTCCACGGCGAGCCCCAGCGCGCGACGGCCGCCTTCATTCGCTTCCGCCAGTTGGTCGAGGTGTTCTCCGCTCGTCGCCTCAAGGAGATGATGCTCGATCGCGGCTACGCCCTGATGGGTCCGGCCCTGGCGATTGCCGCCTCGCTCCGCCTCAATGCCAACCGCGGCTTCAACCCGCAGGCGTTCATCATGTCGCTGAATGACGCCCCCGCCGACAACGTCGTCGCATTCGCCGGCCGCACGGCCGCGATCGCGGAGACGACCGAGCAGGCGCTGGCGGCCTAAGCCAAAACTCCCCAGGTCTCAGTGGCGATGCGCTCCGTTTTGATGGTCCTCTCCATCGGCGCATCGCTCTTCTTTTCGGCGACGGCACCCGCCATGTCCCCCTTCGACGCGTCGCGCTTCAAAGCGTATCCCCTCTCCGAGTGACCGAGGGCGGCGCTCGTCTTCGCCCGCGCCAAGAGCCTCCTCCCTCGCTAGTTGTGCGCAGACCGAAGTCGCGGCACGAGCCGCTCCTCCGCCGCACCGCAAGAGCCGACATCCCCCGTTAACTTGATGCCAAAAGGCAGTCGATTGCCGACTCTCTGGCGGCCCGTTTGCTTTATGGTTGTGTGAACCCTATTCGGTGATGCTTCTTCACATGCACGCGCCTACGCCAAAGCCCGCTCTGCCCGCCGTCGGGATCTTCGCCGACCTCGATGCGACCGAGCGGGCCGCGCTCGCCGCCGAGCTGGAGACGCGGACCTTGAAGCGCGGCGACGTGCTCGTGCGCCAGGGAGACGCTGCCGATGCCCTCTACATTGCGCTTTCAGGCCGCTTCGCCGTCACGCTCGAAGGCCGTCGCGACCCCATAACCGAGATCGGGCCCAACCAGCCCATCGGCGAGATGGCCTTCCTCACCGAGGGCAAGCGCACTGCAACCGTCACCGCCCTGCGCGACAGTCTCGTCTTGCGCCTCGGCCGCGCCGAGTTCGAGCGGCTTTCGGCCAAATGTCCCAGCATCTGGCGCACGCTGACCAGCGCGCTGTCGCAGCGCCTTGCCGCCACGACGGTGTCGGAGGCGCCGGCACCGGACCCGCGCCCGCGCACCATCACCATCGTGCGTGCCGGCGAGGCACCGGTGCCGCAGGAGTTCATCGCCGCGCTGACCTCGGTGTTCTGCGCCGCCTCGCGGACGCTGGTGCTCGATGCCGCCAAGGCCGCCGAGCTGCTTCCCAAGGGCATCGCGCTGGACAGCGCGGAGGCGACGCAGACGCTGAACGAGCTGGAGAGCACCTACGACTACGTGATCTTTCTCGCCGACACGGACGTCACGCCCTGGTCGCAGAAAGCGGTTCGCCATGCCGACCTGGTGCTGGGGGTCGGCACGCATGCCGCCAATCCCACGCCGAGCCGCCTGGAGAAACTGGCCCACGAGTTCGTAGGCCCCGAGGCCCGCCGCCTGGTGCTGCTGCACCCGCGCCGCGGATCGATTACGGGCACGTCACGGTGGCTGCGCTGGCGGCAGGTCGCCATGCACCATCACGTGGCCATGGATACCCGCGGCGACGTCGAGCGGCTGTTCCGCTTCATCAACGGCACGGCCGTGGGTCTCGTCTGCTGCGGCGGAGGCGCGCTGTGTGCGGCCCATGTCGGACTTTACAAGGCTCTGATCGAGCGCGGGCTCGAGTTCGACATCATGGGCGGCACGTCGGCCGGCTCGGCGATGGTCGGCGCCTTCGCCATGGGCAAGCATCCCGACGACATCGACCGTGGCACCCACGACATCTTCGTCACCAACCGCGCCATGCAGCGCTACACCTGGCCGCGTTACAGCCTGCTCGACCACAGCCACTACGACCGGCAGCTGCGCCGCTACTTCGGCGGCGTCAATATCGAGGACCTGTGGGTCCCCTATTTCGCCGTCTCGACCAATCTTTCGCGCTACACCCTGCACCGTCACGACCGCGGCGACCTGTTCGAGGCGATCCGCGCCTCGGGCTCGATCCCGGTGATGCTGCCGCCGGTGTACACGAAAAGCGGCGAGATGCTGGTCGACGGTTGCCTGCTCGACAACGTACCGATCCGCACCATGCACGCGTTGAAAAGCGGACCCAACGTGGTCATCAGCTTCGACATTCCGGAGTTGCAGCGCTTCGAGGTCGATTACGAGGCGCTGCCCTCGCGTGCCGAGCTGATCCAGATGAGCCTCAATCCCTTCACGCGCGGCCAACTCCCCGAGGCACCCGGTCTGACGACGGTGCTCATGCGCTCGCTGATGGCCAACCGCCACGACTTCAACCGGCAGCTCAAGGACGGCGATCTGTTGCTGGTGCCGCCCATCCCCGACGACATGGGCATCCTCGACTGGCAGCGCCACACCGAGCTGGTGGAGATGGCCCACCGCTGGGGGCATGCGCAAATGGACGAGTTGGGAAAGACGGGCCACCCGGTGCTCGCCGGCCTGACCGTTTCGTCTAGTGGTTGATGCTGCCGGAGAAGCCGTTGATCAGCACGACGCCCGCCGCGATCAGCCCGACGCCGACGATCGCCGGCCAATCGAGCGTCTGCTTGTAAAAGACCCACGAGAAGGCGCAGATGAGCACGATGCCAACGCCCGCCCACACGGCGTAGGCGATGCCGACGGGAATCGTGCGCAGTGTCAGCGTGAGAAAATAGAACGCCGACGCGTATCCGACCACGACGACGAGCGACGGCACGAGCTGCGTGAACTCCTGCGAGGCCTTGAGCGCCGCGGTGCCCACAACCTCGCTCACGATGGCGATTGCCAGATAGAGATAAGCCATTGCTCCTCCCGCCTCGGGCTTTATGTTTACTCAGATCCGCCGCGGGCGTCCCGCCCGTTTTTCCGCTGGTCGGTGCCGATGGAACATCACCTTCGCGCACCCTGCGTCAGTCTCCGCACCCCTCGCAAACGATTCTGGCACGATGCACCTTAGCGCACGGAACTCTTGGAGGCTCCTTATGAGCCGGATGCGATTCGCCTCATGAGCGGCGGCGAGCCCCTCGTTGCACGCCACGTCGCCACGATCGCGGACATTTCCCGCGCCGACTGGTCGGCCCTGTTCCAATCCAAGGCGGAAGGCTGGGACTATTTTCGCGCCTGCGAGCGCGCCAGCCCCGACGACTTCTCCGCCTCGGCGATGGGCGTGTGGGCCGGGAATGAGCTCGTCGCCGCCACCACGCTCTTTCGCACCGACTACCGGCTCGATTTGTCGCTCGAAGGTCCGCTGAAACCGGCCGGCGAGTGGCTCTACGAGAACGCGCGCAAGTTCGTCGTCGTGCCCGTGCTGGGGCTGGGCTCACCGCTCACCGAGGAATGCCCCCTGGGATTTGCACCGGCTTTGGATGCAAACGCGCGACTTGAAGCATTCGAGGCGCTGCTCCAAGGCCTGGATGCGTACGCCCAATCGGAGAACGTCCCGCTCCTTGCCTTGAAGGATATCACCGACCGCGATGCCGTCTGGGCACACGACCATCTCCACCAGGCCGGCTTCACCCGTGTCGCCACGCTGCCGCTGGCCACGCTCCACCTGCCCTTCAAGACGGAGGACGAATACCTGGCGAGCCTGTCATCCTCCATGCGCTCCGACCTGCGCAAGAAGATGCGGCGGGCCAACGTCGCAATCGAGATCCGCGACTCCATCGATGGCATCGAGGACGAGATCGTGGCGCTGTTCGAGGAGACCAAGGCCAACCGGAAGACCGACTACGGCGCCTTCGACGAGGTGCCGTCGCGCTACTTCCGCGAGGTGATGCGGGCGATGCCCGGCACGGCCCAGCTCATGCTGTGTCGCGTCGAGGGCAAGCTGGCGAGCTTCAACATCTTTCTCATCGAGCCCAACCGCATCATCGGCAAGTACGTGGGCATGCGCTATCCGCTCGCACGCGAGCACAACCTCTATTTCGTCAACTGGTTGGCGACAGCGCGGCTCGCGATGGAGCGCGGCATCCCATGGCTGCAGACGGGGCACACGAGCTACCGGCAAAAGGTGCGGCTGGGGTGCAAGCTCAAGCGCAGCTGGGTCTACTTCAAGTATCGCAACATGGCGATCAACCCGCTGTTCAAGTTGTTCGGGCCGATGATGGCCTTCGATAGCATGGACCCGGACCTGCAGGCGCTCGGCGACGATGCGCCGTATCTCGCGCCGACGGCGCCTAGCGCACACCCGGCGCCATTCGAGCGCTGCATCGCTCACCGAGGGGGTACATCTGAGCCTCAGCCGAATCCGGCTTGTTGCGGCGCAGATGCTTGACGTGGCTGCGCTTGGTCTTGTCCTCCATGCGCTTGCGCTTGGCGGCGCGCGAGGGCTTGGTCGGAATGCGCCGCTTGGGCACGACGGCAGCCTTACGAATAAGGTCGACGAGCCGTTCGCGCGCATCGTCGCGGTTGCGCTCCTGCGTGCGAAAGCGCTCGGCACGAATGACGAGAACGCCCTCATCCGTCAGGCGCCGTCCGGCAAGCCGCGCCAGGCGCACGCGCACCGCCGGCGGCAGCGACGGGGACCCGCGCACGTCGAAGCGCAGCTCCACGGCGGTGGAAACCTTGTTGACGTTCTGGCCGCCGGGACCGGAGGAGCGGACAAACCGCTCCTCGAGCTCGCGCTCGTCGATCGCGATGTCCTCAGTGACCTTGAGCATCTCACCACCTCGACGCGGCGTCAGGTGCGCGGGCGCGCATCGAAGAATATCAGGCGATTCGCAGACGGATCGGTGACCGTCATTTCGCGCAGACCCCAGGGTTTCTCCTCGACACCCGGTCGCGCGTACTTGTAGTGCCGCCCGGATATCTCCGCGCAGAATGCGTCGATGTCACCGACGATGATGCGGACGCCCGCGCCCGGCGAGCAGTCGCCATGATGCTCGGAGAGGTGCAGCTCGCAGTCGGCGCGGAAGACTTTCATATAAATCGGAAAGTCCGGGCCGAACCGGTGCTCCCAGCCAACGGCGAAGCCGAGGAAGTCCACGTAGAAGGCGCGGGCCGCCTCCACATCGAACATGCGCAGGATGGGAATGGGCGGACCGAGCTGCATGGGAGCCTCCTTCATCTGCGGCGCTTCCAGCCCTTGAGATCGCGGATGATCTCGGCCGCGGCGTTGTGCCCGGGCGCACCCGTCACCCCGCCTCCGGGATGCGCGCCCGAGGCACACAGGTAGAGCCCCGGCAGCGGCATGCGATAGTCGGCATACCCGAGCTGCGGCCGCATCGAAAAAAGCTGAGCGAGCGACAGCGCCCCGTGGAAAATGTCGCCGTCGATCATTCCGAAGCGCCGTTCCAGATCGAGCGGCGACAGGATCTGCCGGCCGAGCACCGCCGCCTTGAAGTTCGGGGCATGCCGCGTGACCGTGCCGATGACGAGGTCGGCGAAGGCCTCTTTCTCGCGCTCGTCCTCCCAACTGCGCCCCGCCGGCAGGTGTGGTGCCACGTGCTGCACGAACAGGCTGGCGACGTGCTGGCCCGCGGGCGCGAGCCCGGGATCGAGCGTCGAGGGGATGAGCATCTCCACGACCGGCTCGGACGACCAGCCGTCGAGGCGTGCATCGAGATAGGCGCGCTCCAGGTAGGCGAGCGACGGCCCGATGACGATGCCGGCGCCATGGTGGTCTTGCTGCTGCGTTCCGGGCCGGCAGGTGAAGTCGGGCAGCTCCGAGAGCGCCACGTTCATGCGGAACGTGCCCGAGCCCGACGTGATGGACACGAAGCGGCTCTGCAGATCGGCTGCGACGGTGCCTTCGGGTACGAGGTCGCGAAAGAGCAGCTTGGGCGGCATGCCGGCGGCGACCGCACGCGCGGTGATCTCCTCGCCAAACTCTAATACGACGCCCACCGCCCTGCCGTCCTCGGTCAGCAGCCGCGCAACGGGCGCGTTGGTGCGGATCGCCGCGCCGCGCATCTGTGCGCGACTTGGCCATCGCCTGCGTGATCGCACCCATGCCGCCGATGGCGTGCCCCCAGGCGCCGCGCTTGCCGTTCACCTCGCCGAAGCAGTGATGCAGCAGCACATACGCGGTGCCGGGCGTCGAGGGCGCGGCGTAGTTGCCGACGATGCCGTCGAAGGCAAAGGCGGCCTTCACGACGTCGCTTTCGAACCAGGCATCGAGGAAGTCGGCCGCGCTCTTGGTAAAGAGGTCGATGAGCGTGCGCTTGTCGCCCAAGTCGAGCCGCAGCAGGCGCTGGCCCAGCGCGGCGCCTTTTATAAGCTCCATGACGCCGCCGCCGAAATTGGGCGGCGGGCGCAGCACCAGATCGCGCAACACGTCGGCGGCGCGCTCGAGCGCTGCGTCGTATGCCGGCAGGCGCTCGGCGTCGCGGACGGAGAATTTGGCAATCGCGGCTTGGCGCTCGGCGAGGCCGCCGCGCATCAGCAGGAAGCGCGTAGCATCGACGGGCCAGAAATTGGCAGCCGGCCGCTCCACGATTTTGAGCCCGTGGCGGGCCAGCTCCAGGTCCGCAATAACCTTGGGGTTGAGCAGGCTCACCGTGTAGGCGGCAACCGAGTTGCGAAAGCCCGGGTGGAACTCCTCGGTGAGCGCCGCGCCACCGACGACGGCGTTTTTCTCCAAGACGAGCGTGTCGAGCCCCGCCGCCGCCAGGTAGGCCGCGCACGTCAGGCCGTTGTGGCCAGCGCCGATGATGACGACGTCGACCCGCCGCGGAACTTTCATGACATCCCGCCAGTTATCCCCCGCCCTTACAAACAAGGGCATAACGCGCCGGGCCTGGTTGTTCCACCAGGGACACCGCGTCATGGTCCGTTAATGTTTATTGCGGTCCGGCGCCCACTCATCACTGCCGTTAGCGGCGCATTCACCCTGCCCGCCTAGCGTGCCTGAAACGGACCCTTCGTGCGGAGACCTCGGCGCATGAGAAACCTGGCAAAAGCGCGCACGCTCAGCGCTGCGGACAACGACGCGGGCTATCAGCTGTTCGGCCTGACCCTCGTTGCGCTCGTCCCGGCCCTGTTCTGGACCGGTGTGGTTGCCGCAGTCGGCAGCGCGATCGGGCATCCGCTCGGCATCGCCACGCTCGTGACCATCGGGGCCGCGATCGCCACGTTCGTCCTCACTGCGGTGACGACGTTGTTTGCGCGGGCGCGCTGAGCCCGCGTACTGCTTAGCTGACCCCGCCCCAGCTACAGACCAGCTTGCGGCAGACGCCGCCACCCAGCCCCTTGCAGGACGCGCGCACGAAACGGCACGTGCGGCAGCTATAGCTCGACAGGCAGCCCCGGTAGGAGCCGCCCCTGCGATAGTTGCAGGTGCGAATGGTCTGGCAGTCGCGCTGCGGATTGATGAGCCCGCCGGGGCCCTCCTGCGCGACGGCGGAGGCGGCGACGGCCGCCGTCACCGCAAGCGCGGAACACAAAGCAATTGCAAGTCTTGCCGAGCGGTGCATGGCCGTTTGTCCCCGCGCTATGTCGCGATTGCAGCCAGTGTCGGCGACTTGTCAGCCCCTGGCAACGACTGCCACGGGCCGCGCTCACGACGCTTGTGCGGGTGTGCCGTTGCGGCCACGCTGGCGCGCGCAAGCCCCGCTCCATAAGGGCTTATTCTCGCACCGACGTCCTAAGGACTTGTGGATTTATTCGGCTGCTTTGCGGGCAGGCTGCACCACGGCCATGTAGTCGTTGAGCAGGGTCTCGCTGATCTGCCCCGGCTTGTAGCGGTGCTCGCCGATTTCGGAGACCGGCGTCACCTCCGCGGCGGTGCCGGTCAGGAACACCTCCGAGAAGCTGGCGAGCTCGTCGGGCAGGATGGTGCGCTCGACCACCTCGTAGCCGCGCTTCTTGGCCAGCTCGATCACCGTGCGCCGCGTGATGCCGTCGAGGAAGCAGTCGGGATCGGGCGTGTGCAGCACGCCGTCCTTGACGAAGAAGATGTTGGCGCCCGTGCACTCGGCCACGTGCCCGCGCCAGTCGAGCATGAGCGCGTCGGCATAGCCCGCCCGCTCGGCGCGGTGCTTCTCGATGGTGCAGATCATGTACAGGCCCGCCGCCTTGCTCTTGCACGGCGCCGTCGCCGGATCGGGGCGGCGGTACTTGGCCATGGTGAGGCGGATGCCCTTGAGGCGCTGCTCCAAGGGGAAGTAGGAGCCCCACTCCCAGGCGGCGACGGCCATGTGGATCTTGGTCGCCTGCGCCGAGACGCCGATCTGCTCGCTGCCGCGCCAGGCGATGGGGCGGATGTAGCAGTCGGAGAGCTTGTTGGCGGCCACCACGTCGCGGCAGATCTGGTCGATCTCGGCCACGGAGTAGGGGATCTCGAAGTCGAGCACCTTGGCGCTGTCGATCAGCCGCTGGGAGTGCTCGGAAAGCTTAAAAATCTGGCCGGAGTAGGCCCGCTCCCCCTCGAACACCGCGCTACCGTAGTGCAGGGCGTGGGTCAGGACGTGGATGTTGGCCTCGCGCCAGGGGACGAGCTTGCCGTCGAGCCAGATTTGGCCGTCGCGATCGTGAAAAGGAGCCGGCTCGGACATCAATTCTCTCCGTGGACTTTTGCGCGAAACTTCGCCACTAAGGGCGGGCTCGGAGGCGGGGCCGGCTCGGCGGCCCACAGGTCCCCTATACCGCGGCGCCCGTGCCAATGGCACGAGCAAATTCGCTCGCGCGAACACGTTCAACCGCATGCGCAAAATGACTTGCCACGAGTAGCAATCGGAGCCAAATAAGTCAACATGACTGACATAACGTCCGACAGCGTAACGGGGCGCCGCAGCACCCGGTCGGGGGGGGCCTCTCCAACCCCCAACGGAACCGCCGCTCAGCTCCCGGAATTGCCCTCGCATGACGAGCTCGTGGCCTGTGCGGAGCTTCTGTTCTTCGCCTATCGCGACTTTACCGCGGGCCCCGATGAAATTCTGGCGGAGTATGGCTTCGGGCGCGCGCACCATCGCGTGCTCCACTTCGTTCACCGCCACCCGGGGCTGAGGGTCGCTGCCCTGCTGGATATTTTGAAGATCACCAAACAAAGCTTAGCGCGCGTCCTGAAGCAGCTCATCGACCAGGGCTTCATCATGCAAAAGGCGGGCAACGACGACCGCCGCGAGCGCCGCCTGTTCGTGACCGCCAAGGGCGGGCGCCTTGCCGACAAGCTGACCGCGTGGCAGATCAAGCGGATCGAGGCCGCGCTTGGAAATGCGGGGCAAGGGGCAAGAGAGCTGACCCGCCGCTTCCTTTTTGCCATGATTGCAGAGTCCGATCGCCCTGGCGTGGAGGAGCTGATTAAGCTCGCAAACGGCACCCGCAAAGCAGGCTGAACGAGGGGCGAAGCCATGGCAAAGACCGCACCTGAGTGCGCGCCTATTCTCGACAACGCACCCCACGTCCTCGTCGTCGACGACGACCAGAAGATCCGCGAGCTGCTCGGACGCTACCTAACCGAGCACGGCTTCCGTGTAACGACGGCTTCCGACGCCGCGACCGCGCGCGCCGGCATGCGCGGGCTGGCCTTCGACATCATCCTGCTCGACGTGATGATGCCGGGCGAGAACGGACTGGAGCTGGCGCGCGACCTCAAGGCGACGCGGCAGGTGCCCATTTGCATGCTGACCGCCCGCGCCGAGCCCGAGCATCGCATCGAGGGCTTGGAAGCCGGCGTCGACGACTACATCCCCAAACCGTTCGAGCCGCGCGAGCTGTTGCTGCGCCTGCGCAACATCCTGCGTCGCGCGGCGGGTCCGGCTAGTCCCAACGACGAGGTGCGCATGGGCTCCTACGTCTTTCACGTGTCGCGCGGCGAGCTGCGGCTGGGCGAAGAGTCCATCAAGCTTACCGAGCGCGAGCGCGACCTGTTGCGGATGTTCGCCTTGCGCATCGGCACGCCGATCGCCCGCCACGAGCTTTCGGGCGACGACTTCACGGGCAACGACCGCGCCATCGACGTGCAAATCAACCGTCTGCGGCGCAAGATCGAGACCGACCCCTCGAATCCCGTGTACCTCCAGACAGTCCGCGGTAAAGGGTATATTCTCTATTCGGACTGAGATGGTTACCGAGCCCCCCTTGCAAGGTCGGGTTTAGATGCTCGCTAGAAGCGACGAGCCGAACGGTCTGCGCGCGCGGTGGCAAGGCCTTCTGCAGTGGGTGCAAGCAGCGCTCCCGTTGCACCGGCTGAAGCTGCCGGGCTCGCTGCGCATGCCCGCGTTGCGCTTGCCGCCATTGGGGTTGCCGAGTTGGGCGCGCATCGATCCCGCCTGGCGCCCGCAATGGTCCAAGGGAAAACTGCCCAAGCCGCCGCCGTGGTTGCTCGCCGCATTCGCCTGGTTCGGCCGGACGCACGCGAACAACATGCGCCGCCTCTCGGGCTGGATGTCGGATGTCCTGCCCAAGGGCCTCTATGCGCGCGCGCTGATCATCATCATCGCGCCGATCGTGGTGCTGGAAGGCGTCGTGGCGTTCGTCTTCATGGAGCGGCACTGGCAAGCCGTCACGCGCCGCCTGTCGGAGGCGACCGCGCGCGACATCGCGGCCCTCATCGACGTCTACGAGCAGTACCCGCGCAAGGACGACTACAGCCAGCTCATCGAGATGGCGCGCGACCGCCTCAACCTGTCGATGCAGATCCTGCCGCCCGGCGATCTGCCGGCGCCGCGCCCGAAGCCCTTCTTCGCGCTGCTCGACCGGGCGCTGTCCGACGAGATCCGCCGCCAGGTGCAGCGCCCGTTCTGGATCGACACGGTCGGCCAGTCGCGCCACGTGGAAATCCGCGTCAAGCACGCCAACGCCATTCTGCGCTTCGTTGCGACGCGCTCGCAGACGTACGCGTCGAACTCGCACATCTTCCTTTTGTGGATGATCGGCTCCTCGGTGATCCTGCTCACCGTCGCGATCCTGTTCCTGCGCAACCAGATCCGGCCGATCTTGAGGCTGGCGGAAGCCGCCGATGCCTTCGGCAAGGGGCGCAGGGTTCCCGACGACTTCCGCCCGCGCGGCGCCCGCGAGGTGCGCCAGGCCGCCACGGCGTTCCTGGAAATGCGCGATCGCATCACCACGCACGTCGAGCAGCGCACCACCATGCTGGCCGGCGTCAGCCACGACCTGCGCACCGTGCTGACGCGCTTCAAGCTGGAGCTGGCGTTGCTGGGCGACACCGCCGAGGCGCATTCGCTGCAGGCGGACGTGCGCGAGATGCAGAGCATGCTCGAGGACTACCTCGCGTTCGCCAAGGGCGATGGCGGCGAGGAATTGGAGCCGACCAACCTGCGCGAGCTGCTGCAGGAGATCCAGCTGGAGTTGCGCTTCGTCTACGACACGCCCGTCGACCTGAAGATCCGCAAGCGGCGCAACGAGATCGTGCTGCCCCTGAAGCGGCAGGCCTTCAAGCGGGCGATCACCAACCTCGTCTCCAATGCCATGCGCTTTGCCGACAAGGTGCTGATCCGCGCCGCCGTCGAAGGCCAGTGGGTGCGCATCGAGGTGGACGACAACGGGCCCGGCATTCCGGCCGCCGAGCGCGCCAACGTGTTCAAGCCGTTCTACCGGCTCGATCACGCGCGCAATCAGGACGAGGGCAACACGGGGTTGGGCCTCGCAATCGCGCGCGACATCGCCAAGAGCCACGGCGGCGACATCAGGCTGGGCGAAAGCTCCATGGGTGGCCTGCGCGCCATCATCTCCGTGCCGCTGTAGCGTTATGCAGAGGCGGGCGGCGTCTCGGGCGTGGCCTTCGGCTCACTGTCTGCCGAGCGCTTGCGTGCACTCGCGAACACCGAGGCGAAGTCGCACACCTTGCTCCTGATCTCATCCAGCGTGTTCAAGGTGCGCTCGCCGCGCCGCAGCCGCCGGTCGAGTGCGGCCATCGTCCGCGCAAGTCCGGGATCATCATCCTCGAGCCAGGTGCGGAACACCGAGGCGTAGATCGTGCCGAGGCCGGCGGTGCGCAGCTGCCCTTCGAGCCCTTCGGGACCGATACCGGCCGCGCGCAGCATCCACGCCTGCGAGGCGGCAAGCGCACGCAACAGCACGGGGTCTGTCGGCCAGGTCTCGGTGATCGACTTGAGGGCGGGCTTATAGGGTGCGAGCACGTCGAAGCGGCGCATGACGACCTCGAACAGCGCGTCGCGCGCGGGCTGCTCGGTGCTGCGCGGCGGCGCGCTTCCCAACACCTCGTCGTCGACCGCGCGCACGAAGGCGGCGAGAATATCGGCCTTGGAGCCAAAGTCGCGGCGCAGATCGATGAGGCTCACGTCGGCAGCTTGCGCGATGTCAGCTAGCGTGACGTCGCTCCAGGGGCGCTCGCCGGCAAGCCGGAGCGCGGCGGTGACGAGCCGACCTTTGGTCGTGGTGGGATCGAGCATGGGGGGCCTCTCCTTCCAAGCGATCCCTAGGAGGTAGGGACCGATCCCGCCGATTGGAAGGCGCCCATCACGGTTGCTCAAGAACCTCACACGATCGCGTGAGTGCGGCGGTTTGGCCGTTGCCAAAAGTGTAACAGTATATCATAACCGAGAAGCGACGCCGACCTCTCGGGACGCGACGTGGTGGGCGAACAAACCGTCTTCGCGCTGCCAAGGGATGCGATCAGGAGCCTCACGCGCACAGGCCTAAAGCTTTATCCTCCTTGAGCTTTCGGACTAGGCGCCTGCCCGCCCCCAATGACCTGAGCCGCCGGGGCCCTAAAAAGCCTGCTCGGGTCTGCAAGCGACGCGGCCGCAGCGGCATCGAGCTCCAGCTCATTTTGCCAGCTCGCGGCCGCGTTTCGTTGCGGCGGCCACCGCGGCCGTCATGAGCTTCTGCAAGCCTTCCGCACCGCCCAGGATCTCCAGCGCCGCCGCCGTGGTGCCGCCGGGCGACGTCACGTTCCGGCGCAGATCCGCAGAGGACAGATCCGACTGCTCCAGCAGCGCCGCCGAGCCGGCGACGGTAGCGCGCGCCAGCCGGTCGGCCAGCTCCGCCTCGAGGCCCGCGGCCCGGCCCGCCTCGGCGAGGCATTCGGCCAACAGAAACACGTAGGCCGGCCCCGAGCCGGAGACGGCCGTAACCGGATCGAGCAGCGCTTCGTCCTCCACCCACAGCACTTCGCCGACCGCGCCCATCAGCCCGTCGGCGAGCGCCCGTTGCGCGCTTGTGACGTTGGCATTGGCGACGGCCACGGTGACGCCGCGACCGATCGCGGCCGGCGTATTCGGCATGGCGCGGACGATGGCAGCGCCGTCGGGCATGTGCCGGGCCAGCCCCTCCAGGCGACGCCCCGCCGCGATGGATAAGAGCAGCGTGTGCGGACCCGCGAGCCGCGCGAGCCCGGGCAACACGTCGTCGGCCAGCTGCGGCTTGACCGCGAGCACGATCACCTCGGGCGGGGTCGACAGCGCGTCGATCACGGGAAGGACGTCGATGCACGCATCCGCCAGCACGTCGGCGACCTCGACCGGCGGATCGGGGTCCTGCACGAGCACGAGGCGCGGATCGAGGCCGCTTGCGAGCAGCCTTGTAAGGATGGCTCCACCCATGCGGCCGGCACCGGCCAGGACGAGCGGACCCTGGAGCGTGAAGCTCATGGACGGGACCCGATGGTGGCGATTTGGACGCGTTCAGGTGTCACACGCCACCAACCGGGAGGGCAAGCCCTGGCTTGCCCCCTGAGAGACTTATTCCTCGGTGCGGTCTTGGGTGCGGTCTTGGGTCTGGTCTTGAGCCAGGCCTAGGCTTGGCCCTCGGTCTCGAACATGGTCGAAACCAGCGCCTCCCGGCTCGGCTTGCCGGCCCAGACAACGAATTGGAAGGCCTGGTAGTAGCGCTCGCAGCCTTCCAGCGCCGCCTTCAGCATGGCCTCGCATTGCCGGGGGCTGACGATCGAGCCGTTGAGCAAAAGGGCGTGCCGGAACATGACGAGGCCCTCCTGCGTCCACAGATCGAAGTGGCCGAGCCAGAGCTGCTCGTTGATCTGGGCGACGAGGCGGTACATTTCCGCCAGCCGGTTCTCGGGGATGCGGAAGTCGAAGGCGCAGGCGAGATGCAACGCCTCGAGGTCCTCACGCCAGTTGAGTGAGACGTGATAGTCGGCCCACGTACCGGCGATAATGAGCGTGAGCTCGTCGTCGTTGGTGCGTTCGCAGGCCCAGTTGTGTGCGGCGGCGAGCTGCTCCACCAGATCGATGGGGTTCGTCACGCGCTGATAGGCGAATTCTGCCGACATGTATTGTTTCCCTCTATGCCGCGCGGCTCTCTCTTAAGCTCAGGATTGCTACGCGATACCAACAGGGCTTTCGAAAAACCGACCGACAGGCGCGACGAAAACAGAGGGCCGTGCGAGTCGCAAGTGAGGGTGACCATTGTCCACGAGCAAAGTGACGAAGAGAGGGCGTTGTGCGCGCAAATCCTTGTAATGCGGGCTGATCATGCGGTCGCAGCCAAGTCGGCAGTGAACATCTTCACCGTTGCACTTGACCGCCGCCGCTACGTTGCATCCTTGCCTGCTTCGCGCCGCGCCTCGAGTGCGGCAATGCGCGCTTCCAGTCGCTCGTTCTCGGCCCGCGCCTTCTCCGCCATGGCCTTTACCGCCTCGAACTCCTCCCGCTGCACGACATCCATCTCGCGCAGGATGCGCTCGCTCTGGGCCCGCATGAGAGAGGTGACCTCGCGCTTGACGCCGTCGGCGGCGCCGGCGGCGTCGGTCATGAGCTTGGCGAGGTCGTCGAGGAAGCGGTTGGTGGTCTGGGTCATGGAAAATCGCTCCTGTGGGGGTGCGCGCGACTATGGCGGCGCAGCCCCGGTCATTCAAGGCCCGCCCTTGACAGGGAGCCAATGGTGCCGAAAACGTGCCACGCCCGATCGCGCAATCTCGGTCACAAGCCTGGGCTAAGGCCATAGTCCTCGAACAGAAAGCGTCGCCATGGATCCGCTGAGCGTACTGGCCCTGCCCTTCCCCAACTTCGACCCCGTCGCGATCGAGATCGGGCCCATCGCCATCAAGTGGTACGGACTGGCCTACCTGGCGGGCCTTTTGCTCGGCTGGCTTTATATCCGCCGCCTGCTGCAGCAGCCCCGGCTGTGGGCCAACGACCAGCCGCCGTTCGCGCCGCTCAAGGTCGACGACCTGTTGCTCTATATTACCGTCGGCGTGGTTCTGGGCGGGCGCCTCGGCTTCGTTCTCTTCTATGAGCCGAGCTACTACCTCGCCAATCCGCAGGACATCGTCGCGGTGTGGAAGGGGGGCATGTCCTTCCACGGCGCCTTCGTCGGCTGCGGCATCGCCATCTGGATCTTTGCCTACCGCAACGGGCTCAGCCCGTGGAGCACGGCGGACCTGTGCACGGCCTCGGTGCCCATCGGGCTGTTCTTCGGGCGGATCGCCAACTTCATCAACGGCGAGCTGTTCGGGCGTCCCACCACGATGCCGTGGGGCATGGTGTTTCCCGAGGCGATGGTGCACTACCCGCAGGTCGAGCCGACGCCGCGCCATCCCAGCCAGCTCTACGAGGCGACGCTGGAAGGCCTCGTGCTGTTCCTCGTGCTGCGCCTGCTGACGCATCATTTCGGCGCGTTGAAGCGGCCCGGCCTCATCACCGGCACCTTCCTCGTCGGCTACGCGCTCGCCCGCTCCACCGGCGAGCTGTTCCGCCAGCCGCACTTTGCGCATGCCTTCAACGTCGGTCCGCTGACCGCCGGCATCGTCTATTCCATCCCCATGCTGATCGTCGGCATCGTGGTCATCTACCTCGCACGCACCCGCGCGTTGCGATGACGCCGCTCGCCAACGAGCTCGTCCAACGCATTGCCCGCGACGGTCCGATCTCCGTCGCCGCCTTCATGGAAGCCTGCCTGTTCGATCCCACGCACGGCTACTACCGCACGCGCGCCGCCATCGGCCGCGCCGGCGACTTCATCACCGCGCCGGAGATCAGCCAGACGTTCGGCGAGTTGATCGGGCTGTGGTGTGCGGTGGTGTGGCAGCAGATGGGCGCACCTTCCGACTGCCGGCTGGTCGAGCTGGGCCCGGGACGCGGCACGCTGATGCGCGACGCGTTGCGCGCCGTTCGCGCCGTGCCCGAGTTCCGCGCAGCGCTGCGCGTGCATCTCGTCGAGACCAATGCGGCGCTCGAACGCGAGCAGCGCGCCACGCTTGGCGACACCGGGGTGGCCATGACGTGGCACAGCGACCTGCACGGAATAGAGCGCGGCGCTCCGGCGATCGTCATTGCCAATGAGTTCCTCGACACGCTGCCGATCGAGCAGTGGGTCCGCTGCGGCGAGGCGTGGCACCCGCGCTGCGTCGACGTCGACCCGGAGGGCCGGCTTCGTTTCGTCGAGGGGGCGCGTGATGCCACACCCAATGCCCCGCCGGGGATCGGAGAGACGGCGCGCGACGGCGATATACTTGAAGGGCGCGGCGCCCGCGCTTGCGACCATGGCGGAGAGCCTCGCCGCCCTCGGCACGCCGCTCGCCGCGCTCTTCATCGACTACGGCCACCGCGCGCCCACCCTGGGAGACACCCTGCAAGCCGTGCGCGCCCACCGCTATGACGATCCGCTCGCCGCTCCCGGGGAGGCCGACCTGACCGCCCAGGTCGATTTCTCTGCCGTCGCCGGCGCGATGGCCGACGCCGGCCTCGTCTGCGACGGACCGGTGACGCAGGCGGAGTTGCTTGGGCGCCTCGGCATCGCCGAGCGCGCCTCGCGCCTCATGGCCGCCAACCCCGCGCAGGCTGCACGCATCGAAAGCGACGTGTCGCGCTTGATGGCGCCCGCGGGCATGGGGACGCGCTTTCACGCGCTCGGCGTCAGGAGCGCGGGCCTTGCAGCGCTGCCCGGCTTTTAGCGCGAGCTGCAGGCCGCAAGGTGGACATTGCGCGAGACGCGCCTTAGTGGTCGCTGCATGGTCGAAACCATACGAGCGCCTTGCCTTGCGGAGCTGTCGGGCATTCGCCATGGCTTCTTCACGCGCGCGGGCGGCGTCTCGCAAGGCATCTATGCCGGGCTGAATTGCGGACCGGGCTCCAATGACGATCCGGGCCACGTGGTGGCGAACCGCACACGCGTTGCCGAGCACCTCGGTGCGGCCCATGCAGACGTCGTCACGCTCTATCAAGTGCACGGCGCCACCGCGCTCCACATCGATGGCCCCGTGCCAACGGACGATCGCCCCAAGGCCGATGCCGTCGTCACGCACACGCCGGGGCTCGCCGTTGGTGTGCTCACCGCCGACTGCGCGCCGGTGCTGTTCGCCGATGCGGATGCGCGCGTTGTAGCTGCCGCACACGCAGGCTGGCGCGGTGCCGTGGCCGGCATCCTCGAGGCGGCCATCGCCGAAATGGAACGGCAGGGGGCCTCGCGCCGCAACATTCGCGCGGCCATCGGGCCGGCCATTAACCAAGAATCCTATGAGGTGAGCCCTGAATTCGAGACCGATCTCGTCAAAGCCTGTCCCGGCAATGCACGTTTCTTTGCCCGTGCCCAGGCGGGTGCCCGGCCCCACTTCGACCTGCCGGGCTACGTGGAAAGCCGTCTATTGGCGGCAAATGTGGGTCGCATCGAGCGTCACAGCCCCTGCACGTACGCAAACGAATCGTTTTTCTATAGCTTCAGACGCTCTCAACACCGCTCAGAGGCCGATTACGGCCGCCAAATCTCCGCCATCGTCGTGGCCTAATTGCACAATCCACAAGCTTGTCCGGTCTTTCTCTTGGCGATCTTCAGTCGGGAGCAAGATCGGTCGGATTCGATCTGGACGCGGCGGAAATGACTGGTTAGACGATTCCAGTGAGGTACCGGTCATTGAGGAGTTTGAAGGCCGCAAGGTTCGTACGCCGGCCGCCGGAAGATACAGCGGGACTCAACGGGGGAGCGTCGCCGTGACGACCTTTGATGCTGCTGCGGCTAGGCAAAAAATGAAACCAATCACGATAGCGATCTGCGCAGGCTGGCTGGCTATCGGATTGGGTGGCTGCGAAACTGCTACGTCCTTATTCGGCTCATCGAGCGACACGCCCACGGCGTCTGTCGCCAACCCGCTGCCTGCTGCGGCGGTGTCCACGCAACCTGCGCAGCTCGCGATCGCGCCCGTCATCGGGCCGCCCGAGAGCGTGTCCAAGGAGCTTCAAGCAAAGCTCACTGCGGACATCGAGCGCCAGAACATTCGCGTCGCCAAGTCTCCGACCGATCAGGCCGAGTACACGCTCAGAGGTTATGTCGTGTCCTCGCTTGAGAAGAAGGGGCAGAAGGCAAAGATCTCCTACATCTGGGACGTGACGGACGCCTCGGGGAAGGGCGTCCACCGCGTCAGCGGCGAGGAGACCGCGAAGGCGGCAACCGGCTCGGATCCCTGGGCCGCGGTGACGCCACCGGTGATCGACGCGATCGCCAACAAGACCGTGGCGTCGCTCGCCTCGTGGCTGCCGGCGCATTCGAGCCCGGCCGTTGCGAGCGCTTCGCCCGGCCTCGTGCAGACAGCTGCGGTGACGCAGCCGACGCCACCGCCGACGCAAGCGGCTCTGACGACGCCGCAGCAGCCTCCTTCGGCGGCGCCACCCAGCACTACGACGGGCAGCATCGGCCATGTCGGCGCCCTCAAGGCCCGCGTGCCGAGCGTCACCGGTGCACCCGGCGACGGCAGCTCTTCGCTGCGAGCCGCGATCCAGCGCGAGCTGGCCCGCAGCGGCGTAGCCCTGGCGGATTCACCCTCGCCGCAGACCTACACGGTCGAAGGCAAGGTTGCGCTCGGTGCCGGCGCGGACGGCAAGCAGCCGATCACCATCGATTGGAGCGTCTCCGATCCGTCCGGCAAGAAGCTTGGAACCGTCTCGCAGAAGAACGAAGTGCCGCAGGGCTCGCTCGACGGCGCCTGGGGCAAGACGGCCGATGCCGCCGCCGCTGCAGCCGCTCAGGGCATCCTGAAGCTGCTCCCGCAGCCTACGCAGACAAGTGCCAATTAACTGAGGCCTGATCCGCCCGCCGGTCACGGTGTGTCAACCTTCCGGCGGCAAAGTCAGTCCCGACGGCAAAATGAGGGCCCCGCCGTTTACAGGCGCGGGCCCTCTTGCTAGGAAGCGCGCGACGAACGGCCGTGGAGGCGTGCCATGCCTTTCGATGCCCGTACCGGAGACGGCCGCGGTCAGTTGTCCATGAAGCTCGTGGCCGGCAACAGCAATCGGCCACTCGCGGAGGCGATCTGCGCCTACCTCAAGGTCTCATCGACCAAGGGGCAGGTGAAGCGTTTCGCCGACATGGAGATCTTCGTCGAGATCCAGGAGAACGTGCGTGGGCAGGACGTCTTCGTCATGCAGTCCATCTCGTTTCCGGCCAACGACAACCTGATGGAGCTGTTGATCCTGATCGACGCCCTGAAGCGAGCGTCGGCAGCACGCATCACCGCCGTCGTTCCCTACTACGGATACGCGCGCCAGGATCGCAAGCCCGGACCCCGCACGCCCATCACGGCCAAGCTCGTCGCCAACCTGATCGAGCGCGCCGGCGCCAACCGCGTGATGACGCTCGATCTGCACGCCGGGCAGATCCAGGGCTTCTTCGACATCCCGACCGACAACCTGTTCGCCGCGCCGGTCATGGTCCGCGACATCCAGGAGCACTACAAGGGCAACAACCTGATGGTCGTCTCGCCCGACGTCGGCGGCGTCGTACGCGCCCGCGCGCTGGCCAAGCGCATCGAGGCCCCCATCGCCATCTGCGACAAGCGGCGCGAGCGCCCCGGCGAGTCCGAGGTCATGCACGTCATCGGCGAGGTCGAGGGCAAGCGCTGCATTCTGATCGACGACATCGTCGATTCCGGCGGCACGCTGGTCAATGCCGCCGAGGCGCTTCTGAAGCATGGCGCGGTGGAGGTCATGGCCTACATCACCCACGGCGTCCTGTCGGGCGGCGCGGTCAGCCGCATCCAGAACTCCAAGCTCAAGTCGCTGGTGATCACCGACTCCATCCAGCCGACGGCGGCGGTGCAGGCGGCCAAGAACATCCGCGTGCTTTCGATTGCGCCGCTGATCGGCGAGGCGATCCTGCGCACCGCGCGCGAGGAAAGCGTCTCGAGCCTGTTCTACTAAGACGCTAGGCCGGCGGAACCCGCTTTGGCTCCCCGAGCCGGCACTTGAGCCCTGTAACCCCTCACCCGGCCCGCATGCTTTCGCATTGCGGGCCGACCTCTCCCACAGGGAGAGGTCGTGACGCGCCGGAGAGAGCTGCACGGACACCTCTCCAACGGTCTCCAACAGGGATTCGCGGCGTAGCGGACCGCGCCGCGATGACACCTCTCCCAGGGGGAGAGGTCGGCTGGACGCGCGCCAGCGCGACAGCCGGGTGAGGGGTGAGGCGACCTCAATTGAGCTTCACCGTTCCGAACAGGCGCACGCTGGCGCCCGGCAGCAGGATCTCGTCCTTCTTGAAGGAGGCTGAGTTGCGCACGTCGTCGTCGAGCAGGTTTGAGCCCTTGAGGCCAATGGTGGTCACCGGCGTCAGGCCTTCGTGGGTCGCCTCTGCCTTGAACGTGTAGCTCAGCTCGGCGTTGAGCAGCGTGTAGCTTGAGGTCGGCGTCTCGTTGGCGGCAATCTGGTCCTGGCGGAAGGCGTGCAACAGGCCCGCGCGCGCGATCCAGTTTGCATCGTGGTAGTAGAGGCCGCCCCCCAGCCGGTGCGGGGGAATGCGCGGAACGTAGCCGCCGTCGTCGAACGTGGCGTGCACGAAGTCGTACTGCGCCTCCACGCCCCAGATACCCTTGTAGATCGCCGCCACGTCCTGCTGCACCACGAGCTCGGCGCCGTAGAAGGTCGCGTCCTTCTGACCGAACACGAGCTGATCGAGATCGCCGCCACCGCCGGGAGCCTGGCCCTCGCAAGAATCGAAGGTGGCATCGCAGGTGAGCCCGGTCAGGTCCTTGAAGATGAAGCCGCCGAAGTCCGTGTAATAGGCCGAGGCATCGAAGCGCGTCTCCCCCGTCGCCTTCTTGAACCCAAGCTCCACGGTGCGGGCGCGTTCCTTCTTGAGGCCGGGATTGCCGATCTCGAACGTTCCCGTCGCATCGTGCGCGCCCTTGGAGAACAGCTCGGCCGCATCGGGCGCGCGCTCGACATACTGGCCGCTGACCCGCGCAACAATATCGAGCGGCAGATCGTAGAGCAGGCCAAGGCTCGCCGACTTCGGCCCGAAAATCCGGTCCCTGTTGACGAGCGCCGCGGCGGGTCCGGTGAGATCGAGCCCCGTTCCCGACACGTCCGACTGCTCGTAGCGGGCGGCTGCCTGCACGCGCAGGTTCCGCGTCGCCTGCAGCTCCTCGAAGAGAAAGCCCGCGACCATCTCCGTGCGCGCCGGATCGAGCAGAGCGTCGCCTTCGAAGCTTTCACCCGCGATGTGGCGATGCCCCACCTGCACACCGACCGCGCCACTGAGCTGACCAAGATCGGTCATGAGCGGCTGGTGCTGGACCTCGACGCGTCCTTCCGTCTCACGATTGACGAAGCGCGAGCCGACCTCGAAGCCGCTCCCATTGAAGTCGAGCTCGTTGTGGGCGTAGTCGCTCCATCCGAACCAATAGCGGATGGCCTCGATGCCGTTGGCCTTCGGCCGCCACTCGCCCTTCGACAGGAGCTTGTCCTGCGCCAGGTCGATGCGTCCGCGCTCGTCCTCAGCTTCCGCGCCGGGGATGCCGTAAAGGCTGGCAAAGCGCGCGTAAGAGACGCCGATGTAGCCGTCGCTCCCGATCAGCGAGCCGCCGAGCGCACCGCCGTCGCTCTCGACGAACGAGTTGTATTGAACGCCCTGCGGCGTGTCGTAATCCTCGGCCCGCCGTTTGAAGCCGTCGGCATGCAGCGCGAAACCTTGCGATCCCGCCGTCACCTGAAAGGCACCGTCGCGGCCGTCGTCGACCGAGGTCATACCGCCGACGATCTCGGCGCTGATGCCGTGCGGGGGCACGAACTCCGGGATGCGGCTGTTGGTGGCATTCACGACGCCGCCGATCGCCTGGCTGCCGTAGCGCAACGTTGCCGGGCCGCGCACGACCTCCACCTGCTCCGCCGAGAACGGATCGATGGGGATCGCGTGATCTTCCGACAGGTTGGACACGTCGTGCACCGCCACGCCGTCCTCCTGGATGCGGACACGATAGGTGTCGAGGCCGCGGATGATCGGCCGGTTGGCGCCGGCGGCGAACGTCGAGCCGGTGATGCCGGGCTTGCTCATGAGCGTGTCGGTGAGCGTGGCGCCGCCAGTGGCCTCGAGCTCGCGCGCCGTGGTCACGGTCACCGGTACGAAGGCCTGATCGGCGACGATGCCGCCGGGCAGCTGCAGCAGCGCCGGCGTCGTTGCGGAGACAGGGGCCGCCTGGCTCGCGGCCACAGACGGCCCCGCAGACGCCGCTTTGGCCGTCCGTTTCTTTTTGGCCGGCTTTGCGACCGGGCTCGCGGTCGTGACCACCACTTCTGGAAGCTCGACCACGTCTGCAGAGGATTGGCCCCACGCCGGGCCGGCCGCGAGAACACCACTGGCCGCCGCCGCGGCAACGCATACGCGAACTGACATGTACGCCCCTGTACTTTACTAGACCGGATGTTATACTATCCGTTCTGTAGCCAAGAGCGCTCCGCCCTTCAACCGCAATGGCGGCGTTCGAGGGCGACAAACGCTCGGTTGCACGGGGCTTGTGCCCCCAGCGTCACAGCGCGGGGGCAGACGGTTTTGCTGTGCCGAAACGACGGATCAGGACATGGGCCGCGCCGTGCACGCGCGGCAGCGACCGCGTAGCTCCAGCGTCATGCGATCGACGGCGAACTTGGCCTTCTTGGCCCACGCGCCCAGCCGCGCGATGGCGTCGGGCTCGTCGAACTCGGTGACGGTGCCGCAATCGTTGCAAATGGCAAAGACGGCGGCGCCCTCGTGGCTCGGGTGGCGGCAGGCGACGAAGGCATTGAGCGATTCCAGCCGGTGCGCGCGGCCGTCGGCGATGAGCCGGTCGAGCGAGCGGTAAACGGTCTGCGGCGCCAGCGTGGCCTTCTCACGCAGCTCGTCGATCAGCTCGTACGCCGACACCGGCCGCGCCGCCCCGCGCAGGGCCTCGTCGATCATCTTGTCTTGCTCAGGCGCCGGCCGGCGCTTTCCACCCTTGCGAACCATGCTTTCTCGCTTTCGCCTCTACCCGCAGGCTTTGGACGCCATATGAGCTAAGGAAACGCCGGTATGTCAAACGGTTGCAGCACCCCTCGGGCAGGGGCCCCGCCAGCGGCCGGGGGTGCTCCAGGGCGCCCCGGGGACGATTGCCAAGCCCCCGACCGGCCGCTATAACCCGCGCCATCTCAAGCAAATCGCATGAGACGCCGCCCGGCACCCTTGGAGGCCGCACGCGGGATTTCGGGCCGGTCTGGCCCTTTTTTGTTCGGAGATCAATGCCATGGCTCAGTCCTCGATCGAGCTCAAAGCCACGGCGCGCCCGCGTGCAGGCAAGGGGGCCGCACGCAAAGCCCGCCGCGAAGGAAAAGTGCCCGCCGTCATCTACGGCGCCGGCGAGCCGCCGGAAACCATCGCACTCGACTACAACGATCTGTGGAAGCAGGTCCTCAAAGGCCATTTCACATCCACGGTGCTGGAGGTGAACGTCGAGGGCAACAAGAGCCGCGTCATCCCCCGCGAGCTGCAGGTCGATCCCATCAAGGACCTGCCGATCCACGTCGACTTCCTGCGCATCGGCAAGGACGGTCTCATCCGCGTTCAGGTGCCCATGCGCTTCGTCAACGATGCCGCGTCGCCCGGCCTGAAGCGCGGCGGCGTCTTGAACATCGTGCGCCACGACATCGAGGTCACCTGTCCCTACGACAAGATCCCGCCCTTCTTCGAGATCGACCTCACGGGCCTCGAGATCGGCCGCTCCATCCATATGTCCGCCATCAAGCTTCCCGACAACGTCAAGCCGACGATCCGGGATCGCGACTTCACGATCGCCACCATCGCCGGTGCCGTGAAGCAGGAGGAGGAGCCCACGGCAGTCGCAGCGGCGACCCCGGAGGCAGCTGCCGCTCCTGCGGCCGACGCCAAGGCGGGCGCAGCGCCCGCGGCCGCCAAGGGTGGCGATGCCAAGGCCGCCGGCGGCGAAAAGAAGAAGTAAGCCGCTTCCTTTGGGCGCGGGCGATAAGCCTGCGCCCGCTCGTCTCGCGCGGGGCCTTCCCTCATGAAGCTCTTCGTCGGACTGGGAAACCCTGGGGCGAAGTACGCGCGCCATCGCCACAACGTCGGCTTCATGGCGCTCGACAAAATCGCCGAGCGCCACGACTTCGCGGCGTGGCGCCGCCGCTTTAAGGGCGAGACCGCGGAGGCGAGCCTCGACGGGGAGCGCGTGGTGCTCCTCAAGCCCCTGACGTACATGAACGACAGCGGCCAGTGCGTGGGCGAGGCCCAGCGCTTCCTCAAGATCGCGCTCGAGGACGTCTACGTCTTCCATGACGAGATCGACCTGGCGCCCGGCAAGCTGAAAGTAAAGACCGGCGGCGGCAATGCCGGCCACAACGGTTTGCGCTCCATCTCGGCCCACATCGGCAACGACTACCAGCGCGTGCGCATCGGCGTCGGCCACCCCGGCGTCAAGGACGCGGTGGCGCACTACGTGCTGCACGACTTCGCCAAGGCCGAGTACCAGTGGCTCGATCCGATGCTCGACGCGATGGCGGCTTGCGCACCGGACCTGGCGCGCGGCGACGCCGCCCGCTTCCTGTCGCACGTGGCGCTGGAGTTGCGCGCCGAGGCGCCCGCCAAGCAGGCGCTGCCCCCGCGCACGCGCATAGAGCCGGAGCCTCCCACCAAGGAGCCCCCACCAAGAAGTCGCATCCCGCCGGCGAGCGCATGGGCAAGCGCGCCGGGGCGCTGGCCGACAATCTCAAGAAATGGCTCGCCGGGCGCGGCGACAAAGAGTAAGCGCTTGGGTCCCCGTGTCGTCGATCATCGCGGCATGGACGTCCGACATGGAGAGTGAAATGGGCGTCGTCCGTGCACTTGCGATCATCGTGCTTGCCGCCGTCGCACCTCTCGCAGCCTCCGCTGCGCGCGCGCAAAGCACCGGCACCGTCCCCAGCGCGACGACGCAAGCGCTCGCTGGCAAACATCCGGCCGAATACTACAAGCAGGCTGCCGCGCTGTTCGAGGCCGGCAAGAAGGACGACGCCATCTTCGTGTTCTATCTCGGGCAACTTCGCTTTCGCACGCATCTGTTGGCGCGGCCCACGCTCCCACCCGATGGCGACGCTGCGCTCTTTGCCTCGCTGTCAGAGGTCGTCGGGCGCCCCATCAACCAGTACGCATTCGGCGACATCCCCGCGCTCGCCCGCACCATCGACGCGGTCCTCGCCTATGACGAGGCGAACCCCGACGCGTTTACCTCGCCGGACCAGTTCGCGCAGGCCCATACCGGCGTTCGTGGGGGGCTCGCCGGGATGAAGGCGAAGATGCTCGCCACGGCGGATGCCATTCGCGCCCAGCGTCTGAAGAACGGGCTGGAGAACCGCAATTAACGGCGTGGCGGCCGGCGCCTACGGCGGGCGAAGCGGCAATTTCAAGTCTTGAAGCCGACGAAAGCGCCGCCTAAAGCTCCCCGCATGTCATCCATCATCTCGATCGAAAACCTGTCGAAGACCTATGCCTCGGGCTTCGAGGCGCTGAAAGGCATCGACCTCGCCATAAGGCGTGGCGAGATCTTCGCGCTGCTCGGCCCCAACGGCGCCGGCAAGACCACGCTCATCTCCATCGTCTGCGGCATCGTCACGCCCAGCGCCGGCCACGTGACGGTCGACGGCATGGACATCGCCGCCAAGTACCGCCGGGTGCGCGCGATGATCGGGCTGGTGCCGCAGGAGCTCACCGCCGACATGTTCGAAACCGTGTGGAACACGGTGAGCTTCTCACGCGGCCTCTTCGGCCGCTCGCCGAACCCCGCCTACATCGAGAAGGTGCTCAAGGACCTCACGCTGTGGGACAAGAAGGACTCCAAGATCATGACGCTTTCGGGCGGCATGAAGCGGCGCGTGATGATCGCCAAGGCGCTGTCGCACGAGCCCAGCATCCTCTTCCTCGACGAGCCGACCGCGGGCGTGGACGTGGAGCTGCGCCAGGAGATGTGGCAGGTGGTGCGCGACTTGCGCGCGGGCGGCTGCACCATAATCCTCACCACGCACTACATCGAGGAGGCCGAGGAGATGGCCGACCGCGTGGGCGTCATCAACAAGGGCGAGCTGATCTTGGTGGAGGAGAAGGACGAGCTGATGCGCAAGCTCGGCAAGAAGCAGCTGGTGCTGCACTTGAACGAGGCGCTCGGCGGCATTCCCGCCGCCCTCACTCCCCATAATCTGGAGCTTTCCGCCGATGGGCGCGCGCTCACCTTCACCTACGACACGCGCGCAGAGCGCACCGGCATCACCGGGCTTCTGAACGACATGCGCACCGCGGGCCTCAGCTTCAGCGACCTCAACACGTCGCAGAGCTCGCTTGAGGACATTTTCGTCGACCTGGTGCGGGGGGCCCGATGAACATTTACGCCGTCAGAGCGATCTACATGTTCGAGATGTCGCGTGCCTGGCGCACCGTCATGCAGACGATCTTCTCGCCCGTGCTCTCCACCTCGCTCTACTTCATTGTGTTCGGCGCGGCGATCGGCTCGCGCATCTCCGAGATCGACGGGGTGAGCTACGGCGCCTTCATCGTGCCCGGCCTCATCATGCTGCAGCTGCTGACGCAGAGCATCATGAACGGTTCCTTCGGCATCTACTTCCCGCGCTTTGCCGGCACCATCTACGAGATCCTGTCGGCGCCGGTTTCGCCCTTCGAGGTGGTCGTCGGCTACGTCGGCGCGGCCGCGACCAAATCCATCATCATCGGGCTCATCATCCTGGCCACGGCCTCGCTGTTCGTGCCGCTGCACATTGAGCATCCCGTCTGGATGCTGGCGTTCCTGGTGCTGACGGCGCTGTCGTTCAGCCTGTTCGGCTTCATCATCGGCATCTGGGCCGACGGCTTCGAGAAGCTCCAGATCATTCCCCTGCTCATCATAACGCCGCTGACCTTCCTCGGCGGCACCTTCTACTCGATCAAAATGCTGCCCCCGTTCTGGCAGACCGTCACGCTGTTCAACCCTGTCGTCTACCTGATCAGCGGCTTTCGCTGGAGCTTCTATGGGATCTCCGACGTCAACATCACGGCGAGCCTCGGCGCCACGCTGCTGTTCCTTGCCGTCTGCCTCGCCATCGTCTGGTGGATCTTCAAGACGGGCTACCGGCTGAAGGCGTGAAGGAATGGAGCCTTTAAGGCAATGCGCAGCGCTGGCCTACGTTGACACCGGGACCTCTCCCCTGGTCCTGCTCGTCACCACGCGCAGGCGCGGTCGCTGGACCATCCCCAAGGGGTGGCGCAAGCCGGAAATGGAGGACGCCGAGCTCGCGGCGCGGGAAGCGCGCGAGGAGGGCGGCGTCGAGGGCCAGGTCGGCACCGAGCCGGTGGGCAGCTTCGACTACACCAAACGCCTGCACGTCTTCTCCTGGGTGCGCTGTCGCGTTGCGGTCTATCCCCTGCGTGTGGACCGCCAGCTCCTGAACTGGCGCGAGAAGGCCAGCCGGACGGTCCTCTGGGTGTCGCCCGAAAAGGCCGCTGAGCTCGTCAGGCAGCGTCAGCTCGCCGACATCTTGCGCGCGTTTGCCCAGTCAAATTCGCGCCAGGGCTGAAATCTGGCCTGCATTCCCCCACGAATCGCCACGGGCACCCCGTTGGGGTTTGAGATTTGGCACCAGCCCGCCTATGACCCCTGAGGGGGAACACAAGGACAGGCTCCAATGGCGATGCGTCAAGCGGAGACGGCCGCCCTGCGCGCGCAGGCGATCCGCAAATCCTCGCTCGACAAGGATCTGGGCAAGATCGAGCGTCTGGAGGATGCCACGCGGCTCCTCTCGCGCCGGCAATTCGCCCCCGGAGCTGCGTTGCTGTTCCTGGCCTTGGCCGGGCTCATCGCCAGCTTCCATATGGGCTCGGAGCCCAACGCCGTCATTATCATCGCCGCGGCCGTGATCGGCGGCTACATGGCGCTGAACATCGGCGCCAACGACGTCGCCAACAACGTCGGCCCGGCCGTCGGCGCACGCGCCCTGACCATGACGGGCGCGCTCGTCATGGCGGCGATCTTCGAAAGCGCCGGCGCGCTGATTGCCGGCGGCAACGTGGTCGAGACCATCTCCAAGGGCATTGTCGATCCCGCCCTGGTGCCCAGCGCCAACACCTTCATCTGGATCATGATGTCGGCGCTGCTCTCCTCGGCGATCTGGGTGAATATCGCCACCTATCTCGGCGCCCCCGTCTCCACCACGCACGCCATCGTCGGCGGCGTCATGGGCGCCGGCATCGCCGCGGTCGGCGCCGGCGCCGTCGACTGGGTCGTCGTGTGGGCGATCACGGCAAGCTGGATCGTGTCGCCCCTCATCGGCGGTCTCATCGCCGCCGGCTTCCTGGCCTTCATCAAGGTCAACGTCATCTATCAGGACGACAAGATCGCGGCGGCGCGTCGCTGGGTGCCGATGCTGATCGCGTTGATGGCAGCCTCATTCGCCGCCTATCTCGTGCTGAAAGGCCTGAGCCACGTCTGGAAGCCGGGCGTTGCCGAAATCATCGGCTTCGCAGTGGCGGTTTTTCTCGGCGTCTATCTCCTGGTCAAGCCGTGGGTGCGGGCACAATCGGAAGGGCTGGAGAACCGCAATCAGTCTTTGCGCAAGCTGTTCCATCTGCCGCTGATCTGTTCCGCGGCGCTGCTTTCCTTCGCGCACGGCGCCAACGACGTCGCCAACGCGGTGGGGCCGCTGGCGGCAATCCTGCACAGCCTGCAATCGGGCACGCTGACGACCTCGGTCAACCTGCCCTTTTGGGTCATGCTGATCGGCGCCTTCGGCATCAGCTTGGGCCTGTTCCTGTTCGGGCCGCGCATCGTGCGCATGGTGGGCGAGCAGATCACCCGCATGAACCCCATGCGCGCCTTCTGCGTGGCGCTGTCGGCGGCCATCACGGTGATCGTCGCGTCATGGCTGGGACTGCCGGTCAGCTCCACGCACATCGCCGTCGGCGCCGTGTTCGGCGTCGGGTTCTTCCGCGAGTACTACACCACCCACAGCCGCCGCCGTCGCGCCTACGTCAAAAAGCACGTGCTGCGGGCCGGCCCTCGCAAGCGGGGAATGGACAAGGAGGAGCAGCGCCGGCGCAAGCTGGTGCGGCGGTCGCATTTCATGGGCATCATCGCCGCCTGGGTCATCACGGTGCCGGCCGCAGCCGGCCTCGCCGCGCTCATGTACTACGGCGTAACCTATTTCCTGTGACGTCGTCGGGTATCACGTCCCGGGCAACAGCGCTCGGACCCGCGTGTCGCATCGCTGCATAGGCAGTGAAGTTATTCTGCCACCCGTCTTTCGGATGGCGCCGCCAGCGCCTAGTGTGCGGCCCTGAGACAGTGGGACGTGGGACGCACCAGCGTGATGCAAGATCTGATCGCCGACCCTCTTTGGTACGCAGCCAGCGCCTTTGCCCTCGGCTTCGTCGTCGCGTGGGGTCTGTGCGCGCCCGCGGACCCCATTGCCGCTGCGGAAGGCGCAACGAAGCGGCGGCGCGTTCTGATTGATAGACTCTGGCGCGGCTATCGCGCCTACGACAAGGGCGCGGGTTGGTGGGACCGCATCTCCTGGTTGCTCGGGCTTTTCAAGACCAATGCGGGCATAGCCGTCGGCGTCGCGGCCTTCGGGACGGTTGGTACGCTCGGCGCCATTGCCATTCGCGACAACGTCATCGAGCCGCACCGCGCCGCGATCGAAACCGCTGCGCTTGCGTCCAAGGAAACCGTGCGCCAGACGCGCAATTCGACCGTTTTCGCCATCGAGGGCAAGGACAAGGCTGGCCGCCGCGGCACCTTCGACGTCGTCGTGCTCAACAAGAGCTTCCTGTGGGTGCGCGGCAGCGCCGACCAGCTCGAGAAGGACGGCAAGACGATCGCCGGCACCGACCTGGCCTCAGCCGTTCTCGACGACGAGGTGCGCGCAGCGCTTGCCGACGCCAAGGCGGTGATCGCGGTCGGCACCGCATCGCAGGAGGGCAACGCGGCCGAGGAGCAGGGCCGCGCAGAGCGGCGCGCGCGCACGGCCGCCACTCTGATCGCCGACGCGGTCACGGTCCCCGTGTGGACGCTCAACCTCGGTCAGTATCGCGATCCGTGCAGCGGCTGCGAGACCGGCGGCACCAGCTGGCAACGGCCGTTCATCGTCATCGCGGTGAAGTCGCTGGAGCCCGGCACCGACATGGGCGAGGCCCTCGCCGACGCCATGAACGGGAAGGAGCGCCTGCCCAGCCCGCAGAGCTATTCGGCGTTCGCCCTTAACCAGGTGCGCTGATCCGGGCCGGGGTCGGCCGCGACGGCTGCGGCAAAGACGGGCTTCACAAGGGGGCCCGAAACCCTTAGGGCTCTGCCAACCTTTCGGGGACCGGCGCCCGCCGGTCTCCTTTTCCCAACCTTCGACCAGGACGGCGAGATGGGCTTCAAATGCGGGATCGTGGGCCTGCCCAACGTCGGCAAGTCCACGCTCTTCAATGCACTGACGCAGACGGCCGCCGCCGAGGCCGCCAACTATCCGTTCTGCACCATCGAGCCCAACGTCGGCGAGGTCGGCGTGCCGGACGAGCGGCTGGATAAGCTCGCCGCCATTGCCAAGTCGGGCCAGATCATCCCGACGCGGCTGACCTTCGTCGACATCGCCGGCCTCGTGCGCGGGGCCTCCAAGGGTGAAGGCCTGGGCAACCAGTTCCTCGGCCACATCCGCGAGGTCGACGCGGTCGCCTACGTGCTGCGCTGCTTCGAGGACGGCGACGTCACCCACGTCGAGGGGCGCGTCGATCCGGCCTCGGACGCCGAGACGGTCGAGACCGAGCTGATGCTCGCCGACCTCGACGGCCTGGAGAAGCGCCGCACCAACATCGAGAAGAAGGCGAAGACCGGCGACAAGGAATCCAAAGCCCAGCTCGCGCTGATGGACAAGGCCTTGGCGCTGCTGCGCGAGGGCAAGCCCGCGCGCCTGGCCGAGCTTAGCCCTGAGGAAGCTCCCGGCTACGCCGCGCTGCAGCTCTTGACCGCCAAGCCGGTGCTCTACGTGTGCAACGTCGACGAGGCGTCGGCGGCAAGCGGCAACGCGCATTCGCGCGCCGTGGAGGAGCGGGCCAAGGCGGAAGGCGCCGGCTGCGTCGTCATCTCCGCCAAGATCGAATCTCGAGTTTGCCGGCCTGCCCGACGAGGACCGTGCCGAGTTCCTCAAGGACCTCGGCCTGACCGAGCCCGGCCTCAACAAGTTGATCCACGAAGGCTACAAGCTCCTCGACCTCGTCACCTATTTCACCGTGGGGCCGAAGGAGGCGCGCGCCTGGACCATCCACCGCGGCACCAAGGCGCCGCAGGCGGCCGGAGTTATCCACACCGATTTCGAGAAGGGTTTCATCCGCGCCGAGACCATCGCCTACGACGACTATGTTGCCTTGAGCGGCGAGGTCGGCGCCAAGGATGCCGGCAAAATGCGGCTCGAGGGCAAGGAGTACGTCGTCAAGGACGGCGACGTGATGCACTTCCGCTTCGCCAATTGAAGCTGCAAACGCGCCCTTGATCGTCCCGCGCCGGTCCCCATATGCGGTTTATCGACCGTGCAAGTGGGAGGAAACACCATGCAGGCGATGGAAATCCAAGAGCACGCCCGCAAGCTGCGCGATGCGCACGGGGACAAGGCCGCAGCAGAGGCCGCGCAAAAGGCCGCAGCCTGCGAGCAGCAGGGCCAGGCTGCGGATGCAAAGACGTGGCGGCGGATCGAGGCCGCTTTGCGTCAGATGCAGGGGCCACACGTCAGTTAAGCATCCACAGCTGGAACCAACTGTCGCGCGTGCGGGTTCTCAATTTCGACGCGATTAATCCCTATCTGCCAGGCATGACATTGAAATCCGCACGATTCGTTTCTCTGACGGCTCTCATCGCGGCCCTGTTGCTGGCGGTGCCGGTGCAGTTGCGCGCCGAAACGCCGGCCGCGACCGCCGACACGACTGCGACAGATTCCGGGATGGACGATCTCACGACCGGCACCATCAGTGTCACGCCCGCCGAGAAGCGTAAGCGGCGTTTCGACGACTGCATGAGCATCTGGGAGCCGGCCACGCACATGACCAAGCGTGAATGGCGGCGCACCTGCAAGAACCAGCTCACCGAAGAGCCGAACCTCTAAAGCCAGTAGCCCCTTATGGCGCGCACGCTGCGCTAGTCCTGCGCGCGCTGGCCGTAGGTTTTGAAGCGCTTTAGCACACGCGCCATCTCTTGCTTGGACAGGATGTGCGGCTTGCCCATGGCGAGCACGCCGCGATACTGCTCAGCCAGCGTCTCGACCTCGCGCGCCAGCTCCAGCGCGCCTTCCAGCGAAGCCCCGATCGCGATCTGCCCGTGGTTCGCCATCAGGCAGGCGTTGCGCTTCGCGAGCCCCTTGGCCACATGGCTCGCCAGCTCCTTGGTGCCGAAGGTGTCGTAGGGCACCAGCGGGATGTCGGCGCCGCCCGCGATCGCCACCATGTAATGGAACGCCGGGATCGGCTTGTGCGCGCACGCGAGCACGGTGGCGTTGAGCGAGTGCGTGTGCACCACCGCGCCCGCATCGGGGCGCGCCTTATAGGCGGCGAGATGAAACTGCCATTCGCTCGAGGGCTTGCGCGACTTCTTGTCGGGCACTTCGCCATGCGCGTCGACGAAGACGATGTCGCGCGGGCGGGTGTCCTCGTAGGCCATGCCGGTCGGCGTGATCAGCATGCCGTCGGCAAAGCGGCACGACACGTTGCCCGAGCGCCCCGGCGACAAGCCGCCTTCGCTCATGGCGAGCGCCGTCTCGATGACGGCGCGGCGCGCTCTCGCCTCCGCGTGCTTGCCCGATTTGTCCTTGCCGCCCACGCTACACTTTCACGCTACTGCGTCGTTTCACCATACCGAATGACCACGAGCCGATCGGTGCCCGATTCCGCGCCCCAAAGCTCACCGGGGCGTCCCAGCATCTGACGCACATCCGCGTGCTCCCGATTCGAGACGTAGCTCACGAAGTCCGCCGTCTCGGGATCGAAGCGCACGATGGCGTTGCCTGGAAAGTCCGACACCCAAACCTTATCCTTCTCGTCGACGAACACCGCATAGGCCCGCGGCATCTCGCCCGGCAACGGCCATGTCTGCCACACTTTCTTTTGCGGATCATAAACGCTCACCGTGCCAGCGTTCCATTCGCTGACCCAGAGCCGGCCCTTGGAGTCCGACCACGACGCGGCGGGTACCGCTGCCCTTGCTCGGCGGATCGATGGGGGTCACGGCGCCGGTATTAAGGTCCGGCTTGGCCAGATAGCTGCCGGCCAGCGAGACGAACCAGATGTCGCCTGATGGCGTCGCCGCGATGCCGTAGGGGCCACGCCCGCGTGGGGCATCCCAGACTTGCATATCCCCAGTCTTCGGGTCGAGGCGGCCGTAGATACCGGCTTGGCCCGTGAACCAGATGCGGCCCTCGCCGTCGAAGGCCGCGGTGTTGAGGTTGGCATCCTCGCGGCCTTTGGGCAGCGGCCAGGATTTGACCTCGAGCGTCTTGGGATCGACGCGTACTATGGCGTTGAGCCCGCCGTCGGTGACCCAGGGCGCGCCGTCGGGCCCGACGATAACACCGTGCGGGGCCGAGCCGTCGCCCAGCGGCACGCGCTTGATGGCGCCCGTTTTGGGATCGAGGCGGCCGAGCACGCCGGCGCGCTGGCCCGTGTACCAAACGCTGCCGTCGGGTGCGGGCGCCACGTCGTGCGGGCGGTCGCCCTGAGGCAGGTCGTAGTACTGCACCTTTCCTTCGAGCGGCAGATCATTTGGCGGCAGGTATTGCGCCTCCTGCGCGGCGGCTGGCACGGCGAATGCGGCAACGAGAAGCGGCGCGAGCAAGCGCGCGCAAGACCGGCGATGCTGGGACATGGGAACCTCCGTTGCTGCCCTGCCCGTCCATATGGGATGCGCAAGCGACGGTATCAGCCCCGGGCTCAGGCCTTTGAATGGTCGGGCGCGCGCTCGGGATAGAGCGACAGCAGCCCTTCGCGCGTCGCCTCGCACAGCCCGCGCTCGGTGATAAAGCCGGTCACGAGGCGGGCGGGCGTCACGTCGAAGGCCGGATTGCCCGCGGGCGAGCCCGGCGCCGCGATCTCCACCGTCACCACCGATCCGTCCGGCAGCCGCCCCGGCATTTTCAGCACCTCGTCGCCGGAGCGTTCCTCGATGGGGATGCTCAAGCCCTCGTCCAGCGTCCAGTCGATGGTGGAGTGGGGCAGCGCCACGTAGAAGGGAATGTCGTTGTCGCGGGCGGCCAGCGCCTTCAGGTAGGTGCCGATCTTGTTGGCGACGTCGCCGTTGGCGGCCACGCGGTCGGTGCCGACGATCACCATATCGACCTTGCCGTGCTGCATCAGGTGGCCGCCGGCGTTGTCGACGACGATGGTGTGCGGCACGCCGTGGCTCCCCAGCTCGAACGCCGTCAGCGATGCGCCCTGGTTGCGCGGGCGCGTCTCGTCGACCCACACATGCACCGGAATGCCCGCGTCGTGCGCCTGGTAGATGGGCGATGTCGCCGTGCCCCAGTCGACGCAGGCGAGCCAGCCGGCGTTGCAGTGGGTCAAGACCTCGACGCGCTCGCCGGGCTTTTTCGTCTTGGCGATCTCCTCGATGACCTTGAGTCCGTGGACGCCGATCATGCGGCAGGTCTCGACGTCCTCGTCGCAGATATCGGCGGCGCGCTTGTAGGCGGCGGCGACGCGCTTTTCCCGCGGCAGGTTCTGCACCGCGCGGCGCATCTCCTCGAGCGCCCAGCGCAGATTGATGGCGGTGGGGCGCTGCTTGGCGAGGAATTCAATGGCGCGGTCGATCGCCTCGTCGGACGACTCCTCGCGGATCGCCATGGCGAGGCCGTAGGCGGCGGTGGCACCGATCAGCGGCGCGCCGCGCACCTGCATGGTGAGGATGGCGCGCGCGGCGTCCTCGGCGCTCTTAAGCGGGACGATCACCAATTCGTGCGGCAGCCGCGTCTGGTCGATGATCTCCACCGACCAGCCGTCCTCGGCGAGCCAGATGGTGCGGTAGGCCTTGCCGTTGATTTTCATATGTCTCCGCCGGGGATAGGTGGGGCCATGGGAAGGTGTATGGTCGCATCTAAGCCGCAGGCCGCGCACGTCAAGGCGTACCACTCCGCGTAGGGCCGCGCCGACTGGTCGACGATGGTAAACCCTGCCGCCTCGCACACGGGGCAGGCGACGGGCGCGGACGGATCCTCCCGCCACGCCGCGATGCGCTGCAGCGCGATGCTCATCTTTTCGGGCGGCAGCACGGACGACACGGGCTAAACCCTCTCGCTGACGATCTGCCACTCCTAGCGCAGAACCCGGTCAATTCGTAGGGCGCATGAGCACATTGTCGTCTGCGGGGCGCCGTGTCGTTCACCTTCCAGAAGCCGGCGAGACGCGAGCTACCGGCTAGGGCCAGGAGCGGACGACGTAGTAACGCCGCGCGGCGGCCAGCGAGGCAAACGCGGCGCCGGCATCGGTCGAAGTAGGCGTCAGCACCGACCCTGTCATCCCGGGCGATCCCGGCCTTGAGCCGGGGGAGACCCGGGATCCAGCGTCGAACTCGTCGCAGACACAGTGATCTTAATGAGCCTTCGGCGCTCTTTACGCTGGATCCCGGCTCTGCGGTCGCTTCGCTACCTTGGCCGGGATGACGGATGTGGGTGGGCGCTGTCGCAATTCTTATCCCCACGCATCTTAATAAGGGTGTCTGACCCTCCGGGTCTGACACCCTGGAGCACCGTCCCATAACAGGGTCAGACCCAGAGGGTCAGACCCTGCGTCTTGCTGACGGGTGTGAATGGGTGCGGTCGCCGAATTCTTATCCCCGCCGCTCTCCGCTCCCCCATACTGCTCGCACCCCCGTCCACATGGGACGCGCAGCTGAGCGGCTTTGCGGGGCGGGGGCGGTGACCCGGTTGAGGCAGCGTCCGTACCGTCGCGGGCGTTTGACGCGAGGTAGCTCACCTCGGATTCCGGGGCCGCGGATCGAGGCTGTGCAGGCGTGGCAACACACTGCACGGACGCCCCTCGCGCAGCGGCGCTCCATGGTTCGGAGCGCAGCAGCTCTAGGTCCTGGACGCGAGAGGCTCTCCCGAAGGAGCGAGAGCCGGACCGATGAGCCCGCTGACGATGTGACCGCACCCTCGGCACGGCAGCACCAGCGCGGCGTCCGTGCGAAGCACGGCTCCGCCATGACAGGGCTGCCCCATTTGTTGCAACAGGATCGCAGTGCTTCGGCGCCCGCGCTCCCTTTCTTTCTCAAACCCTCGGGCATCGCCCCGCGAGGCTAAAGGCGCACACCCAACGTGTCATCCTCGGATTTATTCCGAGGACCCACGGCTCAACAAGCTCAGGTTTGGATCAGTTGGCAAACGAGCGCCACGATTTCCCTGCGCCGGAGCAAGCCAGCGTCTCTGCCGATGTTTCAGCATGGGCCCGAGGATGACAGAGGAGAGCAGCAAGCCCGAGGATGACAGCGAGGGTGGGTCAATGCCCCTCGAAGTCCATCAGCGCGTGCGTGCGGATGCCGTGGCTGCGCAGGATATCGAGCCCGCCCAGATCGGGCAGATCGACCAGGAATACCGCGCCGGCGACGAGCCCGCCCGTGCGCGAGATAAGCTTGGCCGCCGCCTCCGCCGTACCGCCCGTCGCGATCAGATCATCGACGATGAGGATGCGCTCGCCCGCCTTGATCGCGTCCTCGTGGATCTCGATGATGTCCACGCCGTATTCCAGCGTGTACTGCTGGCCGATGGTCTTCCACGGCAGCTTGCCCTTCTTGCGGATCGGAATGAACCCGCAGCCGAGCCGGTCGGCGACCGCCCCGCCCAGGATGAACCCGCGCGCCTCGATGCCAGCCACCGCGTCGATCTTGTCGCCCATGTAGGGTGCCGCCATTCCTTCCACCGCGGCCTTGAAGCCCTGGGCGTCGCCCAGGAGCGTCGTCACGTCTCGAAACAGGATCCCCGGCTTGGGGTAATCCGGAATTGTACGTACCAACCGGCGCAAATCGGTCAAGTGTTGCCTCCCCGTCAAATTGCCGGCGCAAAATAGCAATATTGGACGCTACACGGTAGAAAGTTTCGCCTCCCCAGCAAAATACCGGGGCGTCACGATTTGCCGTAGCTCCGGGGTCGTGTGCACCGTTTGAGGAGGTAGGGCGCGTGACCGATATCAATTTTACATTGGCCGCCGACGACGACGTCGACGATCTGCCGCGCACGCTGCGGCGTGAGCGCGAGGCGAGGCAGCGCGAGGCGCGCGAGCGCGAGGACAAGGCGCGCGCGGCGACGCTGACGCACGACTTCGGGGCCAGCGACAGGTCCGCCGAGGTGCCGGCCTATGCGGCCGCGGCGCCGGCGACGGTCGTGCGCTTCGACGTGCCGTTCACCCACTTGATGGGGTTCTTCATCAAGGCGGTGTTCGCGGCGGTGCCGGCGCTGATCCTGCTCGGCGTGCTGTTGTGGTACGCCGGATACGCTTTGAAGGCGCTCTACCCGGAGCTCGTCCACACCGAGGTGCTGATCCGCATTCCGCGGTGAGGGAACCCCGCGCCGGTGCTAGAGTTTGACGAGGACGACGGATCGCGGCCCTGGGCCGCGTTTCGTCGCTAGGCTCTGCCCCGGCGGGGCCTGGGACTGCCACAAGAGCAAGCGCACTATCCCATGCAACGACAGGTTTCCGGCGGCCCCGACGGCGGCGAGACGAGCCAGCGCGAGCGCATGGCCGTGTTCTCGGCGCTGGTGCTCGTGCTGCTGCTGGCCTCCCTCGACCAGACGATCGTCTCCACGGCTCTGCCCACCATCGTCGGCGAGATCGGCGGCCTGACGCACCTGTCGTGGATCGTGACCGCCTACCTCTTGGCCACGACGGTCGTCATCCCGCTCTACGGCAAGCTCGGCGACCTTTATGGCCGCCGCATCGTGCTGCAGGCGGCCATCGTCATCTTCCTCGTCGGGTCGGCGCTCTGCGGCATCGCCCAGAACCTGCCGGAGCTCATCGCGTTCCGCATCGTGCAGGGGCTCGGCGGCGGCGGCCTGATGGTCACGGCCTTCGCCGTGGTGGGAGACATCGTCCCACCGCGCGAGCGCGGCCGCTATCAAGGGTTCTTCGGCGGTGTGTTCGGCATCTCGACCGTCATCGGCCCGCTGGTCGGCGGCTTCATCGTCGACCACCTGTCGTGGCGCTGGATCTTCTACATCAATCTCCCGATCGGACTTCTAGCCTTGGCCGTCATCAACGCGACCTTCAGGCCCGGCCTGCGTGCGACCAAGGCGAAGATCGACTATGCCGGTGCCGCGCTCCTCGCGCTGGCTCTGACCTGCGTCATCGTCATGAGCAGCTTGGGCGCCACGCTCGTCACCGACGCGCCTGTCAGCCTTTTTGCGATCGCGCTTTTGGGCGCGCTGTCGCTGGCTGGATTTCTTTACGTCGAAGCCACGACCGCCGAGCCCCTGCTGCCGCTTTCGCTGTTCTCGAATCCGGCGTTCGTCATCGCCACGGGAATCGGCTTCATCGTCGGCATGGCGCTGTTCGGGTCCATCACGCTGATGCCCGTCTACCTGCAGGTCGTGCGAGGATTGGACCCCACCAGCGCCGGATTGCACCTGACGCCGATGATGCTGGGCGTGTTCGTCAGCTCCATCACCAGCGGTCAGATCATCAGCCGCGTCGGCCGCTACCGCATGTTTCCCATTTGCGGGACGGCACTCATGACGATTGCGCTGTTCCTCATGTCGCGCCTGCAGGTGGAGACGCCGGCGATCGTCGCGTCCGCCTACATGCTGGTGCTCGGGCTGGGCCTGGGCATGGTGATGCAGATCCTCGTCATGGCGGTGCAGAACGCGGTCGCCTACGAGCAACTGGGTGTGGCAACCTCGGGCACCACGCTGTTTCGCTCCATCGGCGGCTCGGTCGGCGCGGCCCTCTTCGGCGGCATCTTTGCCTATGCGCTGGAGATCAACCTGCACCGCGCCGTTCCCGATGCCGCAACCGTATTGCGCGATCCCTTGGCGATCGCCGCCCTGGGCGAGCCGCTGCACACGACCTACCTCGCCGTGTTCGTCGATTCGTTGCATCCCGTGTTCCTCACCGCCGCCGTGCTGGCGCTTGTGTCCTTCCTGCTCTCGCTGGCGATCAAGGAGGTGCCGCTGCGCACCAGCATTCGCCCCGAGCCCATGGGCGACGCCTTCGAGATGCCGCGCGACGCGACGTCGCTCGAAGAGCTGCAGCGCATCGTCGCGCGCATGACGGCGCGCGAGAACCGGTGGCTCGTCTACACGCGGCGGGCCGAGCGCATGGGGATCAGCCTGCAGCCGGACGAGTTCTGGCTCTTGGCCCGCATCGGCGAAAGCGGACCCGTCGACAAATCCGTACTCGAGCAGCGTCTGCACATGACGGACGTGCGAGTTCTCCGAGTTGCTGGCGCGGCTCGCCGCGACGGGCATGGTGTCGGAAGCGCCGGACGGCATGCTCGCGCTCAGTGCCAACGGCAATTCCGACTATCGACGGCTGCTGCAGCAGCGCGAGGACGACATGAAGGCCATGCTCGCCGATTGGCGCCCCGAGCAGCATCCCGACGTCGAGCGCATGATGCGCGAGCTTGCGAGCTCGTTCGCAAGCTCCCCTCCGGTCAGGCCCCATAGCGCATGACGAGGCATGGACCCAAACGGTCTTGAGGGATTCGCTCTGGCGCAATAGCTCTTGCTCAATCGCGTCAGCGCGCCTTGCGCGCCCGCATCGCCGCTTTGTCGCGCTCCTCGGCGGCGACGCGCACGATCGTCTCGCGCAGCCAGATGTGGGCGGGATCCTTGTCGTAGGACGCGTGCCACAGCAACGAGCTCGTCAGCTGCGGCAAGTCGATGGGCGGCGGGCTGAGGCTCAAGCCCAGCTCCTCGGCGAAAATGCGCGCAAGTCGGGCGTGCATGGTGGTAATGACCGCCGCCCCCGCGACCAGGAACGGCACGGCCACGAAGCGTGGCGTCACCAGCGCGATCCTGCGGCTGAAGCCGAGCTTCTCCAAAGCCTCGTCCACCACGCCGCGCTCGCCGCGGCGCAAGCTCGTCAGCACGTGCGGCAGGCGCACGTAGTCGTCCAGCGAGATCGGCGGTTTCAAGCGCACCGTCTTCGCATTGAACATCACGAGGTAGGTATCGGTGCTCAGCACGCGCTGCTTGTGGTGCACCTGGCCGCCTGCGAACGTGCCGTACCCGATGCCGAGATCGAGGCGATCGGCGTCGAGGTCGTCGAGCAGACCCTGCCCCTCGGCCGCGTAGAAACGAAAGCGAATGCCGGGCGCGTGCGCGCAGACGTAAGCGAGCAGCGCCGGACCCACCAGCACCTCGACGCTGTCCGGCAAGCCGATGCGAAAGACGCGCGCCGCCGTCGCCGGATCGAACGTCTCCTCGCGCGAGACCAGCGTCTCGATCTGCGCCAGCGCGATGCGCACGGGATCGGCCAGCGCCAGAGCGCGCGGGGTCGGCTGCATTCCGCCCGGGCCGCGCGTCAAAAGCTCGTCGCCGAACAGCTCGCGCAGCCGCGCCAGGTTGTGACTCATGGCCGACTGCCCGATGCCGATACGCGCCGCCGCCTTGGTGACGCTGCGCTCGCCCAGGAGCGCATCGAAGGCCACGAGCAGGTTCAGATCCACCCGGGCTAAATTGATGTGATCGATGGGCATTATTGATCCAATCTATTGGACTAATTATGCCCCGTGTACCATCTTCCCTGGCAACAGACCAGCGCATCCGCCCTGGCCTCCGTCACCAGAGATAGGAGACCGTCATGAGCTTTCGCAAAGTTGCCTTCCTCGCCGCGGCCGTCACCTTGGCCTCGATCGGTTCTGCCAGCGCAGGCGGGCCGCGCGCGCACACCATCGACCTCGGCAGCGTCAACGGCGTCGCCTACTACACCGAGGAGGCCGGCCGCTTCCATGTCGTCGCGACGGTCGCCCAGCAGGTTGGTCAGCCGATCCGCGTGGAGACGCTGCTCGCCCCGGGCCAGTCCTTCGTGCTCTCCACGGCGAAGGAGGGTGACACGGCGCCCACCAGCGTCGAGCTCAGCCGCGAGGCCAACGACCTGCAGGTTCGCGCGCTGGCCGTGACGAACTGAACGGCGAGGTGAATGAGAAGGCCCGGCGCCACAGCGCCGGGCCTCGTTATTATGAGGTATAGCCCTCAACGCTTCGTCGGCGCCATGTACCCGAGGTATGCGATCAGCGCGTCGAGGTCGGCGTCGGACAGCTTCGCCGCATCGAACCCCGGCATCTGCTGGCCCGGCCACGTGCGCACCGCTTTTGGATTGCGGATCAGCGCGCGCAGGCCTCTCGGCGTCATGTATTGGGTGGGGCTCATGGGGCTGCCCAGGTCCGGCCCGGTGTCGGAGGCGCCCGCCCCCTTCATGCGGTGACAGGGCAGGCACTGCGTCGTGAACACCGCCTGCCCGAGGCGCGCCGGCGCCTTCGCGGGCACGTCGTCGGCGACCGCCATCTGCGGCCAGCGGTGCGCCGGAGATTGCGTGAGTGCCAGCTCCGCGACCTGATAGGGCCACTGCTCGCTGCCGACGCCGGAGGCTTGCGGATGCTCCCACACCAGATAGAACGGCCCGGCGCTGGCGGTTTTTCCGGGCAGCGGCGGCCACGGCTTTCTCGGGTCCTCCACCGCGAGCCACGCGACGCTGCCGCCGTCGGCGCCCTTCTCCACCAGCGCCAGCGGCAGTTGCGCCACGAACCCGTCGGTGGCGGTGGCCTCGAGGGTATCGAAGGGCGTTCCAGCGAGGTCGCCGAGCAGCGCCAGCAGCGGCACGGCGCGGTAGGTCATGGTCCGGCCATAGGAGGCGTCGTCTGGAATCTCGATCGTCGCCACGTCGGGCCGCGCCAGCAGCTCGTCTGCAGTGATCGTTCGCGGCGTGCCCCCCAGCGCCAATTTCAGCGCCGGCCCCTCCGCGCGCGCCGGCAGCGCGGCGCAGATGGCCATCGTCACAACTGCGAGCAGCACGCGCATGACACACCCTCTTTTAACGGCACGGACAGATATCTAAGAGACCGGGCCCCGGTTGGCTATCCTTGTGGCCACCGTTGGCGCCGCGCGCGCATATTATCGATCAAGCCCAGCCCGCGGGGACTCGCGGGACACCAGGAGGCAAGCCCATGGCCACCGGCAACCACGTCACGCCCGAGCAGGAGCTGCACGAAGCCATCGGCGCGCTGGATGTGCTGTTTACGCTGCGCGAGGAGTTTGCGCAGTGGCTGGAGGAGGCGCAGGACGAGGCGCGCAAGGAGGAGCTGACCAACGTCTACCGGCACATCTCCGCCATGGAGGACGAGTACCAGCGCCGGCGCAATGCTGCGGCCAAGAGGGTCGCCGGCGAATAAAACGTCTACGTGCTGAGGGCGCGCACGGCGTCGGCCATGGCGTCGGCGACGCCCGGCTCGCTCATGCAGTGCCCGGCCGTCTCCATCATCTGCAGGTGGGCATCGGGCCACGCTTGTGACAGCGCATAGGCGTGCTTCGGCGGGCACAGCAGATCGTAGCGGCCCTGCACGATCGTGCCGGGAATGCCCTTGAGCCGGCCGGCCCCGCGCAAGAGCTGGCCCGGCTGCAGGAAGAAATCGTTGCGGATGTAGTGCGCCTCCATGAACGGCGTCGGCGGCAAGCGCCCCGAGGAGTCCTCGCGCGCAAGCCGCGTCTGCGCCGGGTGCCAGCTTCGACAGCGCGCGCTCATACGCATTCCAGGCGCGCGCCGCCGGTCCGTGCACGGCGACGTCGGGATCGGCGAGCCGATCGAGATAGGCCTGCAGCGGATCGGCGCGCTCGGTCTCGCTCAGAGAGCGCGACGAAGTCGGCGTAAAGCTCCGGGCGGAACAGCTTCGGCCCGTCGACGAAGGCCCAGTGCGCCTCCTCGGCCGAGCCGAGAAAGATGGCGCGCAGCACCAGGCCGCTGACGCGCTCGGGGTATGTCTCGGCATAGGCCAGCGCCAGCGTCGAGCCCCACGAGCCGCCGACGACCAGCCACTTGTCGATGCCGAAATGCATACGAATGCACTCGATGTCGGCAACGAGGTGATCGGTCGTGTTGGCGTTGAGCGACAAATACGGATGGCTGCGTCCGGCGCCGCGCTGATCATACAGGATGGCGTGATGGCGCGCCGGATCGAACAGGCTGCGGTGGGCGTGCTGGGCGCCGCTGCCGGGACCGCCGTGCAGAAACAGCGCCGGCAGGCCGTCGCGGCGGCCCACCTCCTCGACATAGAGCCAGTGGCCGTCGCCGACGTCCAGCATGCGCGCATCGAACGGGCGCAAGGGCTCCTGGGAGTGGGTGTGATCGGGCATCGGGTCTCGCGCAAGACGAAGCGGTTCGCGGCCACCATAACCGCAATGGCGCCAAGCGACGATTAAAGCTCCCTGCTCTTAAGGCCCATGCCCCTACAGGACAGGCACCAGATAGGTAAGGACGGTGCGGAACTGCGGCTGGCTCTCCGCGCCCGGCGGCGCGCCGGGAAACCGCACGCCCGAATAAAAGACCTGAAAATACAGATCCTTCAGCGGTCCCGACGACGGGTGGTACTCGAGCTCCAGGTTCAGCTCGTTCTGATCGGGCAGCGGCGCGCCGGTGAGGAAATCGACGACGCCCCACCCCATCCCATAGCGCGCCTGGGCCTTCAATCCATCGGTGATGACGTGCGAGAAGTCGTAGGCCGCGCCCAACACCAGCGTGGTCTCGCCGGCATCATTGAAGTTGAGCTGGTCGAGAACCGTGTAGGCGGGAAAGCTGCCGAAGGGGCCGATGAGATCGGCGTCGCGCCCATTGGACGAGACGGCCGCCAGTACGGTTGCATCGCTGTAGCTGGCGGCAAACAGCGCCGAGACCTGCGACGCCGTAAAGCCGCGTCCGGGCAACAGCTCGTCGCCGATCGTGCGCTGGTCGGTGTAATTGACGGCGAGGTGGAGCTGGACCTCGCCGACCGGCCGCGGCAGCCAGTCGATCTCGGCGTAGACCGTGTTGAGCACGTCCGCGATGTGATACTCGATGGCGCCGACCGTCAGCCCGTGCAGCGGTCTCGCCTTTGCGCCCGCCACCAGCACGCCGCGGTCCTCCTCCAGCCCCAGCACCTCGGAAAAGGGCACGAACGTGCTCGAGTCGCGCGCCTTGAAACCCCACAGATAGCCCACGCCGTAATCGAAGCGCTCGGCCTTGTCGCGCCGCCGCGTCACCACCGCGCCCTCCACCGTGTTGGGGATCATGCGGGTATCCTCCGGATTGATGTAGGGCGTCTTGACGAGCTGGCGTCCGAGGATGAGCTCCTGCTCGGCCAGGCGCACGCGTGCGTTGGCGAGGGCCACGGAGCTGACCTCCGCCTGCTGGTACGTCAACAGCAGCGTGCCGCCCTCCCCGTCGGGCGCGTACACCGGCTGCGAGGTGGCGACCGCGGCTTCCACCTGCAGCCAGCCGTCGAAGTAGCCCGAGCGCACCGCCAGCGCCGTGCCCGCAGCCCACGCCTGCGAGGTGGTGTCATCGAAGTTATGCCGGTCGAGATAGCCTGTGCGGCCATAGAGCTCGACGAGCGCATCGCGAAAGAACGGATCGGTGTACTGCAACCGCTGCTTCAAGCCGTCGAGCAATATCGGTCCCTGCGAGACCGGAGGCTCCGGCGTGGCCGGGATGGGATGCCTGAGCGGGCCGCCCGGCAATGGCGCCTGCCGGGTAAACGTGCGCGCGATGGGGCTGTAGATCTCGGCGGCGTTGGAGGGCACGCGCTCGGCATCGTCGTCCTGATCGGCGCGCGCAGGGTTGACCGCCAGCATAGCCGCCGCGGCGAGGCCCAGCAGTGGCGCGCTCAATGGGAATGCGCGCCAGCGTTCAGAATGCTGCATCGGACGGCGATCGGTGAATCAGGAACGCGTCCACTTCGTCTGTGCGGCTAGCAGATCGCCCGCGCCTTCACAAGGTCGCTCAGACAACGGATGGTATTCCTGCTACGGCACACGGTGTTTCGTGTCAGGATCGCCGCCCATGAGCAGCCTCTTCGACATCGATTGGTCGAAACTGCCGGCACCGGTCGACGATCGCGCCGCGGACCATTTGCGCGGGCTCAAGCTGCCCTCGATCGCATTGCCGACGACGCAGGGCGTCGACGTCGACCTGTCGGCGCTCGCCGGCATTGCCGTCGTCTACGCGTACCCCATGACGGGCAGGCCCGATGTCGCGCTTCCCGCCGGTTGGGACATGATCCCCGGTGCGCGCGGATGCACCCCGCAGGCCTGCGCCTTTCGCGACCACTTCTCCGAGCTGCGCGCGCTCGGCGCCGACCACGTGCTGGGCCTGTCGGCACAGAGCGCGAGCGACCAGCAGGAGGCCGCGGCCCGGCTGCACCTGCCGTTTGCGCTCGTCTCCGACGCCCACTTCGCGCTCGCCGATGCCATTGGCCTGCCGACATTCTCGGTCGATGGCCGCAGGCTGCTGTGCCGCCTCACGATGATCATCGTCGACGGCTCCATAGAGCACGTGTTCTACCCGGTGTTTCCGCCCGACCGGAACGCGCAGGACGTGATGGCGTGGCTGGCGGCCCGTTCATCCCGGGGCGCACGCGATTGAAGAGGAAACCGCCCGCCGGCTCAGGCGTTTCAATCCCATTGGCGAAAACTTCACGCTGCGCGCCTAAGACCAGGGAAATACGAAAGAGCTGACCCAATTGACCGCCAAAATCGAAAGACCGCCGCGCGAGTCCAACTACACCGGTGAGCCGCGCTGCGTCGGCGTCGAGCTGGAGTTCGCGGCCGTGACCGCGCGCGATGCCGCGCGCATCGTGCGCAAGGTCTTCGGCGGCAGTGTCAAAGCAATCGACCACCACCGCTTCTCAATCCAGCAAACCGAGCTGGGCGACTTCAAGTCCGAGCTCGATTCGCAGTTCCTGCACCGCGCCGAGGCGACGGCGGAGACGCCGACCGGGTTGCAGATGCTCATGGCGAACTTCCAGGATGCCTTCCACGGCGTGCTGGGCGACATCGGCTCGGCGCTCATCCCGTGCGAGATCGTGTGCCCGCCAATCCGGATCGACGATCTGCCCCGGCTCGACAGCCTGCTGGAGGAATTGCGCCGTGTCGGTGCACACGGCACCGACGTGAGCCCGCTCTACGCCTTCGGCATGCAGCTCAATCCCGATATCGCCGAGCGCAGCGCCGAATGGATCGTCTCCGTCCTCAAGGCCTATCTGCTGCTGTCGGATTGGCTGCGCGCCGTCATCTCGGTCAACCTGACGCGCCGCGTATTGGCTTTCGCCGATCCGTTTCCGCCCGACTACACCCTGCTCGTGATCGATCCAGCCTACCGGCCCGACATCGCCACGCTCATCGACGACTACCTGTTGCACAACCCCACGCGCAACCGCGAGCTCGACCTGTTGCCGCTGTTCGCCTGGCTCGACGAGCCCCGCGTGCGCAATACCGTCGACGACAAGCGTATCAAGCCGCGACCCACCTTCCACTACCGTCTGCCCGATGCCCGGCTCGACCGGCCCGATTGGAACATCGTCACCGAGTGGAACCGCTGGTGCCTCGTCGAGCAGCTCGCCGAGCGCCCCGACAAGCTCGCCGCCATGGCGCATGCCTACAATGAGAACCAGGGGCGGCTTTTGCCGCGCGACTGGGCGATCATCTCGAGCGAGTGGATCGCGCTGTCATGAGGACGCCGCGCATCGGCGTGACGAGCTCGCGCGGCGGCGGCCGTTACATGTGGTGGTTCTACTGGCTGTCGATGCGCCTGTTCGGCGAGCACCCCATTCGCCTGGTGGCGCCCGGCGGCGAAGCCGCGCTGCAGGGCCTCGACGGGCTGATCATCGGCGGCGGCGACGACATCTCCGTGGAGCTCTACGACGGCGAGCTGACGCTCGACGTGCAGCACGACCCCGCCCGTGATCAGCTCGAGCTCAAGGCCCTCGACTACGCCGCGCGCCGCGACCTTCCCGTCCTGGGCGTGTGCCGCGGCGCGCAGATGCTGAACGTGTTCTACGGCGGCACGCTGCATCAGGACGTCTACAAGGCCTACGAGGGGCTGCCGCGGCGCTGGACGCCGCTGCCCGCGCGTCACGTGACCATCGAGCCCGACAGCCTTCTGCACCGAGTGCTCGCCGTGGATCGCCTGCACGTCAACTGTCTGCACACCCAGTCCGTGGATCGTCTGGGCGCCGGCCTCAAGGTCACGGCGCGCGACAAGCACGACGTCGTGCAGGCCATCGAGGACGCGTCCGCTTATTTCCGCGTCGGCGTGCAGTGGCACCCGGAGTTCATGATCTACCGCGCCTCCCAGCGGCGCCTGTTCCGCGCCTTCGTGCGCGCCGTGGATGCCAAAAGCGGCGCGGTTGCCTAGACGCCGCGAGCGCCGGCGTTTGCACTTGAACACGCCGCGCCGTGCCGCCATTTTGAGTGGCGCAAATGGGGGAGACCGCCAGACATGTCGAGCGAGATCGAGTCGTCGGGGCACTGCCTGTGCGGGGCCGTCCGCATCGCCGTCAAAGGCACGCCGGTGCGCATGGCCCACTGCCATTGCAAGGACTGCCAGCGCGGAACGGGCACGGGCCACGCGTCCAACGCTTTCTTCCGTGCCGAGGATGTCGAGATCACCGGCGACACCAAGGGCTTCACGCTGACCGCCGACAGCGGCAACTCGCTTGAGCGCCATTTCTGTCCCGTCTGCGGAGCGCGCACGCATGGCACAAATACCGGGCGCCCGGGCATCGTCCTGGTGCCCGTGGGCATTCTAGAGGACACGAGCTGGTTCGCGCCGCAAGTCGTGGTCTACACGCGCAACCGCCCGGCGTGGGACATCACCGCCGACGATGTTCCGAGCTTCGAGGCCATGCCGCCACCGCCTCCGAAGAACTGAGCGATCAGACTACTTGCCCAACACGCGCCCCGCCACCGCATCGAGCTTGCGCATCAGCGCCGCATCGCGCGCCTCGGGCGCCGTAATGATCGCCACATCGAGCGCGGTGTCCGAGCCGATGGGGCAGGCCGGGTGCTCGCGCGGGAAGTCGGCGGCCAGCCGGTGCACGAGGCGCTGCGCCTTCTCGGTGTTGTCCTTCATCACCGCGATCACCGAGGCCACGTCCACGTGGGCGTGCTCGTCGTGCCAGCAGTCGTAGTCGGTGACCATGGCCACCGTCGCGTAGCAGAGCTCGGCTTCGCGCGCGAGCTTGGCCTCGGGCATGTTGGTCATGCCGATCACGTCGCAGCCCCACTGGCGATACAGGAAGGATTCGGCCCGCGTGGAGAACTGCGGGCCCTCCATGACGAGGTAGGTGCCGCCCGTCGTCGTATCGATGCTCTCCGCCTTCGCCGCCGCCTCCGCGGCCGCCACCAGCAGCGGGCTCACCGGGTGCGCCATCGACACGTGCGCGACGCAGCCGTCGCCGAAAAAGCTCTTCTCGCGCGCGAACGTGCGGTCGATGAACTGATCGGGGATGACGAAATGGCCCGGCGCGTACTGGTCTTTCAGCGATCCGCACGCCGAGACGGAGACGAGATCGGTGACGCCGGAGCGCTTCAGCGCGTCGATGTTGGCGCGATAGTTGATGTGGGTGGGCGAGATGCGGTGCCCGCGGCCGTGGCGCGGCAGAAAGCGGAACGGCAGCCCGTCGATCTCGGCAAACAGGATCTCGTCGGAGGGCTCGCCCCAGGGGCTCGACAACCTTCTCCCAGCGCGCCTTCTCGAGTCCGGGCAGGTTATAGAAGCCGCTGCCGCCGATGATGCCTAGTACCGACTTGGTCACTCTTGCCTCCTAGAAGCTCGCATCGCCGATATCGCACGCGCGCATGACAACGCAAACCGAAAAGCCGACGCGACTTCGAGCTCAGCACCCCCTCACCCGGGCCGCCCACGCTGCGCGTGCGCATCCCGACCTCTCCCTATGGGAGAGGTGCGGCTGCGGCGGCTTCAACGTAATTCACCTCTCCCAGGGGGAGAGGTCGGTCCGTTCGTGCGAAGCAGGAACGGACCGGGTGAGGGGCTGGAACATTGTGGCTGAGCGACTTCGAGCGCCTAGTGCTTCACACGCGCCCAGACGCGCCTCTTGGCGACGTAGAGCAGCAGCGTCGTGATCAGCAGGTAGAGCAGCACCTGCCAGCCGAGCTCCTTGCGCGCATCCAGGCTCGGGTCGGCCGCCCAGGCGAGGAAAGCCGTAATATCCTTGGCGTTCTGCTCGAACGACGCCTTGGCGCCGGCGTCCGCCTGATACTCCACGACGCTGTCCTTCGACAGCGGTGGCGGCATCGCCAGCTGATGGCCGGGGAAGGCGAGGTTGTAGTACATGCCGTCGTTGACGTGGACGCCCGCCGGCGGCTCGGTATAGCCGGTCAGCAGCCCATAGACGTAGTTGGCGCCGTTATCCTGCTGCGCCGTGACGATGTCCTTCAGCATGTAGAGCCAGTGCGAGTACCAGGGCGCGTGGCTCTCGGTGGTGCGGGCGCGCACGATGAGCGACAGGTCGGGCGGCAGCGCGCCGCCCTGCGCCGCGCGCGCTTCCTTGTCGTTCTTGTAGGGCCCGATGATGGGATCGGCGAGGCCGGGAAGCCGGTCGATGGGGTGCCCCTCATCGTCGAGCTCGCCGGAAATCTGATAGGGCCAGGACGCCGCCAGCGCCTTCACGGCCTCGACGGGAAATTCGGGCCCGCCCGGCTCGGCCAGGTTGCGGAAGCGCACCCGCTTCAAGCCGTGGCAGGCGGAGCAGACATTCTGGAAAATCTGGAAGCCGCGCTGCAGCTGCGCCTGGTTGTAGGAGCCGGTGAAGCCCGAGAACGACCACTCTTGCGGCTCGATTCCGTGCTCGCCCGCCGCCTCCTCGGCGCGCGCGGCATTGCCGAGCGCCAGGACGGCCAGGAGAACCACCGCCGCCATGCGGCTTGGGCCCGGTCTTGTCATTGGAAGTCCCCTCCAGCCCTATTCGGCCGCAACTTTTGCACGTTGCACCGCGTCTTTGCCGAGCACCGCCTCGGTGATGGAGCCCGGTATCTTCTTCGGCTTCTCGAGCCAACCGACGACCGGCATGACGATCAGGAAGTGCGCGAAGTAGTAGAACGTGAAGACGCGCGCCCAGAACACGTACGCGGCCTCCGGCGGCTTCGACCCCAGATAGCCGAGCGCCACGCAGGTGAAGGCGAACAGCCAGAAGAACCACTTGTAGACCGGCCGGTACTTGGTGGAGCGCACGGGGCTCCGGTCGAGCCAGGGCACAAACAGAAGGATCGCGATCGAGCCGAACATGGCGATGACGCCGAACAGCTTCGAGGGGATCGCGCGCAGGATGGCGTAGTACGGCAGGAAGTACCACTCCGGCACGATGTGCGGCGGCGTCACCAGCGGGTTGGCCGGAACGTAGTTGTCGGGATGGCCGAGGTAGTCGGGCAGGAAGAACGCGAACCAGGCGAAGAGGATGAGGAAGGCGAACATGCCGACCGCGTCCTTCGACGTGGCATAGGGGTGCATGGGCAGCGAATCCGACTTGGCCTTGACGTCGAGGCCGACGGGGCTGTTCTGCCCGACCACGTGCAGCGCCCACAGATGCAGCCCGACCAGCCCTGCGATCACGAAGGGCAGCAGATAGTGCAGGCTGTAGAAGCGGTTGAGCGTCGCTCCCGACACCGAGTAGCCGCCCCACAGCCACTGCACGATGGTGGTGCCGAGCCCGTTGACGATGCTGTCGAGCGAGGAGAACAGGTTGGTGATGACGGTCACGGCCCAGAAGCTCATCTGGCCCCAGGGCAGCGAGTAGCCCATGAAGGCCGTCGCCATCATCGCCAGGAAGATCAACACGCCGATGATCCACAACACCTCGCGCGGCGCCTTGTAGGAGCCGTAGTACAGCCCGCGGAAGATGTGCACGTAGGCGGCGAGGAAGAACATGGACGCGCCGACCGCGTGCAGGTTGCGCAACAGCCAGCCGTAGTTGACGTCGCGGCGGATCGCCTCGACGGAGTCGAAGGCCTCGGTGGCGCTCGGCTGATAGTGCATGGCGAGCACGATGCCGGTCACGATCTGCGCCATCAGGAAGAACGTGAGGATGCCGCCGAACGTCCACAGGTAGTTGAGATTGCGCGGCGTGGGGAAGTCGATGAACTGCGAGTACATCATCCGCCCGATGGGCAGGCGCGCGTCCATCCATTTGCCGAAGCCGGACTTCGGCTCGTAGGTCGATCCGTGGAGTGCCATGTAAGCCTCGCGCGCCTCAGCCGATCTTGAGTTTGGTGTCGGTCAGAAATTCGTAGACTGGCACCTCGAGATTGCGCGGCGCCGGGCCTTTGCGGATGCGTCCGGCCGTATCGTAGTGCGAGCCGTGGCAGGGACAGAACCAACCGTCGTAGTCGCCTTTTGCGTCGCCGAGCGACTGGCCCTTGGGAATGCAGCCCAGATGCGTGCAGATCCCCACCATGATGATCCAGTTCTCGTGCCCCGACTTGGTGCGGTTTACATCGGTGGCGAGCGCATCGGCCGGCAGATCCTCGTTGCGCGCATACTCGTCGCGCAAGCTTGCTCACGTCGACCGCATTGGCCTCCTCGATCTCCTTGGCCGTGCGGTGGCGGATGAAGACGGGCTTGCCGCGCCACAGAACGGTGATCGCTTGGCCTTCCTGGATGGGAGCGATGTCCACCTCGATGGAGGCGAGCGCCAGCGCGCCGGCATCCGGGTTCATCTGGTCGACGAACGGCCAGAGCGCCAGAGCGCCGCCGACGGCCGCGAAAGCCCCACCCGCAAGGATCAGAAAGTCCCTACGGTCCGGTTCTTCGGCGTCAGTTGCCACGAGTGCCTCCGCTTCGAGAAATATAAGGCCGGATCAAGCGCTGAACTGATCCCCGGCCGCCACGCTCCGTGTCCCAGGCTTTAGGTTGCAGCCCCCCGGCAAAAAGCGCGTGCTGCCACGATAGGCCTATAACTCGGCTGGCTTGGCCATGTGGTTTTTTGACATCGTTCTAATCCGCCCTCAACCCTCGCCCACAACAATTGCGGAGGCAATTTGGCGCACGCTGCGCGGGCGCGCGCCACAAAAGCATGCCGGCACGGCGGGTTGGCATCGAGCGTTCAGCGCTAACCTCATGCGGGCAGGATCAAATCCTGACCTGCGTCAGCTGCGAGCCGCCGTTACTCGGCCGCATCCCGGGCAAGAAATCCACCCGACTGGCGCGCCCACAACTCGGCGTAGAGGCCGCCCCGGCGCAAAAGCTCGGCGTGGCTGCCCTGCTCGACGATGCGACCTTCGTCCATAATGACCAGACGATCCATGGCCGCGATGGTCGACAAGCGGTGCGCGATGGCGATCACCGTCTTGCCGCTCATCAGATTGACAAGCTGCTCCTGGATTGCGGCCTCAACCTCGGAATCGAGCGCACTCGTCGCCTCATCGAGGACGAGGATGGGCGCATTCTTCAAAAGCACGCGCGCGATCGCGACGCGCTGACGCTGGCCGCCCGAGAGTTTGACGCCGCGCTCGCCCACGTGCGCCTCGTAGCCGGTGCGGCCCTTGAAATCCTCCAGCTCCTGAATGAACTCGTGCGCCGCGGCCTGCTTGGCCGCCGCCATCGCCTCCGCCTCCCCGGCATGGGGCCGCCCATAGAGGATGTTGTCCATCACCGTCCGGTGCAGCAGCGAGGTATCCTGCGTGACCATGCCGATATCGGCGCGCAACGAGTCCTGGGTCACGTGCGCGATGTCCTGGCCGTCGATCAAGATGCGGCCGCCGTCGAGGTCGTAGAAGCGCATCAGCAGGCTGACCAGCGTCGACTTGCCCGCGCCCGAGCGGCCGACCAGCCCCACCTTCTCGCCCGGCGCGATATCGAGGGTCAGATCCTCGATCACGCTGCCGCGGCCCGTCTCCATGTCGCGGCCGTAGTTGAAGCGGATGTGGTCGAAGCGGATCTCGCCCTTGGTCACCGCGAGCGGCTTGGCGTCCGCGGCATCGACCACGGTGCGCTCGCGCGCAATTGTCTCCAGGCCGTCCTGCACCACGCCAACGTTCTCAAACAGGCCCGCGACCTCCCACATGATCCAGTGCGACATGCCCTGCAGGCGCATGACAAGCCCGACGGAAAAGGCGATGGCACCCGTCTGCACGGCCTCGATCGTCCACAGCCAGATCGAGGTGGCCGCGACCGAGAACAGCAAAAGCGCGTTGAGCACGTTCAAGGCGATCGTCAGCAGCGTCACCAGCCGCAGCTGCCGGTGCACGGTATCGAGGAAGATCCCCATGCTGGCCTGCGCATAGGCGTCCTCGCGCTCGGCGTGCGCGAACATCTTCACGGTGGAGATATTCGTGTAGGTGTCGACGACGCGCCCGGTCATGAGCGAGCGGGCATCCGCCTGCTCCGCCGACACCCTCCCCAGACGCGGCACGAAGTAGACCATGGCCGCCAGATAGCCGGCGAGCCACAGCAACAGCGGAGCCGCCAGACGCGGGTCGCTGGAGGCGAAAAGAATGACCGCGCCCGTGAAGTAGATCGCCACGTAGAGCAGCACCTCGGCCATCTTCATGACGACCTCGCGCACCGCCATCGAGGTCTGCATCACCTTGGCGGCGACGCGGCCGGCATAGTCGTTCTGGAAGAACTCGATCGACTGGCGCAGCACGTAGCGGTGCGCCTGCCAGCGCGTGCGCATGGTGAAGTTGCCGAGGATCCCTTGGTGGATCACCGACTCGTAGAAGAACTTCAGGATCGGCAGCAGCACCAGCACCACCACGGCCATGGTGATGAGGAACGGCGCGTGGTCCCTCCAGAACGTGGCGCGGTCGGCCTTGGACAGCCAGTCGACGAGATCGCCGAGGAAGCCGAACAGCGACACCTCGATCAGGGCCACGGCGGCGGCCAGCAGCGACGACGCTGCGATCAGCAGCCAGAAGGGCTTCGTGTAGTGCAGGATGAAGGCCCAGAACGTCGTCGGCGGCATTCCCGGCGTTTCCGCCGGGAACGAGTCTTTGCGCGTCTCGAGCCAGCTGAAGATGCGGGCTATCATGACGGGGCTCCGGATCCGAAGAAGGATCAAAAATGCGATTGGCGCGGCCCGGCAATACCCGGCGTGGCGCGCCAGCGCGAATGCTAAAAGGTCCTGGGGGCGGCGGCGGCATGCCTCCCTAGACATCGCCGCCTGAGGATATATAGCGGGAAATGCGCCAACAAAAGGGGCGGGCCGAAGAATGACAGAGCTGCAACAGCCGCTGGGGACGACGGCCGATCTCGACGCCAAGAAGCAGGGCGCCCGAGCCTGGTTCGAGACCCTGCGCGACCAGATCTGCGCCGCCTTCGAAGCGCTGGAAGACGGCCTCCCGGCCGGCGCCCCTTTATCCGATCGGCCCCCCGGCCGTTTTCAGCGCACGCCCTGGGAGCGTGCCGATCACACGGGCGTTCCCGGCGGCGGGGGCGTCATGAGCCTCATGGCGGGCCGCGTGTTCGAGAAGGTCGGCGTGCACACCTCCACCGTCTTTGGTGAGTTTGCGCCCGAGTTCCGCAAGCAGATCCCCGGTGCCGACGAGAACCCGCAGTTCTGGGCCTCGGGCATCTCGCTCATCGCGCATCCGCAGAACCCCAACGTGCCGGCCGTGCACATGAACACGCGCATGGTCGTCACCTCCAAGTGGTGGTTCGGCGGCGGTGCCGACCTGACGCCGGTGCTGGAGCGCCGGCGCACGCAGTCGGACACCGACACCCTCGCCTTTCACGCCGCCATGTATGGCGCCTGCGAGGCGCACCAGATCGCCGACTATCCGCATTTCAAGAAATGGTGCGACGAGTACTTCTACCTCCCCCACCGCAAGGAGATGCGCGGCATCGGCGGCATTTTCTACGACTACCTGACGCCGCCGGAGGCCGCCGGCGGATGGGACGCCGCACTGGCCTTCACCCAAGACGTCGGCCGCGCCTTCCTGAAGGTCTATCCCATGCTGGTGCGCGGCAACTTCCAGATGCCGTGGACCGAGGCCGACCGCGAGGAGCAGCTCGTACGGCGCGGCCGCTACGTGGAGTTCAACCTGCTCTACGACCGCGGCACCGTGTTCGGTCTCAAGACGGGCGGCAACGTGGACTCAATATTGTCCTCCATGCCGCCCATCGTGAAGTGGCCGTGACGCGATCGGGGCAGACTCAGCGCCAGGGCAGCTTTTCGGGCGGCCGGATCGCATCGAAGGCCTGCGCGAACTCGACCGCGCCCGGCTGTCTGACGCTGCTGTCCATGCGTCGCGTGAACTCGGCCAAAAGCTCGGCCGACGTCTTGCCCGTCACCATTTTATTCACGTAGTAGGCGCGGCGCGAGAAGAAGTTCGGCGTCGGCGCGGTCAGCCCCGCCGGCTGCATCATTTCCAGCCCCGTCGCCGGACCGGAAAGGTTCATCAGCTCGATCTCCTCGCCCGACAGGTTGGTGACGCCTTTGCGCTTGGCGAAATCCTTCAAGCCCCGCAACTTTATCGATTGCAGCCAGGGGCCGATGTCGCCGTCGAGGTTGATCGCGTGCATGCCGTAGCCGCGCGGGCCTTGCGCGAAGTCGACGTGGCGGTACCAGTCGTTGGGCACCGTGTGGGCGGCTTTCAGCATGCGTTGCAGCGCCACGATCTTGGCTTTCAGCTCGGCCGCGCGCGCGGGATCGCGGGTCGTCGCCGCCATTTTGCGCAGCCGCGCGATGAAGTCGTCGCCGTTCTTCACCAGCTCGCCGATGGTATTGGCGTGCAGGAGCTGCGCGTAGCCGAGCGCCGAGGAGATCGGGTGGCCCTTCTTGGAAATGGGATTGATGCCGGCCTGCATGTCGGCGGTGCCGTTGCCGCCCGTCTCCAGCGCGTAGACGCGCACCACCTGCTCCTTGGTGAGCCCCAAGCGCCAGCGCCTCTTTGGCATAGCGCCGCTTGAACTCGGCCTCGGGGATGCGCGTCGGCACGAACCCGTAGTATTGCTTGGCGGCGGCGAGAAAGTCGTCGATGTCGGGCATCTGGCGCTTGGTCTTCTTCGACGGCGGCTTTGCCGCCTCCAGCGACGCCTGGTAGCGCGCCCAGCGCCGCGCCAGGCCCCCGCTCAGCTTGGGTCCCTTGTAGACGGGCGGAAAGCTCCAGACGTAGTCGTCGGGCTCGTAGAGCTTGCCGGTTCTCCGTTTGGGACGGCGGCCGCGGCGCTTGCTCTCGACCTCCTGCCAATAGGCGTCGAGACGGCGCTCGAAGTGCGCTTTCGCCTTGCGCCAGCCGGAAAACTCCTGCTGCTCGGCCGGCGCCAAGGTCGCCATGAACGCGGCGTCCGACGCTTGCGCCCGCTCAGCCGCGAACGCCAGCGCCAGGCAGAGCACGGCCGCCGCGAATGCGCGTACCGGCGAAAAATCCAAATGGTCCTCCCAGCGAATCTCAAGCCAAAGGCTCGTCTCAGAGTTTGTCGGTATCGTGTTGGCCGTGTTTACCGTGCTTGGCGCGGGGCAGCCGCCGCCTTGCTTGATCGCGCGCACGAATGAGGATGGTATGGTCGCATCATGCAGGATGCACACGCAACAGCCGTCCCGGCGCTCACCGAGGCGCGGTTCCGGGCACTCGCCGACCGGGCTCTCCATAAGGAGCCGCCCGTCGGATCCTGGCGGGCCGACGCCGGCGGCACGCCCGAGCCCAGCGATTTCGACCTCAATCCCGAGCTCCTGAGCGAGCTTGGAGCGGATCCGGCGCCGCGACCGGCCGCGGTTCTGGTGCCCATCGTCGCCCGCCCGGACCTGACCGTCCTGCTCACCCAGCGCACCGACCATCTGTCGAGCCACCCGGGGCAGGTCTCCTTTCCCGGCGGAAAAGTCGAGGATGGCGACGCCGGCCCCGTCGCCACGGCGCTGCGCGAAGCGCGCGAGGAGATCGGCCTCGATCCCCATTTCGTGGAGCCCTTGGGCTTTCTCGATGCCTACCGCACCGGAACCGGCTACCGCATCGTTCCCGTGGTGGCCATCGTGCGCGAGGGCTTCGAGCTCACGCCCGACGCCAATGAAGTTGCAGACGCCTTCGAGGTTCCGCTTGCCTTTCTCATGGACGCGCGCAACCACGCGACGCATGTTCGCTCCTGGCGCGGCGTGGACCGGCGCTTTTATGCGATGCCCTTCGAACAAAGGTACATTTGGGGCGCCACCGCTGGTATCATGAAGAACATGCACCACAGGCTATTTTCCCAATGATCCGCATCGTCATCGAGAACATCCTGCTGTTTTTGCTGCCGACGATCATCTACGTCGCCTACGTCTATATGACCCGCGACGAGAAACCCGGTGCCGCGCGCGTGTTCGACGACGCGCCGCTCGTTTGGCTGTTTCTGGCAGGGGCGGTCCTCATGGTGGTGACGCTCGTAACGTTCGGCTCGATGACCGGCGGCAAGCCCGGCCAGACCTACACGCCGCCCAGCTTCAAGGACGGCCAGATCGAGCCGGGCCACGTCGACTAGCCGGGAGATCTCATGGCGCGCGCGAATGAAGCCCGGCGGCTTCCCGACCTGTCGGAGGCCGAATGGCTCAGCCGGCCGGCTGCGCGCGCCGTGTTCGCAGCCCTGACCGCGGAAGGTGCCGAGGCCCGCGCCGTGGGCGGCGCCGTCCGCAACGCCCTCATGGGCACGCCCGTCAAGGACGTCGACATCGCCACGACGGCGCTACCCGCCGACGTGATGCGGCTCGCCGCGAAGGCGGGGCTGCATGCCATCCCCACCGGCATCGAGCACGGCACCATCACGGTCGTGGCGCTTCACGTCCCCTTCGAGGTGACGACGCTGCGGCGTGACATCGAGACCTTCGGCCGCCACGCGCGCGTTACCTTCACAACCGACTGGACTGAGGACGCTCGGCGGCGCGACTTCACCATGAACGCGCTCTATTGCACCTCCGACGGCATCGTGCACGACCCGCTCGGCGGCTACGCCGACTTGGCAGCGCGGCGGGTGCGTTTCATCGGCGACGCGAGCGAGCGCATTCGCGAGGACTTCCTGCGCACGCTGCGCTTTTTCCGCTTTCTTGCCGAGTACGGCGACGCAGCCGCCCCCGATCCCGACGGACTGGCCGCTGCCGTCGCGGAGAAGGCCGGCCTTGCAAACTTATCGGGCGAGCGCATTCGCGCCGAGCTTTTGCGTTTGCTCGCCGCCCCCGGGGCCATCGAGGCGGTCGGCGCCATGCACCAGTCCGGGCTTTTGCAGCCGGTCCTTGGCGCGGCGGGCAACGTGGAGGCGCTGCGGCGGCTGGCGGCGATCGAGCAGGCGCTCGGGCGCGCACCCGATCCTGTATTGCGGCTCGCCGCCTTGACGCTGGGCGGCTCGCAGAGCCCCGCGGATTTGCAGCAGCGACTGCGCCTGTCGACCGCCGAGACGACACGGCTCGCCCACGCGGGCGCCGCCGATCCCGCATTCGATCCCCGCGCGCCCGAGCCGGCGGCGCAGGCTTTTATCTACCGCCACGGACCTCAGGCCTTCTCCGACGGCGCCGTCATGGATTGGGTCCGCTCCAAGGACGCGCCCGGCGCGCACGCCGCGCGCAGAGCGCGTTCGCCTTGCCGAGCGCTGGACGGCGCCGGCGCTGCCCATACGCGGCGCCGACGTGCTGGCGCGCGGGGTGGAGGCGGGGCCGAAGGTGGGACGGATCGTTGCCGCGTTCGAGGCCTGGTGGATCGCAGAGGGCTTTCCCTCCGATCAGAAGAAAATCGCGGACAAGCTCGACGAGCTCATCCGCGATTGATCGGTCGGGCCTCTAGCCTGGTCAGGGCGAGAAGATATCCGAGATGGCGTCGGCCAGCGTCGCCGGGCCCCCGTACTGCTTCTTCTTGGCCTGGCGGCGCGCCTGCGGAGAGTACGACGGCGGCGTGTCGGAAGTTGCGACGTCATCGTCGTCGTAGGTCGGCTGCTCGAAGCGCACGGGCCGCCCCGTCAATGCCGCCGAGGTGCGGCTGTCGAGGCCATAGAAATCGGCATAGGTGCGAAGCTTGCCGTTGTCGTCGACGCTCGCCGTGAAGTACGTGATGTGAACCGGGATGTGCCGATCGAGCGTCACCTGGTTGGAGTAGCCGTTGAACATGCCGCGCACCTTATCGGGCGACCAGCCCTTGTCCTCACCGAGAAGAATCTCGGCGAGCTTGCGCGGCTCCTCGACGCGCATGCAGCCGTGGCTCAGCGCGCGGAACGACTTGACGAAGAGATTCCGCTCGGGCGTGTCGTGCATGTAGACGTCATGGCTGTTGGGGAACATGAACTTGACGTCGCCCAGCACGTTCTTGGGGCCCGGCGGCTGTTGGAAGCTGTAGGCGGCAATGTTGGCGCTGCTCCAATCCACCTGATTGGGATCGATCTGGCGCCCGTTGTAGTAGGCCTTGAGCTGGTAGGCATCGAGCACGGCCTGGGCCGAGTAGCCGCCGCCGAAGATGCCGAAGAGGCCGGCACCACCCGAGCTCTTGCGCAAAAGCGGCGCCAGCTCCTTGCGCTTGATGCCGCTGGGCACGCCCCAGCTGGGATGGAACACGATGTACTTCATGTCCGCGGAGAAGATCGGCGTCGGCCATGACGGCTGCCCGACGATGATCTTGTCGGTGTGGATGATCTTGCCGTCCTTGACCACGCGGGTCAGGAACTCCGGCACGTTGTCCCAGACGTAGTAGTCGCCGAGCTCGGCAGGCACCCAGCGCCAGCGTTCCATGTTGATCAGGACGCGCTCGAGCGTGGAGGAGGAGCTGACGGCCACGGGCTTGGGCTGTCCGTTGAGGACCGCGCGCGTATTGTTTCCGACCAGAGCGTCCTGACGCAGGCCCTTCGACCGCTGGAACGCCATCACGGCGTCCTGGAGCTGCTGGTCGTAGACGTTCTCCTTGGTCGGGTCGTCAGCCGGCACCTTGAGGCGCTTGCGCAGAAGCGCGACCTGCGGATCCTCCATGCCGCCCCTGAGCAGCCGCCCGGGCGGAAGTTTGACGCTCAGCGCGGGATCCTCTTCCGGCTCGTCCTCGACCTTCTCGTCGGAGCCGCGCAGCTTCAGCAGCACCTGGCGCAGGCGCTGGAACTGCTCGTGCTGGGGATGGAGCGAGCGCAGATAGGCATCGGGGGCATCCGCTGCGGCGATCTCGGTCAGGACCGACTTCGGCGCCTTCAGCGTCGGCGACTGGTCCATGAGCTGCGAGATGCTCGCAGGATTGATGCGTCCGCCGCGCGCATAGCGGGCATATTTGAGCACCGCTTGCGCAATCTCGATCTCGGCCTTGGCAGCGGCGTCCGCCGTCAGAGAGCCCGGCGACAGATGCGGCACGTTGAAGTCGGAGGCGCGCAAACCCCAGTCGTCCGCCTTGCCGATCTCCTCGATCGCGGCCTTGCCTTTGGCCGTGAGCCCGTCGGTCGTGACCCAGATCGTCGGACCGCTCAGCTCCTCGTAGAAGCCGGCCAGCGCCGCCACATCGTCGGCGTTCGAGCCCTTGGCAACTTCCGGGATCATCTCGCGCACAGCGGCCACCGTCGCATCGGCAGGCGGCAGCACGGCGTCGGACACGCCGGCGGCAGGCGTCGGAGAGGCCGGGTCGGGGAGTGCTGCGGTCGCGGCCGGAGCGCCGGAGGCCGGTGCAGCAGCCGCATTTTCGGATGCGGGCGAATTGGATGCAGGAGACGAAGCGTCTGCCTTGGCAGCATCGCCGTCCTTGCTCTCGGAGGCATCCGCCTTAGCCTTGTCGGCGTCCTTGCTCTCGGAGGTATCGGCCTTGGCCGCATCGCCGCCGGAGATCTTCGGCTCCGGTACGGCGCCGGTGGCCCCCGGCTTCTTTTCGGTTGCGGCGGCTTCCTTGCTTTCGGAGCCTTCGGGCGCAGCGGAATTCTTGCTCGCGGACTCCTTTTCGGAGGCCTTGCTTTCGGAAGCCTTGTCTTCGGAAGACTTGTCCGCGGTGGCGCTCTTGGATTTATCCGCCGCGTCGGCGGCCGGCGTCGCGTCGCTATCCTTGGCGGCCGCGGCCGCAGGATCGGCGATCTTGGGGGGCGTTGCGGGGTCCTCGGCACGCGCTGGAAGCGCACCGGTCAGCAGCACCGCCGCGGCAACCGGGACGAGCCCCGACCGCAATAAAATAGCCTTCAATGTGGTCATCCCTCGGTCTCCAAAAGCACCTGTCTAGCTAGATGGAGAAAATGGCCGCGACTTGGCCGATCACGCGCAGCATCACGACACATAAGGAGTATTCGGCATAGGGCAAGCTTCGCGCCCCACCGTCAAGTCCGGGCCACTGCCCTGGGGCCCACGCGCCACACTTGGGGTACAAATACGCGAGAATCATGAAAAAGCCCCGGCCAAAGGCCGGGGCTTCCGTTTCTTCCACAGCCAAGCGGCTGGACTAGAAGTCCATGCCGCCCATGCCGCCCATGCCACCGCCGGGCATCGGCGGGTGGCCATGATCCTTCTTGGGCAGCTCCGCCACCATGGCCTCGGTGGTGATCAGCAGGCCCGCAACGGAGGCCGCGTCCTGCAGGGCGCACCGCACGACCTTGGCCGGGTCGATGACGCCCTCGGCGACGAGGTCGCCGTAGGAGTGGCTCTGGGCGTTGTAGCCGTAGTTGTACTTGGCGTTCTCCAGGATCTTGCCGACGATCACCGAGCCGTCTTCTCCAGCATTGGTAAAGATCTGCCGGGCCGGGGCCTGCAGCGCCTTCTTGACGATGTTGATGCCGACTTTCTGATCGTCGTTCTCGACGTTCAAGCCGTCGAGCGCCTTGATGGCGCGCAACAACGCCACACCGCCACCGGGAACGATGCCTTCCTCGACGGCCGCGCGGGTCGCATGCAGCGCGTCGTCGACGCGGTCCTTGCGCTCCTTGACCTCGACCTCGGTGGCACCGCCCACCTTGAGCACGGCGACGCCGCCGGCGAGCTTGGCCAGCCGCTCCTGCAGCTTCTCGCGGTCGTAGTCCGAGGTGGTCTCCTCGATCTGCGCCTTGATCTGCTTCACGCGCGCCTCGATGTCCGGCTTCTTGCCGGCGCCGTCGACGATCGTGGTGTTCTCCTTGTCGATCGTGATCCGCTTGGCCTGGCCCAGCATCTGCAGGGTGACGTTCTCCAGCTTGATGCCGAGATCCTCGCTCACCACCGTGCCGCCGGTGAGAACCGCGATGTCCTCGAGCATGGCCTTGCGGCGGTCACCGAAGCCCGGCGCCTTGACGGCCGCGACCTTCAAGCCGCCACGCAGCTTGTTGACGACGAGCGTGGCGAGAGCCTCGCCCTCGACGTCCTCGGCGATGATGAGGAGCGGCTTACCCGCCTGCACCACGGCCTCCAGCACCGGCAGCATCGCCTGCAGACCGGAGAGCTTCTTCTCGTGGATGAGGATGTAGGGGCTCTCCAGCTCGGCAATCATCTTGTCCGCGTTGGTGATGAAGTACGGGGACAGGTAGCCGCGGTCGAACTGCATGCCCTCGACCACGTCGAGCTCGGTCTCGAGGCTCTTGGATTCTTCGACCGTGATGACGCCCTCGTTGCCCACCTTCTTCATGGCCTCGGCGAGCTTGGCGCCGATTTCGGTGTCGCCGTTGGCGGAAATCGTGCCGACCTGCGCGATCTCGTCGTTGGACTTGATCTTCTGCGCCTTGCTCTTGAGCTCCTCGACAATGGCGCTGACGGCGAGATCGATGCCGCGCTTCAGGTCCATCGGATTGGCGCCGGCCGCAACCGACTTGGCGCCTTCCTTGACGATTGCTTGAGCGAGCACGGTCGCGGTGGTGGTGCCGTCGCCGGCGATGTCAGAGGTCTTGGAAGCGACCTCGCGCACCATCTGCGCGCCCATGTTCTCGAACTTGTCCTCAAGCTCGATTTCCTTGGCGACCGTCACGCCGTCCTTGGTGATGCGGGGGGCGCCGAACGACTTCTCGATGACCACGTTGCGGCCCTTGGGGCCGAGCGTCACCTTGACGGCATTGGCGAGAATGTCGACGCCGCGCAGCATTTTCTCGCGGGCGTCTTGGCCAAATTTTACGTCTTTGGAAGACATGTGAAGCAGCTCCTATGAATGGGATGAACGTGCTGGCGTTGCGGCGCGTCAGGCGGCGGCGCGAACTTTGGCGTTGCCCTCGATCACGCCGAAGACGTCGCTCTCCTTCATGATCACGAGCTCCTCGCCGTCGATCTTGACCTCGGTGCCGCTCCATTTGCCGAACAGCACGCGGTCGCCGACTTTGAGGTCGAGGGGAACGAGCTTGCCGCTGTCGTCGCGGCCGCCGGGGCCAACGGCGATGACTTCGCCCTGCATGGGCTTCTCTTTGACAGTATCGGGAATGATGATGCCGCCGGTGGTCTTGGTGTCTTCCTCGATGCGGCGAACGACGACACGATCGTGAAGAGGACGGAACTTCATCGGATCACCCTCATGATTGTTTGGTGGTATGAGCATCTGCATGGCGGCGCGGGCTCCCCGCGGGCCGCGTCACGCAGCCGGCGCTAAGGCCCACTAAGCCCTCGCACCCGCGAGGGGGTATATGCTGCGCGCTGTTAGCACTGTCAAGACGTGAGTGCCAGACACGCGCTCTCGCCACTTCCAGCGCGCGGACTATCGGGAGCCCGGCGTTAAGATTTGTTTACGCCTCGGCTGGCGTTCCAAAACCCGGGATTTCCTCGCAATTCTGGCCGCGCTCGCCGGCTCATGGACCGTCTGAGCCCCCGGGCATCGTGCGAAAGGCCCCCGGCCGCGAAACATGGCGCTGTAACCGCTGGGCATGGCGCTTTGACCGGCTGGCATGGCGTTCTGGCATGCCGGCATGGCGCCTTACCGCGCTTGTGCGTGCAAATAAAAAGGCCGCCCCGCTGCAGCGGTGCGACCTTCCGTTTTCTGCCATAAGTGCTTTTCTCGCGCCAATAAGGCGCGTTCGCAAAAGCCCCTTTTAAAGGGCGAAGTCAGCCATATTGGCGCCCTTCTTGAGCTTGGCCACCAGCCAATTCGGCTTGCGTCCACGGCCCGTCCAAGTCTCGGTGCGATTGTCGGGGTTTACGTATTTCGCGACGCTGTTCTTGCCGCGGCCGCGACCGCCGAACAATTCGGAAACAGAAAAGCCGCGCTTCTCCGCCAAAGCCGCCATCGCCTGCTTTACCTCGGCGCGCTCACGCTCGCGCGCAACGCTGATTGCCTTCTGAACTTTCGCTTCTAGCTCAACAAGGTCTTTCAGCGACATCTTGTCGACGTTGACGGTGGCCATGCGGCTTCCTTTCGTCCTGGGCCTCGATATTGGCGATCTGCCATTTTTCTTTTTCATGGGGGATTGAATTGCTTTTCGTCCGTGATTTGTCAAGCTCAACATATAAACATTGCGCTTTGGTATCTCGGGAGAAAGTCATCCAATATGCAACCAAAACGCGCAATGGACGATACTTACTGTCGCACCGTAAACGGGAGCCGACTAACACTCATCGTGCATATTATGCGCCGCGACGGACTTCTTTACCCCAATGTTGTAAATGGGATTTTGCGTCTGGCCCGACCGTCTGGAGCGGCCGCCGGTGCACCGGCCGCAGCATGAATGGGCCGTTCAGCCACCATTCATTCGGCCGCAACTAAGCTGATTTCACCCTGAAATCCTATCTTCCCCGGAGTGATCCAAAGGGGCGCAGCGTTCAGGGTCGCTGCGCTCCTTACTCCTTCAAGCGCGAGCGCCGGCGACGCGAAAGCGACCAGCCAGAGATGCTCGTCGGGAACTGCACAGCGCTAACGTCGTTTGATTTCGGAGGAGCGACCCGGTACGGTCCCGCTCCGTTCCCACTCGCATTTCGCGATGCTGAACCCCCATTTCGGAGGCCCGAAATCATGACATTCTCACTGCCACCCCTCCCCTACGCGTACGACGCGCTCGGGCCCTTTATGTCCAAGGAGACCCTCGAGTATCACCACGACAAGCACCATCAAGCCTATGTCGACATGGCCAACAAGCTCGTCCCCGGCACCAAGTACGAGGGCAAGAGCATCGAGGAAATCTGCAAGGAAGCCTTCGCCGACAAGAACCAGCCGATCATCAACAACGTCGGCCAGCACTTCAATCACACGCACTTCTGGCAATGGATGAAGAAGGGCGGAGGCGGCAACAAGCTGCCGGGCAAGGTCGAGAAGCTCGTCGCCGACGCCGGCGGCTACGACAAAATCCGCGCCGACTTCATCGAGGCTGGAAAGACCCAATTCGGCTCCGGCTGGGCCTGGCTCGTCCTCAAGGACGGCAAGCTTCAGGTGATGAAGACCGCCAACGGCGAGAACCCGCTGATGTACGGCGCTACGCCAATTCTAGGCTGCGACGTGTGGGAGCACAGCTACTACATCGACTATCGCAACGCGCGCCCGAAGTATCTCGAGGCCTGGTTCGACAATCTCATCAATTGGGAGCACGTCGAGGCGCTCGCGGGCTGAGCACGACCCAGAATAACCGAAAGACACCAAACGGCGTCCTCGCTTTGCGAAGGCGCCGTTTGTCTTTCGTGGATTAGATGCTCAGTTCTTGTCCGGGGCGGTATCCGGAACAGTCTCGTCATCGGGAGGCGCGTCCGACGCCGGCATCAGCGTTCCGAGATAGGCGATGATTGCCTCGATCTCGTCGGGCTGGAACACGAACTCGGGCATGTCGGGGTGGCCCGACACGATGCCTTCCGCCAGCGCTTCGGCGAGATCTTCGGGCGGATAGCGGGTGACCACGACGCGAAACGGCGGAGCCTCCTCGTGATGGCTCGAATCCTCCATCCCGATCGCATGACAGCGCGCGCAGTTTTTCTCGATGATGGCGCGACCCTTGGCGACCATCTCCTGCTCGCTCGGTTCCGTGGTGCTCGGCTCCGCGCCAACGCCATCTTCGGTCGCACTTATCGCCGGCGCCGCGATGAGGACAGCAACCACCCCGAGCGTTACCGCAGCTACGTTCAAGATTTTTTTCATTGGCCGTTCTCTGCGCTTTCTCCCACGAGAAAACAGAATAGCGCAGCGCACGCGCGCAGTCTTGCGCTGCGTCAACTCGGGTTAGCGCCCGCGGATACCTTTCAGGATGATGCCGCGGATGGTCGATGCGACGGTGCGGGCGAACGAGCGCTGCAGCTCGCGGGCAACCATATCGCCCACGCCCTGGCGGCGGCGCCCCGTGGGGCCACGGCTGCCGAATACACTGTCGAGCCAGCCGCCGCTCGAGCCCTCGGCCTCGGCGGGAGCCTCTTTTGCACGGCGCCCCAGCATCTCTGATGCGCTGTCGCGATCCTTGGTTTCTTCGTATTTGCCGAACACGGAGCTGCTCGATATGAGCGCGCGACGCTCCGCATCTGAGAGGGGACCGATGCGTCCCTCCGGCGGGCGGATCAGGGTGCGCTGGACAATCGACGGCTCGCCCTTGTTCTCCAGCATGGACACGAGCGCCTCGCCCACCTTGAGCTCGAGGATCGCGCGCTCGGTATCGATCTCCGGGTTGGGACGGAAGGTGCCTGCGGCGGCCTTGACCGCACGCTGCTCCTGGGGCGTGTAGGCGCGCAACGCGTGCTGCACGCGGTTGCCCAGCTGGGCGGATACTTTGTCGGGCACGTCGAGCGGGTTCTGCGTGATGAAGTAGACGCCGACGCCCTTGGAGCGCACCAGACGCGCGATCTGCTCGATACGGTCCATGAGTGCATCGGGTGCGTCGTCGAAGAGCAGATGCGCCTCGTCGAAGAAGAACACCAGCTTCGGCTTGGGCTGATCGCCGACCTCGGGCAGCGTCTGCCACAGCTTGTTGAGCATCCAGAGAAGGAACGTCGCATAGAGACGCGGCTTCTCCATGAGATTGTCCGCGGCGAGGATGTTGACGATCCCGCGTCCGTCGGGCGCGATACGAATGAAGTCCCAGATGTCGAGCGCCGGCTCGCCGAAGAAGTAGTTCGCCCCCTGCTCCTCGAGAACGAGCAGGCGCCGCTGAATAGCGCCGACCGAGGCCGTCGCCACGTTGCCGTATTTGGTCGTCAGCTCCTTGGAGCGCTCGGCCACGTTGTTCACGATGGCGCGCAGGTCGGCGAGATTGATCAGCGGCAGCTTCTCTTCGGAAGCCACGCGGAAGGCGATGTTCAGAACGCCTTCCTGTACCTCGTTGAGCTCAAGCATGCGCGAGAGCAAAAGCGCGCCCATGTCCTCCACCGTCGCGCGCACGGGATGGCCCATCTTGCCGAAGACGTCCCAGAACACGCAGGGGGACGCGGCGTACTGGAAGCTCTCCAGTCCGACCTCGGCGGCGCGCTTTACGATGAAGTCCTTCGCCTCGCCGGCGGCGGCGATGCCGGACAGATCACCCTTGATGTCGGCGGCGAAGACGGGAACGCCGGCACGCGAGAAACCCTCGGCAAGCACCTGCAGGGTGACAGTCTTGCCGGTGCCGGTAGCCCCGGTAATGAGACCGTGGCGGTTGGCGAGCCGCAAATCGAGATATTCGGGTTTGACGCTCTTACCGAGAAAGATCTTGCCGTCCTGCAACACCGCCTGGTTCATGAGCGTCTCCGGCTATCCGCCTCGAAAGGGCGACTCGCGCGCTTAACCTTTTGCCCTCTTGGCATGGGCGGTTCTCCATTGCAAACATCAGTTGCATGGCGGACCGGGGGAAAACAGGCGCCAAAAGCAGAAGGTCCATGCGTGCCGCGTTGAAGCGACGCGGAACACGCAAGGGGTGCGATTTTGGCGTGCGAACCCGCATCTTGAGCCGGTATAGAGAACCCGACAGCGCAACGACACGCGGGACGTCCCCCGCCTGGCAGCGCCGCGACGATGTGAGGACCTCGCCGACATGACCGAGACCCGCGCCCCCCTGGAGCTCGCTGGCGACTTCGCGCCTGCGACCTACGACCAGTGGCGCCAGCTGGTGGAGAAAGCGCTGAAAGGCGCCGACTTCGACAAGCGGCTCGTTGCGCGCACAGCGGACGGATTGCCTATCAAGCCGCTCTACACGCGCGCCGACGCGCTTCAAGGTCCCCAGCACGCGCTTCCCGGCGAGCCGCCCTATACGCGGAGCACGGGCACCGAGGCCGACGGTCTCGGCTGGCAGATCGCACAGCGTGTCGTCGAGCCGGATCGGGGCGCCGCCAACGGCGTGATCCTGGAGGAGCTCGAAGGCGGCGCCAACAGCGTCGTTCTGCAGATCGCCGGTCCGGGACAGATCGGCATGAGTATTGCGAGCGCCTCCGACATGGCGGCGGCGCTCGCCGGCGTTCATCTCGACTTTGCGCCCGTCGCGCTTGCCGGCGGCCTCGACGGGCCTGCGGCCGCGCGCCATTTTCTCGGCGCGCGCGAGCAGCTTAAGCCCAAGACGGGCGCGGCGGTCTCGCATCTCAACGTCGATCCTATCGGCACGCTCGCACGTTTCGGCATGGCCTGGGCCCCGCTCGATGCGGCGCTCGCCGACACGGTGAAGCTTGCGGGCCAAGCGCGTGCCAGCGGCGCTCCGCTTACCAGTGTTCTGGTCGATGCCACCATTCCCCACGAGGCCGGTGCCAGCGAGGCCCAGGAGCTTGCCTTCCTCGCCGCCGCGCTGGTGGCCTACCTGCGCGCGTTCGAGACGGCCGGTGTCGCCCCCGCCGACGCGCTGCCCCAGATTGCATTTTGGCTTTCCGTCGATACCGATCTGTTCGTCAGCGCCGCCAAGCTGCGCGCTGCGCGCACGCTGATTGCGCGCATCGCCGAAGCCGCGAGCGCGTCTGCCAGCTCGATGCACATCACCGCCGTGACGTCCGCGCGCATGATGGCCAAGCGGGACCCGTGGACGAACATGCTGCGCACGACCACCGCCTGCGCCGGCGCCGCCTTCGGCGGTGCCGACGCCGTCACGGTGCTGCCCTACAGCTGGGCGCTTGGCGTGCCCGACCGCTTTGCGCGTCGTGTCGCCCGCAATGCGCAGCTCGTGCTGCAGGAGGAATTGGCGCTCGGCCGCGTCGTCGATCCCGTCGGCGGCTCCTGGTACGTGGAGCAGTTGACGGCTGAGCTTGCCGCCAAGGCTTGGCAGCTGTTCCAGGACATCGAGAGCAAAGGCGGGATCGCCAGTGCGCTGGCCTCGGGCGCCTTCCAGGATGACATCGCGCGTATGGCCGAGGCGCGCGCCAAGGCGATAGCGACGGGCCGCCAGCAGCTGACCGGCGTCTCCGTCTTCCCCATGCTCGGCGAAGACGGCGTGAAAGTTGCGGCCAATCCCGCAGCGGCGCCGCTGACCGGCGAGCCCCAGGTCCGACCGCTCTCGCCCCATCGGCTGGGTGAGGCGTTCGAGGGCCTCCGTGATGCCGCCGACGCGCATCTCGCCAAAGCCGGCGCACGCCCTCGCGTGTTCCTCGCCAACCTGGGCCAGATCGTCGAGCACAACACCCGCTCGACCTGGGTTTGGAACTTCCTCGCGGCGGGCGGCATCGAGGGGCTCAACAGCGACGGCTACGCGAGCGCGGACGCGGCAGCGCAGGCTTTTAAAAAGTCGGGCGCCAAGATCGCGTGCATCTGCTCGTCGGACGCTGTCTACGCCAAAGAGGCGCAAGCCGCCGCCAAGGCTTTGAAGGCGGCAGGCGCCACCCGCGTACTGATGGCGGGACGGCCGGGCGAGGCGGAGGCTATCCTCCGGGAAGCCGGCGTCGACGGGTTCATATTCGCCGGCCAAGACGCCGTCGCCGTGCTCGCCGACCTGCAGAAAGCCCTGGGCGTCGGCACTTAATTGAGGCGGCTGTGACGCAGCGCCTTGCACAGCCGCGCGTTCCGCTCTAGCTCAAGGGAAGCCCGCACCAGCAAAGGAGCGACACCTCGCATGCCCGTCCTGCGCTTTCTGACGAGCCTCTTTGCTTTCGTCGCCGTCGTGGCTCTCGTGGCCGATGCCACGCCCGCGCTCAACGGAGCGGCACCGTTCAAGCTCACCACCGTCGCCGGCGACTGGCAGCTCCTCGCCCCGGCTACGCTCGAGACGGCACGCAGCAGCGTTGTCAGCTCGACTGCACCGTGGGTTTGGGACCCGGTCATAATGAGCGTGCTCAACCTGCCGACGCCCGTGCTGTTCGGCCTTCTCGCGCTTCTGTTCGGCATTTTCGGCCGGCGTCGCGAGGAGATGAAGCTGCACATCAACTGATGCGCTAGGGCCTTCCGGCCCCGCTACTGGCTTGGAGCCGCTCGTGATGAAGCTCTTGAGGCTCGTCAGAGCCGGCGGCAGCCCGCTGCTGGGCGGGAAGATGATGTCCATGGCGATGCCGAGCACGATAAGGCCTCCGAGCAGCCATACGAGCCGCATGACCCAGCGTTCGTGGTGATTGTTGAGCACCACCATCTCATAGTCCCCAACCGGCTCCTCGGACTCGGCGATGAGCCCCTGCTTGAGGCCGAGAAATTTCTTCTGGGCGGAACGGCGCACGCAGCCGCAATCCTTCACCGGCACGCCGGCGCGCGCGGCGATCTTCTCCGCGATCTCGGGGTATGGAAAGCAAGGGTCCATGTTGGCCTCGCTCACGTAGCCGAGCTTCACGGCGCTATCGTCGTTGAGAATGAGGCGCGCACCCTTAAGCAGCACCGGCGCCACCGCTCCGCCGTAGACCTCGCCCCGCGTCTCAACCGCCTTGATCTGATCGTAGGGAATTTCATGGCTGCGGTAGCGCAGCATCGGCGTCGGCCCGCGCCCCGAAGGCAGCGTCATCTTCACCGCCGTCTCGCCCAGCTCCACGCGCGAGCGCAACGATTGCATGAGCTCGATCACGACGAGCAGCATGATGAAGGAAAATCCGATCGCCAGCACGACGAGGCCGAATGTGCCGAGCCAGTGCCCCTGCCAGACACGCCAAAAGAGCATGGCCGGCAGGCTGGCGAAGAATGGCAGGAGCAGAAGGAAAACGAAGGAGAACGCCAGTTTGCGGCCGCCGCCGGCGGCATAGACGGTCTGCTCGGACTGCGAGGACGGCACGGCTCCCTGCCCCATCGTTGCCATCGCATCGGCCATGGTTACTGCTCCCTCGAGATGACCCCGTCCCCAGATCACGCCTTGGCGCGCCCGGCATGACTGCACTTACCCGGTAACAAACACTATATCAGGACCGAATTCCGCTCCAAAGTCATCAGGGCCGCCAGCCTTGCCAACCCCGGAGATGCCCATGCTTTTCCGTAAGAACAAATCACAGATGCCGACCCCCGAGACCGCCCTTCCGGGCCGTCCCGAGGCCATTCCGACGGCCGCGGAGCACCACATTTTCTCGCGCCCGCTCAAGGGGCCCTATCCCGAGGGCAGCGAGAGGGCCATGTTCGGGATCGGCTGCTTCTGGGGGGCTGAGCGCAAGTTCTGGGAGCTCGGCCCCGGCATATGGATCACAGCCGTCGGCTATGCGGGCGGGGTTACCCCCAACCCGACGTACCAGGAGGTGTGCTCCGGCATGACCGGCCACAACGAGGTGGTGCTCGTCGTCTACGATCCCAAGCGCATCAGCTACGAGACGCTGCTCAAGACGTTCTGGGAGAGCCACGACCCGACGCAGGGCATGCGCCAGGGCAACGACGTCGGCACCCAGTACCGCTCCGGCATCTATACGTTCAGCGATGCGCAGCGCACGGCTGCCGAGGCGTCCAAGGCCGAGTATCAGAAAATGTTGTCGAAGAGCGGCTTTGGAGAGATTACGACCGAGATCCTGCAGGCACCCGAGTTCTATTTCGCCGAGGACTACCACCAGCAGTATCTGGCCAAGGTTCCGCACGGCTACTGCGGCCTTGGCGGAACGGGCGTGGCCTGCCCGATGCCGACGGGCGTTACCGCCGCCTAATTGGACGGCGATAGCGCTATTTCTTCGCGGTCGTCGACGCTTTCTGCTTCATCGGCGACCGCGGTGGTGCCGGCGCGTCGAGCACGGTGCGGCACTCGGCGGGGAGCTGATCCATCGTGATCATGCGCAGCGCACTTGGAGGGATCACCTTCTCGCCCGGCTTCGGCTGGGGCCGCTTCAGAGATTTCGCGATCTCCTTAAGCCAGTTGTCCACCTCCTTGCCGCATCCGTCGCCATCCCCGACGGGGGCCTGCGCCCGGCAGCCGCCATTGGGGCAATAGATGCGGATATGGAAGTGGTAGTGGTGGCCCCATAGCGGGCGCACTTTGGAGAGCCAGGCCCGGTCCTTGCCCGCGCGCTCGCACAGCGCCTTCTTGATGGCGGGATGCACGAAAATGCGCTGCACGGCCGAATAGGAGGCGGCGCGCTTGATGAGCGCCACCTGCTTGTCGGTGAAGACTTTCGGATCCACGGCGAGCTGCGTCTTGTCGAGCATCGACTTGGCGGAGATATCCTCGCGCTCCCGGTAGGTGAGCACGTGATCGGGCATCGGATTGAGCCAGATGTCGGCGTCAAGACCGACCTGGTGGCTCGCGTGTCCGGAAATCAACGGCCCGCCGCGCGGCTGCGCGATGTCACCGACAAGCAGGCCGGGCCATCCGTCTTTCGCTTTGGCTTCGGTGCCGAGACGCTTGAGGAGCTTGATCAGCTTGGGGTGTCCCCAGGCGCGGTTGCGCGACGGGCGCATGGTCTGCCACGCCGGGCCGGCGTCGGACAATTGCACGCCGCCGGCAAGACATCCCGCCGCGTACCAGCCGACGGCTCGCGGCGCGAGGGCAGCCGCGGACTTCTTTTTGCTGAACAGATACTTGGCGACTTCCTTGCCCTTTTTCACCGTGGGCGCGCTGTTTGCACCCTTCGGCACCGGCATCGGGACGGCGCTGCGGCGTGCCGCGACGGGAGCGGGTGCTTTCAGCGCCGTCTCAGCCTCAGGCGCACTCACCGGTCCGACAAGGATCGCGAGAAACGGCAGCAGCGCTAAACGGTACGAGCGGGTGCGGCGCATCGGGCTCCCCCTTCGCAAAGCAATTCGCTGGCGATACTAGGCCTGTTCGGCCAAAAAGCGACCCCCCGGAGCCCTACGGGACACACGCGACCCAAGGGGTTGTTTCTCGGGAACAACACGACGCATAGAGTCCAGCCGAGAACCTCTCGTGTTTAAAGCAAATCCATGAATGAAATCCGTACCGACGGACTGGAGAATGCAAAGTGTCATCTGGTGCTCGCCCATGGCGCGGGGGCGCCGATGACGAGTCCGTTCATGGAGACCGTGACCCGGCTGCTGGTCGAGCGAGGCATGCGCGTCTCGCGCTTCGAGTTTCCTTACATGGCCGCCCGACGACAAGGCGGCAAACGCCGCCCTCCACCGAAGGCGGAACTGCTCACCCAATATTATCAGGATGTCGTTGCCAGCCTCGCCACGACCGTTGCGCCGGACCAGGCGCTGCTCATCGGAGGCAAGTCGATGGGCGGGCGCGTCGCAAGCATTGTCGCAGACACCCTCTTCGCCGAGGAGCGCATCGTTGGTTTGGTGTGCCTCGGCTATCCGTTCCATCCGATCGGCAAACCGGACCAGCTGCGCACGGCCCACTTGCAAAGCATGCGTTGCCCGGCGCTCATCGTCCAAGGCGAGCGGGATCCCTTTGGCTCGCGCAGCGAGGTCGAGAGCTACAAGCTGTCGCCGTCGATCCGCATCCATTGGGCCGCGGACGGTGATCACGACCTCGGCCCACGCGGCGGCAGCGGGTTCACCCGATCAGGCAACCTCGCCGCGGCCGCCGATGCGGCGGCCTCGTTCGCGAGTGACCTCGTGCCCACCAAATGAAAAGGGCCTGTGCGGGACCACGTAGCCCCGCCGAGAAGGAAGATTCCTCGCCTCAGTCCTTGTCCTTATCGTCGTCGTGATCTTTGTCGCCGTCCTTCTTGCCGATCATCTTATCGATGCTGGCGATGCCGTCCTTGAAGATGCCGTCGATGGTGTTGCGCGCGTCTTTGTCGTCCTTGCCGTCGGCCGCATCATAGGTCGCCGCCCACACGACATTGACCTCGTCGAGATCATCATCGTCCGGCACCACGGAGAACTGCGCCTCGTAATTCTTGACGGGAAGCGGGCTCTCGACAATCGCATAGCGGTAGCTGGCGCCGGACGTGCTGAGCAGCTTCTCCTTGATCACGCCGCCATCCTGCAGCGTCAGCGTGCGGTAGGTATCGTCGCCCTCTTTGGTCTCGTCACACGATTTCACCGCAGGGTGCCACTCGGCAATAGCGCACCAGCCGCCGAAGCGGTCCCACAGCGCCTTCGTCTCCTCGCTGACCTTCGCGGGATCGACATTGACCTCGAGCTTCTTGCCGGAGGTGAGGCTCGCCGCATCTGCGCTGCCGCACAGCGCGCCGAACACACTCGAAACCGCAAGAGCGGTGAATAGCGACTTCTTTGATTTCATTGTTGGCTCCCTATTTGGGCACGGACCTGCCCGATTTTATTAGAGGCCCGCCGATGCGACCCCGGCGGATTGCGCAACATTGTAACGGCCAGCCCGCCAATGTGCGAGGGTTTTTCGTCTAGCTTTCCGCTCTCGCTACACGCCCCGATCGGGTGTCACCCGTCAGACACCGGGGAAACGTCTCGAGCGGCTGAGGATCGCCGATGTAGTAGCCCTGCACGTCGTCGCAGCCTTCGCCTCGAACGGCCGCGAACTGCTCGTCGGTTTCGACCCCTTCCGCGGTTACCTTGAGACCGAGACTGTGAGCGAGCATCACAATTGATCGCACGATCTTGAGGGATCCCGCATTACGGTTGATGCTCTTGATGAAGGAGTGATCGATCTTTAATCGGTCGAATCCGAACCTGTGCAAGTAGCTCAACGACGAGTAGCCCGTGCCGAAGTCGTCCAAGGCGATCGAGATCCCCAGATCACCCAGTCGATCGAGAATGGAAAGGTTGCTGTCGTTGGCTTGCAGAAGTACCAACTCGGTGATCTCCAACTCTAGACGCGAGGCGTCGAGGCCGGAGACCTTCAGCGCGTTGCCAACGGCCCCAACCAGCCCCGGCTTTTCCAATTGAATTGGTGACAGATTGACTGCGACCGAGACGCGCTCCGGCCAGCTCGCAGCTGCCATACAGGCCTGCTCGATTGCCCAAGCGCCGAGCGGAACGATGAGCCCTGTGTCTTCGGCCACGGGAATGAACTCGGACGGCTCGATCATGCCCTGCGCGCCGTCGCGCCAACGCAAGAGAGCCTCGGCCCTTATGACCTCCATAGTCTGAAGTTCGACGATCGGTTGGAAATGGAGCTCTAGCTCGCCGGCAGCGTGCGCCCTGCGCAGATTATCCTCGAGCCTGCGCCGCGCCTGCATGCGGGCGTTGAGCGCCTTTTCATAGAAGAAATAAGTGCCACGACCCGTTTCTTTGCCCTGGCGAAGTGCCAAAGCCGCATTCTTCATGAGTTCATCTGCGGTCGTGCCATCCTCGGGTGCCAGTGCGATGCCGACGCTCGCTTCCACCACTTGGTGACCGTCGAGATCGTAGGGCCGGCCGATGAGTTCTATGATCTGGCTGGCGCGGTCAGCGATCTCCTGCGCCTTGAGGTCACCTATCTGCACGAGCGCGAACTCGTCGCCTCCGATCCGCGCGACCGAATCCGCGTCGGTGGCGACATCGCGAAGGCGTGCAGCGACAGCCTGCAGGAGCGCATCTCCGGCTGCATGACCCAATCCTTCGTTGACGGACTTGAACTGATCGAGACCGACGTAGTGGATGGCGAGGTGCTGGCCGGTTTCGCCGATTAGGCGCAGAGCCTCACTCACCCGCTGCTGAAAGCGGGCCCGGTTGGCGAGATTGGTGAGCGTATCGCGAAACGCCAGATCATAGACGCGCGAGCGGGTCTCCTCGTAATCAAGGGCGATGGCGCAGATGTGCAGACACGTCGCCACGATCTGCCGCTCCAGCAATGATGGACCGCGCGGGTCAGGAAAATAGAACGCAAACGCGCCGAGCACGCGGCCATCTCCTGACTTTATGGGACTGGACCAGCACGCTTGGAGCTCAAGAGGCAGCGCCAGCTCCTTGTAGTCCTCCCACAGCGGATCCGAGGCGATGTCGGTCACCACGACCGGCTCTCCCCGATAGGCCGCCGTACCGCATGACCCCACCTTGGGACCGATTGATACTCCGTCGATTGAGCGCGAATAGTGCTCGGGAAGGCTCGGACTCGCTAGGTGGTGCAGCCGCCCCTCCTGATCGACGGACAACACAGAACAGCTGTCCCCGGGCGCCATCGCCTCGGCGCGTAGGCACATGAGATTCATGATGTCCGGCAAGGCGACGCCACTTGCCATGGCTTCGAGGATTTCCTGCTGCAGGGCTCGCAGCTGCGCCGTGGCACCGTCCGCCCTCTGCACCTCCACCTTTGCCAGGCTTTCGCCCCGCTCTACGAACCGGCAGATTTCAACCTCGATCGATTGTCCAGGCTCAGGATCGGTCGTCGCCGCAGCGAAACTCAAGTGCTCCACCCGATCGCTTTGCACACTGCGCCAGATTTCGGCCCAACGACCTGCATCCATGTCGGGTAGAAAGTCGCCGATCATCCGGCCTGCATGATCATCGCAGGCGGTCGCCCAATTCTCGACAAATGCCGGCGTGCAGCCCTGCAGCGCACCCTGTTCGTCGAACAGGGCCACTGAGGAGCAGGACACCGGCCCCAAGCCAACAGATCGTTCGCGCCTGCGCATAAGAAAGCACGCTCGGATAGCCCCGATTTTGCTCTGTACTCTCCACGTGCCCAGGCTCCATTCGTCGCCAAATCGGTGTACAAATCATGACAAAGGACACTTGCACACGCATGGCGGGAGATGAGGGACGAGACACTGGGTATTGGTTGCTTTTTAATGATCCTCCGCCGATCGACCCAATGCCGTCCGCCGTGATGATTGCGCACCTTTTTGGCCGCATCCACACGTTCATGTCGTGGGGCTCATGCAGCGTCGCCATGGTGCGGTGCCCTCGCCCCAGGCCCCCTACTATGGAGACGAACTCGTAGTGATCAGTTGTCAGCAAGCGTCTCAAGTGTCTGGGGGAGATCCACCTCTTGCTCCTTGACGGCAAATATCACCTGCGCGGCGCACGCCCTGCAGCCGGGCACGCCCGCGGTGCTTCCCTAGGCACGCGTCTCGCTTTAGGGTGCCGGCCACTCACCATACCCACCAGTCGCGCCGCACCTAGCTTCGCCTCTTAGCCCGATGAACGAGATGACATTGCCGACCGCCCCTACCGCTGCTGCCGCTCTCAACGACACCAAGGCCTGGCCCTTCGAGGAGGCGCGCCGCCTGATCGCGCGCCTCGACAAGCTGAAAGCCGACAAGGACAAGGCCGTCATCTTCGAAACGGGCTATGGGCCCTCCGGCCTGCCGCATATCGGAACCTTCGGCGAGGTCGCGCGCACCAGCATGGTTCGCCACGCGTTCCAGGTCCTGACCGACGGCAAGCGGCCCACGCGTCTCATCTGCTTTTCAGACGACATGGACGGTCTCAGGAAGGTGCCGGGCAACGTGCCCAACCAAGAGTTGCTGCAGGCGGCGCTGGACAAGCCTTTGACGCAAGTGCCGGACCCGTTCGGAAAGTTCGAAAGCTTCGCGCACCACAACAATGCAATGCTGCGCGACTTCCTCGACCGCTTCGACTTTTCCTACGAATTCATCTCGGCGACGGAGGCCTACACGTCGGGCGCCTTCGATGAGACGCTTGTGCAGATGCTCCAGGTCTACGACAAGGTCATGGACATTATCCTGCCGACGCTGGGGCCGGAACGGCGCGCAACCTACTCGCCATTCCTGCCCGTGTGTCCGCGGACGGGCCGCGTGCTGCAGGTGCCGATGGTGGAGCGCCACCCCAAGAAAGGCACCGTGGTCTATGTCGACCCGGAGACCGGCGAGAAGGTGGAGACACCCGTCACCGGCGGGCACGTCAAATGCCAGTGGAAAGCCGACTGGGCGTTGCGCTGGACGGCGCTTGGCGTCGACTACGAGATGGCTGGCAAGGACCTTATCGAGTCCGTGACGCTGTCGTCCAAGATCTGCCGCGCACTCGGCGGCGCGCCGCCCGAGGGGTTCAACTACGAGCTGTTCCTCGACGACAAGGGCGAGAAGATCTCCAAGTCGCGCGGCAACGGGCTGACCATTGACGAATGGCTGCGCTACGCCAGCCCCGAGAGCTTGTCTCTGTTCATGTTCCAGAAGCCTAAGTCGGCAAAGCGGCTCTACTTCGACGTGATCCCGCGCGCCGTCGACGAATACCTGCAGTTGCTCGCCGCGTATTCGCGCCAGGACGCCAAGGCACAGCTCGATAACGCCGTTTGGCATATCCACGGCGGTGCCCCGCCGGAGACCAAGCTGCCCGTATCGTTCGCGCTTCTTTTGAATCTCGTCGCCGCCTCAAATGCGCACGACAAGGACGTGCTGTGGGGCTTCATCCGCCGCCATGTGCCCGGCGCGAGCCCCGAGACTTTCCCGCTCCTCGATCAGCTCGCAGGATACGCGGTGCGCTACTATGAAGACTTCGTGCGCCCGGCTAAGCGCTACCGGCCGCCGGACGAGGTCGAGCGGGATGCCCTCGAGGCCCTGTCCGAGGCGCTCGCGCGCGCGCGACCCGACGCCACGGCCGACGAGATTCAAAGCATCCTCTATGACGTGGGCCGCTCAATTCCGCGCTATCAGGACCCCAAGGCCAAGGGTGCCACGCCGGAGAAACCCGGCGTCTCGAACGCCTGGTTCAACGCCATTTACGAGGTGCTTCTAGGTGAAAGCAAAGGCCCGCGCTTCGGCAGCTTTATCGAGCTCTATGGCATCCCGGAAACGCGGGCGCTGATCGACAAGGCGCTGAAAGGCGCCCTCGTCGCGGCCGCTTGAGAGGCCAGCGTGGGTCGTCTCCATCAGGCGACGCTAGGCGACGGCGTTGCGCTCGCGCTGCTCTGCGCCCGCGCTCAGCAGCCCGTTGACCTCAATGCCCCAGATGTCGCGCACGAGGTCCAAGAGCTTTTGCTCGCGCGCACGAATCTCGGCGGCTCGCCACACACTCCCTTCGACGGCATCGCGCGTGATGGGGAGGACAGGAGGATCGTCCACCGTGCCGCGGTAGATCTCGCGCTTGCGCCCAAACTCCTGGTTGCGCGCGCGGTCGTTCTGTTTCTGCGTCACGACGACGAGATTGCCGATGCTCTCGGTGCACAGCTCGCGCTCTTCGGCATCGGGGAACCAGCGGCGCCACTCACTCGTCGCGCCCGGCCGCTGCGGCAGCACGTGCTCGACGCTGTAGTCGCCCGGATCGAGCAACGTCGTGGAGCGCGTCATCTCGTCGTTGAGACGCAGCAGCAGAAGCTTGCACACGCCCTGATCGCGCTTATAGGGGCTGCGCAAATGGTAGCCCAAATTGCGGATCTCCTCGCGCGACAGCTTGAAAGGCGGCTCCGAAGTTTTGATGGGAGCCCCGCTCATAATCAGGTCGACGACCTCGGCGAAGCGCCGCTTGCGCTTGTTGGTGCCAAAGCACAAGAGCCGCAACACGTGCGCCAGCCGGTCGACCTCCTTGAGCAGCATCGTGGCGCGCACCGGATCGTCTGCATACTGGCGCAAGGCAAGCATGACGGATGGCGCCCAATCACCCTCCGCAAGACGCCCCAGGTAGACCAGATAGCGGCGCGCTTCGGGATCGATGTTGAGCTCCACATCGGCGGCGTGCAGCACGCGGTGATAGGCCGCGGCAAGCGGGGTCAGGATGTCGTCGAGGAACGGCTCGGCCCCGCCCGCCTGCACGACGGCGCGACGGAGGCCGGTAAGAATCTTGGATTCTCCGCGGCCGTAGATGCTGAACAGGTGGCTGAAGAACGTCTCAAAGCTCGGACCCAGTAGTTTGCAGGCGTCATCCCACTGCTCCAACGCGTTCTCGACGCGCGCCGGTGGCACGCTCTTGAGCAGCTCCGCCTTCATAATGTCGTTGCGCTGCAAAATGCGGCCGCGCTCGTTCAACACGGTGAACAGGCGGTGCGCGCGGTCGATGTCGCGCGTCAAAACGACCACGAAATGGCACTGCTCGCACACGTAATCGGTGAGACGACGGCGCTCACCCTCGTCCAGCGCGGCGAGCTCGCCGCGGAAGAGCTCGCGCACGGCCAACAGGCGCTCCTCCGCCAGACTGTGCGTCTCGACCGCCGCTGAGGACGCGCAGGCGCCGCGCGTTTGCACGTAGGTTTCCAGGAAATCACGCTCCTGCGCCCGCAACTCGATGCGGTAGCGCACGCCGTGGACACGCGTGGCCGCCGTATCCGCAGCGACCAGCTGATCGAGCCGGTTGCGCCCGCCCCAGCGCCAGCGCTCGGTCGCCAAATCGCGCAGAACTGCCGCCAGAATGGCGAGCGTCACCAGCCGCTGCTGACCATCGACGATCTCGAACGTACGCGGATCACGCTCGCGTCCTTTCGGCAGGTCGCCGCCGCTCTCATCGATCAGGATGATCGTACCCAGGAAGTAGTCAGGCTCGGTCGCTGCCGGGTCACCGCCAATTCCGGTCGCCGCCAGCACGTCGTCGAGGAGTTGTGCCGCTTCCGCGGTGGTCCAGGAGTACGGCCTTTGGTAAGGGGGAACCGTGAAATGGAACGGTGACGAGAACAGATCGCTGAGGGTGAGAGATGCTGTTGGCAGACCTGGAAACATTGAATTTCTTTTTCGTCTTTACACCACACGCGAAGAGCGCGTGCGACCCAACCCACCAAAGTTGAAAGCTACCATGACTGAAGGGATCGCGACAGCCGCATTGACGGAAAAGGTCCCGTGCATCGGCACAAACCGTGCGGTGTGTTGACGAAATGAGACAAGGGGTACGCTGTGAACTTTGGCACGGCACCAACTGTTCAACACGCGCGCAGAAAGGGTTGCGTCACCATCCGAATTGGAGCAACGATGACACTGGCAAAACCTCGCTACGTCTACAAGGTCGCAACGCAGCGAGCGTGGGATGCGGCATGCCATGTTGGCGCCTTTGCCGGATCAAGCGACGATGTGAGGGACGGCTTCGTACACCTGTCGGCCGCACACCAGCTCGCCGGAACGCTCGCCAAGCACTTTAAGGGACAGAAAGATCTCGTGCTGATCACGCTCGAAGCGGACGCGCTCGGCGATGCGCTCAAGTGGGAGCCCTCGCGCGGCGGCGAACTTTTTCCCCATCTTTATGGCACGCTGCCGACGGGGGCCGCACACGAGGTGCGCGCACTGACGTTGGACGACGGCGGTGTGCCACTGGTGCCCGAGGATGTGCGGCAATGTTGAACCAAATGTTCGGCTTGGCGCCGCGGCTACTTGCCGCCCTTCCGCCCGAGCAAGCTCACGAGGTGACGCTTCGGTCGCTTGAACTCGGACTCTTTCCGCGCACGGCAACGCCAGATCCTCCCAGCCTCACCTTGCGGTTTGCGGACCTCACGCTGCCCAATCCGCTAGGCGTGGCCGCAGGTTTCGACAAGGACGCGCGCGTGCCCGATGCGCTTCTGGCGCTCGGCTGCGGTTTCACCGAGGTTGGCACGGTGACGCCCCGGCCGCAATCGGGCAATCCGCGCCCGCGCATCTTTCGCTTGCCGCGTGACCGTGCCGTCATCAATCGGCTAGGCTTCAACAACGCCGGCCATCACGCGGCGCTCGAGCGGCTGCGCTGGCGGTTCGAAACGGAAGGTGTCATCGGCGTCAATATCGGCGCCAACAGGGACTCTGCGGATCGCATCGCCGACTACGTCGCCGGCCTCGACGCCTTCGGCGATGTCGCAAGCTACATCGCCGTCAACATTTCCTCGCCCAACACGCCGGGCCTGCGCGACTTGCAGGCGCCCGACGCGCTCGATGAGCTGCTCACTCGGCTGATGGAGGCGCGCGAAAATCTCACGGCCAAGGGCAAGCGGGCCGTACCGATCGTCGTCAAGCTCTCTCCTGACGTGGCCGAGGACGATCTGGGCGCCATCGTCGCGCAGCTCGTCGCCCATCGGGTGGATGGTATCGCCGTCTCCAACACGACGCTGTCGCGTTCGGGATTGACCGATCCCGCCAGCCGGGAGGCGGGCGGACTGTCGGGCCGCCCCCTGTTCCACCGCGCGACAGTTATGCTCGCGCGCGTCTTTCTCGCGACAGAAGGCAAGGTGCCGCTCATCGGCATCGGCGGTATCGACAGCGGCGAGACCGCGCTCGCCAAGATTGCCGCGGGCGCCACGCTCATTCAGCTCTATACGGGGCTCATCTACGAGGGCCCCGGACTTATCGACCGCATCAAGCACGATTTGGCCGAGGCCGTGCGCGCTGCCAACGCCTCCGCCATTACCGACCTCATCGGCAAAGAGGCCAAGGCCTGGGCAGCCCTGCCACTGGATGACTAGCGTTGCACCTCGTTGCCACGCCGCGCCGACTTGATCAGGCGGGCGATGAGCCAGATCGGAATGACGACCATGGCGCCGAGCACGAGGTATTCGGCCACCGACTCGAAGGCGCCAAAGCCAAGGTCGTAGATCCGCCGCAACAGCACGTTGATCTGGTAGAAGAAATTCTGGGGCGTGATGCCAAGGGCAGATAGCACCACCCCGACCACGATCGAGAGCAGCACGAGCCGGATGAGCACGCCGACGGGGCTGCCACCCAGGAAGGTATCGCGATCCATCGGGTTGTGTGCTCCTCTCTTGACGCTACCGTCGGCAGCCGACGCGCGGGCCGGCGGCCGATGCCCTTAACATAGCTGCCGGGCGGTTGCGACCCAAGGGGCGTCACGAAGGATTACCAGCGGCGACGTAAGATGCGCGTTTGAGGGTACTGGGCGATGGGGGAGGCAACCACAGCTGAGGTCGCACGGCCGGGGAGAGCCGTTAAGCGCGCCAGGGCGCCAGACGCCGCCGCGCTCCCGGAGCCGTTCACCCAGTGGTTCGCCACCCGAGGATGGTCGCTGCGGCCACACCAATCCGCACTTCTGGCGGCCAGCGCGATGCGGCGCTCCACGCTGCTGATTGCGCCGACGGGAGCCGGCAAGACGCTCGCTGGCTTCCTGCCGAGCCTCGTCAGCCTCGCTGCCCGCCGGGGCACCAAGACGGGCGGCGGGCTGCACACGCTTTACGTTTCGCCTCTGAAGGCGCTCGCCGTCGACGTGCAGCGCAACTTGACGACGCCAATCGCCGAGATGGGCCTTGCGATCCGCACCGAGACCCGCACGGGCGACACATCGGTGGCCCGGCGCCAGCGCCAGCGCTCACGCCCCCCGCAAATCCTCATGACGACGCCGGAGCAGCTGGCGCTGCTCTTGAGCCACGCCGATTGCGGCCATATGTTTGCCGATCTCGACACCATTATCCTCGACGAGTTGCATGCACTCGCCGCCTCTAAACGCGGCGACCTGCTGGCGCTCGACTTGGCACGGCTGCGCACGATTGCGCCGGAGCTGGTCACGTTCGGGCTGTCGGCGACAGTGGCGCGGCCATCGGAGCTGCGCGCCTACCTCGCGGCCCAGCGGGCCGGCGCCGACGCGACCTTGCTTGCCGACCTCGTGCAGGTCGACGGCGGCGCCAAGCCGCAGATCACAATCCTGGAGCTCGACGAGCCTGTTCCGTGGGCCGGTCATACGACGCGCTACGCCATCCATGAGATTTATTCCGCGATCGAGCGCCATCGTCTCAGCCTCGTCTTCGTCAACACGCGCATGCAGGCGGAGCTGCTGTTTCAGGAGCTGTGGAAGGTCAATGAGTCCAACCTTCCGATTGCTCTGCATCACGGCTCCCTCGACGCCGCTCAGCGGCGCAAGGTCGAGGGAGCGATGGCGGCGGGCACGCTCAAGGCCGTGGTTGCAACCTCGACGCTCGATCTCGGCATCGACTGGGGCGACGTCGACCTTGTCGTCCACGTCGGCGCGCCCAAAGGCGCAAGCCGCTTCACCCAACGGATCGGGCGCGCCAATCACCGGCTCGATGAGCCCTCGCGCGCCATCCTGGTGCCATCGAACCGCTTCGAGGTCCTGGAGTGCCGCGCTGCCGTCGACGCGGCCGAGGCCGGCGCGCAGGATGTCGCCCTGTCGCGGGCAGGCGCGCTCGACGTCCTGGCCCAGCACGTGCTCGGCACAGCTTGCGCCGGCCTTTTCGATCCGGCGGCGCTCTACGCCGAGGTCACGACGGCTTCCCCCTATGCAGCCCTACAACGCGCAACCTTCGATCGCGTCTTGGAGTTTGCGGCGACGGGCGGCTACGCGCTGAAGACGTACGACCGCTTCGCCAAGCTGCGTGCTGCCCCCGACGGCATGATGCGCATCGCCCACCCGCGGTTTATTCAAGCCTACCGCCTGAACGCCGGCACTATCGTTGCGGCGCCGCTCATCAAGGTCCGCCTCGTCGGACGCAAGGCCGCTGCGTCGCGCTCGGCGCACGCCGGCGGTCGCGTCCTCGGCGAGGTCGATGAGTACTTCATCGAGCAGCTACGCCCCGGAGACGCCTTTGTGCTGGCGGGCGAGGTGCTGCGCTTCGAGGGCATGAGCGAGATGGAAGCCTTCGTGACACGGGCCTCGGCGCGCGATCCCATCATCCCCAGCTACAACAGCGGCAAATTTCCGTTGTCCACCCACCTCGCCGAGCGCGTGCGGGCCATGCTGGCAGACGCCGGTGCCTGGGTGCGACTTCCAGCTCCGGTCGCCCAGTGGCTGCGCCTGCAGGAGCTGCACTCCGTCATCCCGGCGCGCGACGAGGTGCTGATCGAAACTTTTCAGCGACGCGGCCGTCACTATCTGGTCGCCTACCCGTTCGAGGGACGGCTGGCCCACCAGACGCTCGGCATGCTGCTGACGCGGCGCCTCGACCGTGCGGGCGCGCAGCCCTTGGGCTTCGTCGCCAACGACTACGGCATGGCCGTCTGGGGTCTCGGAGACGTTTCCGATCTTATCGCCAGCGGCAGGCTCGATCTGGCTCAGCTTTTCGCCGAGGACATGCTCGGGGACGACCTCGATGCCTGGCTCGCCGAATCGAACCTGATGAAGCGCACTTTCCGACAGGTTGCCCTCATTGCGGGCCTCGTCGAGCGCCGCCATCCGGGGCGCGAGAAGACCGGGCGGCAGGTCGCCATGTCGACGAACCTCATCTACGACGTGCTGCGCCGACACGATCCGCACCACATCCTTTTGGAGGCAGCCTGGGCCGACGCGGCCACAGGGCTCCTGGACATCGCGCGGCTGGGCGATTTTCTGCGGCGCGTCACCGGACGAATCAGGCATCAACCCTTGGATGGCGTTTCTCCGCTGTCGATCCCAATACTCCTGGAGATCGGCAAGGAGGCCGTCGCCGGATTTGCGCGCGAGGAGCTCTTGCGCGAGGCCGCCTCGGCGATGATGGGCGAGGCCGCGAGAGAGGAGCCGCAATGCTCGAGCTGAAACCGGAGCGTCTCCACTACGACGATTTCCAGGATCAAACGATCACGATCTGCGGCAAGGTGTTTCGCGCCGACATGTCGGGCGCGCTCTACTGGCCCGGCCAGGACGTCCTCATCGTCTCCGATCTGCATTTGGAGAAGGGATCATCCTTTGCGCGCAAGGGCCAGCTGCTGCCGCCCTACGACACGCGCGATACCCTGCAGCGGCTCGCCGAGGTCATCGACCGCTACGACGCCGGAACCGTGATTGCGCTCGGCGACAGCGTGCACGATCTCGATGCCTGCCAGCGCATCGGCATGGAGGAACTCGAGATCCTGCAGATCATGCAGGAGGACCGCGAGTGGATCTGGGTCACGGGCAACCACGACCCCCAAATCGGCGAGCGCCTCGGCGGCACGGTAACGGGCGATATCAAGGTTGAGGGCATCGTGCTACGCCACGAGCCGCGTCTCGGCCACATCACGCACGAGATTGCCGGGCACCTGCATCCAGCCGCACGCATCTCTGTGCACGGCTACACGCTGCGGCGCCCTTGCTTCGTCGGCAATGGGCTGCGCCTCGTCATGCCGGCGTTCGGCACGTTCGCCGGCGGCCTCAACATCCTGGAGGCACCGTTCGAGCCGCTGTTCGGCAACGACGGCCTGCGCGTGTGGATGCTCGGCCAGGAAGGCCTCTACCCCGTCGCAACGCGCCTCCTCCGGGAGGATTGAGCGCAGGCGCTAGCCGGTCTGGCGCCGGAAGAAGGCGGAAGCAAGCAGCCCCGACAGAGCCGCGAGCACCACCGCCACCACGCCGTAGACCAGCGGATAGCGAAAAGCGAAGTTGTGCAAGACGCGCTCGACGCCCGTGCGCTCCAGATTGACGCGCGCGATGTGGGCGCTCAGGACCTCGCCGTCGCGGAACAAGTACGTGCGCGCCACCAGCGGTCCCACCGGAACGTTGGCGGGAAGCGAGATGGTCGCCCGGAATAGACTGCGGCCGGTGAAGGTCACACCGTCCTTGGCCTTCACGACGTAAAGGCCCTCCTTCTGTTTCAGGCGGATGACGGCCGCCTTGTAGGCCGCAAGCTCGTAGTCGTTGTAGCTCCAGCGGTTGCCTGGCGCCGGCGTCATCTTGATGTGCGCAAAGCCGATGGCGTGACGCTCCAGCACCTTTGGGCCGGCAATCTCCTCGACGGGACGCGTCGAGGAGATGGCGTAGTAGCTCGGCACCGAGGCAAAAATCACCGATGAGGTGTTGACCCACACTCCGGCGACGTCGGTCTTGTGGCGCACGACGACAGGGAATGGCGTTCCCTCCACCACGACCACCACGTCGTAGTAGCCCAACTGGCCCTCCGGCTCCTGGCTGTTGTCGATGGCGCCGAAAACGAGAATCTCGTGCCCCGTGAAATCAGTCGTCACCTCGACGCTGCGCGTCGATACGTCCGCCTCGACCTTTTCCAGCGGAACCTCCGGCAAAGGTGCCAGCTTGTGCGCCGGGGGCGGGCGCCGAGGGCCCATGCGCACCGTGGGCCTTTTTGCGGCCAGCTCAACTTCGGCCGCGCGCGCCAACGGCGCGGCCGGCACCGACCCCGCAAGGACGCAGGCCCCTGCGAGCAAACCGACACATAGCTTTCTAACTCGAGACCTCTCCATCAGGGCCCCCCCAGAACCGGGCCGATCGAATAGACCTCGCTCGGCCGCGCTATGAGGTCCCAGCCAATCCGGAGGCACACCAAGAGGACGAGCGCGGCCAGGAGAAACCGAAGCTGCTCACCCTTGAGGCGCCCTCCCGCGACCACGCCGACCTGCGCACCGACGACGCCGCCCAAGATCAGGATCAGCGCCAGAACCACGTCGACGGTCTTGTTCTGGATCGCCTGCAGGACGGTGGTCACCGCCATCACGAACACGATTTGAAACAGCGACGTGCCGATCACGACGCTGGTCGGCACCCGCAGCAGGTAGATCATGGCGGGGACCATCACGAAGCCGCCGCCGACGCCCATCAGCGCCGCCATGAAACCCACGAAGGCACCGATCAAGGCCGTCGGCACGGCGCTGATATAGAGCTTCGAGCGGTGGAAGCGCATTTTGAAGGGCAGGCCGTGCACCCAGCTGTGCTGGCCGGTCTTGCGGGGAGACACCGCCTGGCCGGAGCGCGCCCGGCGGATCGTTCCCAGGCTCTCGATCAGCATCAGACCGCCGACGGCGCCGAGGAACGTCACATAGCTCAAGGACACGAAGAGATCGAACTGGCCGATCTGGCGCAGGATCCTCACGAGGCCGACGCCGATCACCGAGCCGACGACGCCGCCGGCCACCAGCACCACCCCCATTTTCACGTCGACGTTGTTGCGCCGGTACTGGGCGATCGCCCCCGAAACCGAGGACGCGAGGATCGGCATCGACCCGGTGCCGACGGCGACGGCCGAGGGAACGCCCATAAAGATCAGCAAGGGCGTCAGGAGGAAGCCGCCGCCCACCCCGAACAGGCCCGACAGAAAGCCCACGGCCCAGCCCATGGCCAAGAAGACCGCAATGTTGACGGACATCTCGGCTATGGGCAGGTAGATGTTCATCGGTCTCGCCCGGCACCAATCCTTGCAAGCACCCAGGTAAAGTGCCGGCACACGACACCTGCCGCGTCGGGAGGCCGTGCGGCGCCGCAGGCAACCTGTCGACCGGCTTGGGGCAGCATTCCCTGATGAGGCTAGGCCGTCGCGCAGCCGCGCAGCCGGCAGCAAGGAGAAGGTGGCGCCCCAACTCTGCGCACATCCTTCAAGCTCACGAATGCTCCGACAGCATGTGCTGTGTCAAGGCATGACGGCTGCGAATTTGCCCAGAGTTGTGCGTGCGGTAAAAAAAGACACCCCGTGCGCGTATCACATTGCCGCGCACGGGGTGTTTTGTGTGTCTCGTGTACCGCTCGCTCAGCCGTTGGAACGGCCATGCGGACCCTGCTGCCAGGCCTGCCCGGCCACGCCCAAATCATTCGTCCTGGGATCGATGGGCTTGGCCCGCCAAGCAGCCACGGTCGCCTCGGCCTGGGCGCGGTCCTCCTTGCTGAGGCGCGCCTTCAGCGCGTCGCGGCGGCTCGTGGCTTCTGCGTCGCCCGACTTTGCTGCAAGCAACAGCCACTTGTAGGCCTCCGCCTCGTCCTTTTCGACGCCAAGGCCGTTCTCGAAAAGGACCGCAAGATTAAACTGGCTATCGGCCAGACCACGGTCGGCGGCCTCCGTGAACCAGCGTATCGCGTTGGCGTAGTCGGGCTCGGCGCCACCCCGGCCGGCAAGCAGCACGGCGAGATTGTGCATGGACTTGACATTGCCCTGCTCGGCGGCCCGGCTGTACCAGATCTTGGCGCGAGCGAGATCCGTCTTCACGCCAACGCCACGCTCATAGAGGGTGGCGAGGCGGAATTGGGCCATGGGGAACCCGCTCGTCGCCGCGCGCAGGAACCACTTGGCGGCTTCTTTGAGATTCTGGTCGCCGCCCTTGCCTTCGGCCAGCCGCGATCCGACCTCGTACTGCGCCGCGGGTTTGCCTTGAGAAGCGGCCAAACGCAGCGAGAAGGGCCCAACGGTCGCGGGCGGCAGCGCCTTGTCAGCGTCCGTCTGCCCCTCGATGCTGCCCGTGTCGACGCCGTTCTCGCGCAGGACGCGCTCCTGCATCAGGGTCGCCGGCGTTGCCGAAACGCCCGGGCCACCCGAGACCACCGAGGTGCGCCCGTCCTTGTGGTGCGTCACTAGGCGGCCTGCGGCCGGCTCGGCGTCGGGCTCCATGGTGATCCCGTCCGGGAGCGCTGCCGTTTCGACATTGCTGCCCGCGTCGGAGCGCGCCGGGACGCCGACGTCCTGATAAGGACCGGCGTCCTGAGCTGAAATCCGGCGACCATTGCTGCGACTGCTTGGACGGCATGCCCTCCATCGGGTCAGCGGTGCCATTCTGTAGCGCGGGTGCACTGGGCGCCGTCGGAGCTGCCGGCGCTGCATGGCCACTGGCGGCGCTGCCTGCAGTAGAGGTGGAATAGCCGGCGGCCGGTACGGCGCTGACGGCGCCAGCGGCGTTTGCATCACCATCCGCAGGCGTGCGCGGCATGAAGAACAGGGCCGCCGGGACCATTGCGAGCAATGTGAGGATGCTCATCAAGATGCGCGGCGACTTGAAGAAGGAGCGGCGCCCGCGGCCCCTCGCGGGCACCGGCTTGCTCTCCTCTGCGGCCGGGCCGCCTTCGGACATGCGGGTCTGGCCAAGATTGCCCATGGCACCCAAGCTGCCCATGGTGTCGACTTTGCTCGCAGCCTTGAGCTTGGCGCGATGGGCGTCGGCTATGAAGTCGTGGCGCAGCACGTTCATGCGGCGTGCCGGTGTGTCAGAGGTGTCGGTGCGGCGGTCGGCCGACTCACGCTCGTCCCTAAACGCGGCGTCCAGATCGAACGGCACCGTCTGGAAGCCGGCTGCCGGCTCCTCGGGCAGGAACGCGTCGTCGTCGCGATCCGCAACGGGCGCGGACGGCTGCGGCGGAACATAAGCTTCCTCGGATGGCATGGGCTCGGGCCTGCTTGCCGCGATCTCGGGCTCGGGCATGGCGGCGTGGGTATCATCCGCCACAGGAGCCGAGACTGGCGCAGCGATGGCAACGGGGGCCGTCTCGGCAGACTGCCGGCTCTGCTCCAGGGCATCGATGCGATCGAGAACGCGCACGATGGCTTGCTGCATCGTTTCCAGCATGCTCGCGTTGTTCTCGTCGTTGCTGCGGCGCTCGCTGATCAGGCTTTCGATGAGACCGCGCACCTCACCGAGGTCGCGGGCATGGGCCTCCAGCAGGCCTTTATCGGCGAAGTGCGCCGCAGCCTTCTGTGCGGCGGAATCCGCGAGACCTTCCAAGTCGGCGTTGCGGCTCATGCTTTCGTTGATGAGCTCGCCGAACCTGTCATGCGACAGCTGCGACGAGATGGCAGCCAGCTGGTTGTCGATGCTCTCCCAGCGTCCCTTGTCGCGCTCGAGGTTGTCGCCGTGCTCGAACAGCTTTGTGAGGCGATCGTCGGAGAGCTGCGCGGTCAGCGTGGTGAGATGCGCGTCGATGGTGTCGAGCCGCCCGAGCTGGCGGCGCAACTGGTCGAGCTGTGCACCGATGTCCTCGATCTGCGCCTCGGCGATGCGCAGCTCCTCGAGATCGGTCCGCATGGCGACGCCGCGCAGGGCCGACGCCATGCGCATCTCGAGCTGATCGAACCGACGTCCGATGGTGAGCAGCGAGCTTTCGGGGTGAATCTCGGCCAATGACTGCTCGATGCGCTCGGCGATCTCGGCAAAGCGCCGGTCCAGCCACGCCGGCTCGACGGCCAGGACGGGGCGCGACCGAGCGGACTGGCCGGCAGCCGCAGCTTCCTCGTCGCCGAGGCCGGCATCGCCCAATTCGTAGAACCGGGTGAGGGCGTTGGCGCTCGCTGCATCCCAGGGATCATCGGCTTTCGCCGCGCTGCCCAGAAGAACGGCCTCATCGGACGCCGCCTCGGTCTCAGCCGTTGCATCCGCGGCCTGCCCGCTCTCATCTTCGATCGCTTCGCCGCCGCCGTGGTAGAGGGCGCCGGAGCCAAGCTCCGACAAGCGCTCTCCCAGGAGGTGCATCTGCTCCTGAATGCGCTCGACGTCGGGCTCGAACTCTCGCGGCACCTGGGCGCGGATCGAGCGCGCCTCGTTGCTCAGCGAGGCGAGCCGGTCGCGCATCTGCGTGAGCTTCACAACGTCGGATGCTTCTTCGGAAGCGTCGGGAGCAGGAGCATCCGCTCGCGCACCGTATGGATGCTTGGGGGCTTGTGTCGGCATCTCGTTCCCTTGGGGTGCGCTCAACGATCTATGAACAGGTATCCGCAACTAGCGAAGGAAGGCGTACCTTCCGTCTCGCTGGCGCGGGCCGGTGCGGCCGAATGCCATGCAAACGCTGCAGGAATTCGCCACCGCTCGCCCCTAAAGCTCGTCGAGTCGCGGTAAATGTTCGGTTAAGCGGCGACACAAAATGCGCCGTAGCGGACCCTAAACAGACAAATCCGGGGCGTTTCGCCATACTTTGAGGTTAAGCTTCATCGATGCGGACGGTCTGAAGCCGCCCGGAAGCTTGGAGAACGACATGCGCGGTATGAGGCTCATCATCTCGCTGGTTGCACTCACAATCCTGAGCAGCGTCACGTCGCTCGCCGATCCAAGCACGCCCGACGACAAAAGTGGCCGCTACACCATGTCTCCTACGCAGGACGGTGTCGTGCGCCTCGACACGCAGACCGGCGCCATGGCGCTGTGCCACCGCACGGGCGGAGCCTGGACCTGCGAGGACATGGAAGACAGCCAGCGCACGCTTCTGACCGAGATCGACAAGCTGAAGGCCGAGAACAAGTCCCTTAGGGACGAGGTCGAGCATCTGGACGAGAGTCTGGGCCTCAACGACCCGACGGCGCCATCGGCACCCCACGCACAGATCACGCTGCCAAGCGAGAAGGATGTCGACAAGGCGTTCGACTACTTCGAGCGCATGTTGAACAAGTTGCAGGAGCGCATGGACAAGCTCAAAGAGAAGCACAGTCGTCAGCCCGAGACGGAACTATAGCGGCGACAAGCTGTTAGCGTTTCTCATGACACCACCAACCCATGCCCCGGTTGCAAGCGACCTAACGCAGGCGTTTCACACATTCAGCATCGAAACGCGCGGACCGGGTCTCGTTATGATCACCGACAAGATCGGCGCCTGGCTTGCCGCGATCGGGGCCACCGACGGCCTCCTCACGCTCTTCATCCGCCATACCTCGGCTTCGCTCCTCATCCAGGAGAACGCCGATCCCGATGTGCACATCGATCTCGTCAACGCGCTGGAGCGTCTTGCGCCGAAAAACATCCCCTACGTGCACGACATCGAAGGCCCCGACGATATGCCCGCGCACATCAAGTCGGCGCTGACGGCAACCTCGCTATCGATTCCGGTGCACGCGGGCCGCGTTGTGCTGGGCACGTGGCAGGGCATCTATGTCGCGGAGCACCGCGACCGGCCGCACCGACGCGAGATCGTCGCGCACTATCTGGGCACGCACCAGGCGCGCTGAGCCAGTTGTGCTCTAGTCGCGCTCGCGGTTCTTGAGCCGCAACAGGCGCATCTCACGATCGTAGACGATCTCGCCGCCGGGAATGCGGATCTCGCGCACGAGCTCCAGCATGCTGCGCGTGGGCCCGGGCGTCGCGCTGGTCGCCAGCAGCACGCCCAGCGTGCCGGCGGGAATGCCGAGCAGACCCGCCAGCGCGCCGTCGAGACCAAGAATGCTCGCCTCGCCGGCGAGGATGGTCAGCACCGACACGGCAAAGCCGCATGCGAGACCCGCCATGGCGCCGAAGGCGTTCATGCGCTTCCACCAGATCGATAGGATGAGCACGGGAAATAGCGTCGATCCGGTAATCGATAGGCACCAGAGCACGAGACTGAGAGGGTCGGTTGGCGCCAGCAGGGTGATGCCGCCACCAAACACCGCGACGCCGACAATGGCGAGGCGCGCCACCCACAGGCGCACGTCGCGGGGCAACGGCTCCCACGAAAGGCCGTTGACCACGTCCTCGCTCAGCACGTTGGCAAGCGTCACGGCGGCGGCGCTTGCCGCCACCAGTGCCGCAGCGACGATGCCGGCCGCCGCGAAGTAGACGAACACGTTGGGAAGCCCCGCCGCCACAGGCAGACTGAGCAGTACGGTGTCGCGCGCGAACTCGAAGCTGGTGAGACCGACGGCGCCGGCGGCCTCGTTCACGCGCACGAAGCCGAGCTCGATAAGCTGGCGCATCCAGTCGGGAAGCGTGGCCGGCGGGCCGTTCTTGACGACGTCCATGACGAAGTCGCGCATGTACACGGACACAGCCGCCGCAGTCAGCATAATCAGACCGAAGAACACCGTCGCCCAGCCGAGCGACTTGCGCGTCTCGTAGACGCCGGGGGTCATCGTCACGCGCGGCAGCAGCCACGGCGAGGAGGCAACGCCCGCCATCACCGTAAGCGTGGCGACGACGAAGGCCATCGGCCCGACGTTGCCGAACGGCACGGCGAAGCGCTTGGCAATGGGGGCAAAGCCCTCTCCCGGCAGCATGAATGTAAAACCGCTCGCATCCACCAGCGGCACGCCATGGGCGCCTTCCTGGTACACGAGCGCGCGCAGCAGCGGGCCGTTGGTGAGCTGCGGCAGCGGGAAATTCGTCACCATCACAGCGACGATCGTCACCGGCACAAGCAGGGCGAGAATGGCGGCGATCGCCTGCGCGCTTCCCGACCAGGTGAGCGAGCGGGTGCCGCCCATCACCACGGTGACGACGATAGCCAGCACCAGGAGCATAACCATCAAACTCGCGGGCTTGCCGACGAGCCAACCCGCAGCGAAGGCGCCCATTCTCAGCTCGGCTGCGAGCAGAAGCAGCAGCGGCACCGAGATCAAGCCGGCCGCGAGCAGCCGCACCGCGCGGCTCTCAAACCGCCGTCCGAGATAGCTCGGGACCGTCAGCGCGCCGAACTTGCGAAAGAAGGGCGCGAGCATGACCGCCATGATGACGAAACCTGCGAGCCCACCGATCATCAGGCACAAAGCGTCGAATCCGATCAGGAAGAACGTGCCCGTCATAGCGACGATGCCGGTGGCGCCCAGCGTCACGTTGGCTATGCCGAGGCCCGTGTAGCCGGCGGGAACGCGGCGCCCGGCGGCAAAAAACTCCAAGGGTTCACGCGTGGGAACGAGCAGGCCGATGGCGGCGTACAGCACCAGCGGTCCGAGCAGCATGCACCATCGCAGGATCGTCTCGGACGTGCCCAGTTGCTCGAAGATGATGAGCAGCAGCACGAGGCCCGTCAGCGAGCTGGCAAAGATGCCGAAATAGGTGCCCAGCCGCGGATTGACGAAGCGGGTGCGCGAAGTGACCGTCATGCGTTGAAACCCGCCCCGTTCCTCAGGTGTCCTCGTGCGCGCCGTGCCAGTGGTCGATGGCATCCTGGCGGTTGACGAAGCTCGCTACGGTGAAGATCGCGACGATGACGATGCCGTGCGCGCTGAGGAAGTAGCCGAGCGGGAAGCCCAGGAACTTCTCGGTGTTGAGCGAGCCTGCGTAAAGCGGCAGCACGATAATCATCACCAGAAACGGCACGACGCTCGCCAGCATCTGCCACTTGGTGTGGCGCCAGTACGGCTTGCGTTCCTTGCGCTCCATCATGGCGGTCGCCTCCCATCGTCCCCGAGCCAGCCGGCCCCTGGTATCAAAGACATGCCAACACTGCGACGCATATATGGCGCAAGCGCACAGCGATCAGGGTAAACACCCTATTTTACCGGTGCGCGATATGGCTTAAGTCTGCCTACGGAGCACAAAAACAGCACCCCGGGGGCAGTCTGCCATGTGGAAGGAATTCAAGGAATTCGCAACGCGCGGCAACGCGCTCGATCTGGCCGTCGGCGTAATCATCGGCGCCGCCTTCACGCCGATCGTATCGACGCTCGTGGACAACATCATCATGCCGATGATCGGCTACATCACCGCCGGCGTCGACTTCTCCAATCTGCTGGTCGAGCCCATCGAAGGCGTGGAGATCAAGTACGGACTGTTCCTCAACGCCATCGTGCAGTTCCTGCTGACGGCGGTGGCGCTGTTCTTCCTCATCAAGGGCATCAACACCCTGCGCAAGCCCGAGCCCAAGCCGGCCCCGACGCCGCCACAGTCCGAGATCTACCTGAAGGAGATCCGCGACGCGCTCGTCAAAGCGAAGTAGGCTCGCTCACGAGCAGCTGCCCCCGCCCAGCACGCAGAAGCGTGCGCAGTGAGGATGGCACAGCTTGACGGCGCCTTTGGCAAACATGCCTCCGTCGGCGGCCGATGCGGCTTGAAGCGTCGTTCCCATCTCGAAGGCGGAGTCGTAAGGGAGCAGCGTGCACGGCAGCACCACCGGAGTGGCGGCCTCCTTGCGCTTCACGATCATGCGCGAAGAGGCGCACATCACGTCGCGCGGGCTCCTGTCGAGAATGCCCCAGCAGGCCGTGGTGATCTCGGGCACATCGGGCACGCCGTCCATCTCCGGAAACAGCGTAAGCTGCACGGGATCGTGGGCATCGATGGGCCAGCCGCGTGCGGCACAGAGCGTCGCATAGCCCGCGCGCGCGTCGGCCTCGCTCTCATCCCAGCACGTCCGCCCAGCGATCGCCATGCGAAAGCCGTTGGCGGCAAGCCAGTCCAGCCCGTCGAGTGTCTTGTCCCAGGTGCCGGCCCCACGCTCGGTCTCGTGCAGCAACTTGGTATGGTGATCGAGGCTGACGCGCAGCGTGAGCCGCTTCCCGAAAGCCTTGTTGAGATCGAGGAGGCCGCGCTGCACCTGCGGCCGCTGCATCGGCTGCATGGCATTGGTGAGGACGAGCGCCTCGAAACCGGAGCTCAGCGCCTCGGCGAGCATGTCGAGAAACTCCGGATTCATGAACGGCTCGCCGCCGGTGAAACCGATCTCGGGCGTGCCGAGCGCAGCAGCCTCGGCGAGAAAGGGCGCCCACCTCGGCGGCGGTGATGTAGACGAGGCGATCGTTGGTCGGGCTCGATTCGATGTAGCAGTTGGCGCACGTGATGTTGCAAAGCGTACCGGTGTTGATCCAAAGCGTGTGCAGCTCGGCAAGCGGCACGAGCGCGCGCGGCTCGCCCTTGGCCGTCCAGTCGGGATTGGCGAACTTCTCCGTGGTCTGCGCCTGCGGCGCTGTGGTGGCGAGCGGCAAGACGGGTACGATCCTCTCGATATGGCGCTGGCGACCAGCTTAGCGCGTCTTTCGCGAACGGACACCGGGCCCGTAAGCCCTAGGCGCCACGAGGGTATCCCCCGTGGGCGGCGCGGCAGCCCTATACTTCGGCTTTTCGAGGTCGGGCCGGATATGTTACACCCCGCCTCCGGTGCGGGCGTAGTTCAGTGGTAGAACGTCAGCTTCCCAAGCTGAATGTCGTCGGTTCGATCCCGATCGCCCGCTCCATCTTTTCAATGGCTTAGGAGCCCGGGCTGGCGCTCCGTGATCACGCGGTCGCGCGGGCGAGCCAGGCGCGCCAGCCACCGAATGCGGTGATGTCCTCTGCCCCGCGCACGGCGTGGCCTTCGCATATGAATCCTTTGACCGTGCCCCCGTCTGCAAGCGTCAGCGTGCCGATGCCGAGCGGCGGCGGAATGAGGCCGACGAACGAGCCGAACCCGGCCGCATCCATCTCCCACACCTCGACCTCGATGCCACCCTTGCCGACGCCGTCGCAGACGAGACCCGGCTTCAGAGGCACCGTGCCCGGCAGGGCGTAGAAGCTGTAGCCGGGCCCGGTGCGCGTCGTTGCGACGAGCCGCGCGCCCCGCTCCACGAGCTGGCTGTTGAGCGGCTGGCCGGAAAGATGCGCGCCGACGACCGCGACGCGATAGAAGATCGGGGTTGGGACGGGCGGTGACGATGCTGCCTTCCGGCAACGGCGTGCCGCTGTTGCCCATTGTCGCACCGGACATGGCGCGGTGCAGCTTGTCTCCGAGTACTGCGAGCTTGCCGTCCTCGAAGGCGCGCGCAATGAGCGTCACCCCGCACGGCAGGCCGTCGGCACGGAAACCCGCCGGCACGGCGAGCGCCGAGAGGTCCATGAGATTTACGAAATTCGTCGTCAGCCCGAGGTTGGAGTTGAGCCGCACGGGGTCGGCGACAACCTCATCGATACGGTAGATGGTGCCGGCTGTTGGTACGAGCAGAACGTCCATCTTCGCCCATTCCGCCTCGGCAGCGCGAACAAGCTCGGACAAGCGATAGAACGCCTTGAAGGCGGAGACGGCATCGATCTTGTCGGCCGAGCAGATGATCCCGCGCACGACCGGATCCATGGCTTGCGGATTGGCGCGCGCAAAGTCGTCGATGGCAGCCAGCCGCTCGGCGACCCATGGGCCGGCATAGAGCAAGCTCGCCGCCTCGCGGAACGGCGCAAAATCGATCGCCACGCGCCGCCCGCCTAAGGCTGTGAGGCGTGCAGCTGCCGCCTCGAAGCAAAGTGCCGCTTGCGCATCGCCGAGAAAGTCCAGCCCGTCCGCGGGAACGCCGAATAAGAACCCACCGGGCAATGCCTCGGGCGCGATCGACCTGGGCGCGGGGCGGCAATAGCTGTCCTCGGCATCGAAACCCGCCGCCACGCCGAGCGCCGTGTGCGCATCGCCGACGGTCGCGGCAAAGATCGAGACGACATCCTGCGTGCGGCAGGCGGGCACGACGCCGCGCGTGCTGACCAGCCCCTTGGTCGGCTTCAGTCCGACGATGTTGTTGAAGGCCGCCGGAACCCGGCCCGATCCCGCCGTATCGGTGCCGAGCGCAAACGAGACCAAACCCGCCGCGACCGCAACGGCCGAGCCTGAGCTCGACCCTCCCGATATGTGGTCGTCGCTGAACACGCTCGCCGGGATGCCGTAAGGCGATCGCGTGCCGACCAGACCGGTGGCGAACTGATCCATGTTCGTCTTGCCGATAAGGATGGCGCCGGCGGATTCAAGGCGCTCGACCACCATCGCCGATCGCTTCGCCACGTAGGCGAACTCCGGGCAGGCGCACGTCGTCGGTTGGCCTGCAACGTCGATATTGTCCTTTACCGCGAACGGTATGCCGTAGAGGGGACCGCGCGGCGCCTCATTGGCCTTGGCCAGCACCGCGTCCTCGTCGAACAGCGTGATCCACACCGGTCGCTCGCCGCGTGCGCGGATGCGCTCGTAGACTTCGCGAATGACCTCGGCCGGCGTCAACGTGCCGGACGCATAGGCCGACGTGAGCGTTGCGATATCGAGCGACAGGTTCACGGGGCTGCCTCCGCTTCCGGTTCGGGCTGGCGGAGCACAATAAGGGTTTGGCCAAGCGATACCGCCGCGCCTTCGCTACAGCGCACCTCATGAACGGTGCCGGCAGCGGGGGCGTTGACTTGCATCTCCATTTTCATGGACTCGACGATGGCGACCACATCACCCGCCGCGACCCGCGATCCCGGCGTGACCGTCAGCTTCAAGACGCTGCCCGGCACGGGGCTCGCGATCGCCGTCGCACCGTCGGGAAGCGCTTCCTCGTCATCCTCCAATCCGTGCCCGGCATCGACCGGCGTCTCGCCGACGAGATCGCTCTCCTGCCAGCGTGCACGCTCGCTCTCGAATGCCCTCTGCTGCCGATCCTTGAAGAGGCGGATATCGTCGCTATTGGAGCTGAGAAATTCGCGATAGCTGCTCAGGCTGAACGTCGTCGGGGTGATATCGAGCTCGACTGTCCCGTCGAGAAAACCGTCGCGAAAGCGCATCAGCTCGTCCGCCGTGACCGGCACGAAGCGGATCTGATCGAAGAACCGCAGCAGCCAAGGATGCCCCGGCGCGAACGCCTTCGTGGTGCGGAACGTGTTCCACACCTGGCAGGTACGGCCGACGAACTGATAGCCGCCGGGCCCCTCCATGCCGTAGATGCACAGGTAGGCGCCGCCGATGCCGACGGCATTCTCCGGCGTCCATGTCCGCGCCGGGTTGTATTTGGTGGTCACGAGCCGGTGGCGCGGGTCGATCGGCGTCGCCACGGGAGCGCCGAGGTAGACGTCGCCCAGTCCGAGCACCAGGTAGCTTGCTCCGAATACGATCCGCTTGACGTCCTCGACGCTGTCGAGCCCGTTGACGCGGCGGATGAACTCGATGTTGCGACGGGCACCAGGGCGCATCGGCGCGCACCGAGCGCATGTACTTGCTGATCGCCAGCTGCGTCGCCTCGTCGTCCCACGAGAGCGGCATGGTCACGATGCGCGAGGGCAGCTCGATGCCGTCGATGTCGCCCATGCCGTCTTCGATGCCGGTGAGCTCATCGAGCAGGCTCGCCAGCGACAGCACGCTGCTGTCGTAGTGGATTTGCAGCGAGCGAATGCCGGGCGTCAGCTCGATGATTCCGTCGAGGTTGCGCTCCTCGACGGCCTGCATGAGGACGTGCACGCGAAAGCGCAGCTCGAGGTCGAGCGCGATGGGGCCGTACTCGACGAGCAGGTACTTGTCTCCGGCCCGGCGGAAGACCATACGCGGCCGCGCACCTTGCGCATCGCGGACCGCAACGACGCAATCATCAGCTCCCAGCGAGCGGGCATTCGAGGGAATCGCCGCGACCGCCGGCGTTAGTCCGGCGATCTGCGCGTTCTGCTTGAGCTCGCGCAACTGCGCCTCGGCCGGCGTGAGACGTTTGAAACGGATCTTGTCGCCGGGGCGGAGCTGGCCGATTTTCCACAGCTCGGCGGCCACGATGACGACGGGACAGACGAAGCCGCCCAGCGATGGGCCGTCGGGGCCGAGGATCACCGGCATGTCGCCGGTGAAATCGACCGCACCGATGGCATAGGCGTTGTCGTGAATGTTGGAGGGGTGCAGGCCCGCTTCGCCGCCATCCTTGCGCGCCCATTGCGGTTTGGGGCCGATGAGACGCACGCCGGTGCGATTGGAGTTGTAGTGCACCTCCCAAGCGGTCGCCAGGAACACGCGGATATCGTCGTCGGTGAAAAAATCGGGCGCTCCGTGCGGGCCGTACAGCACACCGATCTCCCACTCGCGCGTTATGGCGGGAACGAGCTTGGCGGGTAGCGGCCCGGCAGCCGGCGGCTCCGATGAATCGTCGCTGGGCCCGACGTGCAGCACGTCGCCAGCCATGAGCCCGCGCCCGCCGTGACCGCCAAAGCGTCCGAGCGTGAACGTCGACGCACTGCCGAGGTACGTCGGCACGTCGATGCCGCCGCGAACGGCGAGATAGATGCGTGCTCCGGCATCCTTGGCGGTGCCGATGTGGAGCGTCTGCCCCGCTCGAACGCTCGACGGCTTCATACGGGCTGATCTCGCGCGCCATCGATATCGGCGGGGGCCTTGGCACCGGCGAGGCAGATCACCGCGTCGGTATTGAATTTCAGCGTGGGGCCCGACAGCGTGGTCTCGATGCCGGGAGCGCCTTGCGCATTGCCGACGCATGCGATTGGCGAGCCGGAACGACAAATGGTCCATCGGCCCCGAGGGCGGCACGCCGACGTTCCAGTAGCCCGTACGTCCGGGCCAATCCTGAATCGTCGTTTGCGTTCCCGGAGCCACCACCTCGATCGTGGCGCGGCCGATAGGGAAACGTCGCCAGCGTCCGCGTCAGCATCTCGCCTTTGGCGAGAACGTCGGAGCCGGCCAGCGCCTCCAGGTAGGCCAGGTTGGTCTCGAGCCCGCCGATCTCGACTCGCGCCGAGCGCGTCCTGCAGCTTGGCCAGCGCAGCGTCTCGGCTGGCGCCGCTAACGATGATTTTGGCCAGCATCGGGTCGTAGAACGGGGTCACCTCGGTGCCGCTGGCAACCCACGTTTCCACACGCGCCTCGGCCGGCCACGTCACATGCGTCAGCAGCCCGGAGCTCGGGGCGAAGTCTCGACCCGGATCCTCAGCGTAAAGGCGCGCCTGGATCGCATGCGCCCCGCGGCTTGATCTGAGCCTGGTCAAGCGGTGCCAGCTCGCCCGCGGCTTGCCGCACCATCCACTCGACAAGATCGACGCCGGTCACCTCCTCGGTAACGCCGTGTTCGACCTGCAGCCGCGTATTGACCTCCAGAAAGTAGAACGCCCCGCCATCGCTGTCGTAGAGGAACTCGACGGTGCCGGCGCTTTCGTAGCCGACCGAGCTGTCCAAGCCGCACGGCGCTCGACCACAGCTCTTGCCGCACCGCGTCGGCCAAGCCCGGCGCCGGCGTCTCCTCGATCACCTTCTGGTTGCGACGCTGCGCCGAGCAGTCGCGCTCGCCGAGCGATATGACGCCGCCTTTGCCATCGCCGAAGATCTGCACTTCGATGTGCCGTCCGCGCGCGACGTACTTTTCGAGGAAGATGCCGCCGTCGTTGAAGTTATTGCGCGCCAGCCGCCCGACCCGCTCGAACATCGCCACAAGCTCGGGCTCCGAGCCAACCAGCTGCAGGCCAATGCCGCCGCCGCCCGCCGTGCTCTTCAGCATCACGGGGTAGCCGATGCGCGCTGCTTCCACGCGCGCCTGTTGGGCATCGCTCAAAAGACCGGAGCCCGGCGCCAGCGGCAAGCCTGCTTCGAGCGCCAGCTCGCGTGCCTTGTGCTTGAGACCGAACGCCCGCATGTGACTGGGACGCGGACCAATGAAGCGCACGCCGGCAGTCTCGCACGCTTCGGCGAAATCCGGATTCTCCGAAAGGAAGCCGTAGCCGGGGTGGATGGCCTCCGCTCCCGTCCGGCGCGCTGCCTCCAATATGGCGTCGGCGCGCAGATAGCTCTGCGCCGCTGGCGCGGGACCAATCGCAATCGCCTCGCCGGCGGCCGCGACGTGGGCTGCATGCCGGTCGGCCTCCGAGTAGACGGCAACGCTGGCGATGCCCATCCGATCGAGTGTGCGGATGATGCGGGTGGCGATGGCGCCGCGATTGGCGATGAGGACCTTCGAGAACATGCGCTAGGCTGCTTTGCTCCAGATGAGGATCTCGATAGGCGTCGGGTTGTAGGCATTGCAGGGGTTGTTGAGCTGCGGGCAATTGGAAATGAGAACGATGATGTTCATCAGCGCCCGCATCTCCACGTACTTGCCGGGTCCCGACACGCCATCGGCGAATTCCAACTTCCCATCGGGAGTGATCGGCACGTTCATGAAGAAGTTGATGTTGTGGGAGATGTCGCGCTTGCTGAGGCCAAGATGCTCGTTCTCGGCCAGCGCCAGAAGATACGAGTTGCGGCACGCGTGCATGCTCTTCTTCTCGAGCGCATAGCGCACCGTATTGCTTTCGGTCGCGCACGCGCCGCCGAGCGTGTCGTGCCGGCCCACCGTATCGGCGGTGACGGTGAGCATCGGCCGGCAGCGGTCCGACATGATCGTCGTGCCGACGCCGATATAGACGTTTGCCTGCTCGCGGATGGTGTCCGTCGCCGAGTAGCGCTCGTGCGGATCGTCCGCGTTGAAGAACAGCGTGTCGGCGGCCTGGTTGCCGTCGACGTCGACGAGACGCAGCGTCTCGCCGCTGCGGACGGGATGCAGGAAGTAGTCGCCGGCGGGCACCACCTTGCGAAAGGTCGCTTGCGCGGCGTCAAACGGGCTCTCTTTGATCATGATCGCCGCTCCTTCATGAGCAGCAGCCGGCGCGAAAGATGCGATTGTTCTCGAAACCGCGCGCGTTCTCGGGGGCGGAGTTCACGCATGCATCGTGCGCGGCGATCGGTGGCGCCGTGCCGATCTCGTAGGTTACCGGCTTGCTTGGATAGACCGGAGAGGGATCGAGCGGGTGCGGGCAGGTATGGAAAAGAACGAGGGTATCCATCTCGAAGCGCAGCGTGACTTGTGCTCCGGCCTGGGCAGCGCTCGCATCGAACGTCATGGCGCCATCATCGGCGACGGCGATCTTGCTGAACCAGTTGACGTTGGCTGCGAGGTCGCGCGCGCCCAGACCGTACTTGCCGCCCTCCACCAGAAAGCTGTCGTAGCCATTTTGCTGCCAGTCGTTGCGCACCTCCTGGTAGCTGGTGCCGCCCCAACGGCGTTTCACCAGCGCCTTCGTCGCGTTGCCGCAGACGGTGTCGTGCCAGCCTGCGGTGTCCTCGACGATGGAGCAGAAGATGCGGCCCATGTCGGAGTAGAGACAGTGGCCCTTGGTCAGCTTGAAGGTGTGCTGGCACTTCAAGGTGTCGGGCGCGTTGTAGCGCTCCAGCATGTTTGCGGGATTGTAGAACAGCATACCGACATTGGTGCCGCCTTCGACGTCGATCAGCTTCAGCGATAGACCCGCGCGCATGACGAGAGACCAATGCTTACCGCCGGGAAGCGTATCGCGATAGACGAGATTGCTCATGCGACTCCCCTTGAGGCTAGAGTGACTGTTCCGAGCCGCGTTTCTGCGCCGCTTCCTGCCCCAACGAGGAGAGCCCCAGACTGCGCTCCGGCAGTTTGATCTCGCCGCGCGCAAGGCGCTCCTTCTGGTAGGCGAAGCTCTGCACGGTCTGCGCGAACAGGTGCTCGCCGGCCGAAAGACTTGGACGGGCGGGAGCGGCTTCGGAAACGAAGCGCGGCATCGGCTTGACCTCGGTGTCGTAATCGACCGTAAAGAACAGCGGGAACGAATAGCGTTCCTCCTTGACCTTGCGCACGCGATGACTGGTCGCGACAAATGCGCCGTTGGTCCAGATCTCGAGCATGTCCCCGATGTTGACGACGAAGGCTCCGGGAATGGGCGGCGCGTCGATCCACGTGCCGGCCCCATTCAGGACTTCCAGCCCCGGCGCCGTGGAGCGCAGCAGCGTGAAGCACTCGTAGTCCGTGTGCGCGCCGATGCCCATGGCGTCCGCTGCCGCGGCATCGAACGGATAGTGGATGAGCCGCAGCTGGCTCGGCGGCTTGGTGATGTACCCATCGAAGAAATCAAGCTCCTCACCGAGCGATTTCGCAAACCCGCCCATCAGCATGCGCCCCAGCGCGAACACTGCGTCGTAGTAGGCGCTGGCCGCCTCCTTGAATCCGGGCAGCTCGGGCCACTGGTTGGGGCCGAGCAACGGATTGCCGGCGAGAAAATCCGGATCGTCCGCGGGCAGGTCCCGCGACATGTCGAAGGCTTCCTTTTTGTCCTTGGTACCGCCCGCGAAGACTTCCTCGCCTTCCGGCACATAGCCGCGGTGATTGCGCGACTTGCCGATATAAACCGCCATCTTCTCGGTGGTCGGTAGCGCGAAGAACTGCTTGGCCACAGCGAGCAGACTATCGAATAGCTTTTCGTCGATGCCGGTGCCGGTGACGTACAGGAAGCCGATCTCACGGGCCGCACGGCCGAGCTCTTTTGCCACGCGTGCCTGTTCCTCCTGCGTGCCGGTACGCAGCGCCGCGATATCGATGAGCGGGATGTTGGAAAAATCGCTAGGCGTGCTCATCACTGGTGCTCCTGATGTCTCCATGCCCTTGCGCCGCCAGCGGCAGCGCCGCCGCATCCCCCTCCAACTCGATGACGCCCCAGCTGCGGCACATCGCGTGCCCTTCTTCGGTGACATCGTTGGAGCGAAAGGCTTGACGCGCTGGAATCGAGCGCCGGGTCGAGGCGGGCTTCTTCGCGAAACGGGAGGCTCGATCGCTCGATGATCCAGCCGCCCGCCTCGGTCACCCGCCCAAACGAGATCTCGCAATCGACGAGCTCTTGGGCGGCACGCAGCGAAGGGGCCGCCTCGACGTGATCCGCCAGGAGCGATCCCGTTGGCAGGGACGCGCTGATGCCTGCACGTGCATACATGAACGCCCTGCCGACGCGAACGATGAAGCCGTCGCGTCCGCTTCTGTGATCGCGCAAGCGCGCGGCAACAACCGGCGCCCTCGGACCCGGATCGCGGTGCCAATGCTCGATGTAGGGCGTATCCCTGCCTTCCTCGACAACATGGTCGCGCTCCTGCCGCAGACGCCCGGCGTCGGCCGCAGCGGAAATAGGTTGATAGTCGAGCACACGGTTCCACACGAAGACGTCGCCTTCGCGATGGAAATATCCTGCGAAACCTTCTTGGCTGGCGAGCCACGCCGTCTGCTGCCGCGTCAGGTCGCCGAGCCCGCGCACGCCGCGAAAGCTCGGGCGCTCCGCCGGCAACCGAAGATCGGCAAACAGCTTCGGACCTTGCAGCCACGCGACCCACGTCGAGGTGTCGCGCGTGGCATCGGCCCGGACGAGCAGCGACCGGTGCCAAAGGCCGAGCATATCCGCAACGTCGAGCATGCAGCGGCTCACCTTTTCTTGCCCCCCTCCTTGGGAAACGGATGCAGCGGGGGAATAAGCGCCGCAATGAGCTGCATCGACCCGGAGATGACACCGCGTCGCGTGGTCATCTCATCGGCGATGTCCTGCAGCTTGCGCGCAGGGCCCTGGACAAGGATGACCTCCATCGTCTGGTTGTGGGCCAGATGGATGTGCAGCGAGCTGATCACCTCGTCGATGTGCCGCGCCTGCAAATTGGCGATCTCCTTCTGCAGGCCCGGAACGGCGTTCTTGTAGTAGAGCGTGACGATGCCGACCATCACGTCGTCGCCAAGCTCGCGGCGATGCTCCAGCAGCGATTTGTGCAGCATATCGTTGATCGCCTGCGAGCGGCTGGCAAAGCCGCGGTCGGCAACCATGGTATCGAGCTCGGACAGCAGCATCTCGGGAAGAGAAATGCTGATGCGGCTTACGGGCCGCGATGGCGACGTTTCCTCTGCGAGCATTATTGGGCCCTTTCAATGTTTGGCCTTTTTGTCGACATCAGAAGAGATGGCTGTAGCGTTCGATCTCCCAGGGGCTGATCGCCAGGTGGTAGGCCCCCCATTCGTTGCGCTTGTAGAGGATGAACTCGTCGCGCAGCTCCTTACCGAGCGTCTCCTCCACGAGTGGGTCGGCGGCAAATGCCTCCACTGCCTCGGCCAGTGTTTGCGGCAGAAACTCGATGCCGCGCGCGGTGCGTCCCTCTTCCGACAGAGCGTAGAGGTTCTCCTCGTTGGGCTGGCCGGGATCGATCTTGTTGCGGACGCCGTCGAGGCCGGCAGCAAGCACCAGCGCCGCTGCCAGATAGGGATTGGCGGAGCCATCCGCATTGCGCGACTCGCATCGCCCGCCGCCGGCCGGCACGCGCACAGAATTCGTGCGGTTGTTGGAGCCGTACGAGTTGAAGACGGGCGCCCACGAGAAGTACGCCATGCTGCCCTGACGGACGAGGCGCTTGTAGCTGTTGACCGTCGGCGCGAATGCCGCGCACAGAGCGCGCCCATGACGCAGGATACCGCCGATGAAGTGGTATCCGGTTTCCGTGAGCCCAAGACCGCGCGGGTCTTGCGCCGGATCGAGCGCGAAGGCGTTACCGCCGCCGGCAAGATCGTAAAGCGACATGTTGAAGTGGGCGCCCGTGCCGGTGCGATCGGCAAAAGGCTTGGGCATCATGGTCGCAACGAGCCCCTGCTCCTTGGCGTAGTGCTTGGCCATGAAGCGGAAGAAGGTGAGGCGATCGCAGGTGGTCAGGGCATCGGCGTAGGCGAAGTCGAACTCGTACTGCCCGTTGCCGTCCTCGTGATCGAATGAGTAGAGGTCCCAGCCCAAATCCCCCATGGCGCTTGCCATTTGGTCGAGCCAGGTGAAGTTGGCGAGAAAGCCCGCGATATCGTAGCAGGGCTTCACCAGCTTATCGTCCGGGTTGGGCACCGACAGCGATCCGTCGTTGTCCTTCTTGAGGACGTAGACCTCGCATTCCACGCCCAGATTGAAGCCGAAACCCAGCTCTGCCGCCTGCGCCAGAACTTTCTTGAGCGCCACGCGCGTATTCAGCGGGTAAGGCTTGCCTTGGAACGCGTTGTCCGCCGGCATCCAGGCGACCTTCGGCTCCCAAGGCAGCTGGATAATGTGATTGAGGTCGGGGATTGATGTGATCTCGTCGTCGTGCGGCGCTTGGCCCAGCCCGTCGAGCGCATAGCCCGTGTATCGCTCGGAGCCCTCGGCCATGTGACCAAGATGGTCGATCGGAACGACCTTGCCCTTGGGCACGCCGTGGATATCGACGTAGGCACCGATGCAGTACTTGATGCCTTGCCCCTTGAGCCGGCTCTTCAGCTGCTCGATATCCTCTGGTGCTATGCGATCAAGCATTGGCGCGATCCCTCATTCCACGTTGTCCTCTATGTCGGTCAGGCGGGCGAGCGCCTCATGCATGCCGGCGTCCTCGTCATCCTCATGATGCGCGCCGCGCGCGTAGATCAGCTGCTCCAGTCGCGCGCGTGTTGCGTCGAACTCTTCCGACGTGAACTGCGCCTCGCTGCGGGGACGCGGAACCGGAACCTCGATCATCTCCTGCACCTCGCCAGGATGCGGCTTTAAGACGAGGATCCGATCGGCCAGGAGGATCGCCTCGTCGAGATCGTGCGTGATGAAGACGATGGTGATGTCGATCTTGCGCCAGATCTCGAGCAGGTGCGCCTGCATCTTCGCCCGCGTCTGGGCGTCGAGCGCGCCGAATGGCTCGTCCATGAGCAGGATGCGCGGCTGGTTGGCGAGTGCACGCACGATGGCGACGCGCTGCTTCATTCCGCCTGAAAGCTGATGCGGATAACTGTCGGCGAATTTTCCCAGTCCTACGAGATCGAGCCACTGGCTTGCCTTGGCCTCAGCCTCGCTCTTGCCGGCGTTGTTCACCTCTAGTCCGAACATGACGTTCTTCTTCACGGTGAGCCAGGGAAACAGGGTGTAGGTCTGAAAGACCATGCCGCGGTCGCGCCCCGGCCCCGTAACGGGACGGTTATCCAGCAGCACCTCGCCGGAGCTTGCATCCTCCAGGCCGGCCAGAATGCGAATGAGTGTGGACTTGCCGCAGCCCGAGGGCCCGATGACGCAGAGGAGCTCGCGGCGGTGCGTCTGGAAGCTCACGTCGCGCAGCGCGATCGTTTGCTTGCCGCGGCCGGTGAATACCTTGCCGAGATTGCGCACGTCGAGGATCACGGGGCGCGCCTTGAGGCGCTCGAAACGTTCGCGCACTTTGGGTGACTGGTCGAGATAGCTGAGCCGCGGGGTCGTATCCATGCTCAAGCCGCCTTTCCTGTCCGATCCCAGACGAAAAGCCGCCGACCGAGCAATGCGAGCAGCAGATCGGTGCCGAGCCCGATGATGCCGATGATGATGATAGCGGCATAAACCTTGGGGAAGTGCTGGTAGCGCGCCTGCTGTGTGATGAACCACGTGATGCCGGAGCTCGTGCCGATAAGCTCGGCCACGATGAGATACGTCCATGCCCAGCCGAGCAAGATCCGCTGATCCCGGTAGATGGCAGGCAGGATCGCCGGGATGACGACGCGCGACAGCATCTGCCGGCGCTTGGTGCCGAGCGTCATCGCAGCCTCGACCAGCGGATAGTCGAGCGTCCGCGTCGTATTGGCGATGATGAGGATCTGCTGGAACAGCGTGCCGATCACGATGATGGCGATCTTCGGTCCGTCGTAGATGCCGAGGATGGCGACCGCGAGCGCGCCGAAAGCCGGGGCCGGCAGATAGCGAATGAACTCGGTGAATGGCTCGGCCATGCGCGAGGCGCCCGAATACGCCCCGCACAGGATACCAAGAGGAACGCCGATGAGCGACGAGATCATAAAGCCCCAGAAGATGATCTGGATGCTGTGCCAAAGGCTTTCGTGAAGCCACACGCCGTCGCGCGTTTCCGGCTTCGTTGTGAACGAGGTGTAGAACGCTGTGGCCACCTCGTGCGGCGGCGGCAGATAGACGGGATTGGCGGGGCGCCCCTGTGGTGGAGGCGCCCCGTTTTTCTCGGCGTTCTCGGCTTCCCTTGTGAAGTCCTTGCGAGCCATGCGCATGCCCGGCTTCAGATAGGACACGCTCCCCGGATCGGAGATCTCGACCATCGGATGCCATATCCACGGCACGTAGCTGACCGCACACCACACCGCCAATGGCACGATGAAGGATAGGATACCGATGAGCGTTCTCGAGCTGGGCGACAGCGGCTGTCGAACCGCAAACCACTTTGCGCGTCTCATCGATCCCCCTCGACCTCGCAAGCAAAAAAGCCTTTGGAAACGCCCTGGTCAGGGCGCCACCTCGTTCGTCAGCGAAGGATCGATGTAGGAGTTGACGTCCTGCTTCTCCTTGTAGACGCCATTCTTGACGTTGAAGTCGTCCACGATCTTCGAAGAGCCGTAGAGCGACTTGAACCCGTCTCCCTTCTCGAAGATCTTCTTGCCTTCGGCGAGCGTCTGCAGCTTGGTACCGCCGAGGAACGGCTTGTATTCCTCGGGTTTGAGTTCGACGCGACCGGCGAGAATTTTCAAGGCGTCATCGGTGGTCTTGGGGTCGTTGATGTAGGCCACGACTTTGTCCCACACCTTGACCACCTTGAGCCAGTCGGCGCGCCGGGCGGACAGGCTCGAGGGATTGACGGCCAGCACATCGTAGATAAGGCCCGGCTCGTCAGCCGAGGTGTAAATCGCCGTTGCACCCGGAACGAGCTTGATGGCCTGTCCCGAGCTCGGCT
>CAVZNR010000041.1:0-18878 GCA_963776675.1 uncultured Alphaproteobacteria bacterium | reverse complement strand
AGCGACACCCTATTTCCCACAAAGCTTGGTTGCGCGCGCTTCGGCCCTGCGTTAACACCAAAAAAGCAGTTGTTGCGCCGCAGCGCGGCGCCCACCCCTGGGAACCGAGGGACCGAGGCCGCCCATGGACCAGCTCTTCCTCGACTACCTGCCGATCGCGATCTTCATCGCGGTGGCGCTTGCCATCGCCCTGATCCTGATGACCGTGCCGTTCGTGGTGGCGGTCAACAACCCCGACCCGGAGAAGGTGTCCGCCTACGAGTGCGGGTTCAACGCCTTCGACGACGCGCGCATGAAGTTCGACATTCGCTACTACCTGGTGGCGATCCTCTTCATCATCTTCGACCTGGAGGTCGCCTTCCTGTTCCCTTGGGCGGTCGCCTTCAAGGACGTGGGGCTGTTCGGGTTCTGGTCGATGATCGTGTTTCTCGCCGTGCTGACCATCGGGTTCATCTACGAGTGGCGGAAAGGGGCGTTGGAATGGGATTGATCACGACGCCTGAGCCCGAGTCCGGCGGTCTTCTGGTCAAGCCCGGCGACGAGGGCTTCACCCAGATCTCCAACAAGCTGGCCGACAAGGGCTTTCTCGTCACCACCACCGACGACCTCATCAACTGGGCGCGCACCGGCTCGCTCATGTGGATGACGTTCGGGCTCGCCTGCTGCGCGGTGGAGATGATGCAGGCCTCGATGCCCCGCTACGATCTGGAACGCTTCGGCTTCGCCCCGCGCGGGAGCCCGCGCCAGTCGGACGTGATGATCGTCGCCGGTACGCTCACCAACAAGATGGCGCCGGCCTTGCGCAAGGTCTACGACCAGATGCCGGAGCCGCGCTACGTGATCTCCATGGGGAGCTGCGCCAACGGTGGCGGCTACTACCACTTCTCCTATGCCGTGGTGCGCGGCTGCGACCGCATCGTGCCGGTCGACATCTACGTGCCGGGCTGCCCGCCGACGGCCGAGGCGCTCGTCTACGGCGTGCTGCTCCTGCAACGCAAGATCCGCCGCACGGGAACGATCGAGAGATAGGCTTTCGTCGGCTGCCAACGACCCAGGAAGCGGAACCTGATCCATGAGCCTGCAACTGAGCGAGCTGGGTGACTACGTGGCGGCGGGGATCGGATCCTCGCTGGTGTCCAGGACCATCGCCCACGACGAGCTCACGCTCATCGTTCCCGCGCGACAAAATCCTCGAGGTCCTGACCTTTCTGCGCGACGAGCCGCAGTGCCGCTTCGAGGTTCTGATCGACATCTGCGGCGTCGACTGGCCCGCCCGCGAGCAGCGTTTCGACGTCGTCTATCACCTGCTGTCGCCGCGCCTCAATCAGCGCATCCGCGTCAAGCTCGAGACCGACGAGACCACGCCGGTGGCGAGCGCCATTGGGATTTTTTCGGCCGCCAACTGGTTCGAGCGCGAGGCCTACGACATGTACGGGATCCTGTTCTCAGGCCACCCGGACCTGCGCCGCCTCCTCACCGACTACGGCTTCCAAGGCCACCCACTGCGCAAGGACTTCCCGCTCACCGGCTACGTCGAGGTGCGCTACGACGAGGAATTGAAACGCGTGGTCTACGAGCCCGTCGAGCTGACGCAGGAGTTCCGCTCCTTCGACTTCGAGAGCCCATGGGAGGGCACCCAGTACGTGCTGCCCGGCGACGAGAAGGCGAGCGGCGCCGGCGGCAAGGCATGAGCGCATGAAGGACACGCTGCATCCCGGCGCCACTGCGACCTTCGCCTTCCGCGTGCCGGCGGAGAAGACGGTGCCGCACCTCTACCCGGAAGCGCCCGAGTTCCGCGAGATGCCGACCGTGTTCGCCACCGGCTTCATGGTCGGGCTGATGGAATGGACCTGCCTCAAGGTGCTCGAGCCGCATCTCGATCCCGGCGAGGGCAGCTTAGGTGTGCACATCGACGTCTCCCACATCGGCTGCGACCGTGCCCGGCCAGACGGTGACCGTCGATGCCGAATGCACCAAGGTTGACGGCCGGCGCGTCTCTTCCACGTCAAGGCGCACGACGGCATCGACATGATCGGCGAGGGGCAACCACGAGCGCATGATCATTCCGTGGACCCGCTTCGTGAAGCGCGTCAACGAGAAGGCCAAGCTCGCCCGCGTCGCCCAAATTGGACCGCTGGAAGGACAGACCTGATGGGCGAGACCGACATCCGCCAGTTCAACATCAACTTCGGGCCCCAGCACCCGGCGGCCCACGGCGTGCTGCGCCTCGTTTTGGAGCTCGACGGCGAGGTGGTGGAGCGCGTCGATCCCCATATCGGCCTTCTGCACCGCGGCACCGAGAAGCTGATCGAGCACAAGACCTACCTGCAGGCCATCGGCTATTTCGACCGGCTCGACTACGTCGCCCCCATGAACCAGGAGCACGCCTTCTGCATGGCGGCGGAGAAGCTCTTGGGCCTCGAGGTGCCCAAGCGCGGGCAGCTGATCCGCGTGCTGTTCTGCGAGATCGGCCGGCTGCTGTCGCACCTTCTCAACGTCACCACGCAGGCCATGGACGTCGGCGCGCTCACCCCGCCGCTGTGGGGCTTCGAGGAGCGCGAGAAGCTGATGAACTTCTACGAGCGCGCCTCGGGCAGCCGCATGCACGCCACGTACTTCCGCGTCGGCGGCGTGCACATGGACCTGCCGCCGCAGCTCATCGACGACATCGACGCCTTCGCCGCGGCCCACCCCAAGATCCTCGACGACATCGAGGGCCTTCTGACCGACAACCGCATCTTCAAGCAGCGCAACGTCGACATCGGCGTGGTGAGCTTGAAGGACTGCTTCGACTGGGGCTTCTCCGGCGTCATGGTGCGCGGCTCGGGCGCCGCCTGGGACCTGCGCAAGGCGCAGCCCTACGAGTGCTACGACGAGCTCGACTTCGACATTCCCATCGGCAAGAACGGCGACTGCTACGACCGCTATCTCATTCGCATGATCGAGATGCGCCAGTCGCTGCGCATCATGCGCCAGGTGTGCGCCAAGCTGCGCTCGCCGGAAGGCGCGGGGCCGTTCGTCGCCCAGGACAAGAAGGTGGTGCCGCCGCGCCGCGCCGAGATGAAGCGCTCGATGGAGGCGCTGATCCACCACTTCAAGCTCTACACCGAGGGCATCCACGTGCCCGCCGGCGAGGTCTACGCCGCGGTGGAGGCGCCCAAGGGCGAGTTCGGCGTCTATCTGGTCTCCGACGGATCGAACCGTCCCTATCGCTGCAAGATCCGCGCGCCGGGCTTCCCGCACCTGCAGGCCATGGACTTCCTCACGCGCAAGCACATGCTGGCGGACGTCTCGGCGATCCTCGGCTCCATCGACATCGTCTTCGGCGAGATCGACCGGTGAGAGGAGACATGGTCGACCATCTGTTCCTGCTGGCCGTCGGTGCGTTGGGCTGGGGCGCCTCGCTCGCCACCTACCGCGCGCTTGCGGAGCGCAACGGCTGGCCCATGGGCACGCTGCAGGCCCGCCAGCCCGGCCTCGCCATCGCGCTCGGCGTCGTCTCGCTCGGGCTCGGCATCGTCTTCGCCGCGGCGCGCGGGGGCCTGCACGGCGGCTGGGTGATCCTCGTCTTCGGCCTGGCGCTGGGCGTGTTCTGGACGGGGTTTTTGCGGGTGGGCGCGCAGACGGCATTGCTGCTGGCGCCGCTTGCGGCGGTCCTGCTGCTTTTCGGCTGGGCCGCGACGCTCGTTTGAGGATCGTATGGGTTGTGAAGGGACATCCGGAGCCGTCCCGCAGCAGCCGTCAAGAGCTTGCGTTGAAGGCCAGATAGACGTAGTGACGAGTATTGTGCGCTGCGTCAAGAACAGCGAGGTCTGGTGGCGGACCGAGACCGAATGTGGCCATGCCCGCATGGTTCGCCGCTACTGCCCGTGAGGTATCCACCTTGACCGTCCGTCGCCTATATCCCGAGCAGCCGCTGAGCTTCGCCTTCACGCCGGAGAACCTGGCGTGGACCAAAAAAGAGATCGCCAAGTATCCGCCCGGCAAGGAGGCCTCGGCGGTGATCGCGATCCTTTGGCGCGCCCAGGAGCAGGAGGGCTGGTGCACCGAGCCCGCCATCCGCGCCGTCGCCGACATGCTGGGCATGGCCCACATCCGCGTGCTCGAGATCGCGACCTTCTACACGATGTTCCAGCTGGCGCCCGTCGGCAGCACCGCCCACCTTTGGGTCTGCGGCACCACGCCGTGCATGCTGCGCGGCTCCGAGGCGCTGATCGAGATCTGCAAGGAGCAGATCGCCGAAAACCCGCACGAGCTGTCGAAGGACGGACGCTTCTCCTGGGAGGAGGTCGAGTGCCTGGGCTGCTGCGCCAACGCGCCCGTCGTGCAGATCGGTGCCGACACCTACGAGGATCTCGATCCGGAGCTGTTCGAAAAGCTGCTGTACGGATTGAAGGAAGGCAAGCCGCCCAAGCCCGGCTCGCAAATCGGCCGACAGGGATCAGCCCCCGCCGGCGGCCCCACGACCCTCCTTGGCAGTGCCAAGAAGGACGCGAGGGTCTGAAATCAACAAGAGGCCGAAGGCGCATGCTCGAGGACAAGGACCGCATCTTCCTCAACCTTTATGGTTACGAGGACTGGCGTCTTCCCGGCGCGCGTGCGCGCGGGGCCTGGAGCAATACCAAAGAGCTGATCGCCAACGGCCACGACTGGATCATCTCCGAGGTGAAGGCCTCGGGCCTGCGCGGCCGCGGCGGCGCCGGCTTCCCCACGGGTCTCAAATGGTCGTTCATGCCCAAGAGCGACCCGCGCCCGTCCTACCTCTGCGTCAACGCCGATGAGAGTGAGCCCGGCTCCTGCAAGGACCGGGAGATCATGCGCCACGATCCGCATCTGCTGATCGAGGGCGCCATGCTCGCGTCCTACGCCATGCGCGCGCACACCGCCTACATCTACATCCGCGGCGAGTTCATGCGCGAGCGCGAGCACCTGCAGGTCGCCGTCGACGAGGCCCGCGAGGCCAAGCTGATCGGCAAGGACAACCTCAACGGCTGGGACTTCGACGTCGTCGTGCACCACGGTGCCGGCGCCTATATCTGCGGCGAGGAGACGGCGCTGCTCGAGAGCCTCGAGGGCAAGAAGGGGATGCCGCGCCTGAAGCCGCCGTTCCCGGCCAACGTCGGCCTCTACGGCGCGCCCACCACCGTCAACAACGTGGAGAGCATCGCCGTCGTCCCCGACATCCTGCGCCGCGGCGGCGCCTGGTTCGCCTCGCTGGGGCTCCCCAACAACACCGGCACCAAGCTGTTCCAGATCTCCGGCCACGTGGAGAAGCCCTGCGTCGTCGAGGAGGAGATGGGCATTTCCGTCAAGGAGCTCATCAACAAGCATGCCGGCGGCGTGCGCGGCGGCTGGGACAACCTGCTCGCCATCATTCCCGGCGGCGCCTCGATGCCGCTCATTCTCGCCGACCAGTGCGAGGACCTGACGCTGGACTTCGACGCGCTCGCCAAGCTCAAGTCGGGGCTCGGCACCGGCGCCGTCATCGTCATGGACAAGTCGACCGACCCCATCAAGGCGATCGCCCGCATCGCCTACTTCTTCAAGCACGAGAGCTGCGGCCAGTGCACGCCCTGCCGCGAGGGCACGGGATGGATGTTCCGCGTGCTCGAGCGCATGCAGCGCGGAGAGGCGGAAAAGAGCGAGATCGATCTCCTGTTCGACGTGACCAAGCAGGTCGAAGGCCATACCATCTGCGCGCTCGGCGACGCCGCCGCCTGGCCGGTTCAAGGTCTCATTCGCAGCTTCCGTCACGTCATCGAAGAGCGCATCGACGCCTACCAGGCGTCTGCGAAAGAGGCGGCTGAGTAGATGCCGACACAAGAAGGACTGGTCGATCACCTGTTTCTTCTGGCCGTCGGTGCGTTGGGTGGGGCGCCTCGCTCGCTACCTACCGCGCGCTTGCCGCTCGCAACGGCTGGCCCATGGGCACGCTGCAGTCCGAGCAGCCGGGCCTCGCCATCGCGCTCGGCATGATCTCCCTCGGGCTCGGCATCGTCTTCGCCGCGCGCGCGGGGGCATGCACGGCGGCTGGGTGATCCTCGTCTTCGGCCTGGCGCTGGGCGTGTTCTGGACCGGGTTTTTGCGCGTGGGTGCGCAGACGGCACTTCTGTTGGCGCCGCTGCGGCGGCCCTGCTGCTCGTCGGGTGGGCAGCGACGCTCATTTGGTGATCGTATCGGTTGTGAAGCGGACGTCCGGAGCCGTCCCCCAGCAGCCGTCAAGAGCTTGCTTTGAGGCCAGATAGACGTAGTGACGAGTATTGTGCGCTGCGTCAAGAACAGCGAGGTCTGGTGGCGGACCGAGACCGGATGCGGCGTCATGCCCGCATGGTTCGCCGCTACTGCCCGTGAGGTATCCACCTTGACCGTCCGTCGCCTATATCCCGAGCAGCCCCTGAGCTTCGCCTTCACGCCGGAGAACCTGGCGTGGACCAAAAAAGAGATCGCCAAGTATCCGCCCGGCAAGGAGGCCTCGGCGGTGATTGCGATCCTTTGGCGCGCCCAGGAGCAGGAGGGCTGGTGCACGGAGCCCGCCATTCGCGCCGTCGCCGACATGCTGGGCATGGCCCACATCCGCGTGCTCGAGATCGCGACCTTCTACACGATGTTCCAGCTCGCGCCCGTCGGCAGCACCGCCCACCTTTGGGTCTGCGGCACCACGCCGTGCATGCTGCGCGGCTCCGAGGCGCTGATCGAGATCTGCAAGGAGCAGATCGCCGAGAACCCGCACGAGCTGTCGAAGGACGGACGCTTCTCCTGGGAGGAGGTCGAGTGCCTGGGCTGCTGCGCCAACGCGCCCGTCGTGCAGATCGGTGCCGACACCTACGAGGATCTCGATCCGGAGCTGTTCGAAAAGCTCCTGTACGGATTGAAGGAAGGCAAGCCGCCCAAGCCCGGCTCGCAAATCGGCCGACAGGGATCAGCCCCCGCCGGCGGCCCCACGACCCTCCTTGGCAGTGCCAAGAAGGACGCGAGGGTCTAAAATCAACAAGAGGCCGAAGGCGCATGCTCGAGGACAAGGACCGCATCTTCCTCAACCTTTATGGTTACGAGGACTGGCGTCTTCCCGGCGCGCGTGCGCGCGGGGCCTGGAGCAATACCAAAGAGCTGATCGCCAACGGCCACGACTGGATCATCTCCGAGGTGAAGGCCTCGGGCCTGCGCGGCCGCGGCGGCGCCGGCTTCCCCACGGGTCTCAAATGGTCGTTCATGCCCAAGAGCGACCCGCGCCCGTCCTACCTCTGCGTCAACGCCGATGAGAGTGAGCCCGGCTCCTGCAAGGACCGGGAGATCATGCGCCACGATCCGCATCTGCTGATCGAGGGCGCCATGCTCGCGTCCTACGCCATGCGCGCGCACACCGCCTACATCTACATCCGCGGCGAGTTCATGCGCGAGCGCGAGCACCTGCAGGTCGCCGTCGACGAGGCCCGCGAGGCCAAGCTGATCGGCAAGGACAACCTCAACGGCTGGGACTTCGACGTCGTCGTGCACCACGGTGCCGGCGCCTATATCTGCGGCGAGGAGACGGCGCTGCTCGAGAGCCTCGAGGGCAAGAAGGGGATGCCGCGCCTGAAGCCGCCGTTCCCGGCCAACGTCGGCCTCTACGGCGCGCCCACCACCGTCAACAACGTGGAGAGCATCGCCGTCGTCCCCGACATCCTGCGCCGCGGCGGCGCCTGGTTCGCCTCGCTGGGGCTCCCCAACAACACCGGCACCAAGCTGTTCCAGATCTCCGGCCACGTGGAGAAGCCCTGCGTCGTCGAGGAGGAGATGGGCATTTCCGTCAAGGAGCTCATCAACAAGCATGCCGGCGGCGTGCGCGGCGGCTGGGACAACCTGCTCGCCATCATTCCCGGCGGCGCCTCGATGCCGCTCATTCTCGCCGACCAGTGCGAGGACCTGACGCTCGACTTCGACGCGCTCGCCAAGCTCAAGTCGGGGCTCGGCACCGGCGCCGTCATCGTCATGGACAAGTCGACCGACCCCATCAAGGCGATCGCCCGCATCGCCTACTTCTTCAAGCACGAGAGCTGCGGCCAGTGCACGCCCTGCCGCGAGGGCACGGGATGGATGTTCCGCGTGCTCGAGCGCATGCAGCGCGGAGAGGCGGAAAAGAGCGAGATCGATCTCCTGTTCGACGTGACCAAGCAGGTCGAAGGCCATACCATCTGCGCGCTCGGCGACGCCGCCGCCTGGCCGGTTCAAGGTCTCATTCGCAGCTTCCGTCACGTTATCGAAGAGCGCATCGACGCCTACCAGGCGTCTGCGAAAGAGGCGGCTGAGTAGATGCCGACACGAGAAGGACGTGCCCGTGGATCTGATCGCGTTGATGATTGCCTCGTTTACGCTGCCCGCGATCCTCGGCGCCGTGCTGCTGGCGGTTGCGGCCTACCAGCTGTGGGGCTGGATTGGCGCGGTGCTGGGCGTGGTGATCGGCTACGGCGTGGGCGTCTGGTTCAATGCGCGCTTCGTCGGCGTGCCGCTGTCGCCGCACGTGAAGGGGTGGCTGTCGCTTGGACTTTTCCTGGCCGGGCTGACCGCCCTGGCGATCATAACGCGGTGAGAGGCTTGCGGCTTGAGACGACGAATTTCGCGATCAGGACACTAGCATGACCAAGCCAATCATCATCGACGGCAAGGAGATCATGGCCGAGCCGGGCACCACGCTGTTGCAGGCGTGCGAGGAGGCCGGCGCCGAGATCCCGCGCTTCTGCTACCACGACCGCCTGTCGATCGCCGGCAACTGCCGCATGTGCCTCGTCGAGGTCGTGGGCATCGGCAAGCCGATCGCGTCGTGCGCCATGGGCGTCACCGATCTGCCGCCCAACAAGGACGGATCGCCGCGCGAGGTGCGCACCAACAGCCCGCTCGTCAAAGCGGCGCGCGAGGGCGTGATGGAGTTCCTGCTCATCAATCACCCGCTCGACTGCCCCATCTGCGACCAGGGCGGCGAGTGCGACCTGCAGGACCAGGCGCTCATGTTCGGGCCCGGCGGCTCGCGCTTCCATGAGAACAAGCGGGCGGTCGAGGAGAAGTACATCGGCCCGCTCATCAAGACCTTCATGAACCGCTGCATCCATTGCACGCGCTGCATCCGCTTCATGACCGAGGTCGCGGGCGTGGAAGAGCTCGGCGCCATCGGTCGCGGCGAGGACATGGAGATCACCACCTATCTCGACCGCGGGATCCTGTCGGAGCTGTCGGCCAACGTGAACGACCTGTGCCCCGTGGGCGCGCTGACGCACCGGCCGTGGTCCTACATCGCGCGGCCCTGGGAGCTGGAAAAGACCGAGTTGATCGACGTCATGGACGCCATCGGATCGGCGATCCGCGTCGACACGCGCGGGCGCGCGGTGCTGCGCGTCCTGCCGCGCATCAACGACGACGTCAACCAGGAGTGGATCTCCGACAAGACGCGCTTTGCCTGCGACGGACTGCGCATGCAGCGCCTCGACCACCCCTACGTGCGCGAGAACGGCAAGCTGCGCGAGGCGAGCTGGACCGAGGCGCTCAGCGCTCGTTGCCGAAAAGCTCAAGGCCGCCAAGCCCGCCCGCATCGGCGCCATTGCCGGCGATCTCGCCGGCGCGGAGGAGATGTTCGCGCTCAAGGACCTGCTGACGCGTCTCGACGCCAAGAGCATCGACTGCCGGCAGGACGGGGCGAAATTCCAGCCGTCGCAGGGGCGCTCGAGCTACCTGTTCAACGGCGGTATCGCCGCCATCGATTCCGCCGACGCGATCCTGCTGGTGGGAACCAGCCCGCGCAGCGAGGCGGCCGTCCTCAACGGGCGCATCCAGATGCGCTGGCGCCAGGGTGGGCTCAAGGTCGGGCTGATCGGCGAGCAGGTGCCGCTGACCTACCCTTACGAGTATCTCGGCGCCGGACCCCAGACGCTGTCCGATCTGTCGGAAGGCCACCACTCGTTTGCCGAGACGCTCAAAGCCGCCAAGAACCCGATGATCATCGTGGGAGCGGGAGCAGCTGCGCGACCCGACGGCGCCGCCGTGCTGGGCCTTGCCGCCCGCGTTGCGCTCGCCGCCATGGAAGGCAAGGAGGAGGGCTGGAACGCCTTCAACATCCTGCATACGGCCGCCTCGCGCGTCGCCGGCCTCGATCTGGGCTTCGTGCCGGGCGACAAGAACGCGCTCGACGCGCAGGACCTTGCTGCGGCGGTGGGCAAGGACAAGCTCGACTTTCTCTATTTGCTCGGTGCCGACGAGATCGATCTGCCGGCGACGGGCTCCACCTTTATCGTCTACCAGGGCAGCCACGGCGATAAGAGCGCGCACCGCGCCGACGTCATCCTGCCGGGCGCCGCCTACACCGAGAAGAGCGCCACCTACGTCAATCTCGAGGGCCGTGCCCAGATGACCGAGCGCGCCGTCTTCCCGCCGGGCGAGGCGAAGGAGGATTGGGCCATCATCCGCGCGCTCTCCGCCGCGGTGGCGCACACGTTGCCTTACGACACGCTTGGGCAGTTGCGCGCGGCCATGTACGCCGCCGCGCCGGATCTCGCGCGTATCGGCACGCGCGAGGCTGCACCCCTCGACGGTGTGCAGGCGCTGTCCAAGAAGGGCTCGCCGCTGACGCAGGAGCCTTTCACCACGCCGATCGCAGACTTCTACCTGACGAACCCGATCGCGCGTGCCTCCGCCGTGATGGCCGAGATGAGCGCGTTGAAGAAGAGCATGAGCGAGTCCGCGCGTCTCAAGGCGGCTGAGTGAGGAGCGACGAGCGGGGCCATGAGCACGAGCACCTTGCACACTTGGTGGGACTACGGCCTCTGGCTGGCGATCATGGTCGGCTGGAGCTTGCTCACGCTGGTCGTGCTTCTCATCATCGTCGCCTTCCTGTTGCTCATGGACCGCAAGGTGTGGGCGGCGGTGCAGATGCGGCGCGGGCCCAACGTGGTCGGCGCTTTCGGTCTGCTGCAATCGTTCGCCGACCTGTTCAAGTTCGTATTCAAGGAGCCGCTCATCCCCGCGGGCGCCAACAAGGGCGTGTTCCTGTTGGCCCCGATCGCCACGGCGACGTTCGCGCTCGCCGGCTGGGCTGTCATTCCCGTCAACGAGAACGGCCTGGGCAAGTGGGTGATCTCCGACCTCAACGTCGGCGTCCTCTATCTCCTGGCGCTGTCCTCGCTCGCCGTCTACGGCATCATCATGGGTGGCTGGGCGTCGAACTCGAAGTATCCCTTCATGGGGTCGCTGCGCTCGGCTGCGCAGATGGTCTCCTACGAGGTCTCGATCGGCTTCGTGATCGTCACCGTGATCTTGTGCGTGGGCTCGCTCAACCTCACCGACATCGTCAACGCGCAAGGCCGGAGGGCTCGGCACGCGCGCCGGCCTGCCTGCCTCGGTCCTCGACTGGTATTGGCTGCCGCTTCTGCCGATGTTCGTCATCTTCTTCGTCTCGGCGCTGGCCGAGACCAACCGGCCGCCGTTCGACCTCGTCGAGGCGGAATCGGAGCTCGTCGCGGGCTTCATGGTGGAATATTCCTCCACGCCCTACCTGCTCTTCATGCTGGCCGAGTACGTGTCGATCGTCGCGATGTGCGCGATTATGACGATCCTGTTCCTTGGCGGCTGGCTGCCGCCGCTGGCGGTCGCGCCCTTCACCTGGGTGCCGGGCATCTTCTGGTTTGCGGGCAAATGCGTTCTCGTCTTCTTCATGTTCGCCATGGTGAAGGCGATCGTGCCCCGCTACCGCTACGACCAGCTGATGCGGCTCGGCTGGAAGGTGTTCCTGCCGCTGTCGCTGGCCATGGTCGTCGTCGTCGCGGCGGTGCTGCAGTACGGCGGACTGATGGTGGGTGGAGGATGAGACGTGAGCACCGCCATCACAGGAGCGTGGATCGGCGCCGGGCTGGGCCTGCTGAGCTTTGCCGTGCTCCGGCACGTTGCCGCCAGGCTGGAGACGGAAGGCACTGCTCCCGACAAGAAGCGCTCGGCCGCCATCATCCGGTTCGCGGCGCTCATCGATCTGATGCTGTTTCCCATCCTGGGCTACGTCATCGGCCCCATGGTGCTCGACGCATGACGTCAGGAGTGAGCCGCCCATGAACGTCGCACAATCCGTAAGAGCCCTCTTCTTGTGGGAGTTCGTCTCCGCCTTCGGGCTCGCCATGCGCTACTTCTTCACCAAGAAGAGCACGCTCAACTATCCCTTCGAGCGCGGGCCGCTGTCGCCCCGCTTCCGCGGCGAGCACGCGCTTCGGCGCTATCCCAACGGGGAGGAGCGCTGCATCGCCTGCAAGCTGTGCGAGGCGATCTGCCCGGCCCAGGCCATCACCATCGAGGCCGGGCCACGCCGCAACGACGGCACCCGGCGCACCACCCGCTACGACATCGACATGGTGAAGTGCATCTACTGCGGATTGTGCCAGGAGGCCTGCCCGGTGGACGCCATCGTCGAGGGCCCCAACTTCGAATTCGCGACGGAAACGCGCGAGGAGCTCTACTACAACAAGGAGAAACTGCTCGACAACGGCGATCGGTGGGAGCGGGAGATTGCCAAAAATCTCGCGATCGACGCACCGTATCGCTGAACGCGCGACGGCGGCGCGCCGCGCGGATAGCGTCGTCACGGCGCTTGGATTGTCGCGGCGCATGGGGTACTCACCTTAATTCGCCGAGTGATGCGGACGGCTTTGCCGGCGGTGCGCTTTAAGAGCGGCGGCGCGGGCGGACGACAGAGGGCGCTGGATCTGGACCGATGGCTCTGACGGCGGGGTTTTTCTACCTGTTTGCTATTCTCTCGGTCGTTGCCGGGGTGATGGTCATCGTGGCCAAAAACCCCGTGCACGCGGTGTTGTATCTGATCCTCGCGTTCTTCAACGCCGCCGGCCTCTTCATCCTGCTTGGGCGCCGAATTCCTGGCGATGATCCTCATCATCGTCTACGTGGGCGCCGTCGCCGTGCTCTTCCTCTTCGTCGTGATGATGCTCGACGTCGACTTTGCCGAGCTCAAGGCCGGCTTCATCAAGAACGCGCCGGTGGGCCTCCTGGTCGGCGGCGTCGTGCTCGGCGAGCTGATCTTGCTGTTTGCCGGACGCGGCTTCGGCCTCGATGTGACGCATCCGGCCGCTGCTGCGGCGGCCTCGGACGTCACCAATACGCAGGCGCTGGGGCTCGTCCTCTACACCAAGTACGTCTACTTCTTCGAGGTCGCCGGCCTCATCCTGCTCGTTGCCATGATCGGCGCCATCGTGCTGACGCTGCAACACAAAGTGGGTGTGCGGCGCCAGTCGATCGCGGCGCAGGTGGCGCGCCGGCCGGCCACGTCCGTCGAGGTCGTCAAGGTGGCGTCGGGCGGGTCGGTCGTTCCCGCTGCCGACGGGCAGGGCTAGGCGAGAGGAGGGGGCGCATGGAAATCGGCATCGGACATTACCTGACGGTTGCGGCGTGCCTGTTCACGCTGGGCATGCTCGGCATCTTCTTGAACCGCAAGAACGTCATCATCATCCTGATGTCGATCGAGCTGATGCTGCTCGCCGTCAACATCAACTTCGTGGCGTTCTCCTACTACCTCGGCGACATCGTCGGACAGGTGTTCACGCTGTTCAACCTGACGGTGGCGGCCGCGGAGGCCGCGATCGGGCTGGCGATCGTCGTCGTCTACTTCCGCAACCGCGGCTCCATCGCGGTCGAAGACATCAACATGATGAAGGGCTGAGGGCGCAGCGATGATCTACTCGGCCATCGTGTTTCTGCCGGGGCTCGGGGCCCTCATCGCCGGGCTGTTCGGGCGCCTCATCGGCGTGCGCGCCTCCGAGCTGATCACGACGGGCTTCCTGCTCACCTCCTGCGTGCTGTCCTGGATCGTGTTCTGGCGCGTCGGCTTCGGGCACGAGACCGCGCACATCGCCATCGAGCGCTGGATCACTTCAGGCGAGCTCGACGTCGCCTGGGCCTTCAAGATCGATACGCTGACGGCGGTGATGTTCATCGTGGTGACGACGGTGTCGGGCCTCGTGCACGTCTACTCGATGGGCTACATGAGCGAGGATCCCTCGCGCGAGCGCTTCTTCTCCTACCTGTCCGGCTTCACCTTCGCCATGCTCATGCTGGTGACGTCCGACAACCTGGTGCAGCTCTTCTTCGGCTGGGAGGGCGTCGGCCTCTTCTCCTACCTGCTGATCGGGTTCTGGTATCAGAAGCCCGAGGCCAACGCCGCCGCCATCAAGGCCTTCGTCGTCAACCGCGTCGGCGACTTCGGCTTCGCGCTGGGCATCTTCGGCATCTTCTTCATCTTCCGCACGGTCAACTTCGAGCAGATTTTCGCTGCCGCCCCCGGCGTCGCCGGCCAGACCTTCGACTTCCTCGGCTACCAGGTCGACATCCTGACGACGCTGTGCCTGCTGCTGTTCATGGGCGCCATGGGCAAGTCGGCGCAGTTCCTGCTGCACACCTGGCTGCCCGACGCCATGGAGGGCCCGACGCCCGTCTCCGCGCTCATCCACGCCGCCACCATGGTGACGGCCGGCGTGTTCATGGTCGCGCGCCTGTCGCCGCTGTTCGACCTCGCCCCCGTCGCGCTCAGCTTCGTGACGCTCGTCGGCTCGTTCACGGCCTTCTTCGCCGCCACCATTGCGGTGGTGCAGAACGACATCAAGCGCGTCATCGCCTACTCGACCTGCTCGCAGCTCGGCTACATGTTCGCCGCCTGCGGCATCGGCGCCTTCTCCATGGGCATCTTTCACCTGACCTGCCACGCCTTCTTCAAGTCGCTCCTCTTCCTGTCCGCGGGCTCGGTGAAGCACGCGCTGCACGAGGAGCAGGACATGCGCAAGATGGGCGGGCTGGCGCCCAAGATGCGCATCACCTGGCTGATGATGATCGCCGGCGGCTTGGCGCTGTCGGGCTTCGGCATTCCCGCAGATCGGCGGCTTCGCCGGCTTCTATTCCAAGGACGCCATCATCGAGGCCTCGTATGCCGCCGGCACGCCGGGCCAGTACGCCTTCTGGTTCCTGCTCATCGGCGCCTTCCTCACCGCCTGCTACACGTGGCGGCTCATTCTCATGACCTTCCACGGCAAGACGCGCATGAGCGCGGAGGACTACGCGCACGTGCACGAGAGCCCGTGGACCATGTGCATTCCGCTGCTGTGCCTGGGGCTGGGCGCGGCGTTTGCCGGCGCGCTCGGCATCCACACCTTCATCGGCGAGGGCGCCGACGCCTTCTGGAGCGGCGCCGTCATCCAGAAGACCGAGGTCGAGCTCTACCACGCGATGCACCACGATCTGCCCGAATGGGTGCACTGGTCGACCTTCACGGCCATGGCGATCGGAACGTTCCTGCCGTTCCTCTACTACAAGCTGGTGCCGTCGCTGCCCGCCATCACGGCGCGCGTCTTCTACCCGATCTACGTGTTCCTCTTGAACAAGTGGTACATCGACGAGCTCTACGACTTCATCTTCGTGCGTCCCACCTTCTGGATCGCCAACGTCCTGTGGAAGGTCGGCGACATCGGCATCATCAACGGGCTGATCGACGGGACGGCGGCGGGCGTCTATCGCATCACCGGGCGCGCCGTGCGGCTGCAGACGGGCTTCATCTACACCTACGCCTTCGCCATGCTGGTGGGGCTGGCGCTGTTCGTGACCTACTTCATGTTCATGGGCGAGGTGGTGCGCTAAATGGACCTCGCCTCCGCACCAATTCTGTCGATCGTGATGTTCCTGCCGCTGGTGGGCGCGCTCATCATCGCCTGCCTCAACCCCGAGGCGAAGAACAACGCGCGCTGGATCGCGCTGTGGACGACGACCATCACCTTCGCGCTCTCGCTCATCATCTGGTTCAAGTTCGACACCACGTCGGGCGGCTTCCAGTTCGTCGAGACGCGCGCCTGGCTCAACGTGTTCAAGTTCAAGCTCGGCGTCGACGGCATCTCGGTGCTGTTCGTGCTCCTGACGACGTTCCTGCTGCCCTTGACGGTGCTCTCGGCCTGGGTCGTGATCCAGGATCGCGTCAAGGAGTTCATGATCGCCTTCCTGGTGCTCGAGACCTTGATGATCGGCGTCTTCTGCGCGCTCGACCTGGTGCTCTTCTACGTGTTCTTCGAGGGCGGCCTCATCCCGATGTTCCTGATCATCGGCATCTGGGGCGGCGCCAATCGCGTCTATGCAACCTTCAAGTTCTTCCTCTACACGCTGCTCGGCTCGGTTTTGATGCTGCTCGCCGTGCTCGCCATGTACTGGCAGGCGGGCACCACCGACATCCCCACGCTGATGGCCTACAAGTTCCCCGCCGACATGCAGTGGTACTTGTGGTTCGCCTTCTTCGCCTCCTTCGCGGTGAAGCTGCCGATGTGGCCGGTGCACACATGGTTGCCCGATGCCCACGTCGAGGCCCCCACGGCGGGCTCCGTCATCCTGGCGGCAATCCTGTTGAAGATGGGCGGCTACGGCTTCCTGCGCTTCTCGGTGCCGATGTTCCCCCTCGCCAGCGAGGGCCTGGCGCCGTTCATGTTCGTCTTGTCCGTCATCGCCATCATCTACACGTCGTTCGTGGCGCTGGCGCAGACCGACATGAAGAAGCTGATCGCCTACTCGTCGGTCGCCCACATGGGCTTCGTGACCATGGGCATCTTCACCTTCACGACCCAGGGCGTGGAGGGCGGAATCTTCCAAATGGTGTCGCACGGCATCATCTCCGCCGGCCTCTTCCTGTGCGTCGGCGTGCTCTACGACCGCATGCACACGCACGAGATCTCCGCGTTCGGCGGGCTGGTGAACCGCATGCCGGTCTATGCGGCGTTCTTGATGGTCTTCACCATGGCCAACGTCGGACTGCCCGGCACCAGCGGCTTCGTCGGCGAGTTCCTGACGCTGCTGTCCGCCTTCAAGGTCAACACCTGGGTGGCGCTGTTCGCCACGACCGGCGTGATCTGGTCGGCCGTCTATGCGCTGTGGCTCTACCGGCGCGCCATTTTCGGCCAGCTCGTCAAGCCCACCCTCAAGTCCATCCAGGACCTGAGCTACCGCGAGATCGGCATCATGGCACCCTTGATCGTGCTCACGATCCTGCTCGGCGTCTATCCCGCGCCCGTGCTCGACGTGGCCGCCGTCTCGGTCAAGAAGCTCGTTTCCGCCTACGAGTCGTCCGTCCGGCCGCCGCCGGGCGCCGCCCCGTAAGCCCAGGAGCCGCATCGCGATGCAAGAGTTGAACGCTTACGCTCCGGCGCTGCCCGAGATCTTCGTCGCCATCGGCGCGCTGGTGCTGTTGATGCTCGGCGCCTTCGGCCGTGCGACGCCGGGACGTGACATTGCCGCCAACGTGCTGGCGATCGGCGTGCTCCTGATCGCGGCGGGGCTGCTTGTCTTCGATAGCGGCGAGCGTGCGTCGCTGTTCGACGGCGCCTTCATCGCCGACGACTTCGCCCGCTTCATGAAAATTCTGGTGCTGGCCGGTGCCGCGCTGGTGCTCGTGATGTCGGTGGGCGACCTGACGCGCCTCGGGCTCATGAGCTACGAGTACACGGTGCTGGTGCTGCTGGCCGTGCTCGGCATGATGCTGATGGTCTCGGCCGGCGACCTCATCGCGCTGTTCCTCGCTATCGAGCTGCAGAGCCTGGCGCTCTACGTGATCGCCGCCTTCCGCCGCGATTCTGTGCGCTCCAGCGAGGCGGGCCTCAAATATTTCGTCCTGGGATCGCTGTCGTCGGGCATGCTGCTCTACGGCTGCTCGCTGATCTACGGCTTCACCGGCTCCATCGATTTTCCCGCGATCGCGGCCGCGGCATCGGGGCCGGCGACGACGCAGACGCTCGGCCTCACCATCGGGCTCGTGTTCCTGCTCGTGGGCCTCGCCTTCAAGATCGGCGCGGTGCCCTTCCACATGTGGACGCCCGACGTCTACGAGGGCGCGCCGACGCCGGTCACGGCCTTCTTCGCCGCCGCGCCGAAGCTCGCCGCCATGGCGCTGCTGATCCGCGTGGTGCTCACCGCCTTCCCCGGCATCGCATCCCAGTGGCAGCAGATCATCGTCTTCCTCAGCATCGCCTCGATGCTGCTCGGCGCCTTCGCCGCCATCGGACAGACCAACATCAAGCGCCTGATGGCCTATTCCTCCATCGGCCACGTCGGCTACGCGCTGATCGGCATCGCCGCCAACAGCGAGCAGGGAACGCAGGCCGTGCTCGTATACCTGGCTGTCTACCTGTTCATGACGGTGGGGGCCTTCGCCTGCATCCTGTCGATGCGCGTGCGGGATAGCCTGATCGAGGACATCGATGCGCTTGCCGGGCTCGCCAAGTCCAACTTGCCGATGGCCTTTGTGCTGGCCATGGTCATGTTCTCGATGGCGGGCGTGCCGCCGCTGGCCGGCTTCTTCGCCAAGTTCTACGTGTTCGCGGCGGCGATAAAGTCGGAGCTCTATGCACTTGCCGTCATCGGCGTGCTGGCGAGCGTGATTGCCGCCTACTACTACCTGAGGGTCGTCAAGATCATGTTCATGGACGACGCACGTGCGCCCTTCCAGCCGGTCGAGCGCGGCGCCGGTTTCGTCATGACCATCTCGGGCCTGTTCGTGCTGCTGTTCGTTCTTCTGCCGGCGCCGCTGGTCGATGCGGCTCTCGTGGCGGCGCGTGCGTTGCATTTGCCCGCCGGCCAATGACCGCCTCGGCCGCAGGACTGCCCGACCCATACCGCCTCATTCACCTCGACGAGGTGGACTCCACCAACGCCGAGGCGATGCGCAGGGCGCTTGCCGGCGACCGCGGGCCGTTGTGGGTGCTGGCCGATCGCCAGAGCGCCGGCCGCGGCCGCTCGGGGCGCACCTGGGCCTCGGCGCCCGGCAATCTGTTCGCAAGCCTGCTGATCGAAACGCGATGCCCGCTGGCCAAGGCCGGTCAGCTGTCCCTCGTCGCCGGCGT
>CAVZNR010000040.1:0-13495 GCA_963776675.1 uncultured Alphaproteobacteria bacterium | reverse complement strand
CGTGATGGCGCGGCCGGCGTCGTCGTTGCCGGGCACGGGGAGCTCGATGCGGCGGCACGAATTGGTGTCGACGATGGCGACCACCGGAATGCCCAGCTTCCGGGCTTCGATGATGGCGATGCTCTCCTTGTTGGTGTCGATCACGAACAGGATGTTCGGCGGTCCGCCCATGTCCTTGATGCCGCCAAGCGCCCGATCGAGCTTTTCGCGCTCACGCGTGAGCCGCAACTCTCCTTCTTGGTGCGGCCCTGCTGCTCGGCGACGATGTCTTCGAGCAGGCGCAGGCGGCGGATCGACTGGGTGAGGTTTCCAGTTGGTCAGCGTGCCGCCGAGCCAGCGATGATTGATGAAGTACTGGCCGAGCGCTTTGCCGCCTCCGCGATGGAGTCGGAACCTGCCGCTTGGTGGCGACGAACAGCACGCGGCCGCCGCGGCGACGGTGTCGGAGATCTTGACCAGCGCCTGATGCAGCATCGGCGTGGTTTGCGTCAGATCAATGATATGGATGTTATTGCGGGCGCCGTAGATAAACGACGCCATCTTGGGGTTCCAGCGGTGTGACTGGTGACCGAAGTGCACGCCAGCTTCCAAAAGCTGACGCATATTGAACGCGGGAAGCGTCATGGGTCGTCCTTTTCCGGTTGGTCCTCCGCGAACCCTTAAGAAGACCTTTCCCTTGGCAGGGAGGTCCACCGGAGCGACCGACGGGGCTTTTAATCCGCCAGGCGCTAAGGTCCGCGTGTGAGATGGCGCGCTTATAGAGTGTTGACCCCAAGTTGACAAGCCTGCCCCACCCGGCCTTTGTCGCCGGCTAGATGCCCCCCTGGACCTCAAAGAAGCCCCATGGAGCCCGGACTACCAAGGAAATCCCGGTCCGCGCCCTGCAGCTGGGCGAGCGCATCGACGTCAAGGGGCTGGAGCGCGAGGACGCCTTCTCCAGCGCCCCGCTCGCTTTCCGCACCAACGGCGACGGCATGGCGGTGCTGTTCAAGTCGGGCGCCGCCGTCTTCATCAACATGACGCCGATGGCCGAGGAGGAGCTGGTGCGCATTTGAGCCCGCGCATCGTGGCGCCGCTCGCGAGCGCGAGACGGAAACGGTACGGCTCGTGGTTAAGCCCGACCGAGGACGAGCTTCTTCGCCTCCGGCGCCCTGCAGATCAAGGCCGCGGACACCACCCGGCTGCTCCTCGTCGCCGAGGCGCTGGCCATGAGCGTGGCGCTGGCCTACGACGAGCGGCGCATCGCCGTCGCCTTCGAGCGCATCGACGCCGTCGCGCAAACGCTGAAGGAGGGACACCTGCCGCGCAGCCCGCAGGGGACGCTGCTCGAGCAGATCGGCCAGGCGCTGATCCTGCAGCAGCGGCTCGCCGGCCGCGTCGACCTCGATGAGAAGCCCGACGTGTTGTGGGACCATCCCGAGCTGGAGCGCTTCTGGGCGCGCCTCGTCGACGAGTACGATCTGCCCCAGCGCGGGCGCGCGATTGCGCGCAAGCTCGAGGTCATCCGCGGCACCGCCGACACCATCGCCGACTATGGCCACGCGCACCAGCCACCGGCTGGAGTGGTACATCATCGTGCTGATCGCGCTCGAGATCGGCTTGAGCCTCTACCAGATTTTCGGAAGCGGCCATTAGCGCGCGAGCGCCGCGCGCTGCGGCTTGCGCTGCGGCAGCGCGACGGGACCCTTGTGGGCGCTGACGCCTCGCACGGCAGGCAGCGGCCGAAGCGCGCGATCGTATCCTCCGAGACGATGGCGATCACCGCGTGCCGGCCCTTGGTCCATTCCTGCAGATGCGCGACGCGCTCCTCGGGCAGCGCCACGCATCCAGCCGTGCCGACACCCTCGCCGCCCCAGATGTGCACGAAGATGCACGAGCCGGCCTTGGCCTGCCGGCGCGGCGCGTAGTCGACGACGATGCCGCGCTTGTAGAGCGGGAACGTGCCCATGTCCTCGCCGCCGGTCTTGGTCGCCGGCCTTGTCTTGCTCACGATGCGTCCGTAGAGCGGGGACTTCGGATCGTGGACGCAGAACTGCGCGCCCGGCGTCAGCTGCAGATGGCCTTTGCGCTCGTCCTTGGCGAAGCCGAAGGTCGCGCCCAGACGATAGAGGCCCGCGGGCGAGCGCTGGTCGCCCTCCGCTTTGATCGGCTCGCCGCGCTTGGCATACGAGACGTAAGGGTGCCCCCAGGCGATGCCTTGCGCGCCGACGACGGCGGTCTCGGCGGTGCTCTGCGGCGTCCACGAGGCCGATGGCGACTTGCGCGCGAACGTGCGCATCTTGGCGCCCGTCGCGTCCATGGTGGGAACGGTGACGATGATGAGGCGGGTTGCGCGATGCAGCACGCGCGGGCAGTAGGTCGTGCGCCACCGCCGGTGCTGCCAGCAGCGCGAACAGCGCGCCGTCAGGGCGATGGAGATCGGAGAGATCTGGCGCATTTTACGCAATTCACGACCAACTTCGCAGGCCTTAAGCCTACGTCAGATCTCTAAAACTTCCACTACTCCGGGCGTCGTGGAGAGGATTCCGGCGCGCGTCGGCGAGACGTCGTAGCGGCCGGGGATGACGAGCTCGATCTCGCGGCCGCGGTCCTCAAGCGGCAGCACCAGGCGGATCTCGCCCTTGCCGCCGTGCTTCAGGTGCGATTTGAGCGCGGCCACGTGCTTGGCGCTCGCGTGGCGATGATCGAGCACGACCTTGAGGCCGCGCTGCACGCCCTCCGCCGCCTTGTCGAGCGCCTCGAGCCCCTCCACGCGCATCTTGACCGTGTCGCCGTCGCGCTCGGCGGCAACCGCAAGCAGCACCGGCGTGCCGGGCTCCAGCAGGTCGCGGCAGGCGTTGAGCGTGTCGGAGAAGATCACCGCCTCGAACTGGCCGGTGGTGTCGGAGAACATGGCGAAGGCGAACTTGTTGCCGCGCTGCGATTTGCGCTCGCGCGCGGAGATGACGATGCCGGCGAGCCGGCCTTCGCAGGAGCCGCGCTCGGTCAGCGCCTCGAACTCGGAGAAGCGCTTGACGCCGAGCTTCTGCAGAACGCGCTCGTAGGAATCGAGCGGATGGCCCGAGAGATAGAAGCCGATCGCATCGAACTCGTGTGCGAGCTGATCCATGGGCGTCCAGGCCTGGACGGGGCGCAGGTCGAGCTGGGGCGCTGTTCGCGCCCAGACCGAACAGGTCGTCGGTGCCCGAGGCGCTGTTCGCCTCGCGCCGCTGCGCCAGGGCCAGGATGCCTTCGACGTTGGCGTGCACGAGCGCGCGGTTTGCTTCGAGCGCGTCGAAGGCGCCGGCGGCGGCCAGCGTCTCGATCCCGCGCTTGTTCAGCGCCTTGGGATTGAGGCGCGAGGCGAAGTCGGCAAGGGTCGCGTAAGCGCCCTGCGCCTCCCGCTCGGCGACGATGGTCGCGACGGCGGCCGCGCCGATGTTCTTCAAGGCGGCGAGCGAATAGCGGATGGCACCGGGCGTCGTCGGCGTCGCGCGAGGGCTCGGCGAGGAAATCCACCTCGGACGCGTTGACGCACGGCGGCTTCACCTCGATGCCGCTCTTCCTCGCCTCGGCTGCAAACAGCGCCAGCTTGTCGGTGTTGCCCATGTCGAGCGTCATGGAGGCGGCGAGGAACTCCTCGCGGTAGTTCGCCTTCATGTAGGCGGTGTGATAGCTGACGAGCGCGTAGGCGGCCGCGTGGCTCTTGTTGAAGCCGTAGCCGGCGAACTTGTTGACGAGCTCGAAGATGTCCTTGGCGTCCGCCTTCTTGACGCCGCGCTCGACGGCGCCCTCGACGAAGCGCGCCTCGTGGCGGGCCATCTCGGCCTTGTCCTTCTTGCCCATGGCGCGCCGGAGCATGTCGGCCTGGCCGAGCGTGTAGCCGCCCATCACCTGCGCGATCTGGATCACCTGCTCCTGGTAGATGATGACGCCGTAGGTCTCCTTGAGGATCGCCTTCGAGCATCGGGTGCAGGCAGTCGACGGGCTCCTCGCCGTGCTTGCGGTTGATGTAGGTCGGGATGTTGTCCATCGGGCCGGGGCGATAGAGCGCCACCATGGCGATGATGTCCTCGAAGCGGTCGGGCCTGAGCCGCTTCAAGCTCTCGCGCATGCCCGTCGATTTCCAGCTGGAACACGCCGACCGTATCGGCCTTGGCGAGAAGCTCGTAGGACTCTTGCGGTCGTCGAGCGGCAGCGCGGCGAGATCGACATCGATGCCGCGCCCGCGCTTGACGAGGTCGACGGCCTTCTTCAGCACCGTGAGCGTCTTCAGGCCGAGGAAGTCGAACTTCACGAGGCCCGCCGCCTCGACCAGCTTCCAGTTGTACTGGGTGACGGGCGTGTTCGACTTGGGGTCGCGCGTCAGCGGCACCAGCTCGTCGAGCGGCCGGTCGGCGATCACCATGCCGGCGGCGTGGGTGGAGGCGTGGCGGTAGAGGCCTTCGAGCTTCTGGGCGATCTCCAGCAGGCGCGCGACCAGCGGCTCGGAGGCCTGCGCCTCCTGCAGCTTGGGCTCGCCGGCGATGGCCTCGGGCAGCGTCACCGGGTTGGCCGGGTTGTTGGGCACCAGCTTGCACAGCCGGTCGACCTGGCCGTAGGGCATCTGCAGAACGCGGCCGACGTCGCGCAGCACGGCGCGCGCCTGCAGCTTGCCGTGCGTGATGATCTGCGCCACGCGGTCGGCGCCGTACTTCTCCTGCACGTAGCGGATCACCTCGTCGCGGCGGTCCTGGCAGAAGTCGATGTCGAAGTCGGGCATCGACACGCGCTCGGGGTTGAGGAAGCGCTCGAACAGCAGCCCGAAGCGCAGCGGGTCGAGGTCGGTGATGGTGAGCGACCAGGCGACCACCGAGCCCGCGCCCGAGCCGCGGCCCGGCCCGACCGGGAATGCCGCTGCGCCTTCGACCACTTGATGAAGTCGGCGACGATCAGGAAGTAGCCGGGGAACTTCATGCGCGCGATGACGTCGAGCTCGTAGGCGAGCCGCTGCTCGTAGTCGGCCACGGTGAAGCCGGGCGCCGGCGCGCTCGCGGCGAGCCGATCCTTCAAGCCCTGCTCGGCCTGGCGCTTCAGCTCGGCGGCCTCGAGCCGCGACTGCTCGGTCTCGCTGATGGAGTCGTCGCCGGCAACGAAGCGCGGCAGGATCGGCTTGCGGCCCTTGGGACGGAAGGCGCAGCGCTTGGCGATCTCGATGGTGCTCTCGAGCGCCTCGGGCAGATCGGCGAACAGCTCCGCCATCTGCGTCCGCGCCCTTGAAGTAGTGCTCGGGCGTCACGCGGCGGCGATCGTCCTCGACGACGTAGCGCCCTTCGGCGATGCACAGCAGCGCGTCGTGCGCCTCGTAGTCGTCGGGCGTGGCGAAGTAGGCCTCGTTGGTGGCGACGATGGGCAGCTCGAGCGCGTAGGCGAGCTGCAGGAGTTGCGGCTCCACGTCGTGCTCGGACTTGAGGCCGTGGCGCTGGATCTCGACGTAGAGCCGGTCGCCGAACGCCGCCTTGAGCCGCTTCAGGCGCGCCTCGGCGAGATCGTGCTGGCCCTCGCGCAGGGCGCGGTCGATGGGACCATCAGGGCCGCCGGTCAGCACGATGAGGCCGTCGGCATGCGCATCGAGCGCCGTCGCCGTCGCGTGCGCCGCCTGCACGTCGGCGGCCTCCAGATGCGCGCGGCTGACGAGCTTCATCAGGTTGGCGTAGCCCGCCTCGCTCGTGGCGAGGAGCGCCAGCGGTCCGTCGCCCGTCTTGCGCTGCGGCGTTGCGGCCCGCTCCATGGCGTCGGGCTGGCGCTCCTCGAAATCGATGTTGAGCGCCACGCCGATGATGGGCTGGATGCCCGCGTCGGCGAGCTTGTCGGAGAACTCCAGCGCGCCGAACAGGTTGTTGGTGTCGGTGAGGCCGAGCGCGGGAAACCCGTATCCGACGGCAAGCTTGGCAAGCTTGGGGATCGGCAGCGCGCCTTCCAGCAGCGAGTAGGCCGAGTGCACCTTGAGATGCACGAAGGAAGGCCCGGCGGGGCCGTCGGCAGAGGGGGAACGACTCGGGGTGGTCATGACACTTTTTAGACCACGGAGCCCTGCCGCTCAAAGCGCGTCGCGCGGCCGTCCCCGGAAAGAGCACTTATCCGACCGGGCTTCAGCGCGCGCCGGAGCGCCCCACCTCGATCAGAATGCCATCCTCCAGGCGCAACACCCGGTCCATGCGCCGCGCCAGCTCCATGTTGTGGGTGGCGATGAGGGCGGCCACACCCGTCGAGTGGATGAGGTGGAGCAGTGCCTCGAATACGTGATCGGAGGTGTGCGGGTCGAGGTTGCCGGTCGGCTCGTCGGCGAGAATGAGCTTGGGGCTGTTGGCCAGCGCGCGGGCGATGGCCGTCCGCTGCTGCTCGCCGCCGGACAGCTCGGCGGGGCGATGGGTGACGCGCTCGGCGAGCCCCATCGCCGAGAGCAGCTGGTTGGCGCGCGCCGCCGCCTGTTTGCGGCTGCGGCCCAGGATCATTTGCGGGATCATCACGTTCTCCAGCGCGGAGAACTCGGGCAGCAACTGATGGAACTGGTAGATGAAGCCCATCTCCATGCGGCGCACGGCCGTGCGCTCGCTGTCGCCCATGCCGGAGCAGTCGCGCCCGTTGACGATCACGTGGCCGCTGTCGGGGGTCTCGAGCAGCCCGGCGATGTGCAGCAGCGTCGACTTGCCGGCGCCCGACGGGCCGACGAGGGCGACGGACTCGCCGGGATGAATGTCGATCGAGGCGCCGACGAGCACCTCGATGCGGCGCGGCCCCTGGCGATAGGTGCGCACGAGCTGATCGAGCCGAAGCACCGTCTGCGCCGGCGTCTGTCGCACGTCTGGAAGCTCCTTGGCCAATACGGTCATATCGCTCACTCGTATCGCAAGGCTTCGACGGGATCGAGCGTGGAGGCCCGCCAGGATGGATAGAGCGTCGCCAGGATCGACAATGCAAGCGCCATGAGCACGATGGTGACGGTCTCGCGCACGTCCATGTCGGCGGGCAGCCGCGTCAGATAGTAGACGTTGGGATCGAAGATCGTCGTGCTCGTCATCCAGGAGATGAGCTTGCGGATCGATTCGATGTTGAGGCAGAAGGTGATGCCCAGAATCAGCCCCGCAATGGTGCCGACGACGCCGATCGAGGCGCCCGTGATGAGAAAGACGCGCATCATCGCGCCGCGCGTCGCCCCCATGGTGCGCAGAATGGCGACGTCGCGGCCCTTGTCCTTCACCAGCATCATAAGCCCGGAGATGATATTGAGCGCCGCGACCAGCACGATCAACGACAGGATCAGGAACATCACGTTGCGCTCGACCTCGAGCACGGTGAAGTAGGTCTCGTTGCGTTGGCGCCAATCGGCGACGTGGACGGTCGGGCCGGCGGCCTGGCGGATCGCGGGAATGTAGTCGTCGACCCTCTGCGGGTTATCGACCACGACCTCGATCGCATCGACCTCGGCCCCGCGCGAGAAATAGCGCTGCGCCTCCTTGAGCGGCATGAACACCATGGTGCGGTCGTACTCGGCCATGCCCATCTCGAACAGCGCCGTGATGAGGTAGGGCTTGGAGCGCGGCGCCATGCCGAACGGCGTCTGCGCCCCGCGCGGCGACACGAGCGTGATGGTGTCGCCGACGGTGACGCGCAGCAGCGCGGCGAGCCGCGTGCCGATGGCGATGCCCCTGTGGTCGCCGAAGCCGTCGAGCGTGCCGAAGCGGATATTGTCGGCGACGAGCGGCAGCGCGCGCATGCTGCCCTCAGAGATGCCGCGCACGATCGCTCCGGTACCCTGGGCCGCGGAGGAGACGAGCACCTGCCCCTCGATCAGCGGCATCGCCGCGCGCACGCCCGGCAGCCGCGCGATGCGCTTGGCGATCGCGTCGTAGTCGTCGAAGGGGCCGCCGATCTTGTTGACGATGACGTGGCCGTTGAGGCCTAGGATCTTGGCGAAGAGCTCGTTGCGAAAGCCGTTCATCACCGCCATGACGATGATGAGGGTGGCGACGCCGAGCATGATGCCGGTGAAGGAGAAGCCGGCGATGACGGAGATGAAGCCTTCTTTGCGCCGCGCGCGCAGGTAGCGCAGCGACAGCATCCATTCGAACGGCGCAAACGGTCTGGTCCCAGCAACAGCCGCTGTCATTCCCGTGAAACTCCCTCGCTCCCGCGCAGCAGAGCTACCCCCGCAATCAGGCCAGATTGCGTTGCGCCAAAAATGGCCCTGCAGGCCCCAATGCGTCCACGCCTTGCATCTGCCCCTAGTAGGCGCGCCCGATCAGCACATATTCCCGCTGCCGGGTCCCCCGTGAACAGGCATTTACCTTGTACCGGTTTCTGGTCGAGCGGCGCGTTGCGGATCGTGAGCTTAAGCGCTTTCAGCCGCTCGGCAATCGCCTCCAGCTTGGCCCCTTCGGGCTTCGACCATGCGACCTTCGCCCAGCCCTTGAAGTCCCCGCCTGTCCTCGTCGTCGGCCTCGGCCGCGCCGAAGTACTCCGCAAGCGCATCGAACGTCTCGATGTCGGAGACGATGTTGCCGTCGAGGCGCGCCTTGGCTTCGGCAAAGAGCCGCGCCTGGATGTCATCCAGAAGCGCGGTCGCGCCGGCCACGAACTCCGCGCGCGCAACCGTGTGCGAGACGACCTTGTCGCCGTCGCGCAGCGCATCGCGGCGCATGTAGGTGACGTTGCCGCCGGCGGCGTCGCGCCCGCCGATCTCGACGATCACCGGCGCGCCGCGGCGCACCCAGTTCCAACGCTTCTCTGCCGACTTCACCTGCTTCAAGTCGACAAGCACGCGGATGCCGGCGGCCTTCAGCTCCTTCTCGAGCGCGGCGCAGTAGTCGATGAGCTCCTTGTCCTCGGGCTTGTCACGCAGCATGGGCACGATGACGATCTGGCGCGGCGCGATTTTGGGCGGCATCCTCAGGCCGTCGTCATCCCCGTGCGTCATGATCACGCCGCCGATGAGACGGGTCGACACGCCCCAGCTCGTCGTGTGGCACAGCTCGAGCTGGCCTTCTTTGTTCTGGAACTGGATGTTCTGGGCCTCGGCGAAGTGGGTGCCGAGATAATGCGAGGTGCCGGCCTGCAGCGCCTTGCCATCCTGCATCATCGCCTCGATCGAATAGGTATTGTCGGCGCCGGGGAAGCGCTCGTTTGCGGGCTTCTCGCCGGCAATGACAGGCATCGCGAGCACGTTTTCGGCGAACTCGCGATAGACCTCGAGCATCTTGAGCGTCTCGGCCATGGCGTCGTCGCGGTCGGCGTGCGCGGTGTGCCCCTCCTGCCAGAGGAATTCGGCGGTGCGCAGGAAGAGACGCGTGCGCATCTCCCAGCGCACGACGTTGGCCCACTGATTGATGAGCAGCGGCAGATCGCGATAGCTCTTGATCCAGCGCTGGAAGGCATCGCCGATGATCGTCTCCGACGTCGGCCGCACGATGAGCGGCTCCTCGAGCTTGGCTGAGGGATCGACCACCAGCTGGCCGCCCTCGTTCTTCAGGCGGTGGTGGGTGACGATCGCCATCTCCTTGGCGAAGCCCTCGACGTGCTCGGCCTCCTTGGCGATGAAGCTCATCGGAATGAAGAGGGGGAAGTAGCAGTTGTCGTGGCCCGTCTCCTTGATGCGGGCGTCGAGCTCGGCCTGGATCAGCTCCCAGACGCCCCAGCCCCAGGGCTTGATAATCATGCAGCCGCGCACCGGGCTCGTCTCGGCCATGTCGCCGTCGCGCACGGCGGCCTGATACCACTCCGGGAAATTCTGCTCCCGCGTGACGGGTAGCGCGCGCTTGCTCATTGGCCCGCCCCCGACGTCATCGTTTCGAGCGCCGGTTGGGTCCGTCTCGGCGCGTCCGCAATGACCGGCAGGAAGTAGCGGGAGAGGTGCATGTTGGCCGATCCTTGGACTGGAGCGTGGAAGGCGGGGCTGGAACGGAGCTTGTGCCGCGGCGCGGATTAACCGACGCGAGACCAGGGCGCGAGCCTGTTTTTTGGGCTGGGTAGCGTTAATCCCGGCCGGAGGGCAATCCTGGTTGCGGGGCTCACCCACGGCCTCTCCCGCGGGAATTTCGGGCTGCCCGTCAAGGTCTGCCTGCCGACCGGGCAATTTCCGCGGCGAGGGTGCGGGGTCGCCAACGCGGGGTCGGAAGCGAACGTGTTCGATTGGCGCGATATTTTTTTTGCCAAACCGCAACTGCCCCCGTGACAGAAGGCCGCGCGTCAGCTAAAGGTGAGCGCCATGAGGGTGGGTCAAAGCCGCGCACAGAAGCGGCAGGCAGCCCGAGTCTAGGGAGAATACCGGCGCTCTGCACTACCCAACGGGGTAGCATCAAAGCGCCAAGCGTGTTGAGCGTGCGGCGCCCATTGTCGCTAAGTGTCGCAATAAATAGCTCCACGAAAAACCGAAGCGGCGCGCGAGAGCAAGGTCTATGGACCTTGCTCTTTGCGTTTCGGGCGCACGCAAAGCCACGCAAAAGCGATATGACTGCCAGGACATGGCGCTATGCGTCACGGATAAGGCACCATGTCCGGCGTTATGAGGCCATAAGAAATCACCACGTAGACGATGGCGAACACGACCGTCGCCACCACCGTGTTGATGAGGAAGACGCGGACCATGCGCTGCTTGGCGGGCGCGCTCTCCGGCGTCCCCGGCACCACCTCGCCGGCCTCCTCCTGGGTGCGCACGCCGAAGGGCAGCACGGCGAACAACGTGATCCACCAGATGAAGACGTAGACGGCGATCGCCAGAACGAGATCCATCGGCGCTCCTCAAAGGCCCCCGTCAGGCCTGCTCCAGCTCGACGAGCGTACCGCAAAAATCCTTCGGATGCAGGAACAGCACCGGCTTGCCGTGGGCGCCGATCTTCGGCGTGCCGTCGCCCAGAACGCGCGCGCCCTGCGCCTTCAGGCGATCGCGCGCGGCGACAATGTCGTCGACCTCATAGCACACGTGGTGGATGCCGCCCTCGGGCGCGCGCTCGAGGAACTTGGCGATGGGCGAGCCCTCGCCCAGCGGCTCCAGCAGCTCGATCTTGGTGTTGGGCAGATTGATAAAAACCACCGTCACGCCATGCTCGGGCTGCGGCAGCGGGTCGGTGACGGTTGCGCCGAGCCCGTCGCGATAGACGGCGGTCGCGGCGGCAAGGTCCTTCACCGCGATGGCGACATGATTGAGACGTCCGATCATCCTCAGACCCTGTTCCTTCGCAGCTGTGCCCCACGCCGCATCCTGCATGGGAGAGGGAGTCATTTCTCACTTTCCACCACGTTCACGAGCACCTTGCAAATGGGCTTCTTGCCCCAAACCTCGTTGACGGCGGCGCGCACGGCGCGGCGGATCGCCTCCCCGACGAGATCGGGCGTCTTGCGGCCCTTGGGCGGGATGCTGCGCAGCGTGCCGTCGATCGCGTCGAGCACGACGTCGAGCATCTCTTCCCCTTCGGCCGTGGCGGCGGGCACGCCGTCGAGAACGGCCTGCGGCTCGCTCAGCACCTCGCCGCGCCGCGACAGGGCCACGGCAACGACGACGATGCCGACGGCGGCAAGCTTGCGGCGCGCACGCACCGGCCCGTCGGACTCCGGCACCAGCAGGCGCCCATCGCGGAACAGCCGCCCCACAGGCGCATCGTCGATCAGGCGCGGATCGGGCGCCAGCCGCGCGATCTCGCCGTTGAGCACGGGAAGCACGGTCTTGACGCCCAGCTCGCGTGCCAGCTCGGCCTGCGCCTTCAAATGGCGCGCCTCGCCGTGCATCGGCACCACCACCTGCGGGCGGATCCAGCCGTACATTTTGCGCAGCTCGTCGCGGCGGGGATGGCCGGAGACGTGCACGAGCGCGTCGGCGTCGGTCATGCAGATCGACGCCGATGCGCGACAGGTTGTTCTCGATGCGCCCCACCGCCTTCTCGTTGCCGGGAATGGTGCGCGACGAAAAGATGACGAGGTCGCCCTTGGCGAGCGAGATGTCGGGATGCTGCTCCTCGGAGATGCGGTTGAGCGCGGCGCGCTGCTCGCCCTGGCTGCCGGTGCACAGAAGCACGACCTCGTCGCGCGCCAGGTAGCCGAACTGGTCCTGGTCGTGATGCTTGAAGCCCTGCGGCAGGTAGCCGGTCTCGCGCGCGACCTCGATCACGCGGTGGAGCGCACGGCCCGCGACGACCAAGTGACGCCCGGCGGCGCGCGCCGCCTCACCCACCACCTTGATGCGCGCGACGTTGGAGGAGAACGTGGTGACCGCGACGCGGTTCTTGGCGTTTTTGATGATCTCGGTGATCGATTTCGCCACGTCGCGCTCGGACGGCGAGTTGCCCTCGCGAAACGCATTGGTGGAATCGATGACGAGCGCATAGACGCCTTCGTCGCCGAGCTTGGCAAGGCGGCTCTCGTCGAGCGGCTTGCCGATGACGGGCGTGGCGTCGAGCTTCCAGTCGCCGGTGTGAAAGACGAGGCCGAGCGGGGTGCGGATCGCCAGCGCGCTCATCTCGGGGATCGAGTGCGCGAGCGTGACCATCTCGACGTCGAACGGCCCGACCTTGAAGCGGCCGTCCAGCGGAATGACGTTGATCGGCAGCTGCAGCTTGCCGCCGTACTCCGCGAGCTTGGCGCGCAGCATGCCCGCGGTGAAAGGCGTGGCATAGATCGGCGCCTTGATGCCGCGGCCACAGCTCGATCACCGCGCCGACGTGGTCCTCGTGTGCGTGCGTGATTACGATGCCTGCGAGGTCGCCTTTGCGCTCCTCGATGAAGCGGGGGTCGGGCAAGATCACGTCGATGCCGGGATCGAACTCGCCTTCGGGAAAGGTGATCCCGCAGTCGACCATCAGCCATTGGCGCCGATCCTCGGGGCCCAAGCCGTAGAGGTAGGCATTCATGCCGATCTCGCCGAGCCCACCGAGGGCCACGAATACGAGCTCGTCGCCGCCGCCTCTCTGCCCTTGCTGCCCCGGCTCCCTCCACGCGCTTCCCGGCTCATCGACTCTTGTCGTCCTCCTGCACTTCGTCTTCTTGCGTGCGGCGTCGATCGTCACGTCGCCGTAAGTGAAATGCCGCTCGGCACCGTCGTCGGCGGCAATGACCAAGGCGCCCGCATCGTCGAGGCCGGCGTAGCGCCCGACGACGGGTCCCTCGGGACCATGAACCGTGAGACGCTCCCCAAGTGGACCGGCACGCTGGAGCCAGCCTGCGCGCACCGCGGCAAACCCGTCAGCTTCGTTCCATGTCTTGAGCCAGCCGTCCATCGTCTCGGCCAGGAAACACAACGTTTCGTGCGGCGAAAGGGCCAATCCGTGGGCCGCCAGATATGTCGCGCTTCCGTCGAGCGCCGGCGGCGCCGACGCGAGGTTGAGGCCGACGCCGATGACGGCCTGCAGGCCCTGCTCGGGAGCCCGCTGGCTGCTCTCGACCAGGATCCCGCCCACCTTGGCGGCGCCGATCAGGATGTCGTTGGGCCATTTGAGGCGCAGGCCCGGCACCGGAGCCCCCGCCTTGGCCAGAGCATCGACGGCCGCCA
>CAVZNR010000039.1:0-10476 GCA_963776675.1 uncultured Alphaproteobacteria bacterium | reverse complement strand
ACAAGCCGGCGGTCTCGCGCATGGAGACCGCCGGCAGGCATCGTGACCGTTTTGTGTCGTCAGCCTTTGACCACTTTCCGGGCGGCGTCGAGCGCAGAGCAGATTTCCTCTTTCGTGTGCTCCGACGTCAGGAAGAAGCGCAGCCGTGCCGCATTCACCGGCACGCCCGGGTACATGATCAGCGAGGTGTTGACGCCACGCTCGAATAGCTGCGTGACGGCCTTGGCCGCGCGCGTCGTCGATCCGACCATGACCGGCAACATGCCGATGCCGATGGAGCGGCCGGTATCGAGACCGCGTGCCTTCGCCTCGGTGCGGAACATGGCGCCGTTCTGGTGCAGCCGCTGAATGCGCTCGGGCTCGCGCTTGATGACGCGCAGGGCTGCGAGTGCGGCCGCCGTCATGGCCGGCGGCAAGCCGACCGAGAAGACGAAGCCGGGCGCGGAATAGCGCAGCGTTTCAATGAGCTCGCTGTTGCCGGCGATGTAGCCGCCGCAGGAGGCATAGGCCTTGCTGAGCGTGCCCATCCAGATGTCGACCTTGTCGCCGGGAATGCCGCAATGCTCGGCCAGACCGCTGCCGGTCTTGCCCAGAACGCCGCAGCCGTGCGCGTCGTCGACCATCAACCAGGCGCCATACTGCTCCTTGAGCTCGATGACGCGCGCCAGATCGGGGACATCGCCCTCGGTGGAATAGAGACCCTCGATGACCACGAGGCAGTTGCGGTGGTTGCCGCGCTCCTCGCGCAGGATGGTCTCGAGCCCGTCGAGGTTGTTGTGGCGGAAGGTGCGCGTCTTCGCACCCGACAGCCGCATGCCGACGACGGCGCTGTTGTGCACGAACTCGTCGTGCACGATGAGATCATCGGCGGTCATCAAGGTGCCGATGGTGGACACGTTGGCCGCATGGCCGCTGACGAAGACGAGCGCCGCGTCGACGCCGATCGTCTGCGCGACCTCCTCCTCCAGCGCGCGGTGCAAGGGCGTGTCGCCCGACACCATGCGGCTCGCCGAGATGGAGCTGCCATAGCGGTCGATGGCCGCCTTGGCGGCGTTGATCAGATCCGGGTGCTGGCTGAGGCCGAGATAGTCGCACCAGGCGAAGTTGAGCACGGGCTTGCCGTCGACCAGCGTCATGCGGCCGTGCGGGCCCTCGGTGGAGCGGAAGAACGGGTTCTCGATGCCGAGCACGGCACCGAGCTTTTCGTGGTGCCGGATCGACTTGTGTGCCGACAGGCTCGAGAACGGCTTGGCGGTGTAGCCGCCGCCGATCTGGGCGCGCAGCTTGTTGAACGTTTGCGGAATGAGATTCATGACGCTTCCCTCACGTTGATTGAGGCGCGGCACGCGCGCCGGGGCTGAACTTTCAGTCGCTTGCGTAGACGCCGAGATGGATGTCGAAGCCGCCCAAGTCCTCGTCGACCGCGGGATCCCACACGTCGTCCTCGTCGTCGCCGGCTTGCAGGACGGCAGCGGGGCCGCCCAGCGCGTGCAGCAGGGCGCCGGAGTTCACGGGGCGGGCACGGGAATCCTGGACCGGGCCGTTAAACGGCTGGACCGGCGGCAGGTCGGGAAACAGGGGCAGGTCGGACAAAGACTTCATCACACGTCTCCTTCGTGGAACGCGCTTTGCGGCAGGGGGCGGCCGCAGCGATGAGACGTGTAGGCAATCTGGGATAGCCGCGCTGTTTCGTGGGATACAGCCGGGCGAAGACGTTCGCGCCTCGTGCCCGGCGCCCAACGATGGCGGCGGCACTCCTTAACGTACCCGCGCCGTGGGGGTGCAGGCGCGCCTAAACGCTGCGTCGGGTAGCGCCTCGGTCGTGCCGGCCTGACAGCCCACGCCATCACGGCGGCATGAGGTGGATGCCCTCGGGGACGAGGCGCACCGACAGCTCCGTCGCGAGCGAAAGCGGGCGCGCACGCGCCTCACGCGTCGGCACGTGCATACGAAGCTCCGCATCTTGAGGGAGGCGCAGCGTGAGCGCGGTGCGCTCGCCCAGGGGCTTGATGTCGGTGAGCGTGCCCGACAGCACATTTGTCTGCTCGTCTGCTGCGCCGGGCTCGGCGAAGACGACGTAGTCCGGCGGCACCAGCCAGGCGACGCGCTCGCCGTCCTGGAACTCGCCCGTCGTCGCGACGTCGAGGCGATGCTCGCCCCAGCGCAGGACGCCGCCGCCAGGGCCGGCGGTTGCGCCGACCACGCCCTCGAACACGTTGGGCTGGCCCATGAGACGAGCCACCCGCCGGTCGACGGGGCGCAGGCGCACCTCTTCGGGCGCGCCCGTCTGCAGGGTGCGACCGCCAAGGATGACCGTGATGCGGTCGGCGAGCGCCTCGGCCTCCTCCAGATCGTGGGTGACGAGGATGATCGGGATCTCGAGCGAGCTGCGCAGGCTCGCCAGCTCCTCTTTCAGCCGCTCGCGCGTCATGCGGTCGACGGCGGAGAAGGGCTCGTCGAGCAGCAGCACCTTGGGATCGCGCGCCAGCGCCCGGGCGAGCGCGACGCGCTGGCGCTGGCCGCCCGACAAGCGGTCGGGCGTGCGCGCTTCGAGCCCGTCGAGGTGCACGCGGGCGAGCAGCGCGGCCGCCGCGGCGCGGCGCTGCGGCTCGGCGACGTGGTGCATGGCGAGCCGCACGTTGTCGAGGGCGGAGAGATGGGGAAAGAGCGCGTAATCCTGGAACACGAGCCCGACCGAGCGCGCCTGCGGCGCCACCATGGTGCCGGTCTCGCCGTCGAACCAGGTCTCGCCGCCCGAGCGGATGCATCCGCCGGCTGGCCGGAAGAGCCCGGCAATGGCGCGCAGGACCGTCGTCTTGCCGCTGCCCGAGGGGCCGACGAGCGCCAGCAGCTCGCCGGGGCGGCAGGCGAGCGCCACCTCCAGCGGGATCGGCGCGTCTTGCGTCAGCGCCACGAACAGCGGCGCCAGCTCGGTGCTTGTGGGGCTCATAGAAGATCCGGGCGACGCCGCCGCGCCAGCACGTGGACCAGCGCGATGGCGACGAGCGAGAAGGCCAGCAGCGCCGCCGACATCACCGCCGCGTCGCCTGAGCGGAAGGCCTGCACGCTGTCGTAGATGGAAATGGACATGACGCGCGTCTCGCCGGGGATCGAGCCGCCGATCATCAGGATGACGCCGAACTCACCCAGCGTATGCGCGATGACCAGCGCGATCGGCCGACACGATGCCCGGCCAGGCGAGCGGCAGCTCCACGCGGCGCATGGTCTCAAACGGCGACAGCCCGCTGACGAAGGCCGCCTCGCGCACGTTGGGCGCGATGGCCTCGAAGGCGCGCTGGATCGGCTGCACCGCGAACGGCAGATTGATGATGATGGACGCCAGCAGAATGCCGACGAAGGTAAAGACGAGCGGCTCGCCGATGACGGCCTTGAGCGCGGCGCCGAGACCGGACTCGGGCGAGAAGCCGACGAGCAGGTAGAAGCCCAAGACCGTCGGCGGCATCACCAGCGGCAGCATGACCAGCGCCTCGATGAGGCTCTTTCCGGGAAAGCGGCCCCAGGCGAGCCAGCGCGCGATCAGAACCGCCAGCGGCAAAATGAGGAGGCAGGTCCAAAACGCGAGCTTCAGCGAGAGTGCGAATGCGGTCCAGTCCATGGTCGCTCCTCAGGACGTCGGCGGCGCGAAGCCGTGGCGCTCCAGAATGGCGCGCGCCTCCTCGCCCGTGACGAAAGCCGCGAACGCACGCGCCGTATCGCCGGCGCCCTTCAGCAGCGCCATGCCGTGATTGATCGGCTTGTGCCAGGCCTCGGGGATGAGTGCCGCGTTGAGCTTGGAGGCGGCGTCGCCGGAGACGACCAGAGATTGGGCGACGATGCCGGCCTCGGCCGCCCCGGTGGTGGCGAACTGCGTCGCCTGGCCGACGTTCTCGCCCAGAACCAGACGCGGCTCGACCTTGCTCCACAGATCGGCGGTCTGCAGCGCCTGGCGCGCGGCGCGCCCGTAGGGCGCGACCTCCGGATTGGCGATGGCGAAGTGGGCCACTTTTCCGGCCGTCAGCGCCGCGCCGAGACCTTTGAGCTCGCCGTCGACGGCGACGGGCGAGCCCTTCGGCGCCACCAGAGCAATGCGCCCGTGCGCGAACACGCTGGGCGCGCCCTCGGTGCGCCCCTTGTCGGCGAGGCGCTGCACGCTCGCATCATCGGCGGCGAGAAAGAGCTGATACGGCGCGCCGTTCTCGATCTGGTGCACGAGGCTGCCCGTGGCGCCGTAGGTGATGCGCACCGACTGTCCGGTCTCGGTCTTAAAGCGCGCGGCCATCTCGTCGAGCGCGTAGCGCAGGCTGGCGGCGGCGGCCACGATGGGGGCCTCATCGGCACGCGCGGGCGGCGCCAGAGCGCTTGCGGCGGACCACGCAAAGACCGCAAGCATCCAGACCGGCGCGAGCCGGCGCAACACATCGTGGATCGACCGCATCGTTCAGCTCTCCGTCGCATCGCTTGCGGCAATGATAGAGAGGAACGAGCGTTATATTCAATCGGGAATATCGGCCACGGCGGCCTTCTGCCGGCCCCGCGGCTTTTTGGCCGCCTTGGCGCTGCGCGCCTCCGGGCTTGGCCGCTCGGCCGAGAGGAAGCGGGCCTTGAGGTCGACGCTCGAGCGCCGGCCCACGGCCGCGCGGTGACGGGCGAGCCACTTCTCCGCCTCGTCGCGTCCGGCGTTGTAGAGATAGTTGAGCAGGGTCCAGTCGGGCTTCATGGTGCTGTCGGGGCTGAGCGCGCCCGTATAGCGGCCCGCCTCGATCAGGTGGAAGCGGTGGGCGGCGAGCTTGCCGTAGCGGCCGCGCGGACTGCCGATCCAGCGCTTGGAGCATTCGCGCACGGTCTCGATCAGCTCGATCTCGCGCTTCAAGGGCGCGTTGAAGGCGAGCCGGTTGGCGTGCAGCGAGATCTCGCGCACGCCGGTCGGGAGCGCATGGCGCACCAGCGGATTGAGCTGCACGATGAGCGTATCCTCGACCGGGCTTTCCATGGCGAGCGTCTTGATGTCGGGGTTGGCGGAGAAGCCGCCGTCCCAGTAGGCGACGCCGTCGATCTCGACCGCGTGGTGCAGCGTCGGCAGGCACGCCGAGGCCAGCACCGCCTCGACCGCAATCTCGCGCGTTCGAAAGATGCGGGCGCGGCCCGTCGCCACCTCGGTGGCGGCGATCAGCAGCTCGATGGGAGACGCGGCGCGCAGCTTGTCGAAGTCGATCTCCTGCTCCAGGAGCCGCCGCAGCGGATCGAAGCCGAGCGGATTGAACTCGTAGGGCGACCACAGGCTCGCCATGTGCGCCAGATGCGGCGTGCGGCTCAAGCCGTAGAGAAACGGGTTCAGCCGCATGAGGTCGGGAACGCCCGCCTTGTGCACGCCCTCCCACATGTGGCGCAGCTTCTCGCGCCCCCCGGTCTTGCCGCCTGCGATGAGACCGGCCGCGAGTGCTACCGCGTTGACGGCTCCGGCGCTGGTCGCGCTCACCCAGCCGATCGTGAGCTCGTCGTCCTCGAGCAGCCGATCGAGCACGCCCCACGTGAACGCGCCGTGCGCGCCGCCACCCTGGAGCGCGAGATTGAGTCGGATTTTTCGCCGAAAGAACCGCAATTTCCGCCGCACCGATACCGCCCCGCCTCCGATCAACCCTGCATCAAGCAGAGTCTCGAAGCCGTATATAGTGTCACGGCAACGGCTCGATGGGGAGAACGATTGGTCGCCCCTCTATCTCGGCAACAGTTGCGCGAACGCCATAGGCGCGCGCCAGCAGCTCCGGCGTCAGGACCTCGCGCGGTGTCCCCTGCGCAAGTGCCGCACCGTCCTTCAGCAGAAGCACGCGATGACAATAGCGCGCGGCGAGCGACAGATCGTGCAACGCGACGATCACGGTGCGTCGTGACTCCGCCATGCGTACGAATTGTGCAAAAAGTGTCAGACCGTGCGCGGGATCGAAGTCCGGTCGTCGGCTCGTCTGCGACAAGAAAGCGCGGACGCTGCGCCAGCGCGCGGGCGAGCAGAACGCGCGCGCGCTCGCCGCCCGACAGCTCCGTCACCGCCCGCTCGGCGAACGCCGTCACGTCCATCGCCGCCATCGCCTCGTCGACCGCGGCGCGATCGTCCGCGCTCGGGCCCGCCATGGGCGCGCGAAACGGCAAGCGGCCGAGCGCCACGAGCCGGCGCACGGTGAGCGGCCAGTGCACCGTGCGCTCCTGCGGCAGATAGGCGATCGATTGTCCCAGCGTGCGCCGGTCGATGCTTGCGAGTGCGCGCCCGGCGACGACGACGCTGCCGGCGCACGGCGGCATCAGCCCTGCCAGCACCTTGAGCAGCGTCGACTTGCCCGCACCGTTGGCGCCGATCACGGCGACGATCTCGCCCGGCGTCACCGACAGCGACACGTCCTCGAGCACGCGCCGGCCGGCGAGATCGACGCTCACGCCGCGGGCTTCGAGCCGTTCCGTCACCACAGCGCTCATGGGCCGAGCTCCCGGCGCGTCTTGACGACGAGCCACAGGAAGAACGGCGCGCCGATGAGCGCCGTGACGACGCCCAGGCGCACCTCGCTCAAGGGCGAGAAGAGACGCAAGGTCACGTCGGCGGCGAGCACGAGCGCCGCCCCGCCCAGCGCGCTGGCCGGCAGCAGGCGGCGCGGCTCGTGCCCGACCAGCGGGCGCAGCAGATGCGGCACGACGAGGCCGACGAAACCGATGGTGCCGGCGACGGCGGTGGCGGCCCCGACGGCGAGCGCGGTGCCGGTGACGATGCGCGCGCGCAGCGCCTTCAAATCGACGCCGAGGTTTTGCGCCGCCTCCTCGCCGAGGCTCAGCGCATCGAGCGCGCGGCCGGTGGTCATAAGCAGCGCGCCGCCAGCAATGATGAGGGGAGCGGCGAGCCACACGTGGGTGAGCGAGCGGTCGGTGAGCGAGCCCAAAAGCCAGAACAGCATCTCGACCGAAGCAAACGGGTTGGGCGACAGATTGAGTGCCAGCGTGGTGAGCGCGCCGGCCAGGCTCGATATGGCGACACCGGCAAGTATGAGCGTCAGCGGCCCCGAGCGCTCGCCTGCAAGCAGCATGACCGCCGTGGCGGCAAGCGCTGCGCCCAACAGACCGCCGGCCGGCAGCGCCAGCGCGAAGGCCCCGGCGGCGCCCGAATGGATGGCGATGACGGCACCGAGCGAGGCGCCTCCGGTGATCCCGAGCAGCCCCGGCTCGGCCAGAGGATTGCGCAGGTAGCCCTGCAGCACTGCGCCGGAGAGACCGAGCGCTCCGCCGATCAGCGCGCCCAGCAGCGCGCGCGGCAGGCGGATCTCGACGAGGATCATGCGCGCGGCTTCACTCCCCTGCGGGATCCCGAAGCCCGATGGTCCGACCAGCAGCGCGGCGAGGAAGGCCAGCACGGCAACAAGCGCCAGCGCACCCATGACCGGGATGCGCAGGCCGGCCGCACCGCGCGCTTGCGTGACGACGGCCTCGCTCATGGCGCCTCTCCTGCTGCGTATCCTGCAAGCAGAGCGCGGCGCTGTTGCGCGAGCTCCTCGACGGCACCGGCGATCTGCGGAGTCGCACACAGCCAAAGGGGCATGGCAATGCTCATGTGCGGGCGGCTCTGCAAGACGCTTGCAAAGGCCGGATGCCGCAGATTGTCGCTGACGGTCGAGCGAAAGGTATCGGGTGCGTTGGCGAGCACGATCAGCTCGGGAGGATCGGCGACAATCTCTTCAAGGGGCATCCGATCACCGGGGCCAAGCGCGCGGTCGCGCGCCGCGTTGTGGAATCCTGCGGCTCCCAGTGCCGCATCGATGAGCGTTCCTCGGCCCGAGACGATGCTGTTGACGTCGTAGGCGATCGCGCGCGGGCGCTCGGCGCCTTGTGGCGCAGCGGCGGCGATCCGCGCGTCGAATGCGGCGATCATCGCCTCGCCGCGTGCCGGCTTTCCGACGGCCTCGGCAATCGTGCGAATGGCGCGCCGCATCCCCTCGAAGTCAGTGGCGAGCGGAACCAGCACAACGCGGAAACCGAGGCGGCGCAACAGGCTCACGGTGGCGGTCGTCGAATACTCCTGCGCGATGACCAGGTCCGGCTCGAGCGCCAGCACCTCCTCGGCCATGCCGTGCACGCCCTTGAAGCCCCGCGCCTCCTCGACCTTGGCCGACAGCGTCGGGTCGACGGCGAGATAGCTGAGCGCGGCGATACGATCGTGCTCCACGAGATCGAGCAGCAGCTGGTCGGTGCAGACGGTGAGCGAGACGATGCGCTGCGGCGGCGCGGCGCGCGCCGGCACGTTGCCGGCGCCGACCGCAGAGGGGAAGAGAAGGCCCCAAAGAAGTACCGCGATCGAGATCTGGCGCATCTTCGGGGCCCTTAGCATCACTTGTACTGCGCCCACGACGCCGTCGCCGCGTCCTCGAGTGTCACCCTGACGCCTGCATAGGCCGCGATGCCCGGCGTGTTGAACCCTGAGATTTCCTCATAGTCCTCGTTGAGCGCATTCTCGACCCTGCCGAACACCTCGACGTTCGGCTCGACGCGATAGGCGATACCGGCGTTGACGAGGACGTACTCGTCGAGTGTCACCGTCTGAAACGAGCCGAAGTTCGTGTCCTTCGTATCGCCGTTGTAGATGGCGGCAACATTGAAGGTTCCCCTACCGTCATCGAACAGCCAGGTGAGGTCGGCGCGGCCGCTGTGCGGAGGCCTGCGGATCTCCTCGTTGCCCGATGGATCGGTGGCATCGAGGTAGGTGTAGCTCGCACCCACAAAGATCTGGTCCGTGAGGCGCGTGCGCAGCGCCACCTCCACGCCTTCGCGCTCGCTCTCACCGGGCAAGTTGATGAGGGAGTCGAAGGTGCTGTTGAAGGCGATCTCGTTGGTCAGGTTGGCATGGAAGTAGGTAAGGTCGAGGAAGGTCTTGCCACGAACAATCTCGACCTCGGCGCCAGCGTCCCAACTGAAGGTCTCCTCCGGCTGCAGATTGGGATTGCCGCTGAACTGGCTCGCGATGAACCCGAACTGCTCAAACAGCCCGGGCAAGGCGACGCCGGTTCCCACGCTCGCGTGCGGGCGCAGGCGTATCTCAGACAAACTGACCGACAGCCCCGAGTGCCAGGTCGTGTAGTCGACGAAGTTGTCATTGTCGTCGCGGCGCACCGAGGCATCAGCGAACACCCGATCGAAGAACTCGCCACGATAGGCCCCGACATAGGCGATGCGACCGCGCTTGCGCTCAACGTTATCGGAATTGGGCGTAAAGCTTTCATCCTCCGACCCGACGAACCCGCTGAACGTATGCTTGGCCTCCAGCAGACCCGGCGTTGCCAGCCGATAGGTCGCGAGATAGCCGAGCTTTTCCAGCTCGCCCTTGTTGTCGCTGAGACCGAACGCGTTGATGCTGGCGGTATCGGTCACATTGCGGTTGGCGCTCAACACCTGCGTGAAGGCGCCATCGAGCAGATCCCAGCGCAGGTTCACGCCGCCGAGAAACAGATGCGTGTCCTGCGTGTTGGGCGCATCGGTGGCCACGAGGCTTGGAACCGGAAACGAAGTCGGGTCCTCATCGAAGTTCGTGAACTTGTTGGTGTTGCGTGCCACGAAGTCCAGCGTCATCCCCTGCATCACGGTAAGACCGCCCTTGACGCTGACGGTGGCGTTGTCCCAAGGATCGTCCTCGTTGCCTTGCGGCGCGATATTGAAGCCGTCCGACTTTCGATATTGCGCGCCGAGGGCCAGCCACAGCTTGTCGGTACCGCCCGAGAGGCGCGCGGCCACGTCGCGCGTTCCAAACGAGCCGCCCTCCACCCGAGCCGACGCAGTGATCGGCCCGCGGCCGCCCTTGGTGATGATGTTGATGACGCCGCCGACGGCCTTGGAGCCATAAATTCCGCTCTGTGCACCGCGGATCACCTCGATCTGCTCGATATCGTCGGCCATTAGGTTCGACCAGTCGAAATCGCCGTCGTTGACGTCATTCGCCTCGATGCCGTCGATCAGAACCAGCGTGTGGTTGGCTTCGGCACCACGGATTCGCACTTGCGTCTTTCCCCCCGGACTACCGGTCCGGCTGACGGAGACGCCGGGCAGGCTGCGCAGGGCGTCGGCAGCAAGGCGGATCTGCTGGGCACGCAGCTGCGCTCCCGTGATGACGGTTACAGCCGTACCGAGTTCGTTGATCGGAACACCCGCAACATTGCTCGTTGCCGTGCCCTCCCCGGTGGCGGTCGAAGACGTTGTCGACGGCTCCGAAGCCTGGGCAGCAGCACCTGTCGCCTTTGTCTTCTTCTTAGCCTTGGCGGGTGGCGCCTCGAGCGTGGCGCCCTCGACGACGATGGGCGGCAGCTCGGTCTCGTCCTGAGCCGAGGCAGAGGTGGATAGCAGTGGAAGTGCGGCCGAAGCCATGACGAGCAGCTTGAACCTGGAATTGAAGATTGAACGACTTGAACGCACATACAAACGCAACATGAACGACCCCCGTTACGCGACTTAGAGGGG
>CAVZNR010000038.1:0-60934 GCA_963776675.1 uncultured Alphaproteobacteria bacterium | reverse complement strand
ATGTGGTTCTTGTCGGCGAACACGTCCTGCAGCGTATGCGGGCCGGGCGCAAGATCGACCTGAACCTCGGTCTGCCCCTTGCCGTAATGGATGTGATTGGCATCCGCCGGGACGGGCGCGCTGGCGTCGTCGAGCTTGGAGTCGATGAACAGGTGATGGTGTCCGCTGTTGGGCGCGTCGGTGCCGGCGGGGAGGACCTCCATGCCCTCGACGCCGAACTTGACGGTGACGGGGCTCTTCACGGTTGAGCCGTCGGCCGGCTCCAGGATCATGACCTTGGCGCCGGGCGGCGAGGGCGTGCGGTCGGAGGCCTCGGGCGCAGGCGCGGCCTTTTCGGCCATCGGGGCCGGCGTCTCGCTGGCGGCCTCGGTCGGCGCGGCCTCCGGCTTCATCGCCTCGGCGGTCTTCTCAGCCGTCTTGGAGCTGTCGTCTCCGCACGCTGCGAGCGAGAGCACGAGCAGGGTGGCGGCGAGGGCTAATCTCATGGGTGGCCTCCGGTTGGGGTTGCACTGACTTTTGAGTGCTGAGGTAAAGATAGCTACACTTCGAATCATGCGAAAGCGCCTGGATGTCAGTCTTGTCGAGCGTGGGCTGGTTCCGACCCGGTCGCGGGCGCGCGATTTGATCAAATATGGGAAGGTGCTGGTGGATGCACGCGTGTGCACGAAAGCCGGCGCGGAGGTGGGATTGGAGCAGGTGCTCGCACTGGAGCCGGGGAGCGTCGGCGGCGTGTCCCGGGCCGGCGCGAAGCTGATCGCGGCGCTCGATGCCTTCGGTCTCGATCCGGAGGGGCGGATCGCGCTCGACGTCGGCGCCTCGACGGGAGGCTTCACCGAGGTGCTGCTGGACCGCGGCGCCAAGACCGTCTACGCCGTCGATGTGGGTCATGATCAGTTGCACGCGCGCCTCAAATCCGATCCGCGCGTCGTCTCGCTGCAAGGGTGCGACGCGCGCACGCTCACGCCCGCGCTCATTCCCGAGACCATCACGGCCGTCGTGGCCGACGTGAGCTTCATCTCTCTTGCCAAGGCGCTTCCCGCCGCACTGGCGCTGGCCGCACGCGGCGCGTGGCTGGCAGCGCTCATCAAGCCGCAGTTCGAGGTGGGTCCGGCTCTCGTCGGCAAGGGCGGCATCGTGCGCGATCCGGACGCGCGCGCGGCGGCGGCCGACGCGGTGACGGCCTGGCTTGCCGGGCAGAAAAGCTGGAGCGTCGTCGGCGTCATTGCGTCGCCGATACGAGGCGGATCGGGCAACGAGGAATTTCTGATCGGCGCGTTGAAGGATGGGTGACACGCAGGCTCTCGACATCGCGCGCCTCGGCGCCCAGGGCGACGGCATCGCGGAGACGTCGTCGGGGCCCGTCTATGTGCCCTACGCGCTCCCCGGCGAGCAGGTTCTGGTGGAGGGGCATGGGGAGCGGGCGCGCCTCGTCGCCGTGCTCGCCTCGGGGCCTGAGCGCGTCGCACCCCAATGCCGGCATTTCACGCATTGCGGCGGCTGCGCGCTGCAGCACATGGAGCGCGGCGCCTATCTCGCCTGGAAGCGCGAGCAGGTGGTGGCGGCGTTTGCGGCGCGCGGCATCGAGGCGCCGGTTGCGCACGTGGTGAGCGTGGGGCTGGGCGCGCGCCGCCGGGCGACGCTGTCGGCGCGGCGCACCGGGCGCGGCATCGTGCTGGGGTTCTTCGAGGCCAAAGGCAACGAAATCGTCGATCTGCAGGAGTGCCCGGTGACGGCGTCGGCCATCGTGCGCGCGCTGCCCGGCTTGAAGCGCCTGGTAGAGCCCTTAGCCTCGCGGCGCCTGCCCGTGCGTCTCACCGTGACGCTCGCCGCCAACGGGCTCGACGTGGCGATCGAGGATTTTCCCGGCGAGCTGGGGCCAGAGGTGCGCGAGCGCCTGGCGCACGCCGCCGCCGCGGCTGGGCTCGCGCGCGTGACCATTGCCGGCGACACGCTGTATCAGAGCACGGTGCCGGCGGTGCGCTTCGGTCCCGCCAACGTCGTGCTGCCGCCGCGCGCGTTTCTGCAGGCAGCACCTGCCGCAGAGTCCGAGATGGTGCGCCTCGTCGGCACGGCCTTGAGCGGCGCCAAGCGCGTCGCCGATCTTTTCTGCGGGCTCGGCACGTTCACGTTTCCATTGGCGACGAAGGCCAACGTGCTCGCGGTCGACGGCGACCGCCAGGCGATCGCGGCGCTGGAAAGCGCGGCCAAGCGCACGCCGGGCTTGAAGCCGATCGAGGCCAAGGGACGCGATCTCTTCCGCGAGCCGCTGTCGGTGCGCGAGCTGGAACGCATCGATGCGGTGGTGTTCGATCCCCCGCGCGCCGGAGCGGCCGCGCAGGCCGCCGTGCTCGCGCAGTCGCGGGTGGGAACGATCGCGGCGGTGTCGTGCAACCCGGCGACGCTGGCGCGTGATGCGCGCATCCTGATCGACGGCGGCTATGCGCTGGAGCGCGTCACGCCCATCGATCAGTTTCTCTACTCGCCGCACATCGAGGCCGTCGCCGTGTTCCGGCGGGGATAGCGGGTCGCGTGCGGCATGAGGGCAATATCCTCGCCTCCTTTGAACGTCATCCCGGCGTAGGCCGGGACCCACGCAAGTCCCAACAGGCGCAACGCTGGCGCGTCTCTAGCTGCGGTCGCCGCAGGTTTCACGCGCTACGATCACTTTCGCCAGAAGCACTTGCTAAAGCTTGCGTGGGTCCCGCTCTACAGCGGGATGACGGAGTGGGTGGGCTGGCGCTGCGCCATTAGGATTGCTTTCATTCAGCGTTGAGCAGTCTCTCCACGTACGCCGGCACGATCTGCGTTGCCGGGCCGTGGATGGTCTCGGCGAAGTAGCTCGCACCCTCCGACGGCTCCAGGTTGAGCTCCACCGTGTGCGCGCCGTGCGCCCGCGCCTCGGCCACGAAGCCGGCGGCGGGATAGACGTTGCCGCTGGTGCCGATGGAGAGGAACAGGTTCGCCTTGGCCAGCGCCTCCGCGATTTCCTCCATGTGATAGGGCATCTCGCCGAACCACACGACGTCGGGGCGCATGCCGCCGGGCCGGCCGCAGCAGGGGCACAGCGTCTCGATGCCGATGTCCTGCTTCCACGCGTGGCGCGCGCCGCATTTCGTGCACAGCGCCTTCAACAGCTCGCCGTGCATATGGATGAGGTTCCTGGATCCTGCCGCCTCGTGCAGCGGGTCGATGTTCTGCGTCACGATGGTGACCGTGCCAGGGTGCTCGCGCTCCAGCCGGGCGAGCGCCAGGTGCGCGGCATTCGGCTTCACGTCCGCAAGTGCGCGTCGGCGCTGGTTGTAAAAGTCGTGCACCAGGAGCGGGTTGGCGGCAAAGCCCTCGGGCGTCGCCACCTCGCGGTAGTCGTGCTTGGCCCAGATGCCGTCCTTGTCGCGGAAGGTCGAAAGCCCGGAACTCGGCGGATAGCCCCGCGCCGGTCAAGATCACGATGTGCTGGAAGTCTGCCATGGGAGCAGCGATAACTGTCGGCACGCCGGGACGCAACGCGAGGGACACGATGAAAACACTGCTGAGCTGGAGCACCGGCAAGGATTCCGCCTGGTCGCTGCACGTGCTGCGCCAGCAGCCCGACATCGAGGTCGTCGGCCTGTTCACCACGGTCAACGCCGCCTTCGACCGCGTCGCCATGCACGCGGTGCGCCGCAAGCTGTTGGAGGCGCAGGCGGAGGCGGCCGGCCTGCCGCTCTCCGTGATCGAGATCCCGTGGCCGTGTCCCAACGAGGCCTACGAGGCGGCGATGGGTGCCTTCGTCGCGGAGCAGACCGCGCGGGGTATCGAAGCGATGGCGTTCGGCGATCTGTTTCTGGAGGACATCCGCGCCTATCGCGAGACCAAGCTCGCCGGCAGCGGGATCAAGCCGATCTTTCCGCTATGGGGGCGTGAGACGGGGGCGCTCGCGCGCGAGATGATCGCGGGCGGGCTCAAAGCGCGCCTGACCTGCGTCGATCCCAAGAAGCTGCCGCCGAGCTTTGCCGGCCGCGCCTTCGATGCGGCCCTGCTCGCCGATCTGCCCGAGGGCATCGACCCGTGCGGGGAGAACGGCGAGTTTCATTCCTGCGTGTTTGCGGGGCCGATGTTTGCGCACGACATCGACGTGCGGCTCGGGCCGATCGAGGACCGCGACGGGTTCGTCTTTGCGGATCTGCTGCCGGCGGCTGCGTGAGCCTCCCCTCTACGTCATTCCCGCGGAGGCGGGAACCTAGCCCACCGCTACTCACGACGAACGTCGAGGTCGAGTGAGCGAGCCGGTACTTGACTGGGTCCCCGCCTGCGCGGGGATGACGGAATTGGGTGGTCGCCGTCGCGAGTTTCCTTCGACCTACAGCAGCTTGCCCATGGCGACCGCGGTGTCGAGCATGCGGTTGGAGAAGCCCCACTCGTTGTCGTACCAGGCGAGCACGCGCCCGAGCTTCCCGTCGACCATCTGCGTCTGCGTCGAATCGAAGTTCGCCGAATACGGCGAGTGATTGAAGTCGATGGAGACGAGCTCCTCGGTCTCGTAGCTCATGATGCCCTTGAGCTGTTGGCGCGAGGCATGCTCCATCGCCTGGTTGATCTCGTCGGCCGTCGTCTCGCGCCCGGGGATGAAATTGAGATCGATGACCGAGACGTTGGGCGTCGGCACGCGGATGGAAACGCCTTCGAGCTTGCCGTTGAGCTCGGGCAGCACCAGGCCGATGGCCTTGGCCGCCCCCGTCGAGGTGGGGATCATGGACAGCGCGGCCGCGCGCGCACGACGCATGTCCTTGTGCGCCTGGTCGAGGATGCGCTGGTCGTTGGTGTAGGCGTGGATGGTGGTCATGAAGCCCGACTCCAGCCCGACGAGATCGTGCAAAACCTTGGCGACGGGCGCCAGGCAGTTGGTCGTGCACGAGGCGTTGGAGACGACCTTGTGCTCAGATGTGAGCTTCTCGTGGTTGACGCCGTAGACGACGGTGAGGTCGGCGCCCTTCGACGGTGCGGACACGAGCACGCGCTTGGCGCCGGCGTCGAGGTGCACTTGCGCCTTCGCCTTGTCGGTGAAGATCCCGGTGCACTCCATCACGATGTCGACGCCGAGCTCCTTCCACGGCAGCTTGGTCGGGTCTTTCTCGGCGAGCACCTTGATGGGGGCACTTAGACCCACATCCATCATATCTCCGTCGACCGTGACCTCGCCCGGGAACCTTCCGTGCACGCTGTCGTATTTGAACAGGTGCGCGTTGTCCTTGGCCGACACCAAATCATTGATGGCGACGAAGTGGAGGTCGTTGCGCTTGGCTTCGGCAGCGGCGCGCAGCACGTTCCGGCCGATGCGTCCGAAGCCTGAAATCGCGACCTTCACAGTCATCACGTCCTCCCTGGGGGCGAGTTTTTGGGCAATGCGCGCCGATTGTGCAGCGGCGGGCATAAGGCGGGGCCATTAATCTGAGGCGGTAGGGACCTGTCAATGCGGCATGCGCCGGCGCGAGGCTGCCTGGACGTCAAAATGTCCAGAACAGAAAGCTGTTGGGGGACGGGGTGTTCCGCCGGTTGGTTTATTGACGCCGGAGAACGCCAGCCAATAAGCTTGGACCAAGAGCCGCGGGGCGCCAGAGGCAAATAGGGCGCCCGCCGGAGGGCATCATATGGCTGTGCAGGCTAGGACGAAAAGCAAACGACAGACGGCGCCGCGGCGTGCGCCGGGGAGCATCGGCATGCCCCCGCATTCGCTGGAGTGGTACGCTCAGCGCATCAAAACGCTGGAGGCCGAGCGCGACCGGCTGAAATCGGATCTGGTCGAGGCGGAGGAGCGAATCGGGCGGCTCGAGGCGAGCCGCACCGAGGCGGTGAACCGCATTGATTGGGTCCTAGACTCGCTGCATAACGTGCTCGAAACCGGCGCCTGATTCGCGACGGCGCCGCAGGCGCGTTTCGTGCGGGGGCGTATGGGCCAGGTCGTCGTCAACGTCAACGGACGGTCCTATCGCTTCGATTGCGGGGACGGCGAGGAGGCGCGTCTCAATGAGATGGCCGACTCCGTGCGTGCGCGCATCGAGGCGCTGACCAAGCAGTACGGTCAAGTCGGCTCCGAGCGCCTGCTGGTGATGGCGGCACTCCTCATCACCGACGAGCTCATGGACGCGCGCGCCGCGCTGGCCGAGGCAGACTCAGAGACCAAGGCCAACGGGGAGAAGGCCAACGGCGAGGCGGGTTCGGACAAGCGCGAGGCCGAGGCCATCCGCTCCGAGCACAAGCGCCGCGTTGCCGCGGGCGAAGTCTGATATCTAGTCGCCCTTGCCGCTCGCCGCGCGTGCCGCGGCAGCTTTCTCCAAGGCCCGCTTGCGCGCCTCGCCGCGGTCGCGGTCGGGCACGTGGATCAGCCCGGCGATCTGGCGCAGCAGCATGTCCTCCTGCGGATCGAGCACGCCGTCGGCGTAGGCGACCTCCCACAGCATCTCGATGATGCCGACGCGCTCCTCGGTCGACAGGCGCGTGGTGATCGCGTGCGTGAAGGGGAAGTACTGTGCGGTGGCGTCCATCTTCTTTTCGGCGGCCGCGACAAGCGTGTGCACGGCATCGGGCGCCAGGTCGAAGCGCGCCGCCAGCAGACGCTCGATCGACGCGCGCTCGCCGCTATCGAAGTTGTCGTCCATGCGCGCGGCCTCGACGAGCAGGGCGGCGACGGCGAGCTGCAGCTCGTCGGGGCCGGCTTGCGCCGAAGGCGCCTCCGCGCCGGAAAGGAAATTCATGAGGCGATCGAGCATGCCGTGCGCGCCCTTGTCCGCGTCCCGTGACGGCCGCAATAGGCCGCTCGTGCCGGTGCGTCAACCGAAGATCCCCCGCCACACGCTTGCGAGCGTGTCGGCGGCCTGCATGGTGCCGCCCTTGGTGCTGGGCAGCAAATACATGACGAAGGCGACGGTCGTGGCGGGGAAGATGATCCACTGAATGAAGCAGACGGCCCACACCACCTCGCGGACCTTGCGCAAGTTGTCCTTGAGGATCGACAGGCCGATCATCAGGCTCACGGCGGCATACGTCATCATGAAGATCTTGTCGGAGAGCGTCGCCTGGTCGGAATCGACCTTGGGCAGCGCCAGGTAGAGCGCGATCGACGACAGCAGCGCCGTCACCTGGATGGCCATGATGGATTCGAAGCGCGAGTGCGGCAGGAACACCGAGAAGTAGGTGATGAGCAGGATGAACGCGAGCGGCACCACCACGCGCAGGTAGTAGTCGACGGCGATGCGCTTCACGATCCACGTGGCGTTGAACTTGTAGAAGGGCACGATGCGCCGCTCGGCCAGGGAAGCGCCCAGCGTCGGCACGATGTCCTGGTCGGAGCCGACGTAGTGCTCGGCGAGCTCCCAGCCGTCGACGGGCGCCTCCGCCTGCTCGTCGGCGGGGGGTGCGGGCTGGATCAGAAACGGCTTGGAGGCGTCGGCGGGCTGGAAGGAGACCGACAGACGCTGGGTATCGAAGGGATAGTCGCCCAGCTCCGGCTCGAACTCGAACTTGCCCGAGACCTTGTAGAGCTTGATGCCGGAGGGGACGTTCGGCGTGGCGCCCGCGTTGTGGATCTGGCGCGACAGCACCAGGCGGCCGTCGCCCGACTGCGCGCGGTAGGCGTTGGTGAACTCGATGCTGTCGATGCCGATGCTGTCGTCGGCGCTCTTCATGGAGAGGTAGAACTCGGCATCGAAGCTGCGGTCGTTGGTGTCGATGCGCGACAGGCTGATCAGATCGATGGACGTGTAGACGGTGGGGCTGCGCTCGAGCGTGCCGTTGATGCGGCGGTATTGCATGGGGGCGAGCGCAATGGTGGCGTCGCCCGGCGCCTTGTAGAGGATCAGCGTATCGCCGGCCGCGGTGCGGTTGGGCGTGAAGGTCCAGTCCTGCCACAGCCCCTTCAAGATGCGCTGGCCCTCGACGAAGCCGTGCAGGGTCTCGTTCGATGCGCGGCGCAGCGCGGGCACGTCGGCGTCCTTCGGGGCTGAACGCGCCGCCTCGACCACGAGCTGCAGCATGTCGCGGTACTGCATGCCCCGGCCGATGGCGCGGCGGTTGGCGGCGTCGAAGATCTGCCGCGCCGTCGGCTCGCCGCGGTCGTCGCAGGTGCCGTCGGTCCAGCCCGGCGCGTCGTCGTTGCGCGTATCGTCGAACACCCATTCGTCCTGCGGCGCGCGCCAGATGCGCTGGCGCAGGCGCTCCGAGTAGACATTGGGCACGCCCTCGCGCGCGATCTGGCGCATGGGTCCGGCATAGGATTTGGTGCCGAGCCCGTTGACGATGCTGGGAATGCGCCCCAGCAGCACGAAAATGGGGGCAGAAATGCCGGCATCGATGAGCTTGTCGACGAGGGTGATGCTGGGGCCGCTGTGGATTGCGAGCAGGATCATGTCCGCGTTCTCGCTCTTGAGCCGCTGCACGAGCGCTTCCGCGTCCGCCTCGTCGAGCTTGTAGTCGTGCACGGGCGCGCGCAGGCTGGCGGCGAGCGGGACGCTGCCGGCGTCCTTCTCCAAGCCCTCGCCGAGCGCGCGGACGTAGAGATCGTCGTCGAGGCCGATGAAAACGGGATGCTGCGCCTGCGCATCGGCGAGAACCTTGCGCACGACGTCGAGCTCGTTGCCGACCGAGCTTGCCATGGTGAACACGTTGGGCGCGTCGCGAAACAGGCTGTCGAGCGAGATCTCGGTGATGAAGGGAATGCCGCGGCTTCGGATCTCGGGGCCGAGCGCGGTGAAGATTGCCTCGCCGCGCGTGGAGCTTGGGATGCCGATCATGGCGATGGTGGCGGGATCGTCGAGGGCGCCTTTGACGTTGTCGATGGACGCGCTCGCGTCCTCAAAGTCGTCGAACACCTGCAGCGACAGTTTGCGCCCGCCGATGCCGCCGCTGTCGTTGATGCGTTTCGCGAGCTGGCCCGTGTAGTAGCGGATGGCGGCGACGAGACCCGGCGCAAAGCAGCGGTTGCCGTCGGAGGAGACGAAGACGGCGACCTTGACGGATGGGCTCGCTGCTGCCGGCGTCTCCGGCACCGTTGGCTCGGCCGCATAGGCGGCGCAACACAACGCCAGAGCGGCCCATTGGACGAGAGCGCACAGGCCAAGGGCGCGCACGGCGCCTCTTATGCCCGCAGTCATGCTGCCCGAAGGCGTGTATCGATGCGCACGCATGTCCGCTCCGCCGATCCCGTCAGGGCCACGGGAGCACTCTTAGACGCTTCGCAAGCCGCGGTGGGTGCAGCAACACAACGCGCTGGCGCCAAACAAGGGGTCAAATCTCGCGCGCCATCGTAGCTGGCGTTTGTCAAGCGAATTTAAGCGCTTAAGGCATCTGGAAATTTGCCGGCGTTGGTCTACATTGCATGTGCTGCGGGGCGCGTTAGAAGCACATATGTTCCCCGGGGCCTATAAGATCCGCACGGGAGCTATCCCTGTCCGGGGTCGTGGCCTTGGACACATGGCGCCCACCTACTTCTCGTAGGGACCAACGCGGGATCATCCGCTTCGACGGCCTCCGCGGCATTTATCTCTTTATCTCGGTCATGAAGGCGGAAGAAAAACGCGCTGAAAGAACCCATGCGCTCAAGCGCCGCGCGGCCGCACATGCGCGCCACGGCGCGGCGGCGGGCGAGGCGCTGGCCCGGCACGGGTTGACCTTTCTGACGCTGCCCGAGCCGATCGTCATCTCCGGCTTTGCCGCCATTCGCGACGAGATCGATCCCGCCCAGCTGATGGCGCGGCTTGCCGGCGAGGGGCACCGCATCGCGCTACCCGTGATGCAGGGCAAGGGGCGGCCTTTGAAGTTCCGCGCCTGGGACCCCGGCGACGCCATGGCCTCTGCCCAGTGGGGCATCGCCGAGCCGCTGCCCGACAAGCCGGAGGTCTACCCGGATGTGGTGCTGGTGCCGCTTCTGGCCTTCGATGCCGATGGTTACCGGCTGGGCTACGGGGGCGGCTTCTACGACCGCTCCCTGCAAAATCTGCGGGCCAAGAAGCCGGTCATCGCCGTCGGCATCGGCTACGACGAGCTAAGAATCGACGCCGTGCCCCATCTCGACTATGACGAGCGCCTCGACTGGGTTCTGACCCCCTCGGGCCCCTTGCGCTGCGCCGCCAATCGTTGAGCAAAGCGCTGACCATACGGATTCTTCACCCTCCCCTTTGACGGGGAGGGTGGTCACCGAAACGGAAGTTGAGGTGACCGGGTGGGGTGAAGAGCCTGGAGCAACATTTGCCACCTTGCGCGGAGACATTCCCCCCACCCCTAACCCCTCCCCGCCAGGGGGAGGGGGACATCCACGCGATGTCCCTTCGGAGCTTCTCGTAGAATGCGTCTGCTTTTTCTCGGCGACATCGTCGGCCGCTGCGGCCGTCAGGCGGTCGTCGGTGCCCTTCCCGGCCTGAAGCGCCGCTTCGCGCTCGATTTCGTCGTCATCAACGGCGAGAACGCCGCCGGCGGCTTCGGCATCACCGAGGCGATCTTCGATGAGCTGATCGAGGCGGGCGCCGATGCGGTCACGCTGGGCAACCACGCCTTCGACCAGAAGGAGGCGCTGGTCTTCATCACGCGCCAGGACCGGCTCATTCGTCCCATCAACTTTCCCCAAGGCACGCCCGGGCGCGGCGCGGCGCTCATCAAGGCGGCCTCGGGTGCCGAGGTGCTGGTGATCAACGCCATGGGCCGCATCTTCATGACCGAGCTCGACGACCCCTTCCGTGCCATCGATGCCGAGCTCACCGCCTGCCGCCTCAAGGAAGGCGCCGACGCCATCCTCATCGACTTCCACGCCGAGGCGACGAGCGAGAAGCAGGCGCTCGGCTATTTCGTCGACGGCCGCGCGTCGGTCGTTGTCGGCACGCATACGCACGTGCCGACCGCCGATGACCGGGTGCTGCCCGCGGGCACCGCCTACATCTCCGACGTCGGCATGTGCGGGGACTACAATTCGGTGCTGGGCATGGACGTCGAGGAGCCGATCAGCCGCTTCCTCACCAAGATCCCGCGTGGCCGCTTCGAGCCGGCGCGCGGGCCGGCGACGCTGTCGGGGCTCGCCGTCGAGATCGACGACAAGACGGGGCTCGCGGTGCGCTGCGGAGCATTGCGCTTGGGACCCAACCTGGAGCCGGCCGAGCCGACGTTCTGGGAGGAGCGACCGGCTCTGTGACGGGCTCGAGCTGATGGGAAGCTGTTAGAGCCACAAAGACCATTCCGTATCTTGGTCGGCTTTGGGCCGATTGTGTTGAAGAACTCCGTTGAGGGTGCCGGCCTTCGGCGCGGCGAGCGAGGTCACCCCTAAGTTCGTCTCGCCGTCCGATCCGGCAGCCCAGTGGACGGGAGCAACCATTTGCGGCGGCAACGGGGGGCAAATGCGGCACTCACGCAGCGCTGCGGGCTTGACCCATAGGGGCCGGCTCGCGCAATAAAGCCCCTTCCCACGCCCGCAGAGAGAGCACGATGGCCGGCCATTCCCAATACAAGAACATCATGCACCGCAAGGGCCGCCAGGACGCGGCCAAGGCGAAGACGTTCTCCAAGCTCGCGCGTGAGATCACGGTGGCAGCCAAGACGGGCACGCCCGACCCGACCATGAACGCGCGCCTGCGCCTCGCCATTCAGGCGGCGCGCGCGGAGAACATGCCCAAGGACAACATCGAGCGCGCGATCAAGAAGGCGTCCGGCGGCGACGCCGACACCTATGAGGCGATCCGCTACGAGGGCTATGGGCCGGGCGGCATCGCGGTGATCGTGGAGGCGCTGACCGACAATCGCAACCGCACCGGCGGGGCGGTGCGCGCCGCCTTCACCAAGTACGGCGGCAACCTGGGCTCGACCGGCTCGGTCGCCCACATGTTCAACCACGCGGGCGAGATCGTCTACGGCACGGATGCCGGCTCCGCCGACAAGGTGCTGGAGGCCGCGATCGAGGCCGGCGCCGAGGACGTGGTGTCGGATGACGACGGCCACGTGATCGCCTGCGCGTTCGACAGCCTCGGAACGGTGGCGGGCGCGCTGGAGGCGGCGCTGGGGGAGGCGCAAAGCGTCAAGGCGGTGTGGAAGCCGAACCTGTCGACCGAGGTCGACGAGGAGAAGGCTGAGAGCATCATGAAGATGATCGCCGCACTCGACGACGACGACGACGTTCAGAACGTGTTTGCGAACTTCGAGGTCTCAGACGAGGTCTTGAAGAAGCTGACGGCGGCCTGACGTGCTCACGCCAGCTCGAACGTGTCGCGCCAGTCGGGCGCCACGTAGTTGATGATGATCGACTTGCGTAGGCCTTTGAGCGGGTGATGCCCGACGCCGTGCCAGGTGTTCTTCCCCGGAATGAAGATCACGCCCAGGTTCCGGCCGTAAGGCGCCGTGGTCACGTAACTGTAGTCGGGCGGGCCTGCGTGGATGTCGGTGCCGGCCAGTCTCAGGGCCGGATCGTCCAACAGATAGACCAGCATCGTGAACTTCTTCACTGAGATGTCGGTGTGCGGCTCGAGCCAGAAGCCCGGAGCGTCCTGGCAATATTCGATCCTGAGGCGCGTGCCGGCCAGCTTGGCGCCGGTCTCCGCCTCGATGGCGGCGATGACGCGGGCGTCCTTGAAACCGTCGACCACGCGGCGGCACACCGGATAGGTCTCCTGCGCCCCGGCGTCGAAAAACATGCGCGAGGAATTGTTGGTCTCGCGTCTGCCGCTGAAAACCACGTCGGCGGGAGCGGCAACGGGGAGCTCGGCTATGGCGTCGACGTCCGCCTCGGGAAGGGCGCCGTCGAGCAGCCAGAAATCGAACGGGTCGGTGACGTGCCGGGCGTTGGCGAGGCAGGCCAGGAAGGAGTTTGCCACCGGGTTGATCGTGAGTGTGTTCATCGGAGCCCCCGCGCAAGATCGGGCAGCACGCTAGCGCGGGGCTCGAGGCGGCGCGTTGACTGCGGTCAAACGCGCACGGGGCCAATTGTCCCTATGCCATTTCGACCTGGTTAAGCGCCCACGCCACCGCGATTTCCGGGCGTGTCGGCGCGTGCCGACGCAATGACCCTCAATTGACACTTCCAGCTATTGCCGGTAGTCCCCTCGTGCATCATCCAGATGCGGGCCCTCTCCGCAGCAGATCTGCTAAAGATCGCTGCGTCGCCTCGCTGCGATCAACAAAAACAAAGAGACCTTCATGTCCACCGCTGAATCCTTCGAATATGATGACATCGGCAAGATTGATCTAACAAATATCTATGATCGGACGGACCCAAGACAGTACTATTCTACGCTGAGCCGCCTCGATTACATCATTCCGGAAACAGCAAAGCCGGTTTTCCAGCACATCATCGAGACCTACAGGCAGAGCCAAGACAAGGACAAGGTCCGGATCCTCGACGTCGGCTGCTCGTACGGCATCAACGCCGCGATCCTGAAGGGCGATCTGGAGATGGAGCACCTCTACAACCTCTACGCTCCCGATGCTGTCGGGCGCGCGCGGCGCGACCAGCTGCTGGGGCGTGACCAGACCATCGCCGCCGACCTTTTCAAGGCCTCCGAGCTGGAAGTGGTCGGCCTCGACGCCTCCGCCAACGCGATCAAGTATGCGGTCGAGGCCAATCTGCTCGACGATGGCGTGGCGGCCGATCTGGAGAGCGGGCGGCCGTCGCCGGAGGCTGCGGCCGTGCTGGACGGTGCCGACCTCGTCATCTCGACGGGCTGCGTCGGCTATGTGGGCGAAAGCACCTTCAAGGGCATCCTGGAGATCAACGCGCCGCGCCAGCCCTGGATGGTGCACTTCGTTTTGCGGATGTTTCCGTTCGGTGAGATCCGCGACACGCTCGACACCCTCGGCTACGTCACCGAGAAGGTGGAGGACCAGACCTTCCTGCAGCGCCGCTTCGCCTCCGAGGAGGAGCAGGTTCATGTGCTCGAGCGCTTGGCAGGGCTCGGTATCGACCCCTCCGGCCTGGAAGCCGACGGCTGGTATCACGCCGAGGCGTTCATCTCGCGGCCGGCCGACGTGCGCGTCGATCTGCGTCTCGACGACATCACGTCCGACTGAGCTTCGACCTGAGCGGGGGCCGGCGCGAGCTCCTTCATCACCGCGCGCATCACCGGCGGGGCGTAGAGAATCGTGCGGTGCCCGAAGCCTTCGAATGGCATGAGCCGCGCCGTCGGGCACGCCTGCGCGATCTCCTCGGCATTGTGGAAGGGCACCTCGCCGTCGGCGCTGCCGTGCACGACGAGCGTGGGCGCGGACACCTTGGCTAAAAGCTCAGCCGACGCGAACGTGGCAACGGGCCGGTGCCCGACGCGCTCCAGGTGATGCTCGTAGGCGCGCTGGGCTGCTTTATCCAACCCAAGCCGACGCCCGAAATTCCCCGCTACATCGCTGAGCCGGTTGGGGCAGGAGAGCAGCACGAAGCGCTTGATCGGGTGCGCGTGCGGCAACGGCGCACCGCCCTCGGCGACGAGCAGCGAGACGAACCCGCCGAAGGAATGGGCCACCGCCCCGTCGATCGGGCCGTAGTGCTCGGCGACGGCGAGCATGGCGCGCGCGCATTCGGCGAGGTTGGTGCGCCGCCCGGGGCTGTGGCCGTGGGCGGGAAAGTCGAAGGCGACGACGCGCAGGCCCGAGCGCCGCAGCGGCTCGGTGAAGGCGGTCATGAACGCCGCCTCGCTGGTCCAGCCGTGCACCAGGAGCACGGTGCCGCGCGCGTCCTGGTCGGGCTCGAACACGTAAGCGCACACCTCGCCGGCGGGCGTAGCGACGCGCTCCCACCGCGCGTTGCGCAAATGGAAGCGGGCGCGCTCGGTGAGCTGGTGATGGTCGCGCGTGCGGTGGTGCGATAATTCGGGCGTGCAGAAGATGCGGAACGCCCTATCGCCGGCCGCCGCCGCCGGCAGGTGGGCGAGCGTCGGCATGCCGCGCACCTTCGGGCAGCGGGCCAAGCTCACGCGCTTGTCTCGTTCGGTTCTGGTCACGTGCTCGACGCCTCATCGCGCGCAGCCTGAAGATTGGCCCTTGGGGCTCGTTGGGCTGCGCCGCTCCTGTCGGGCGACGTTTGCGGCAAAAGCCCTAATGCTCGGTGAAAATAGGTGCGCAGAAATGCGCGTTCAATGCGCGGGGGCGCGGCGGTAAGTCGCTGTAATTCCGCTTATTTCCACTTGATCGAGCAGCCGACCGCGGGGTGCTGCTGGGCCGGACCGCGGCCCGTCTCGGCGATCTGGCGCATGGCCTCGAGCAGCTCGCGCGGGGCGCCCTTGCGCGGCGGGTCGGTGCGGCCCTCGTCGAGGCGGCCGCGGTACTGCAACTCCAGCTTGTCGTTGAAGCCGAAGATGTCGGGCGTGCATACGGCGTCGTAGGCGCGCGCCACTTCTTGCGACTCGTCGTGCAGGTAGGGGAAGGGGAAGCCGTGCTCGTGCGCGAAGGCCCGCATGTTGGGAAACGAATCTTCCGGGTAGCTCAAGGCGTCGTTGGAGCAGATGGCGATGGTGTTGACGCCGAGCTCGGCCAGCGCCTTCGCGTCCGCCACCGCACGGTCGATCATCGCGATCACGTAGGGACAGTGATTGCAGATGAACATGACGACGGTGCCGCGCTTTCCCTTGAGATCGGCGAGGCTGTAGGTCTCGTCGTTGGTTGCGGGCAGCGTGAAGGGCGGTGCGGTCCAGCCCAGCTCTGCGTGCGGTGCCTCAGCGGCCATCGTTGCCTCCGTGGTGAGGTGGAACTCCCCCTCAGGTAAGGAGGACGGGCCTCGGCCTCAACCCCAGAACCAGGCGACGCCCAGCAGCACGATACCGGCCAGCAGCATAATGAGCGCCACGAAGCTCAGCGCCTGCGCGATGAAATGCCCTGCAACGGTGAAGGCGGTGCGCTTGGCCTTGCCGAGGTGCGTCGCCTCGGCGCCAATGTCATTGGCCATCACCTCGATGGCGGTGGGATTTTCAGCCGTGCGCCTGCCGCGCGCGAGCTGCCAGACGGACTCCACCGCCGCGCCCTTGATGTCGTAGCGGGCCGTGCGCCACCAGATCAGGATCGCGGTGAGCACCAGCCCGCCGCCCCAGATTGCCAGCCATCCGTTGGTGCCGAGCTGCATGTCGTCCCCCTTTGTCTCTAGGCCCTTTCTCCGGGCAACAGCATGCCTCCGGGGCGAAGAGCGATGCAAGCGCGCCGCACCTGCGAATCGCGCTCCGTGCTATGCGTCGGCGCATGAGGGGAGCGATTCGCATCATCGGCATCGATCCGGGTCTGCGGCGCACCGGCTGGGGCGTCGTGGAAAGCGAAGGCGCGCGCTTGAGCTACGTGGCGAGCGGGCTCGTGACGTCGCCGGCGGACGCCGATCTCGCCTACCGGCTGCGCGAGCTGTTCGAAGGCATCGCCAGCGTGATCGCCAGCTTCAAGCCGCACGAGGCGGCGGTCGAGGAAACCTTCGTCAACGACAACGCGCGGGCCACCTTGAAGCTGGGGCAGGCGCGCGGCATCGCGCTGCTGGCGCCGGCCATGGGCGGGCTCGTGGTGGCCGAATATTCGCCCAATCTGATCAAGAAGTCGGTGGTGGGCGCAGGCCACGCCGACAAGCGGCAGATCCAGATGATGATCGGCTTCCTGTTACCGAAAGCGCACTTCGAAAGCGCCGACGAGGCCGATGCGCTCGCCATCGCCATCTGTCATGCAAACCATCGCACCAGTCCGGCGGCGCGCATGGCGCGGCTCGCCAAGGAGGCCAGCGTATGATCGGCAAACTCAGAGGCAAGGTCGACGCCATCGGCGAGAGCTTCCTGATCGTCGACGTGGGCGGCGTCGGCTACGAGGTGCAGGCGTCATCGCGCACGCTGCGCAACCTCAGAAGCGGCGAGGAGGTCTCGCTCACCATCGACACGCACGTGCGCGAGGATGCGATCCGTCTGTACGGCTTTTCCAGCGAGGTGGAGCGCAACTGGTTCCGCACGCTGCAGAGCGTGCAGGGCGTGGGCTCGAAAGTGGCGCTTGCGCTGCTCGGCACCCTGTCGCCGTCGGAGCTTGCCAACGCCATCGCGCTGGCCGACTGGGCCTCGGTGGAGCAGGCGCCCGGCATCGGCAAGAAGCTGGCGCAGCGCATCGTCGCGGAGCTGAAGGACAAGGCGCCGGCCCTGTCGGTGGCGGGCCTCCACATCCCGAGCTCGGCCCTGCACGGCGCGAACGGGGCTCCGCCCGAGGACAACGCCGCGGCCGAGGCGCTGTCGGCGCTGACCAACCTCGGCTATCAGCCGGCGCAGGCGTCGGGCGCCATTGCGGTGGCGGCGAAGGAATTGGGCGAGGACGCGGATACCGCCAAGCTCATCCGGCGCGGGCTCAAAGAGCTGGCGCGTTAGCTCGAAATTGACGAGATGCTGCGGCGGCCTTACGGCGCGTGCGCAAGCTGTGCTAAACTTTTTTTATGAACGCCTTGCTCAAAGAAGCCATCGCTGCCGTGGAGGCTCTGCCGGAGGCGGAGCAGCAAGAGGTTGCCGAGGGGCTCATCGGCTACGTCGATCTGATCCGCTCGGGTCGCCCGCTATTGACGCCTGAGCAATGCGAAGGCGTTGAGGCGGCGCGTCGGCAAGCCAAGAGTGGTCTGTTTGCGACCGAGGACGAAATGGCGGAGACGTGGCGCAAATTCGGACAATGACCAACTCACACCGCGCGCTGTGGACGTTTCTGCTCTATGCGCTGGTCGCGCCGTTTTTCGGTGCCGTCGTTATCTCGGTGATCCTTTTGCTCGCATTCGTATTCGGGCTGGTCAATCTGCTCCCCGACGACGTGACGCCGTCCGGCGCCGCTGCAATTGCCTCATTCGTATGGGCGGTCGTGCCTGCGGTGCTGACGGGGATCGTGCTCGCCGCTTTGGTTTGGCAAAAGGGCGGCTTCGGTTGGGTCGTCGCCGCAGCGGTGGCCGTCATCGCGTTCACCATCGCGACGATCCTCATTCCCTTCGGGCTGGAGGATGCGCGGCCCTCTCTCGCCGTTATCGCCGGCCTTGTCGCCGTCGCCGTGCGCGACGTGCTCGTGCGCATGGCCATTATCACGGCCTGAGGGCCGATCCGCGCCCGCAACCAATGCGGGCCTGTCGCGTTACCCTCCCAATCTATCTTTCCGCATAACGCGGCAAAACGGGAGGTCTTCCCATGCGCTGGTTCATCGCCACACTGCTGTGTGCTCTGTCGTGCCCCGCCTGGGCGGCGGTGCAGACCAATATCGGCGTGCTCACCTGCACGCTGGCCGAGGAGGGCGACACGGGCGCGACGCCGCCAAGTCAGACGCGGGCTATGTCGTGCGCCTTCAAACCGCAAGGAACGGGGCCCGAGGAAAGCTACCTGGGCGAGATTCAGAAGGTCGGCTCGCAGTCGGCGCTCGACGGCAAATTGGTGCTGATCTGGGTCGTGATGGGCCCGGGCGATCGCAAGTTGGCACCCGGCCTGCTGGAGCAGACGTACGTGGGCGAGTTGGGACCATCGTCCGACGGCGCGCCGCAGGCGCCCAAGGCGCTCGTCGGCAAGAACGACTCCGCGTACGCACTGAGGCCGCTGACCGACGGCGACAAGGAAGCTGCGGCCGGCAACGTCACCTTGGTCGTGCTCAAGGTCAAGTCGCTCCCGACCTAAAGACGCCCGATGCTTACGCGCCGTCGGCAAGGATCTCGACCGCCTTGTCGAGCTGCGGGTCCTTGCCCGCGGCGTAGCGGATGTCGAACGGCACCTCAAGCGTCGGCGCCACGCCTTTGCCTTCCAGCCGCTCGCCGTCGACGGAGGCATCGTCGACCGCCAGGATCAGCAGACTGCCGTCGGACAACAAAAACGCCGTGGCGGCGAGCAGCGCGCCCGCCGTGCGCTCGCCGATCACTTGGCCGAAGCCGTTCTTCTTGAAACCGTAAGCCAGCACCTCCTTGCCCGAGCGCGTGCCGTTGTTGATCAGCATCGCCACCGGCTTGTGCCAGCGATAGCCGACGAGGCTCGCGTCTCCGTCGCGGTCGGTGAGCTTGAGCGTCGGGCCGTAGGGATTGAACACGTTGAGGTAGCGCGGATGCGCGCCGCCCCAGCCGTCGCGCAGATCCCAGATGAGCGCGTCGGCGTCCTTGAGCTTGCCCTTGCTCAACAACTCCTCGAGTTGCGCCTGATAGCGGTCGCCGGCGTACGACCAGACGCGGACGTAGCCGATGCGCTTGCCGTTCGCCTCGATGATGCGCGCGCTGTTGGTGAGCGCTTGCTCGAAGGCGTCGCCCGGCTCGACGCGCTTGGGCGTGACGGTCATGTCCTGCGTCGGACCGTCGGCGGTGCGACGCACTTTCAAGGCGACGGGCTCGTCGACCTTGCCGCGGAACGATCCGACCGGCTCGAACGGCTTGCCGTCGGCCTCGATGATCTCGTCGCCCGCAAGCAATCCGGCCTTGTCGGCGGGCATGCCCGGGAACACCGCGCTGACGAATGTCTTGCCGTCGATCTCTTTCGTAAACATGCCGATGCCGGGATAGCGGATGTCCTTGCCGGGGAAGTGCTTGGGGATGTCGCGGCGCAGGGGATAGGCGAAGATGTCGACGAGCTCGTAATAGCCGGTCTCGTCCTTGGTGTAGTGGTGCGTGTGGGAGGCGCCGAGCTCGGCAAGCATGGCGTTGATGGCGGCGGAGCGCTCGGCGTCCGTCTTGGCCTCGGCGTAGTCGGCGCGGTGCTTGTTGCCGACCGCGTCCCAGTCGAGGCCGCCGAGCTTGCGGTCGTAGAACCTGTCGCGGGTAATGCGCCAGGCCTCGTCGAAAGGCTCCGTGCTCGATTGCGTGTCGGTGGCAGCCGTGCGCGCCGTTGCCGGCAGCGACGTCTGCGCCAGCGCGGCGCCGGCGAGGCAAAGCGCGATCAATCCGGATCGAAGCATTGCGGGTGGACGCAAGCGTGCGCCTGGAGGCATCGGGGGCATGGGCGTGTCCTCGTCGGGTTTCCTCTCCCACCAATGTAGGAAGGAATCGCGGCCGTACGAGGTGATGCAGGAATGGCGGCGGTGCTCAGCAGTCCCCGAACAGCGAGGCCACGCAATCCCATGTCGACGTGAACGTCGAGCTGACGCCCTTCTGCGCCTTCTCCAGAACGCCCTGCTGGTAGGTGGAATGCCCGTCGCTGGCCACCAGCTTCTGGTAGTCCGCCATGGTCACGGTGCGGGGAGTGCCGTCGCATGGCTGGGCGGCGGTGAACTTGCACTTGCCGTGCGGCCCCATCTTCTCCAGCACGCTCTCGCAAACGTGGACTTGCACCTCGCTCACATCGATGCGGCGATCGCGATCCGACTGCTGGAAGGTGCAACGGTAGGTGGTCTCGGGCGTGGTGCACGCGATGCACATCTCCTGCGCGTTGAGCGTTTCGACAACGCCCACCATGCAAAACGCTGCGACCAGCACACGGAACATCATTGGTCCCCCAACCTTTTCATCAACGCTACTCCGGTCGCCAGGGTGTGTGAAGGCTCCGCGATGGCCTCGGTCGTGCTTATTTTACTGCCGCAGTGCAGCAATGCGCGGCGGCTTCTTGACGACAGCCGCGAAGCAGCTCACCAGCAAAGACAACCCGGTCGCCAGCAAAGGGTTCCCAATGCCTGCCACCCGTGCCCACCGCAAGACGTTCAAGGCCGAGCGGATGGTCATATTCAGCGACGCCGTCATGGCGGTCGCGATCACCCTGCTCGTGCTCGACCTCAAGCTGCCCGAAGGCGTGACCGACACGCAGCTCCCCGCCGCGCTCAGGGGCTCGCTCCATGGCATCGGCGTCTATGCCTTGAGCTTCGTCGTCGTGGGCATGTTCTGGATGGGACACAACGAGCTGTTCTCATACATCCGCCGCGTGGATGGTCCGCTGATGTGGATCAATATGATCTACCTTCTCACGATCGGGCTCATTCCGTTCGTGACCAGCCTGTTGAGCGACCATGGCACGTCGCTGGCCACGTGTGTTTACGCAGGCGTGCTGGTGGCAACCTCGCTGCTGTCGACGCTCATGTGGTGGTACGCCGGCCGCGATCCGCAGCTCATGCCGTCCGACGTCCCCGACTCGGTGCGACGAGAAGGGCTGATATCGACGCTGCTCGCCGCCGCCGTATTCGCGTTCTCGATCGTCATCGCGATTCTGTGGAGCCCGGTGGCTGGTCAGCTGAGCTGGCTTTTGCTGATCCTGGCGGGCCGCGTCCCCCAGATGATGTACAAATGAGTGGGCACTGCAACCTCGCGCCTTGACGGAGCCTCGCGAAGCAGGGCACGTGCAAACGATGACCGATCGGCTCGTCACAGGCGCCAAGCGCGATGCGGATCCTGCCGAGACCTCGCTGAGGCCGCGCTCGCTCGCCGAGTTCGTCGGCCAGGAACAGGCCCGCGCCAACCTCAAGATCTTCATCCAGGCCGCGCGCGATCGCGGCGACGCCCTCGACCACGTGTTGTTCGCAGGTCCCCCGGGGCTCGGTAAGACCACGCTGGCGCAGATCCTTGCCAAGGAGCTGGGCGTCGGCTTCCGCTCCACCTCCGGCCCCGTGATCGCCAAGGCCGGCGATCTGGCGGCGCTGCTCACAAATCTCGAGGACCGCGACGTCCTGTTCATCGACGAGATACACCGCCTCAACCCGTCGGTGGAGGAGATCCTCTATCCGGCACTCGAGGACTTCCAGCTCGACCTCATCATCGGCGAGGGGCCGGCGGCGCGCTCGGTGCGCATCGACCTCGCCCGGTTCACCCTGGTCGGCGCCACGACGCGGCTGGGGCTGCTGACCACGCCGCTGCGCGATCGCTTCGGCATTCCCGTGCGGCTCAACTTCTACACCGTAACCGAGCTCGAGCAGGTGGTGGTACGCGGCGCGCGCGTGCTCGGCGCGGCGATCGGGGCCGACGGTGCACACGAGATCGCGCGGCGCGCGCGCGGAACGCCGCGTATCGCCGGACGCCTGTTACGCCGGGTGCGCGACTTCGCGTCCGTGGCGGGCGCGCCCATCATCGATGCCGTGCTCGCCGACAAGGCGCTCACCGCGCTGGAGGTCGACAACGAGGGTCTAGACGCGCTCGACCGCCGCTACCTGACCTGCATCGTTAAGAACTCACGACGGCGGCCCCGTCGGCATCGAGACCATCGCGGCGGCGCTGTCGGAGCCGCGCGACGCGCTGGAAGAAATCGTCGAGCCGTATTTGCTGCAGCAGGGCTTCATCAGCCGCACGCCGCGCGGGCGCCTCGTGACGCTCAAGGCCTACCGGCACCTGGGGCTATCGGGCCCGCAGCGCCATTCCGTTCCTCAGGGCGGTCTCTTCGACGAAGGGGACGGCGACGAGGACGAGGACGGCCAGGCCGGCACCGCTTGAGCGGTGACCATTTTGCCGCAGCGCGCCTGCACCTTTTGGCGACGCCTCTACCTCAAATTGTCGAATTCGAAAGTTAGGACGCGGGCCTGACAATAGGGGCATGCGGCTCGAAGTGGTCCCAACGTGATATCGCGTAGACAGTTCGTAAAGGGTTTCGGCGTGGCCGTGGCCGGCGGGTTCGGCTGCGGGGGCTATGCCTTGGCCGAGCCGTTCGGCACCAGGGTGACGCACTACCGCGTTTCGCCGCCCGCGTGGCCCGCAGGCCTTTCGCTCAAACTAGCTCTCATCGCCGATGTGCACGCGTGCGATCCCTGGATGGGCGTCGAGCGCATCGCCTCCATCGTGAAGCACACGAACGCGATGCAGCCCGACTGCGTGCTCCTGCTCGGCGACTACGTCGCCGGGCGCGGCATGAACCGCTACTCCGATCCCATCAAACATAAGGACTGGGCCGCAGCGCTCGGCAAGCTCGAGGCGCCGCACGGCGTCCATGCCGTGCTCGGCAATCACGACTGGTGGGACGATCTCGAGGTGCAGCGGCGCGGCCATGGACTCCCGCTGGCGGGGCGCGTGCTGCAGGACGTCGGCATCTCCGTTTACGAGAACGCGTGCGTGCGTCTGAGCAAGGACGGCGCACCCTTCTGGGTTGCTGGCCTCGGCGACCAGTGGGCCTACCGCACGAGGGAAGGCGCGAAGCATGCGCGCGCCCTCGGTCGTTTCGGCAGCGACGATCTTGACGGCACGTTGGCGCGCATACGCGACGATGCGCCGGTGATCCTCATGGCGCACGAGCCCGACATTTTTCCCCGGGTGCCCGACCGCGTGGCGCTCACCGTGAGCGGTCATACGCACGGGGGGCAGGTGCGTGTGCTGGGGTATGCACCGATCGTGCCCTCGCGCTACGGCGCGCGCTACGTCTACGGCCACGTGCGGGAGCAAGGGCGCAATCTCGTGGTATCCGGCGGCCTGGGGTGCAGCGGTGTGCCGGTGCGCTTCGGATCTCCGCCCGAGATCGTCATGGTCGAAATCTCCGCCTAAAATGCGCTGGCCGGGCGGCTGTTTGCCGCCTATGCACCAATGCGACCGACAGAGGATGACAGGAGCGGCGGCATCGGCTCAGGTGCCGCCATGACGAGCGCAATGACAACCAAGCCCCTATCCGAGCCCGCATCTCAGCCGGCGTCTCAGCACTGGCCCGATCTCTCGGGCCGGCTCGTGGAGCACCCCACGGGGCAGCGCCACAGGCTGCCGGTGCGCGTCTACTTCGAGGACACCGACTTCTCCGGCCTCGTCTATCACGCCAGCTATGTGCGCTGGTGCGAGCGCGGCCGCTCGGATTTTCTGCGCCTGCTCGGCGGCGACCACCGCCGCCTCATCGACGGCTCGGGCGGCACGGAGCCCGCCGCCTTCGTCGTTAGGAAAATGGTGTTTGATTTCTTAAAGCCCGCCCGAATCGACGAGGTTCTCGAGGTCGAGACCCGCGTAAAATCCGTCGGTGCGGCGAGCCTGACGCTCGCCCAGACGGTCGCCCGGGAGGGTGTGGTGCTCGCCGAGGCGGAGGTGACCGTCGTGCTAATCTCGGTCTCCGGCAAGCCTTTGCGCATCTCCAATGCGCTGCGTGAGGCCTTTGCCAAGTCGGCCCCGGCCTGAGCCGGACCGAGTGCGACCAGGGTGCCACGGACGGCCGCCGATACGAGTTTTCCCGTAAAACAGCGGTGATTCGCGTCATAATACCCCTTGCGCGGGGTGCTCCGACGACACTATAGCCGATGCGGCTGATGTACCATTTGCCAACTCATTCTGATTCTGAGGGAAAAATCCGATGGCTGAAAAAACCGCTCCGAAGGTCGAGACCGTCACGCTGCGCCATCTCGGAGCCGCGCTTGCCGAGTCCCATGAGCTTCCCAAAAAGGAAGGCATCGCGGTGCTCGAGGACATGGTCACGATGATCACCAAGCATCTGAAGCGGGGCGACAAGATCCGCATCACTGGCCTCGGCGTGCTGCAGGTCAGGAAGCGCCCGGCGCGCATGGGCCGCAACCCGGCGACCGGCGAGCCGATCAAGATCAAGGCTTCCAAGAAGGTTGCCTTCCGCGCATCCAAGGATCTGAAAGAAGCGATCTGACGCTTCGCACGACCGCACAAGAGTGACGCGCCTACTGCGCCAGGGCTTTGAGCCGCAGCGCAGAGGCGCGTTTGCTTTTGCGCGCCGCATGCGTCTCACGGTGCGCCGACCAGAACCTTGAGCTTGTCGCGCAGTCCCTTGGCGCGGGCGGTGTCGGCGAAGAGATGGCGCCATTCGCCCAAAGCCACAACGAACGGGTTGTTGCTGGGCGCGCGTCCCTTCAGGCCGAAGCGCAAGGGCTCGTCGGCCGGCGGCGCGGCAAACGTTCCGAACACCCTATCGAACACGATCAGCACCGAGCCGTAGTTCTTGTCGAGGCACGCCTCGTTGCACGCGTGGTGCACGCGGTGGTGGGCCGGCGTGTTGAGGATCCATTCGAGCGCGCCCAAGCGCACGGGCAGCGCCGTATGCAGGAAGAACTGATAGAGCAGGCCCAAGGCCAGCATGCTGCCGATGGCGACGGGGGGAAGCCGATCCAGGCCAGCGGCAGGAAGAACACGAACGCGCCCGTGAGCTGTCCGGTCCAGCCGAGCCGGATCGCAGCCGACAGATTGAAGTGCGTGGCCGAGTGATGCACCGCGTGCGTCGCCCACAGCCAGCGCACGCGATGCGAGGCGCGATGGAACCAGTAGTAGGCAAGCTCGGTGCCGAGAAAGAGTGCCGCCCACGCCCACGCGGTGGTCATGGGAATGTCGAACAGGCGGTATTGGTAGAGCAGCACGAAGGGAAGCGCGGCGAGCCCGCCCTCGAGCGTGCGGATGCCTAAGTTGCCGAGCGCCACGCCGACGGACGCCGCCGTCTCGCGGATATCGTGGTGCTCGTCGTGGTGCGCCAGACGCGCATAGACGTACTCCGCCGCGACGAAGATCAGCGTCAGCGTCAGGAACCCACCCATGGGCCGCATGATCGGCGCGATCTCTGTGAGCTCGGGCATGGCCTCTTCTCCCGGTCAGCGTCGGTAGGTGGTCCACGCGCGCATGAGCGCGTCGCGGCAGCCAAGCGACAGGCGGTCCTTGTTGCCGGCCAGGCACGACAGCACGCGCCCGCCGCCCGGCAGCACGTTGGGGCAGTAGTGGCGCACGTCGGGCTGGCAGGCGAGCCACGCAGGCTCCGGTCGGCGCTCGTAACGGTCACCGTAGCGGTCGTCATAGCCGGCGCGCGGGGGCGGGTAGGGCGGCAGCGACTCCGCGCGGGCCGGCGCCACCAGGGCATACAGCGCCACCGCGCCGATGATGCAGGCGAGGATTACGGCTGCGAAATCGCGCGCCGTCGTCCAGAGGTTGGGTGTCGAAAGGGTCATCGTGGCTCTCCCGATGCAATGGAAGCGATCCCCTCTCCCCCGTCATGGCGGAGCCATGCCCAGCGTCGTGGCGAAGCCGTGCCCCGGCTACGACGGAGAGGGGGTGCTGCGAGGCTCAGACGGGTCCAGGTGGAGTTGCGCGTGCGCGTGCCGCCGTTGGGGCCGTTGACGGTGGCGGAGTGATTGCAGGTGCCGCCCGCACAGCTCGTGGAGCCTGAGCGCGTGGTCACGCCGCCGTTGGGCCCGACGAACGCCTGGTTGGACGCGCAGCTTCCGCCATAGCAGCCGCCGCTGCCATTCGAGCTCCACGTGCGCCCGTAGGGGCCGGTGCCGCCGCCCGAGCGCATCCAGCCGGCCTCGGCCAGCGCCGAGGTGGCAACGAGCGATGCGGCCGCGAGGGCAAGCGTGGCGACGGTGGCGGTAAGGTTACGCTTCATTGGTCAGTCTCCTCATTCGATTTCATGCGACGCCTGTCTGGCGCCCGAGAGGAAGACTGGGCTTGCGACGTTGCCGGCCTTTTTCGCGATCGGGTGTGGGGTGTAACGTTTTGTAACGGGTGCGGGCCATTCGATTGCCCCGCGCATCCGGCAGCTTATCCTGGCGCCATGTCCGCGAGCACCGACCGCCCCCGCATTCTCGTCATCGAGGACGACCCCGAGATCCGCTCCCTCGTGCAGGACTACCTGCAGCGGCAGGGTTTCCGCGTCGACGTGGGCGACGGCGGCGCGGCGCTCGATCGATTCCGCTCGCAAATCGGCGAGCCCGATCTGATCGTGCTCGACATCATGCTCCCCGGCGAGGACGGACTGAGCTTGTGCCGCCGTATCCGTGCGGCCTCGCGCGTGCCGATCCTGATGCTGACCGCTCGCTCGGAGGACATCGACCGCATCGTCGGCCTGGAGATGGGCGCCGACGACTATCTGGGAAAACCGTTCAACCCGCGCGAGCTCGCCGCGCGCATCCGCGCCATCCTGCGCCGGCGCGAGCCCGAGCCCGTCGCGCGCCGCCGCGTCGCGGTGGGCGACATCATCGTCGATCTCGACTCGCGCTCGGCCGCGCACGCGGTGAATGGCGAGATCGCGCTGACCAGCGCCGAGTTCGATCTGTTGGAGTGCTTCGTCACGCGGCCGCAGCGGGTGCTGTCGCGCGAGCAGCTCATGGACTGGACGCGCGGACGCCGCTCCGATCCGCTGGACCGCACCATCGACGTGCAGGTGAGCCGGCTGCGCAAGAAGATCGAGGCCGGCACCGAGCCGCTGATCAAGACCGTGCGCAATGCCGGCTACATGTTGTGCGCCGCCGTTGAGGAGCGCTGACGTGCTGGGGCGCCTCGGCTTCACCGGACGCATCATGGCGATCGTGCTGCTGGCGCTCTGTGCAGTGGTGGCGCTCTCGGCGGGCCTCGGCTATGTCGCGCGCAATCGTGACCCGGGCGATACGACCGCTATGCTGCTGCCCGAGCGCGCCGCCGCCATCGTGGAGGTGTTGGAGCACACGCCGCCAGGGCGTCGTGAGACCGCGCTGAAAGCGCTGAGCTCGGAATCGCTTTCGGTTTCTTTCCGCGCCGGTCCGCCGCCGCCCGATCCGCGCCTGGAGCGGCTTCCTTTCGTCGAGCGGGCGATTGCACCGTATTTCGCCGAGGTCGGCGGCCGTGAGGTCATAGCCGCGCTCCCGCCGGAAGCCAGACTGCGCTTCGGCCAATACTGGCGCGCGGCGCGCGAACCGCTGAAAGTGACGATCGGGCTGTCGAACGGCGGCTACGCCGTTCTGGAGACGCGCGGTGACCTCGTGCGGCGCATCTGGGGCGTGCCTCCCGGTTTCTTGATTGGCACGCTGGGCGCGCTGGTGGGGCTTGCCGCCATTATCGCCATCATGCGCGAGGCGCGGCCCCTGCGCCGGCTATCGGGCTCGGTGGCGCGCTTCGCCGACGGCGCGGTGCCCGATCCGGTCGAGGCGCGCGGCGCGCCCGAGATCCGCCGCCTGATCGCGGCCTTCAACGACATGCAGGAGCGCATCGCCAGCCTGGTCAAAGGCCGCACCATTCTGCTGGGCGCCATCTCGCACGACTTGAAAACATTTCTCACGCGGCTGCGGCTGCGCGTCGAGCAGATCCCCGACGCCGAGCAGAAGGCGCGCGCCGCAAGCGACCTCGACGACATGACCGCGCTGATCGAGGATGCGCTGGCGCTGGCACGCGGGGCCGCCGTGTCGGAGCGGCGCGAGGAGGTCGACATCGCCGCGCTGCTGGCGCAGAAGGCGGCCGACCGCAACAACGTCGCGTTGACGCGCGCGCCGTCCAAGTCGGCAGGAGCGGCGAAGGTGCGTGGTGATGCCATCGCATTGCGCCGTCTGTTCGCCAATCTCATCGACAACGCGCTGCGCTATGGCACGTCTGCCGCGGTGACGCTCGAGCAAGGCGGCGCCGAGATCATCGTCACGATCGACGATGACGGCCCGGGCATTCCCCAGCTGGAGCGCTCAGCCGTATTCGAGCCGTTCTATCGCATCGAGCCCTCGCGCAGTCGCGAGACGGGCGGGGCGGGGCTCGGTCTTGCTATCGCCCGCGCGATCGTCGAAGCGCACGGCGGGCGCATCAGCGCCGACGATGCGCCGCAGGGCGGCGCGCGCATCCGCGTGGTGCTGCCGGCCGCCTGACCGCGTTTTAACCTCACATGTCTTAGCCTGCTGGCTGGTGGCGTTGAGCGGACTATGCTCCGTGCAGGAGTAGGCCCGACATAAAACGATTGGGGTGCGCATGTCGCGTGGATCTTGGCAAGTCTTGGCGCAGGCGTTGGCGGCTGTGAGTGTCCTCGTTGTCAGTGCTGCCGGCGCGCGGGCGCTCACGTCGCCGAGCGCGCGCGATCACGCGTGCCCGCAAGGGAGCGTCGACAAGAACGGCTATTGCGCCGATGCGAAGGCCCCGCCTCAGAAGCAGGCGCAACCCCCACTGCTCCTGCGCAGCCCGTCCCAGCAGATGCAGAACCTTATTCAGAGCATCCAGAACCTGAAGTACAAGTGTGGGCCGACTCAGTCCTGGAGCGCTCAGGCGAAGGCCTGCATCGACAACGACTAGGCGCGTTGCTCAAGCGAAAGTGCTGCGTCCACGCCGAATTGCGGCGGCAAAGTCTTGCCATCAGGCTGTGTCAGGCTCGAATCAGCGTGCTTTGGGGCGTCAGAGCGGGAGACTTTCGCCATGTCTGACAAGACCATACTGGCCGTGAGGGGAAAGCGGATGTCCGTCCCCCGCGCCTTCAAGAGAACCCTGCAGGTTGCCATCGCCGTGGCCCTGACCGCGGTCGTCGCGCTGGCGATCGTCGTCGGCAACGGCTTCCTTCTGGCCAAGGGCAAACCGCTGCAGGGCTGGGATGTGTGGCTCGCCTTCATTAACCGCACCGATATTCTTGCCACGATGGTTTTGACGGCCGTCGTGACCGTGCTGTTCGTCTATTGGCAGCGCGACCAGGAGCGGAACAGCAAGTAGCGCCGGTTGCGGCGACGGGGTGGTCCGAACCGTCCCGTGATGGTTGAAAACGCCGCATCCGCGGCGCCTTTCGCGTGCCTTGGAGCCTCCGTTTGGTCATATTGCGAGGCAACATGCCGTCTTGGGGATGCGGGCGAACCACGCCAATGTCACCTTTGACGGAATGCGCCGGCTCAGCTAGCCGAGCGGTGCAGATGAGCTTTGCCTCCCTCCTACGACCACGGAAACGCAAATGAACCCCACCGATCTCGCGCAGGAAGCCATCGGTCCCGCGAACGCGGGCGGCTTCTCGTTTCTCGAGCTGTTCCTCCACGCCTCGTTCGTCGTGCAGTTCGTGATGGCGGGACTGCTGCTCGCCTCCATCTGGTCGTGGGCGATCGTCGTTGAAAAATTCTTCGCCTTCCGCCGCGCGCGCGTCGAGTCGGACCGCTTCGAGCACATGTTCTGGTCGGGCCAGTCGCTGGACGAACTCTACAACGCGCTTTCGCGCACCAAGCCGATCACCATGTCGGCGCTGTTCGTCGCCGCGATGCGCGAGTGGAAACGCTCGGTCGAAGGCAACATCCGCGCGCTCGGCGGCATTCAGTTGCGCGTCGAGAAGGTGATGGACGTCACCATCAGCCGCGAGATGGAGCGGCTGGACCGCCGGCTTCTGTTTCTGGCCACCGTGGGTGCGACCGCGCCCTTCGTGGGGCTGTTCGGCACGGTCTGGGGCATCATGACGAGCTTCCAGGCCATCGCGGTTTCGAAGAACACCAACCTGTCGGTGGTGGCGCCGGGCATCGCGGAAGCGCTGTTCGCGACCGCCTTGGGCCTGCTCGCGGCCATCCCCGCCGTCATCTTCTACAACAAGTTCTCCGCCAACTCGCAGCAGATCAGCCACCGCCTGGAGGCGTTCGCAGACGAGTTCGCCGCCATCGTTTCGCGGCAGATCGACGTTAGAACCTGAGCCGTGAAGATTCGAAAATTCGCTAGGATATAGAACAGCATGGGTGCGAGCATCAGGGCAACGCCGCAAGCCGCCGGCCGCCGGCGGCGGTCGCGGCGTCACGCGCCCATGAGCGACATCAACGTCACGCCCATGGTCGACGTGATGCTCGTGCTGCTGATCATTTTCATGGTGGCGGCGCCGCTGTTGCAGGTGGGTGTGCCCATCGAGCTGCCGCAGGCCAAGGGCAAGCAGCTGCAGTCGAGCCAGGAGCCGCTCGCCATCAGCGTCAAGGCCGACGGCTCAGTCTACATTGGCGAGACGCCGGTGTCGCTCGACGAGATCGCGCCCAAGCTCAAGGCCATCGCCAAGAACGGCTACGACGAGCAGATTTTCGTGCGCGGCGACAAGGGCGTGACCTACGGCATCGTCATGCGCGTCATGGGCCGCATCAGCGCCGGGGGCTTCCGCAAGGTGTCGCTGGTGACGGAAGTGGAGGACGGAGGCTAGGAAGGTGTTCCGCGGGCTCCTCACCTCGTTCGTCGGCCACGCGTTGCTCCTGGCCTACGCGTTTCTCTCGATCAACCGTGCGCCGCCGGATCTGCCCGAGCCGGTGACGATCGAGGCGTCGATCGTGACGCCGTCCGAGCTCACGCGCCTGAAGCAGGGGAGCATCGAGTCGAAGGAGCTCGAGGCCAAGGCCAAGGAGGAGGAGAAGCCCGAGGTCTCCAAGAAGGAGGCCGACAAGCCCAAGCCTGTCACCGCGCCGCCGCCCGCGTCGGCCCCGCCGCCGCCTGAGCCGGAGAAGGTGGAGGAAGCCAAGCCCAAAGAGGACGAGATCGCCAAGCAGATCGAGGAGGAGCGGGTCGCCGCCGAGAAGGCCGCGGCGGCCGAGGCGGAGGCTGCCGCCTTGAAGACCAAGATCGAGGCGGAGCAGAAGGCCGAGGAGCAGCGCAAGCAGGCCGAGGCTGAGAAGAAAAAGAAGGCGGACGCCAAGAAAAAGGCTGCGGAGAAAAAGAAGAAAGAGTTGGCCAAGAAAAAGGCCGAGGAGCGCAAGAAAAAGCTCGCCGAGGCCAAGCGCAAGGCCGAGGAGGAGAAGAAAAAGAACGAGTTCGATCCGGACCGGATCGCGGCGCTCCTCGACAAGACGCCGGACAAGCGCGGGGCGCCGCGCACTTCGACGCCGCCCACCAAGCCCACGGAATACAAAGGGCCCACGGCGGGAGAGCGCCGCGGCACCAACTCAGTGCTATCTGCACGCGAGGCCGATCTCCTCAAGTCGCAGTTGGCCGGCCAGCTCAGGCAGTGCTGGCACCTGCCCGGCGGCGGGGGCGGCATCGAGACGACGGTCGTAACCTTAAAATGGCGCTTGAAACCCGATGGCTCACTAGATGGTTTGCCGCAGGTGGTCAGGCCGCAATCAGGCCCTGTTTTTCAGATTGCTGCTGAGGCGGCGGTGCGGGCAGTGACGCGGTGCGCGCCGTTCAGCCTGCCGCCCGACAAGTATGCGGTCTGGCAATCGGTCGAATGGAACTTCGATCCGCGCGAGATGATGTAGCCGGCGATGAACACTGCGGCGCTTTTGAAGGACCATACATGACGCGAGCGATGCATCGATCGGCGACACTGGGATGCACCGGAATGGTGCTGGCGGCGCTGCTCCTTTCGTGTGTGCCGTCGCTGGCGCAGGAGGGGGCCTTGTCGGCACGCAGCGCCAGGGTACGCTCGAGCCCATTCCGATCGCCATTCCGGTGTTTCTCGGACCCGACCCCAAGCTCGCAGCCGACGTCGCCGATGTGGTCGCGGCTGACCTGCAGGGAACCGGGCTGTTTCAGCCGCTCGATCGCGCCTCGTTTCTCGAGCAAGTGCGCGACGTCAACGCGGCGCCGCGCTTTCCCGACTGGCGCGCCATTCGCTCCGACGCACTCGTCGTCGGCAACGTGGGACAGGCAGCCGACGGGCGTCTCGTCTCCGAGTTTCGCCTGTGGGACGTGGCCTCAGGGCGCCAGCTCGCAGGCCAGCGGTTCGCGACCAGCGCGCAGAACTGGCGCCGCGTCGGACACATCATCGCCGACCAGGTCTACGAGCGGTTGACCGGCGAGAAGGGCTACTTCGACACGCGCGTGGTGTTCGTCGACGAGACCGGACCGAAGGATCGGCGCGTCAAACGCCTCGCCATCATGGACCAGGACGGCCAGAACATACGCCTGCTGAGCAAGGGCGGCGAGCTGGTGCTGACGCCGCGCTTCAGTCCGACCAACCAAGAGATCACCTTCATGTCGTATGAGGGCGGCCAGCCGCGCGTCTTCCTCATGAACCTGGAGACCGGCCAGCGCGAGAAGGTCGGCGACTTTCCCGGCATGACGTTCGCGCCGCGGTTCTCGCCGGACGGCCAGCGCGTCGTCATGAGCCTGCAGGAAGGCGGCAACTCCGCCATCTACGAGATGGATCTGAGATCGCGCCAGAAGCGACAGCTGACGCCGGGGACCTCCATCGACACCAGCCCCAGCTATTCGCCCGACGGCCGTCAGATCGTGTTCGAGACCGACCGCGAAGGCACGCAGGAAGTCTATGTGATGAATGCGGATGGTTCGAACCCGCATCGCATCAGCTTCGGCGACGGCCGCTACTCGACGCCGGTGTGGTCACCGCGCGGCGACTACATCGCCTTTACCAAGCAACTCGGCGGCCGCTTCCTGATCGGAGTGATGCGCCCCGACGGCTCGGGCGAGCGCGTTCTCACCGAGGGCTTCCACAACGAGGGCCCGACCTGGGCGCCGAATGGGCGTGTGCTGATGTTCTTCCGGGAATCGCCGGGGGCAAGCGGCGGCCCGCGAATCTACTCGATCGATCTGACCGGCTACAACGAGCGCCGAATCCCGACCCCCTCGTTCGCCTCGGACCCGGCTTGGTCGCCGCTCCTGAATTGATACACACCTTAACTTGAACTTAACTCCTTTCAGCGCCCAATGAACCATTGCCTTCCCGAGTCGGGGAGGGCGCGTTTGTGGCGTATTTTCGGGAGCTTCGGCGCATCGGCGCACGTCTATCTGCACGGTCCCGGGGGTCGCGAATCGGAGTGGCATTTTCGCATCTACTGACTTGGAAAACTGAGGGATAACTGCCTCTGTTCTTGATCAAGTCGGGCCGCGCCAGTACGCCAATACATGGCTAATGCCGATGAAGCTTGAGGAGAATGAGACCATGCAGGGTGTGAAGGGGCTGATCGTTCTGTCAGCAGTGGTTGCGGCCGTCGCTTTGGGCGCGTGCCGTCGTGAAGAGCCGGCGCCGCTGAAGCTCGGTGCCGATGTGCCGGCCGCCACGCAGCCCGCTCGTTAAGAGCAGGCGGCAAGGCCAGGACAACATAGGAGAATATGCTATGAAGAGTGCAATCGTACTCGCCGTCGTCGTCGCTGCTGTTGCTCTTGGCGCTTGCCGTCGTGAAGAGCCCGCTCCGCTGAAGCTCGGCGCCGACATGCCGACCACGCAGCAAGCTCGCTAAGCATCCGGAAGCCAGAACAACATCATATCAGGAGACTTACTATGAAGGGGGCCATCCTCATCGCGACTGTCGTCGCAGCTGTCGCTCTCGGCGCTTGCCGTCGTGAAGAGCCCGCTCCGTTGAAGCTCGGCGCCGACGTTCCGGCGGCGACTCAGCCGGCTCGGTAATTCACGGACAGCTACTTCCTCCGCGGTCATCTGCCGGGGAGGCCGAATAACAAGACCGAGGTGTTGGCGCTCTGCGCCCACCTCGGTCTTGCTCGTTTTGGGGGCGCCTCTCGGGGCACGGCCCGCGTGTTTCGGCTCCCGTCACTGCGCGGCATCCGGTGGTGCCGACGGGTTGCGGCCCTGAGGCTTTCGGGCACCTGCAGCGCCAGTGGGTACTTCAAGCAACGGGGGTCTGTGACCGTTTGGCGCTTGCTCGTTTGTCCCCAATAACTTGCGCCTTCCCAAGTGCTCGGCCACATTTTCGTACGAACGTTCGGATAACTCCGCACTAGAAGTGGAACTGTCGCCACGACTCCGATGTTGTGGTGTGGCGACAAAGGGGACCATCTATATGGCCGCACTATCCTGGCTTGCACGCCCATTGTGCCTGTTTGGCCTTTTGCTCATGGGCGTGGTGGCGACGGGCTGCGCCAACGATCAGAACAAGCCGAACTCGCAGCTCACCGGCAGCGAGGGGGCGGTGACGCCGGGCACGAATCGCGACTTCAGCGTGAACGTCGGCGACATCGTGTACTTCACCACCGATTCCAGCGACCTGACGCCGGAGGCGACCGCCATCCTGCAGAAGCAGTCGCAGTGGCTGCAGCGCTATCCGCAGTACACGATCACCATCGAAGGCCACGCCGACGAGCGCGGCACTCGCGAGTACAACATCGCGTTGGGCGCGCGCCGCGCCACCACCGTGCGCAACTTCCTGGCGCAGAACGGTGTGAATGGATCGCGTGTCCGCACCATCTCGTACGGCAAGGAGCGGCCCGTTGCGGTGTGCAACGACATCTCCTGCTGGTCGCAGAATCGGCGCGCACAGACCGTGCTGAATACGGGCGGCGCGGTGGCGGCCGGCAACTAGACGGCTTTAGTCCCCGCTGCTGAACACTCCTTAGAGAGCGCAAAGAGACAGGGATCTGGGCGTCCCGGCCCATGCGGGCCGGCGCCTGCTGGCAAAGTTTGGCCGCAATAGCCGCGCAGTCTTTGAGCGCAATTTCAGCGATTTGCCAACGCGAGGACACATGTTGCGGCCTGTGGGCGGATCGGGCGGGCGGCGCGGCGCGCTCGCGCGGCTCATCCTCTCGGGTTTTTTCGTCCTGACCTGCGCGGAGCTTGCGAACGCAGCAGCCTCGCAGCAGGCCGCGTCCGCCGTCTCGACCAGTCTCGTCGGCACCACGGCGGTGTCGGGTACCGCTCCGCACGAGCTCAAGCTCGCCGAAGACGGGAGCGGAACCTATGGCCCCGAGCAGTATGGTCCCGAGCAGCGCGCGCAGGAGCTCTATCTCGATGCGATGGAGAAGCTCGACGCCGGCCGCGCGGCATGGGCGCAGACGACGCTCGAAACCCTGATTTCCCGCTACCCGCAATCGGTGGCCGCAGATCTGGCGCGCCAGCAGCTCGGGCTTCTCTACCGTCGCGGCGCACCGCCGACCGCGGATGCGACGCCCGTCAAAGCGGCGCCGGCAGCCCCGCCGGAGGCGAGCCTCACCGTCGGGGCCAGCTCGGCTTGGGAGCAGGAGCTGCGCCGCAACGCGTCCATCCAGGCGCGGCTGCGCAACGAGGCGGGCGACCGGGTCTTCTTCAGCGCCGGCAGCGCCGAGCTGGGCAGCAGAGCGCGCGCGGCGCTCAGCGCCCAGGCGCAGTGGCTCATCCGCTGGCACGAGTTCGAGGCGGCCATCGAAGGGCACGCCGACGATCCCGGCAGCGAGGACGACAACCTCAAGCTGTCGGCGGAGCGCGCCGAGGCCGTGCGCCGCCGTCTGGTGGAGGAGGGCGTCGATGCGAGCCGCCTGGCGATCGTCGCCCAGGGTCGCATGCAACGCATCGCCACCTGCACGACGGGCGACTGTTCGGCACAGAACCGCCGGGCCGTGACGCTGGTGTTTGCCAGCGGCACCCGCGAGCGCCTGGGGTTGGTCGGCCCATCGCCGCTGGAGGCACCGCCAGACCCGCAGGCGCAGGCGTTGGAGCCGGCCGCGCGGACGGTCGAGGCGCCGCCCGCTGCTGAGCGCGTGGGCGTGGCGCGTTGACAACGGAACGATATGCGATGATCCCTAGGGCAGCCCAGCCGCGCCAGCACGCAAATGCGCGGTTGCCAAGCACAGGAACGACCCCGGCCATGCAGCGATACTTCGGTCTTTCGCTCGGTGCAGCGCTCGCTGCTGCGCTTTTCGTGACGACTCCGGCGGCGGCCGAGACGGCGGCGCATGCCGGCGGCACGCAATGGCAGCTTGCGCAGGCGCAGGCCCCTCAGCAGGGCAAGGCGCCGGCCGCGGCGCCGGCTGCGCAGGGCGGCGGTGATTCCGGATTGAAGCAGCGCGTCGAGCAGCTCGAGGAGCAGCTCGTCGACATGCAGGTTCTGGTCGGCACGCTAGAGTCTCTGGCACGCGGCGGCGGTGCGGCGGCTTCGCCCGCGCCGCGCGGCGACACCGGCGGCGGCTTCAGCGGCGGTGCCGATGACTTGCGCATCGACGGGCTGGAGACGCAGGTGCGCGCGCTGGCGGCACAGCTGCAGCAGCTGACCACCGAAGTACGCGCGCTGTCGAGCGCGCCGCCCCGCGCCGATCAGGGCGCGCTGTCGCCTGCTGCCGCGCCCGACGCGACCCATGCGGCTCCGGAGACGTCTGTGGCCGCCGCACCCTCGGCGGACCATTTTGGCTCCACCACGGTCACGGCCGGAACCAACAACGACGCCATCGGCGGGCTGATCGACGCCCAGGCCGAACCTGCGCCCGCAGCGAAAGCGACCGCGCCTGCCGTTGCGCCCGAGGCTTCGGCAACGCAGGAGCCCGCGGGAACGCAGGAGGTTGCGACCGCGCCGCCTGCCTTCATGCCGCCGCCCTCGACGGCGGACGATGCAGAAAACCCCAAGCAGCTTTACGAGACGGCCTACGGCTACCTCATGCAGCGCGACTACGGCGCGGCGCAGTCGGCATTCGAGCAGTTCCTTAACCGCTATCCGAAGGACTCCCTTGCGGGAAACGCCCAGTATTGGCTGGGTGAGGCCCACTTCGTGCGCGGCGAGTACAAGGCCGCGGCTGGCGCCTTCCTGAAGGGCTACCAGAACTATTCCGGCAACGCGCGCGCCGCCGACAGCCTTTTGAAGCTCGCCATGTCTCTCGACCGGTTGGGCCAGAAGGATGCCGCCTGCACGTCCTTTTCGGAGCTGAACACGCGGTTTCCCGATGCCCCCGACAACGTCAAATCGCGCGCCCACACCGAGCGCCAGCGCATCGGCTGCCCCTGACGGGGCAAGTAGCGCCCCCGTCGCCGAGGCGGAGCTGGACGCTCTCTTCGCGCCGCTTGCCCCCTTCAAGGTCCTGGTCCTTGCTGTTTCCGGCGGCGCCGACAGCATGGCCATGCTGCATCTCGTCAAGCGCTGGTGCGAGCTTCATCCCGATGCGTCGCGCACGCTTCTCGTCGCCACGGTCGATCACGGTCTGAGAGACGGATCGCGCGACGAGGCGGAGTGGGTCGCCGGGCAAGCGCGGGCCTGCGGGCTCGCGCATGAGATCCTGACGTGGCAGGGCGCCAAGCCGGCGACGGGCGTGCAGGATGCGGCGCGCTCGGCCCGCTACCGTCTGCTCGCCGAGCTCGGCTGGCGTCACGGCGGCGCCGGCCCGGTAGCGATCGTCACGGCCCATACCGAGGACGACCAGGCCGAGACGTTTCTCATGCGGCTGGCACGCGGCAGCGGTCTCGACGGCCTGACGGGCATGAGTGAATCGCGAATTCTGCATCCCGGCGCCAGCTGCCGCTTGCTGCGGCCGCTGCTGCGCGTCTCTGGCTCGCGTCTCAAGGCGACGTTGCAGGCGCGCGGTCTTAAGTGGATCGAGGATCCGAGCAACGACAGCGATCGCTTCGAGCGCGTGCGCGTGCGCAAGGCCAAGGAGCACCTTGCCGCTCTCGGCCTGACCAACGCCGCGGTCGCGCTCAGCGGTTGGCGGCTGGAGCGCGCGCGCGAGGCACTCGAGCGGGCGACGAGCGAGCTCGAGACGGCGGCTGCGCTCGACATGCATGGGGGCGCCTTCGCGAGCGTTGCGTCGGGTCCCTTCCAAGCGGCGGCCGAGGAGCTGCGCGTGCGCATGCTGGCGCGGCTCATCTCCGCCTTCGGAGGACAGGATGCGCCCGCGCGTCTTGCCAAGCTCGAAACCTTCGTGGTGCGGCTTGCCGCTCCCGACTTCTCCACGGCAACGCTCGGCGGCTGCATCGTTGCCCGCGAGGGTGAGCACATCCTCGTTTTCCGCGAGCCCGGCCGCGCCGAGCTGCCGCACCTCGTCCTGGCGCCCGGCGACGTAGCGGTCTGGGACCGGCGCTTTCGCGTCGCGCTGGCTTCGGCTGCCGCCGCGCCGGTGCACGTCGAGGCGCTTGGCGCTGCCCAGTTTGCCCAACTGCGGCGCGATCTGGGCGGCGAGCGGGGGCTGCTGCCGGCGCGGGCTGCCGCAACACTTCCGACTTTTTGGCAAGATGGCGCGCTTGCCGCGGTGCCGCAGCTGGAAGGTTTCGCCTCCGCCATGCCGAAAACGGGGCGGCACTGTTCGGCCGAATTCCTCTGGTAGACCACTAGATCGAGCGTGTTTGCAGGGATTTACCAAATAAGTGGGCTTGCCGCGGGGTTGCACCGGCTGTGGTGCGGCGCGGCGTTAAGCTCCTGGGGAGCTGGGTGGGTTTAGAATGCCCTTAGCTTGGCAACGTCGGGACCGACACCTATGTTAACCGGCGTGCTTCGGGGCGGCGCCCGGTTCGATCTGATGCACGGTTGGCTTGGGCCATATGGGCCTCGACAGGGAACCAAATGAACTCGAACTTTCAAAAGCTGGCCATCTGGGTCGCGATTCTCGTCCTGCTGGCCGCACTGTTCAATCTGTTCAACAATCCGACCCAGAGCCGCCGTGGCAGCGAGATTACGTATTCAGAATTCCTGAGTGCCGTCGACTCCGGCAACGTCAGCGAGGCCACGCTGGCCGGCAGCCGCATTTTCGGCACCATGCGCGATGGCGGCACCTCCTTCTCGACCTATGCGCCTCCCAACGATCCCACGTTGGTCGAGCGGCTGGAAAAGAAGGATGTGAAGTTCCGCGCCCGTCCCTCCGACGAGGACGTTCCCTCGATCATGAGCATGCTGCTCAACTGGTTCCCGATGCTGCTGCTCATCGCCGTGTGGATCTTCTTCATGCGCCAGATGCAGTCGGGCTCGGGCCGCGCCATGGGCTTCGGCAAATCCAAGGCGAAGCTTTTGACCGAGCGCCACGGCCGCGTGACGTTCGAGGACGTCGCCGGCGTGGACGAGGCCAAGGACGACCTGCAGGAGATCGTCGAGTTCCTGCGTGACCCGCAGAAGTTCCAGCGGCTGGGCGGGCGTATCCCGCGCGGCGCGCTGCTGGTCGGCCCGCCCGGCACCGGCAAGACGCTTCTGGCGCGCGCCATCGCCGGCGAGGCCAACGTGCCGTTCTTTACGATTTCGGGCTCCGACTTCGTCGAGATGTTCGTCGGCGTCGGCGCTTCGCGCGTCCGCGACATGTTCGAGCAGGCCAAGAAGAACGCGCCCTGCATCATCTTCATCGACGAGATCGATGCCGTCGGCCGTCACCGCGGCGCCGGTCTCGGCGGCGGCAACGACGAGCGCGAGCAGACGCTGAACCAGCTCCTGGTCGAGATGGACGGCTTCGAGGCGAACGAGGGCATCATCCTCATCGCCGCGACCAACCGCCCCGACGTGCTCGATCCCGCGCTGCTGCGTCCTGGCCGTTTCGACCGCCAGATCACCGTTCCCAATCCCGACGTGGTCGGCCGCGAGAAGATCCTGCGCGTGCACATGCGCAAGGTGCCGATCGCACCCGACGTCGATCCCAAGGTCATCGCGCGCGGCACGCCGGGCTTCTCGGGCGCCGATCTCGCCAACCTCGTCAACGAGGCCGCGCTGCTGGCTGCGCGCCGCAACAAGCGCCTCGTGACGCAGATGGAGTTCGAGGACTCCAAGGATAAAGTCATGATGGGCGCGGAGCGGCGCTCCATGATCATGACCGAGGAGGAGAAGATCGCGACCGCCTATCACGAGGCCGGCCACGCCCTGGTCAACCTCAAGATGCCGGGCGCCGATCCCCTCCACAAGGTGACCATCATCCCGCGCGGGCGCGCTCTCGGCGTCACCATGAGCCTGCCCGAGCGCGACAAGCTCAGCTACTCCAAGCAGTGGTGCGAGGCGCGCATCGCCATGTCGTTCGGCGGCCGCGTCGCCGAGCAGCTGATCTACGGCAAGGACCACCTGAACACCGGTGCCTCCAGCGACATCATGCAGGCGACCGACCTGGCGCGGCGCATGGTGACCGAGTGGGGCATGAGCGAGAAGCTCGGGCCGTTGCGCTACAACGAGAACCAGCAGGAGGTGTTCCTGGGCCACGCGATCACGCAGCGCCAGAACATGTCCGAGGACACGGCCAAGCTGATCGATCTGGAGATCCGCCGCATCGTCACCGAAGGGGAGACGACTGCCCGCGATCTGGTCACCTCCCACCGCCAGGAGCTCGAGGCCATCACCCAGGCGCTGATGGAGTACGAGACCATTACGGGCGCAGAGGTGGGAGCCTTGATGCGCGGCGACAAGATCGTGCGCAAGTCGGACGACGACGGGCCCAAGGACGTCGGCTCCTCGGCCGTGCCGTCCGCCGGAGGGCGCTTGCGCCCGCGCGGCGAGCCCGGCACCGGCGGCATGGAGCCCCAACCGCAGTCTTGACGGCGCCCCTTTTCGCCGGCGAACAAAACCTGTAGATGCGGCCGCGGGTACTCCCCGCGGCCGTCTCGTTTTTGAGGAAGCCTTGAGCAGCGATGCAGCGCGCCATCTACGTCCGCCCCGTCGGCATCTTTCCCGCGCCCGCAGATGAGGGCGAGGCCACGTGGGGCGGCCTGCCGCTCGCCGGGCAGCCGCTGCGCTACGCGGCCCTTGAGATCATCGAGCGCGACGGCCAGCGCGTGAAGCGCCGCATTGCCGCCCTCGGCGATGCCTTCGAGCGCGACTGGGGGCGCCACACGCTCGCCGCCTCGGGGCTCATCGAGGCGATCGGCGCAGCCCGCCCGCGCCTTGCCGGCCTCGCCCTCGACCGTCCGCGCATCATGGGCATCGTCAACGTCACGCCCGACAGCTTCTCCGATGGCGGTCGCCTGGCCTCCGTGGACGCGGCCGTCGCGCACGCACTGAAGCTGGCCGAGGAGGGCGCCGACATTCTCGACATCGGCGGCGAGTCGACGCGTCCGGGCGCCGAGACGGTCCCCGTCGCCGAGGAGCTGTCCCGCGTGCTGCCGGTGATCGAGGGGCTGCGCGCCAAGACCGACGCGCTCATCTCCGTCGACACGCGCAAGGCCGAGGTGATGGCACGGGCGGCCGCTGCCGGCGCCGACATCCTCAATGATGTCTCCGCTCTGACCTACGATGCGGAAGCCCTCGCCGTCGCGGCCGAGACCGGTCTGCCCGTCATGCTGATGCACGCGCAGGGCGACCCCAAAACCATGAACGAAAACCCGCAATACGGCGACGTCGTCCTCGATGTGTTCGACTTTCTGGAGGGCCGCATCGCGGCCTGCGAGGCGGCCGGCATCCCCAAGGCCAAGATCGTCGTCGACCCCGGGATCGGCTTCGGCAAGCATCTGGCGCACAACGTCGCCGTCATGGGGAGCCTCTCCCTCTACCATGGACTCGGCGTGCCGGTGCTGCTCGGGGCATCGCGCAAGAAGCTCATTGACCACATTTCCGATGTGCCGAACCCTGCCGACCGGGTGCCCGGCTCGATCGCGGCGGCGCTGGCGGGGGCCGCGCAGGGGGTACAGATCGTACGCGTGCACGACGTTGCGCAAACGCGCCAGGCCTTGAGCGTGTGGGCCGCCGCCATGGCCGGCAGCGACGCTGTTCTGAACGAGGCGGGGATGCCTTCCGAGGGTCCAAACTAAGCCGATTTACCCCCAAATTTCACCTTTCTTAGGAGTAGTTGTGTTACCAGGGCACACGCTATTTGATGCAGGCGAACGCGCCGCGACGGCCTATACTCGCGGTGCGAGCAGAAGAGCTCGGGGGACGCTGCCGGTTAAGCGCAGAACGCTGCTGATGCCGGTCTGCAAGGCATAGGTCCGACACCACTCGCGAACGTCACGGGGATCCCAATGTCGCGGCGCTATTTCGGTACCGATGGAATTCGCGGTCTCGCCAACCGCATGCCGATGACGTCGGAGATCGCGCTTAAGGTCGGCATGGCTGCCGGCAAGATCTTCCAGAACGGCAACTACCGCCACCGCGTCGTCATCGGCAAGGACACGCGGCTGTCCGGATACATGCTCGAAGCCGCCCTCATGTCGGGCTTTACCGCGGTCGGCATGGACGTGTTCCTTCTGGGCCCCATGCCCACGCCTGCCGTCGCCATGCTCACGCGCTCGCTGCGCGCCGACCTCGGCGTCATGCTCTCGGCCTCGCACAATCCCTTCGCCGACAACGGCATCAAGCTGTTCGACGCGGAGGGCTACAAGCTCTCCGACGATACCGAGCACGAGATCGAGAAGCTGATCGATTCCGATACCTCCCAGCTTCTGGCCCCGGCCGACGCCATCGGCCGGGCGACGCGCGTGGAGAGCGCGCAGGAGCGCTACATCGAGTTCGCCAAGCGCACGCTGCCCCGCGACCTGCGGCTGGAAGGCCTGCGCATCGTCATCGATTGCGCCAACGGCGCCGGCTACAAGGTGGCGCCCGAGGCGCTGTGGGAGCTGGGCGCGGAGGTGATCAAGATCGGCGTCGAGCCGAACGGCCGCAACATCAACGAGAAGTGCGGCTCGACCGCGCCCGAGCTGCTCGCCGACAAGGTGCGCGAGATGCGCGCCGACATCGGCATTGCGCTCGACGGTGATGCCGACCGCGTCGTGATCATGAACGAGAAGGGCGAGATGGTCGACGGCGACCAGATCATGGCCGTGATCGCCGAGGCTTGGCACAAGGCCGGAAAGCTGACTGGCTCGGGCGTCGTCGCGACCGTCATGAGCAATCTCGGCCTGGAGCGCTATTTGAAAGGCCTCGACCTTTCTCTCATTCGCACCCCCGTCGGCGACCGCTACGTCGTCGAGTACATGCGCAAGCACGGCTACAATGTCGGCGGCGAGCAGTCCGGTCACATCGTCTTGTCGGACTACGTCACCACCGGCGACGGGCTCGTCACCGCGCTGCAGATCCTCGCCGTCGTCGTCACCACCGGCAAGACCGTCAGCGAGGTCACCAACCGCTTCGAGCCCCTGCCGCAGATCCTCAAGAACGTCCGCTATGCCAACGGCAGCCCGCTCGAGGACAGCCGCGTCGTGAAGGCGATCAACGCGGGCAAGGCCAAGCTCGGCGAGGCCGGCCGCCTCGTGATTCGCCCCTCGGGCACCGAGCCCGTCATCCGCGTCATGGCCGAGGGCGACGACGAGCGCCTGGTATCGACGGTTGTCGGTGATATCGTCGAGGCGGTGCGGGCCGCGGCCGCCGCGTAATTTGACTCGTTGGCTCTGCTGTCCTTGGTCGGACAGCGCATCGCGTTCGGTTGGTGCGCCGGGCGTAAACCTTTCGTTAATCTTTGGCCCCAGCATTGGCGGTCTTCCCGCGCGCAACCGGTCCCATTTCGTGCCGGTCCGGGACGCAAATTAAGTCTCCCTTAAACCTTCCTGACCATAGTCGTGACCGAGCACGTCTGGCGTTCGCGGTCGTACGCGTTCGTGTGCCGCACGAGTTTGCGGCCGGTTCTGATTTGAGAGGGAAGTACCCATGAATACCACTCGCGGTTCGTACCTGCTCGGAGCGGCGCTCGGGACGGCTTTTGTGCTGGGCCTGGGCTCGCACGCTATGGCGGGCGAAGACATCTACTCCGGTGGCGGCCTCAAGGGCGGCTACGACGTTCCTCCCCCGCCCCTTCCGACCGGGGCCTCTACTTCAAGGCCTATGTCGGTCAGGCGAATACCAACGTCGGCGACATCTGGACGCCGGGCTACGAGACCAACACCTTCTCGGTGTTCCATAAGGACATCAAGAGCAACGCGCTCTACGGCTTCGGCATCGGCTACAAGCGCAACCACTGGCTGCGCTTCGACCTGACGGGCGAGTACAGGGGCGACACGACGTTCCTTGCGCAGGATTCGTATCCGGGCGGCGTCGGCGATTCATGGCCGGCACCAACGAGTACACGGCCGACATCTCGAGCTGGCTGGGTCTCGCCAACGCCTATTGGGACATCGTGACCTGGTGCGGGTTCACGCCCTACGTCGGCGCCGGCATCGGCTTTGCCACCATCTCGGTCAACGGCCTGAAGGACGTCAACGTCCCGCACAGCAGCGTCGTTCTACGCCGCCGACAACACGGACACCAACTTCGCCTGGGCGCTGCATGCCGGTCTGGCCTACGACGTCAGCCCGCAGCTCGCGATCGATCTCAACTATCGCTGGGCCAATCTCGGCAGCGCCTCGAGCGGCGTCGTGACGCGCCTACTGACGGCTCGAGCTCGTACAGCCATGTCGCCATCCGCGACATCCACACCAACGATGTGATGCTCGGCGTTCGCTACAAGTTCAACCGCGAGCAGCCCATGATGTACGCAGTCAAGTAGTTGTAAGCGTACGGCCGGCCGCAAGTCCCCCCAGCGGCCGGCCGATTATCACAAAGACTGCCGGGCCGTGTACGCGGGCCCGGCAGCTCGAGTCCCGATCGGACTCGTCGAAGTCTCAAGTTGATTTTCTGGTTCGTATTCGCGTGAGGCAGGCGTTTTCCGCCCGCGTCCTCGGCAAGAGGCGCGTTCGGTACCTGGTCCTTAGTAGCGGCTGGCTGGAGAAGACTTGAGACGATGGGGAACGGCTTCGGCCTCTCGTCGTCCATCGAGGGATCGAAGAACATGAGACGCGCACTTTTCACTCTTTGGCTCGGCCTGGCGCTCGGCGCCGGATGCATCGGGCCGGCGGCGGCAGGCGGGGACCTCGTCGCGCCAGACTATCGCAGCGGCATCAACCCTTACGGCGTGGCGACACCCGTGCCGGCGCCCATTCCCGTGGCGGTCTACGAGGCGGCCTGGTATTTCCGCGGCGACTTCGCGGCCGGCTTCGGCTCCGATCCCTCCGTCACCGCGACGGGGACGCCCTTTGCCAACAACACCGTTGGCTTCAATCCGGCTTGGCTCTCCAAGAGCTTCGAGCCGTCGTTCACCGGCGGCGTCGGCGTGGGCTACGTGTGGGGGCCGGCCTTCCGCACCGACCTCACCGTCGATCTGCATTCGATCATGCAGGCCAAGTACATCGGCACGAACGCGGCCGCAGACCTTGTTCGTCGACGACAAGACCAAGCTCTTTTCCACGATCCTGCTGCTCAACGCCTATTACGACTTCCGCACCGGCACGCCGTTCACGCCCTACATCGGCGGTGGCGTCGGCTTCGTTGTCGATCAGGCCACGCGCAACAGCAACCAGAGCTTCAGGCACCCCCGCGACGAATACGAACGTGAACGGGCGCTCGACCGACATTCAGTTCGCCGCGGCGGCCATGGCGGGCCTGACCTATGAGTTCAGCAGCCTCGTGGCGCTCGACGTGAACTACCGCTATCTCTATTTCGGCGGCACCGATGCGTCGCCGACGAACGCCAACTCGACCGTCGAGATCGGCGGCATCAACGAGCATCAGATCCGCGCGGGCTTGCGTTTCTTCATCAACTAGGCGCGCGGATTTGACGGCAAGGCCGAGAGCCCCTAGACCCGGCCGCATCGCGGCGGCATGAGCTGCCGCAAGCGAGCCGAAAGCCCATGCCGTCAAAGCCCTCGAAGCGTCCGCTCAATCCCAACTTCTCCTGCGGGCCGTGCACCAAGCGGCCCGGCTGGACTCCGGCCGCGCTCGATGAAGCGCTGGTGGGACGCTCGCATCGCGCGCCGGAGGCGCAAGAGCGGCTCAAGTTTGCCATCGACAAGACCAAAGAGCTGCTCGAGCTGCCCGCCGACTATCGCGTCGCCATCGTGCCGGGATCCGACACCGGCGCCTTCGAGATGGCGCTGTGGAGCCTGCTCGGCGCGCGCGGCGTCGACGTGCTCGCCTGGGAGGACTTCGGCAAGCGCTGGGTCGGCGACGTCGTCCGGCAACTGAAGCTCGCCGATGCGCGCGTGCTGCATGCCGACTACGGAGCCCTGCCCGACCTCGGTGCCGTCGATTTCGACCGCGACGTGGTCTTCACCTGGAACGGCACGTCCTCGGGCGTGCGCGTGCCGGGCGGCGACTGGATCGCCGCCGACCGCCGCGGGCTCACGCTTGCCGACGCCACCTCCGCCCTGTTCGCGCAGGCGATCGATTGGCCCAAGCTCGATGTCGCCACCTTCTCCTGGCAGAAGGTCCTGGGCGGCGAGGCCGCGCACGGCATGCTGATCCTGTCCCCGCGCGCCATCGAGAGGCTCGAGAGCTACACGCCGCCGTGGCCGCTGCCCAAGCTGTTCCGACTGACCCGCGGCGGCCGCTTCATGGCGGAGCTGTGCGAGGGCATCACCATCAACACGGTCTCGATGCTCTGCGTCGAGGACTATCTCGACGCGCTGCATTGGGTGGAGGGGATCGGCGGACTGTCCGCCATGCGCGCGCGCGCCGATGCCAATGCCGCCGTGCTCTACGATTGGATCGCGCGCACCGACTGGGTTGAAAATCTCGCCGCCGATCCCGCGACGCGCTCCAATACCTCGGTGTGTCTGCGCTTTGCCGATCCGGCGCTCGCCGCGTCGCCGCTCGCCGCGCAGGTCGGCGAAAAGATCGTGGCGCTGCTCGACGCGGAAGGCGTGGCCAAGGACATCGGCGCCTATCGCACGGCGCCGCCGGGCCTGCGCGTGTGGTGCGGAGCGACCGTCGAGGCCGGCGATCTGGAGCGGCTCGTGCCGTGGCTCGACTGGGCCTACGCGGAGGCGCGCGCGGCGTTAACCTAGCCGACACGCCGTCGCTGCGTTGGGAAGCGCAATCCTGCAACCTCCGTCATAATTCAGACGCGAAACGACCGCACTCGTGTCGCCGGGCAAGGGCGGTTCGGCGGGCCGAACGTTCAACAAAACACTGGGGGCTGACGCATGCGCATTTCGGTTGCGATCGCCGGAGCTTTTCTTGTCGCAGCGACGGTCGGCGCCACGGCAGACGAGGTGCCGGCAACCTCGCGCGTCGACGCCGTCACCGTGTTTCTGACCGGTGCGGAGGTCACGCGGGCGGCGCGCCTCACCCTCAACGAAGGGGCGCACACCGTCGTTTTCAACGACTTGCCGGCCGAGGCCGTGCCCGGCTCGATCCGCGTCGACGGCAAGGCGACCGACAAGCTCGCCATCGAATCCGTCGATACCCGCCGGCGCTACGTCCCGCGTGCCGACCAGGCCACGCTGCAGGCCGAGCGCAAAGGCATAGAGGACGAGATCGAGCGTCTGCGCGATGAGCGCGGGCTGGCGCAGGGGCAGCAGGACGCTGCCCAGACGCAGAAGATGCTGCTCAACAATCTGGCCGAGCTGCCGGGGCGCAACGAGGCGCAGGCGAGCCAGTCGCCGGTCCCGCCGACCGATTGGGCGCAGATCCTTTCGCTTATTGCATCGGGAATGACGGACGCGCAGCGCTCCGCCCTCGATGCCGAGATCAAGAAGCGCGATCTCGACCGCAGGATCGCGGAGCTGGAAAAGAAGCTGTCGGCGCTGGTGCCGGCGCGCATGGAGCAGACCGAGGTCAAGGTCTACGTCACCGCCGGTGCGAATCTCGAGGCGGACCTCACCGTGCGCTATCAGGTGCGCAACGCCGCCTGGACGCCGCGCTACGACGCGCGCCTCAATACCGGCTCCAAGACGGCGCCGCCGGCGCTTGACCTGACGCGGCGTGCCGAGATCAAGCAGCGCACGGGCGAGACCTGGGACAATGTCGCCCTGCAGCTGTCCACCACGCGCCCGACCGCCAACGCGGCCGCGCCCGAGCTCAAGACCCTCACCGTCGACTTCGAGCCCGAGCCCAAGCCGGTGATGGCGGCGGCACCGCCTCCCCCGCCGGGAGACATGGCGCGCGCGCCCTCCATGAAGCGCAACTTCAAGGTCGCCGAGGAAGCGATGGGGGGCCTCGCTGCCCCCGAGCCCGAGCTCGACATCACCGAGCAGAATGCCGCCATTGCGACGGCGCCTTTCCAGGCGGTGTTCACCGTTCCGGGGCGTCTCACCATTCCCGAGACCGGCGAGGCCAAGCGCGTGCTGCTGCAGCAGGACAGCGTCGAGCCGGTGCTCACCGTGCGCACCGTGCCCAAGGTCGATCCCAAGGCCTACCTCTACGCCAAGCTCATCCTGCCCAAGGGCTCGCCGCTGCTGCCGGGGATGGTATCGCTGTTCCGCGACGGGACCTTCGTTGGGACCGGAGAGCTGCCCGTGCTGTCGCCCGGCGAGGAGCATGAGCTGGGTTTCGGCGCCGATGACCAGGTGCGCGTGCGCCACGCCATCGCCAACGAGAAGCGCGGCGAGACCGGCCTCATCTCCTCGGCGCGCACCGACAGCCGCAACTTCCGTATCACCGTCAAGAACATGCACGAGCGCGCCGTGCAGCTCGTCGTGCACGACCAGATCCCCGTGTCGCAGGACCAGGACATCAAGGTCGACCTTATCGGCCCCACGGCCCCGACGCGGCAGGGCATCGAGGACAAGCGCGGCGTCATCTCCTTCGAATCCAAGCTCGATCCGGAGGAGGAGCAGGTCATCGAGTTCGGCTACCGCGTCACCTGGCCCGGCACCAAGCCCATCATCTACCGCTAAGTCCAATACCTTTGGCCGTTTCTGGGCGGCGGCAGCGGTGGGGGCTCGGCTTTCTCGAATCTGCGCTATAACCCATCAATGCTGCTCTTTATGGCCCCGGCCAGCCGTGCCGGGGCCAAGTTGCGAGATGGACGAATTGGATAGAGCATGGCGAACGTAGCGGTAGTCGGCGCCCAGTGGGGCGACGAGGGAAAAGGCAAGATCGTCGACTGGCTGTCGGAGCGCGCCGACATCGTCGTGCGCTTTCAGGGCGGGCACAACGCCGGGCACACGCTCGTCATCGGCGGCAACACCTACAAGCTGTCGCTGCTGCCCTCGGGCGTGGTGCGGCCCGGCAAGCTCGGGGTGATCGGCAACGGCGTCGTGGTCGATCCCTGGGCGCTGCTGGCCGAAATCGAGAAGCTTACCGGCCAGGGCCTCACCATCAGCCGCGAGAACCTGCGGCTCGCCGAGAACGCCACGCTGATCCTGCCCTTGCATCGCGAGCTCGACGTCATCCGCGAGGAGGCCGCCGGCGCGGGCAAGATCGGCACCACCGGCCGCGGCATCGGCCCGGCGTATGAGGACAAGGTGGGACGGCGCGCCATCCGCGTGCAGGACTTGCGCAACCTGGGCACGCTGGGCCCCAAGGTCGACCGCATCCTCGTGCATCACAACGCGCTGCGGCGCGGCCTGGGCCAGCCGGAGCAGTCCAAGGAGAAGCTGATGGAGGAGCTTGCGGAGATCGCGCCCAAGATCCTCCCCTTCATGGACGTGACCTGGGATCTGCTCGACCGCGAGCGCAAGGCGGGCAAGCGCATCCTGTTCGAGGGCGCGCAGGGCGCACTGCTCGACATCGACCACGGTACCTATCCGTTCGTGACCTCGTCGAATACTGTCGCCGCGCAGGCTGCCACGGGGTCGGGCGTGGGACCGCGCGCCATCGGCTACGTGCTCGGCATCGCCAAGGCTTATACGACGCGCGTCGGATCCGGCCCGTTTCCGACCGAGCTTGACGATGCAACGGGCGAGAGGCTCGGCGAGCGCGGGCGCGAGTTCGGAACCGTGACGGGCCGCAAGCGCCGCTGCGGCTGGTTCGATGCCACGCTGGTGCGCCAGACCATCAAGGTGTGCGGCATCGACGGCATCGCGCTCACCAAGCTCGACGTGCTCGACGGCTTCGACGAGCTGAAAGTGGGCGTCGGCTACATGCTCGACGGCGAGCGCATGGACCGGCTGCCGGCGGGATCCAACGCGCAATCACGCATCAAGCCCATCTGGGAGACGCTGGAGGGCTGGTCGCAGTCGACGGCGGGTGCGCGCAGCTGGGCCGACCTGCCGGCGCAGGCCGTCAAGTACGTGCGCTACATCGAGGAGCTGATCGAGTGTCCGGTGACGCTGCTCTCGACCTCGCCCGAGCGCGACGACACCATCCTGATGCGCGATCCCTTCGCGGATTGAGCGGACGGTCTTTGAGGCGAGCCGGTAAGACGCTCGTACGGGGCGCATGCCAGATGAACTGTTCAAGCTGATCGCCGACACCGATCGCGCGCGCGACGACGCACAGCGCCTCTTCCGAGAAATAGAGAGCCTTCTGCAGTCGAAGCTGCCCGCCTCCGCCGACATTCGCCATATTGGGGCGACGGCTGTTGCGGGCTGCCTCACAAAGGGTGACCTGGACATTGTGGTGCGGGTGCCGCGGGCGGACTTTAATTTAGCCGACAAGTGCCTTGCTGCCATGCTCGCCCGCAACGACGGCTCGGTACGGACGGACACGTTCTCTGCCTTCGAGAATGCATCGAGCAGCCCCCATCTCGGGATTCAGCTCACAGCGATCGGTGCTCCAAACGATTTCTTCCACCTGTTCGTTGAGGCTCTGCGCAAGTCGCCTCAGCTCGTCGCGGACTACAACGCGCTGAAAGTTGGGTTTGATGGCCGGACCATGGACGAGTACCGCAAGGCGAAGGATGGGTTCATAGAAGGCGTCCTCGCCGGACTTGATCGCAGGTGAGGGGTGCGCTTCATCGATCAGCACCGCGAGGCATTGAAACGGCTCAATAGAGCCGCAGGTACTCCTCGCTCTCCCGGTGCCGGCCGAGCCTACGGCGGGCCTGCGAACGACAACTCTGAAATCGTCACCTCTGGCCGCACAGCCTCAGGGGCGGCCAACACGTTGCCCGCAATCACGGTTTGGCTTTCTGGCGCTAGGAAGCCAGCATGCCCTCGGCCGCGCCGTCGTGCCGCCTCTGCACCGGGGCCGAGCCGGCAATGGCCGCCCGATACAGCGGCAGCGCCTCGGGGTGCGCATCCTGCAGCCACGAGATCATCTGCTCGCGCACCTGGCAGCGCAGGTCCCACGCCCCTGGCGAGTTGCGGGCGCTGAGAAGGGCGCGCACCGTGATGTTCGCCTCGCCCGACTCCACCACCTGCAGGTTGACGACCTTCCCGTCCCAGAGCGGGTTCTTGTAGGCGAGCTCCTCCAGTTTCGTGCGCATCTCCGCGAGCGGCGCGCGGTAGTCGAGGTGCCACAGGACGACGCCGAGGATCGACGCGCTCTCGCGCGTCCAGTTCTCGAACGGCTTTTCGACGAAGTAGGACAGCGGCACGATCAGCCGGCGCAAGTCCCAGATGCGGACGACCACGTAGGTGGTGGTGATCTGCTCGACCCAGCCCCATTCTCCTTCCACGACCAGCACGTCGTCGATGCGGATCGGCTGCGTGAGCGCGATCTGGATGCCGGCAATGAGGTTGGTGAGAATGGGCCGCGCGGCGAAGCCGAGCACGATGCCGGCCACGCCGGCAGAGGCAAAGAGGCTGACGCCGAACGCCTGCACCGTGGGAAACGTGACCAGGATCGCGCCGAGCGTCAGAAACAGAACGAGAATGAGGGCGATGCGGCGCAGGATGCGGATCTGGGTATGGATGCGGCGCGCCTCGAGGTTGTCCTCCACGTCGAGGCGGTGCTTGCGCTCGATGTGGTGGCTGGTCGCATTGATGGCGAGAACCGCGCTCCACCCCAAAAGCACCGCCATGCCGATCTTCAGGGCCTGGCGCGAGAACTCGGCGATACCAGGCTGGAACTCGGCGGCGGGCAGCACCACGACGATGGCCAGCAGGATCGCCGCCAGGAGCGTGAGACCGGTGATCCTCGACAAGATCACGCGGCCGACCCCTTCCTTGTGGAGGACGCCACGCATCGCGGCAAACGCGGCCGCATGCAGAACCACGGCGATGAGAACCGCGGCCACGAACAGCAAAATGATCGAAAGCTCGTCGTTCCCCGTGGCGAGCCGCAGCTTGGTGAACCACTCGACGGCCAGGTTGTTGCTCATAGCCTTCCTTCCGTAAGTCGGTGTACCGGCGCGCAAAGCCACGCCTGTGGCGGATGAGCTGCGCCATCGAGCGGATACGCCGTGATATTTGGATCTGTCCGGATGGGGCCAGCGTACAAGGAGACGGCGGTGAAATGCAAATTGGCGCGCCGCGACGCGCGCGGGCGGCCCAATCGCAAACCAATTTTCGGGTGAGACGGCCTAAGGCCGGGGATGCAAGGCGCGCGGGTATGCATGCGCCCGGCAAAATGAGGGCACCCGCCCAGGCTAATGCGATACGAGCGGGTGCCCCGAGTGCCACGCGACCCGTCTCCAGGGGAGGGGAGGGGGAGGTGAGACGCGACGCGTGTGTTGCACCTAAATGCGGATGGCGAACATGCGGTTCCCAGGTGTCTAAAAGTTTTTTTGAGGGCGCCTTGGAGCGATGGTTCCGGGCGGCGGACGGCGCCGGACGGCGCGTCACGGCGTGAAGCCGCAGATGGAGCGCTTTGCGCTCGACAAGGTAAACGATGCGGCTGCCCGCCCCTAGCTGAGGAAGCCGAAGAGGTAGAGCAGGGCGACGATGCCGAAGGGAACGCCGAGAAGCCAAAGAATGAGACCGCGGGCCATGGTGGGGACTCCATCTGTTGGTTGACCGGCATTGAAACGCGCCAGCCGCCACCCCGGTTCCGGCCCAGCTACTTGTCGCCCTTGGCCTCCTTGGGCTCGTCGAACAGCCGCAGGGCATTTCCCGACAGCAAGCCACCCGAGATCTCGATATCGGCGAAGGGGGCCGCATTCGCGATCTGACGCGCGGTAACTCCGATCTGTCCGATTTTGGTCGAGAGCTGTGCGATGGATGCGGCATAGACCAGCCGCTTGAAACCGCACCAGATGATCGCCCCCATGCACATCGCGCACGGCTCGCCCGAGGCATAGATGGTGGCCTTTTTGAATTCGTCGGGATCGTGCCCGTCGAGGAAGGCGCGGATTGCCACCATCACGGCGTGGGCGGTCGGGTCGTGGCTGCTCTTGGTGGTGTTGCGACCGAGCGCCAGCACCTGGCCGTCGGTCACGATGATGGCACCGAAGGGGTAGTCGCCGTCTTTGGCCTGCTTGATGGCCAGCTCCATGAAGCGCGAGTCCTCGGGCGTCACGTCGACGCGTTCGGAGCGCGCGTCGGCGTCCTGCGTCAAGGTTGCGGCAACGAGCAACGTGCCGCCGCCGAGGAGCAAGGTGCGTCTATCCATGTCGTACCCTCCGCTGGTGCGCACGCGAAGTGTATGCCGCGAGAGGCGTCTGGTCATCAGGCTCGTTTGGCAATGATGAGGCCCCGGAACGCGGCAAGAGCGCCCGGATGGAGCTCTGCGGCGAGGAGTTGCTTGGGGTCGACAGGGCCTGGCAGCAGAATCTGCCCCGGCGGAACCGGGTGGAAACCGAAGCGCGCATAGTACGGCTCGTCGCCCACGAGCACGACCAGGCGAAGACCATCGGCCCGCGCCAGCTCCAGTGCCTCGCCGACGAGCTGGCGTCCATGCCCCTTGCCGGCGAACTGCGGGTCGACGGCGAGCGGTCCCAGCAGCAGCGCGCCATCGGTCTCGCCGATCGCGACCTCGGTGAAACGTACCGCGGCGATCATGCGGTCGCCGTCGACGGCGACGCGGCAATAGCGCGACAGGCGGGGGGCCCCCTCGCGCACGCGGTAGGCGGTACGCGTGAAGCGGCCCGGCCCGAACACGCTGGCATTGAGGTGCGACACCTGGGCGAGATCGGCCGGCGTCATCGGCCGGTGCAGAATATTGGAGGACATGTGACGGGCTTTCGAGGCGGCGCGCGGGATGCTCCCGCCGCGGTCATACAACGATAGGTCAGGCGCGCTCGGCGAGCGCGGCGCATCGGCCTCGTCGCGGCGCTGGCATCCGACCTTGCAAGCTCCTCGTCATGGCGCGGGCGTCTAGCACGGCCGCAGAACCGCGTAAAGATGTCTCACCACATGAGGCTGCGCGTTTCGCCATCGAACACCTCCCTGAGGCGGCGGGCGGCGCTGCGGCCGATATCGTCGGGCAGGGCGTCTCTGGCGAAGAACCCGTGCGCGGCGATCTCATGGTTGGGCTTGGGTGCGATCGGCTGCTTCCAGTCGCGCGCGATGAAAAGCACCACGTGATCGCTGGGAAACGAGCGGAAATTGGCATAGACGCCGAACAGCTCCGGGCGGCCCGTCAGCACGACGGCGGCTTCCTCGTGCAGCTCGCGCGCCAGGGCCGCCTCCACCGTCTCGTGGCGCTCCACGCCGCCGCCGGGAAAGTGCCAGCCGGGGCGGTAGGTGTGACGGATGAGCAGGATGCGATCGTCGGGGTCGATAACCATCGCCTGCGCGCCGAGCGTCAGCCCGCGCGTCAGGCGCCAGCTCTGCTGCATGAGCTTGGTGACCAGACGGCTCGACCGCACAGGGGTCTCCTTCCCGCGCCTGCGCTTTGCTCCGCAGGCCAATCTGGAATAGAGGACCGTGGTAGACTTGTCACCGTGCTCTTAGCGCCTCCCCCTCCCCATAGTCAGATGACCGACACCATAACCCTCGCCCATCTCTCCGATATCCATCTGTCGCCGGTGCGCGGCTTCGGCCTGCGCCACCTCAACGTCAAGCGCGGGCTGGGATATCTCAACTGGCAGCGCAAACGCCGCTACGTGCATCGGGCGGCGAGCCTCGACCTGATCGTGGCCGACCTCAAAGCGCAGCAGCCCGATCACATCGCGGTTACGGGCGATCTCATCAATCTCGGGCTGCCGGCCGAGTACGCGGCGGCGCGTGCCTGGCTCGACGACCTCGGCTCGCCGCAGACCGTGACCGTCATCCCCGGTAACCACGATATCTATACGCGTCTCTCCGACCACCCCGGCGTCGGCCTCTGGTCGCCGTACATGGAGCCCGACGCGTGGGGTGCTGCGCTACGCCCGCCCGGTCCCGACGGGTTCCCCTACGTGCGCCGCGTCGGCCCCTTGGCGCTCATCTGCCTGAACTCGGCGGAGGAAACGCCGCCGTTCGTCGCCGCGGGCCGTGTCGGGGAGCAGCAGATGGCCGCGCTTGGAGATCTGCTCGAGCGCACGCACCGCGAAGGTCTCATTCGCGTGGTGCTGATCCACCATCCGCCCCTTCCCGGTCAGGCTCCGCCGCGCCGCGCCCTGCGCGATGCCGCCGAGCTCGAGCGCGTATTGGCGGCCCACGGCGCCGAGCTGGTGCTGCACGGGCACAACCATCGCGACAGCCACGTGGATCTGGCCTGGGCCAGAGGGCACATTCCTGTCATCGGGGTGGCGTCGGGCTCGGGCGCGCGCGCGCACAAGGACGAGCCGCTGGGGCGCTACAACCTGCTGCACATCCGGCGCACCGAAGGGGGCGCCAGCATCGACTGCATCACGCGCGGGCTCGATGCCAGCGGCCGCGTGGTCGAGCAGGTGGACCGCAGGCGCCTCGAGGCGCACGCATCGGCGTCCTAGGACTGCACCTTCTCCAGCATCTCGGCGCGATCCTTCAAGATCGCATCGGCCTTGCTCCTGGGGACGCGGAACTCCCAGCCCTTGGTGCGCGCCATGAGCGCGTCCGCCGTCTTCTTGGCGTCGCCCTCTCCGATCGCGTTCATCGTCACCCAGGCCACGCCGCCGTCGCGCCGGATGGTGAAGTCGCAGGTCACGCCATTGGCAAGCTCGAGCGTGACGGTGCTGACCTTGTCGCCCGTGGGCGTGGCATCGATCTTGTGCACGTCGTCGAAGGTGTAGGAGCTGGCGGCCTCTGTGATGTCGTCGATCGAGTTGACGTCCTTGATCTTCATGCCGTCGGGGATGTTCTTGAGCCGGTGCTCGCTGCCGTCGACCGACAGCACGATATCAAGATCCTCCTTGCCGGGGCTTTTGACCCTCAGGTGCTTGACCTCGCGCGGGCGCGCCTCGAACAGCCGCGGCTTGACCCAGTCGCGCATGGCGATGCCGCCGTCGATCTGAGTGTTGACCAGCCAGGTCTGCGCTTCGCCGGGGCGGCGCACGTAGGTGCCGGTCTTGCCCGACCCGAATGCGTCGCGGCGCTGCTGGCCGATGATCGCTTCGGCGACAGTCTTTCCGTGGTCGTCGATCAGCTTCACGAGCCGCGAGGAGGCGCCTTTTGCCTTGGGGTCGGCCAGTCCGAGAAGCGCGTAGCGGTCCTTCATGCGCGTCTTGGGCTCAACCAGCTCGGCATCCGACAGGCCCACCAGAAAGGCGCGTACCTTCTCGTCCGTCGCCGGGAAGGATTCGTGCTCCTTGAGGCGCCAGTCGTTGCCATCGCGCACCAGGGTAAGCGTGTTGGCGCCCTGCGTGATCTCGATGCGCGCAATATGCGGGGGCGCGCCGCGCAAGGTCTGAAACAGCGGCGCACCGCTTCGCGTCGCGTGCGACCAGGGCACCGACGAGGTGTAGACGGCGACCGCCACCACCAGGCTGACCGCGGCGGCCGCCGCCAGTGCGAGGAACTGCTTTGGAGTCATGGGCACCCTCCCGATTGGCGGCTACGGCTTTGTCGACGTGCGCCGGCGTGTGCGCCACAGCGACCATCCGATGCCTGCGAACGCGATCGCGAGGGGGACGAGACCGATGTTGGCGAACTTGAGCCAGCCGTCGAGCTGGTCGATGTCGCGGCGCAGCGCCAGCTTCACGTCGCGCAGTTGGTGGCGCGTATCGAGCATCTCGGCGCGGAACTTGTCGGCTGCGTCGCGCTCGTCCTCCGTCATCAGCACGGCGCCGCTTTGCGTCGTCTCGATGTTGGCGAGCTTGGTCTGCAGGTCCTGCAGCTTCTGCGTGAGTGCCTGCTCCTTCTCGCGGAACTTGCGCTCGGCCTTGCGACGCAGATCCTCCACCAGCGTGAAGGGGCGGTCGGAGACGCCGCGCGCGCGCAGGGCGATGAGGGCGTCGTTGCCGGAGAGATTTTCCAGGGCGCTGACGACGAGGGCCGCGTTGTGCGCGGTGGGCATCACCACCTCCTGGCCGAGCATCTGGCGCCGGTCGACCCAGAACTGATCGGCCATCATGTCCGTATCGGCGATGACGATGACGTTGACCTTGCCCGACTTGAGCCCGGACGAGGCCTTTTCGGCCGACGACGATTTGGCGTCCGCCGGCTCCTTGGCGGGCTCTGCCTTGGCGTCTGCCTGGACCGCTTCTTTGTCCTTGTCCGCCTTCGCCTCCTTCTTGGGCGGTCCGTCGGGAAAGGCGGACTTCGCCTCGCCGGTGACGCGCGCCGCCATCACCAGGGCGCTGCCGCCGGGCTTGTAGTTGCGCAAAAGTGCCACCGGATCGGACGCCATGCCGACCTTGCTCGCATCGACCTCCATGGCCTGCGGGCTCGTAAAGATGAGGGGTGTCACCGTTGGGCCGGCCTCCGGGATGCGGACGAGCGAGCCGGGCGATGCGAAGTTGAGCGTGTCGATGCCGGAGGACAGCACGTCGCCCTCATCGAGATTGCGCTTGTCGAGCGTGAGCCACGCCACGTAGTCGGTCACGGGCCCGCCGCCCTGGCCGAACTGCACGCGGCGGGCGTGCGCGATGTCGGTTGCCACCTTCTTATCGTCGAAGCCGACGCCCCAGCTTTTGAGCAGCTTGGTCATCTCGTCGATGCCGCCCTTTTTCTGGCCCAAGGTCGCGAGCATGGCGGCCTCGGGCATCGGATCGACGAAGACCAGCGCCTTGCCGCCGCCCAGCACGTACTGGTCGATCGCGTAGGCGGCCTTGGGCGTCAAACCCGTCGGCTGCACGATCATGAGCACGTCGATGTCGGTGGGCACCGAGGTCAGCGTCTCATCGAGCATGTGCACGTCGAAGAACTCGCGCATCTGGTTCATGATCAGCCACGGCGGCGTCGGCTGATTGCTCATTGGCATCTTGCCGCCGTTGATCGGCAGCCCGCTGATGACGCCGACGACGTGCTTCTTGGGATTGGCGAGCGCGTTGATGAGCTTGGTGACGTCGTATTCGAGGAACGCGCCGCGGTCGGGCGAGAAGGCGGGGATCACCTGCTGGTTGTCGGTGGAGTTGGTGGCGACCAGCCCGAAGTAGCCGAGCTCGCCCTCGGCGTTGAGCCGCGTGCCGCGCAAGCCGGCGGCGACGGCGCGATCCTCCGCGTCGGAGAACGGCTCGGGATCGAGATAGGAGACCTGCAGCTTGCCGCCGGAGAGATCACGATAGCTTTGCAAAAGCGTCTGCACGCGCTCGAAGTAGTTGGCGTAGCTCGGCGCGATCTCTCCCAGCCGCTTGGAGAAATAGAGCCGCACCGTGATCGGCTCGTCGATGGAGCGCAGGATCTGGCGCGTGCCGTCGGAGATGGTGAACAGCTGGCCTTGCGTGAGATCGGCCTGCCAGTTGCGCAAGGACACCGAGGCGACAAGGTTCACCGCCAACAGGATCACGGCGGCGAGCGCCAGCCCGCCCCAGGCGAGCGCGGAACGGTTGAGCGAGGCGCACGCCTTCGCGGTCCGGCTCCACGCGTCGGACGCCAGCGAACGGGCTCTGTCGAGGATCTTGTGCATGGCGGGCTCCCCTCAGGCGGCCTTCTTCTGATCGATGGCGATCACGGTTGCGAACAGGGCGAAGACGATCAGCGACACGAACAGGATGAGGGTCGGCGCCTCCACCACGCCGCGCGTGATCTGCTGGAAGTGGGACAGGAAGCTCATGGAGGCGACGGCGGAGGAGACGATGCCCGGCGCCCACGCGCGCAGTGAATTCTGCACGAGGTCGACGCCGCTCATCACGAACAGGAAGCAGATCGTCGCTGCAAGGATAAAGGCGATAACCTGGTTCTTGGTCAGCGCCGAGACGAACGAGCCGATGGCGAGGAACGCGCCCGCCATGAGGAAGCTCCCCAGATAGCTCGTCACGATCACGCCGTTGTCGGGCTCGCCCAGCACGTTGACCGTGATCCACATGGGAAAGGTGAGGACGAGCGCCAGCCCGATGAAGGCCCACGCCGCCAGGAACTTGCCGAGCACCGACTCCCACGGCGAGATGGGCAGCGTCATCAAAAGCTCGATGGTGCCGCTCTTGCGCTCCTCCGCCCACAGCCGCATGGCGACGGCGGGAACGAGCAGAAGATAGAGCCAGGGCTGATAGGCGAAGAAGGTGGTGAGGTCGGCCTGCCCGCGGTCGAAGAAGTTGCCGACGTAGAAGGCGAAGGCACCGGTCAGGGCCACGAAGATGGTCAGGAACACCGCCGCCAGCGGCGTGGCGAAGTAGGCGGCAAACTCGCGCTTGGCGATGACGGCGGTGGCGCGCAGCGACTCGGGCAGCTTAAGCATCCGGGCTTCCCTCCGTGGTCGTAATCTGGCGGAAGACATCGTCGAGCTTGCCGCGCTCCACGAACAGCTCCTCGACCGGCAATGCTTTGTCGCGCAGCAGCGAGGCGATGTCCGTGGCGATCGTCTTGCCGTTCTTGGGGATGGCGCGCAGCGCCACGTGGCCGTTGGCCTTCTCGAGCGTCTCCACGCGAGCCACGTCGCTGTGTGCCGACAGGGCGCTGATTGCGACCTTGGAGTGCTGGGCGGCGAGGCGGATCGCCACCGCGCCGTGATAGGGCACGCGGCGCATCAGGTCCTCGGCGGTGCCGTCGGCGACGATGCGCCCCTTGGCGATCACCACCGCGCGCGTGCACACGGCCTCGACCTCCTCGAGAATGTGCGTCGAGACGATGATGGCCTTCTCGGCCGCCATGTCGTGAATGAGCTTGCGCACGTGATGTTTCTGATTGGGGTCGAGGCCGTCGGTCGGCTCGTCCATGATGAGAACGGAGGGATCGTGGAGCACGGCCTGCGCCAATCCCACGCGCCGCTTGTAGCCCTTCGACAGGGTCTCGATGCGCTGATCCAGAACCGAATGGATCCTGGTCTTCTCGACGGCGGCGGCCACCCGCGCCTCGCGCTCCTTGCCGTCGATGCCGCGGACCGCGGCGATGAAGGATAGGAAGGATCGCGGCGTCATTTCCGCATAAAGCGGCGCGCCCTCCGGCAGGTATCCGAGCTTGGCTTTGGCGGCCCTGGGGCTGGCCTGCACGTCGATGCCGCAAATCGCGGAGCTGCCCTCATCCGGCTCGAGGAAGCCGGTGATCATCTTCATGGTGGTCGACTTGCCGGCGCCATTGGGGCCGAGGAAGCCCAGCACCTCTCCCTTGCGCACGCTCAGCGAGATGCCGTCGACGGCGACGATGGCGCCGAATGCCTTGCGCAATGCCCTGGACTCGACAAGCACTGTCATGTCCAAACCCCTCCCATGCTCGAACGGCAGATCCGGCCAAACGGCAGGCGCCGTCTGATCACCCAATCAGGTGCTCCATTTTTTTGTGCGCCGGCAGGAAGGCTCCGCGAGAACACTCGAGCGGATTGCAGGTGGGGTCGCACCTGCCGCTACGCAGCATCGACGGTGCCCTGGGCGCGCATCAATATTGCGCGTCGAAGTCGCGAAGGCAGCTTACTTTTTTGTCAGATTTATACCGAGGGATCTCGTCCCGACGCATCGCGGCGCTCGTGGCCGGCGCGCGTCGGCCGTGAACGCCGCTTCGTTAACGTGCTTGACAGGATCAATGTGCATCTGGTCCATTGGCGCCGTGCTGGTCCGTCGGTGTTTGCGCACCGATGGTGAAAAGGGAACACGGTAAGGCGCAGATCTGCCAAAGCCGTGGCTGCCCCCGCAACTGTAAGCGGCAAGCTTACTCCGCAAATACCACTGACGGTTCCATGTTCGGGCCCGTTGGGAAGGTCGGAGCCAAGCGTTCGAGCCGCAAGCCAGGAGACCTGCCGGCACATGTCGCCCATCTTCCGTACGGGGCGTGCGGGAGAGCGGACCACCGTAGTGGCGACTGATGTGCAACCGGTAGGGAGCTACGTCAGACATGCCTTATAGCGGTGTCACCTTCTGACACTCGTCGATTGAGATAGCGCAGGCGGTCGGACCGCGGCGGGCTTCCCGCTGTGTTCCGCGCGCTAAGCGGATCCCGATATATTTGTGGTGAGGCGTCTCGAC